>JBGCEY010000078.1:0-8856 GCA_045106645.1 Ilumatobacter sp.
GGATCAGTCAGCATGTGTGGTCCTTCCTCACCAGCTCGACTTCGTCAGACCGGGAATCTCACCGGCGTGAGCGAGGTCACGCAGGCAGATACGGCAAAGTCCGAACTTGCGGTAGACGGAACGGGGACGACCGCAGCGCCGGCAGCGCGTGTAGGCGCGAACCTTGAACTTCGGCTTCTTGTTGGCCTTGTTGATGAGTGCTTTCTTTGCCATGTCAGATATCTCTCTCGGCCCGGTTCACTTGCTCTTCTTGCCGTACTGCGGACGCTTGCGGCGCTTCTTGCGGGGTGCGTTGGCGGCCTCTTCGCCCTTCTTGAAGGGGAAGCCGAACGCATCGAGGAGGGCATAGCCACCCTCGTTGCTCGTGGCCGAGGTGACAATGGTGATGTCCATCCCGCGAGGGTGGTCGATCTTGTCGGGGTTGATCTCGGCGAACATCGACTGCTCGTTGAGGCCAAAGGTGTAGTTGCCCTGTCCGTCCCACGAGTGGGCGGGCAGGCCGCGGAAGTCGCGGATACGGGGAATTGCGACCGACACGAGCCGGTCCAGGAACTCCCACATGCGGTCGCCGCGCAGCGTGACCTTGGCGCCGATGGCCTGGCCTTCTCGCAGCTTGAAGTTCGCGATCGACTTCGACGCCTTCGTGACGACCGGCTTCTGGCCGGAGATCACCGTGAGGTCGTCGATGGCGGCATCCATGAGCGACGGCTGCGCTGCTGCGCGGCCCATGCCCATGTTGATGACGATCTTTTCGAGCTTCGGGATCTGCATCACGTTCTCGATGCCGAGCTGCTCTTTGAGGAGCGCTGCGACTTCGTCGTTGTACTTCGTCTTCAGACGGGGAATTTCAACGGTGTCAGCCATCAGATCTCTTCTCCGGACGGACGAGCGATGCGCACCTTGGTGCCATCGTCGTTGACCTTGTAGCCGACACGGACGGTCTTGCCCTTGTGTACCAGCATCACGTTGCTGGCGTCGATGGGCATGTCCTTGTCGATGATGCCGCCCTGCTCGTTGGCACGGCTGGGCTTGGAATGCTTGGACGCGGTGTTCACGCCGTTGACGATGAGCTTGTTCGTCTTGGGAAAGACGTGCTCGATCTCGCCTTGCGTGCCTTTGTCTTTGCCGGTGATCACTTCAACGGTGTCACCCTTGCGAAGCTTCATCACAACACCTCCGGTGCCAGTGAGACGATGCGCATGAACTTGCGATCACGCAGCTCACGGCCCACCGGGCCGAAGATACGAGTGCCGCGAGGCGTCATGTCGTCCTTGATGAGAACAGCAGCGTTCTCGTCGAATCGGATGTAGCTGCCGTCGGGACGGCGCTTTTCCTTCTTGGTCCGAACGACGACGCACTTGACGACTTCGCCCTTCTTGACGCCAGCACCGGGCATCGCGTCCTTGACCGTGGCGACGAACACGTCGCCGATCGAGGCGTAGCGACGGCGGGTACCACCGAGGACCTTGATGCAGAGCACTTCTTTGGCTCCGCTGTTGTCTGCAACGCGCAGACGGGACTCTTGCTGAATCATGGTGGCCCCTTACTTCGCCCGCTCGAGCACATCGGTGATGCGCCAGCGCTTGTTCTTGCTCAGCGGACGGGTCTCCATGACGCGGACCTTGTCGCCGATGTTGACGTCGTTGGCCTCATCATGGGCATGGAGCTTGGTCGTGCGCAGCACCATCTTGTTGTACTTGGGGTGCGGAACGCGAGACACGACGGCAATGACTGCGGTCTTGTCCATCTTGTTCGACACGACGGTGCCTTCACGCGTCTTGCGTGCGGCGCGGTCTTGAGTGGTTTCGTCGCTCATGCTCACTGTCCTGCCTCGGCAGCAGCAATTTCCTTGCTGCGGATGAGGGTGTTGATACGGGCGATCTGCTTGCGCACCTTGCCGATTTCGGCGGTGTTCTCCAGCTGCCCGGTTGCGTTGCGAAAGCGCAGGTTCAGCGCTTCTTGCTTGGTGGCCTTCAGTTCGTCGACGAGCTCGCCCATCGAGAGTTCAGCCAGGTCACTGTTCTTGCCTGCCATCAGATGATCTCCTCACGGGTGATGATGCGTGCCTTGATCGGGAGCTTCTGGATTGCCTTGTTGAGGGCAAGCCGAGCGGTCTCTTCGTCAGGGAAGGACAGCTCGAACAGCGTCCGTCCTGGCTTGACCACGGCGACCCAGAACTCGGGGTTGCCCTTGCCGGAACCCATGCGGGTCTCGGCAGGCTTCTTCGTGACCGGCTTGTCCGGGAACACGTTGATCCAGACCTTGCCGCCACGCTTGATGGCGCGGGTCATGGCAATACGAGCGGCCTCGATCTGGCGGGCGGTGAGCCAACCGGGTTCGAGGGCCTGGATGCCGTACTCGCCGAAGCTGAGTCCGGATCCACCCTTGGTGAGACCACGGGTGCGACCACGGTGGTGCTTGCGGTGTGCGACCTTGCGGGGCATCAACATGAGGTTCAGCCTTCCTGCTCGGTGGTGGAGGTGGTGTCAGCCGCCGGGGTCTCGACAGCTGCTTCATCGCTGAGCAACTTCTCGAGCTCGGGATCGGCTTCCAGCACCAGTGGCTGGGTGTCCGACGGAGGAGCCTCGGTGGGGGCTCCGGGGCGTCCCGAAGACACGACCTTGCGGGGTCCAGCAGCTGCGGTCTGACCAGAGGTCTCACCGACGGCCATGGCCGCTTCGCGCTGGATCTTTTCGTCGTTGGCCTTCTTGTACGGGGTGATGTCACCCTTGTACAGCCAAACCTTCACACCGACTCGGCCGGCGGTGGTCTTGGCTTCACGCATTCCGTAGTCGATGTCGGCACGCAATGTGTGCAACGGCACACGACCTTCGCGGTACCACTCGGTACGGCTCATCTCGGCGCCGCCGAGGCGACCCGAGCACTGCACCTTGATGCCGAGCGCACCGGCGCGCTGAGCGTTCTGCACGGCGCGCTTCATGGCCCGACGGAACGCAATACGGTTGATGAGCTGATCAGCAACACCCTGAGCAATCAGAGCAGCGTCCAGTTCGGGCGCCTTGATCTCCACGATGTTGAGCTGGATCTTCTGGTTACCCGTGATGTCGGTGATCATCTTGCGCAGCTCGTCAGCCTGGGCGCCACGGCGACCAATGACGATGCCGGGGCGTGCGGTGTGCACGTCCACCCGGAGCTTGTCGCGGGTGCGCTCGATCTCGATGCGGCTGATCGCAGCGGACTCGAGCAGCTCCATGATCGAGTCACGGATCTTCCAGTCCTCGGTGAGGTACTGCTTGTAGTCACGCTCGCTGAACCAGCGGGACTTCCACTCGGTGGTGATTCCGAGACGGAACCCGTACGGATTGATCTTCTGACCCATTAGTTCTCCTCCGCCTCGTCAGCGGCGACGTCTTCTTCGGTGGTGGTGTCGGCGCCTGGCTTCGAGAAGCCTGCTGCTTCGGCGGATTCGACGGTGTCGAACCACACTTCGGCCTTGGTGGCCTTGTAGTACCGCGAGCCCGGCTCGTGGTAGAGCATCGACTGTGCGTTGCCCTTGATTTCGTAGCCTTCGGGCATGTCGTCGACATCGTCGAGCGGAGCGTGCGAGCCCTCGCCGTGGGGCGATTCGTCGACCGCGTTGGCCTCGCCGTCGTTGTCGGCGTCGCCTGCTGCGTACTCGGCTGCATCCTCAACGCTGGTGTCGACGACCTGATCGTCGGCAGCCTGCTCACGGCTGCGCTGGACGCGGTCACGACGGCTGGTGGACGATGCGGGACGACCGCTTGCGCTGGCGCCACCTTGGCGCTCACGACGGGCCTGGACGATGACGATGCGATCGTCGGTCATCCGAGCAACCACCACGGTGATGTGGCAGGTGCGCTTGTTGATGCGGGTGGCGCGGCCACGAGCACGGGGGCGGAAACGGCGAAGCGTGGGTCCCTCGTCTGCGAAGCAGGCGAGGACGAACAACTCTTCGGCGTCTTCGCTGTCGTTGTTGACAGCGTTCGCAACAGCGGAAGCAAGCACCTTGCGCACATCGTGGGCGATGTGGCGGTCGGTGAGCTGCAAGATCTGGTCAGCCGACACGACGTCGACGCCACGGATGAGGTTGAGCACCGCACGGGCCTTGGAGGCCGAGCTGCGCACGTACTTGGCGGTTGCCTTCGTGCCGGCACGCTGGCCTGCGACGTAGGACTTCTCGTTGAGCTTGGGACCGGTCATCAGCGCTTCGCTCCACGTTCCATGCCGGCATGGAACTTGAAGGTGCGTGACGGGCTGAACTCACCGAGCTTGTGGCCCACCATCGACTCGGTCACGTAGACCGGGACGTGCTTGCGGCCGTCGTGGACAGCCAGGGTGTGGCCGACCATGTCGGGAATGATCGTGCTGCGGCGGGACCAGGTCTTGATGACCTTGCGCTCGCCGGCGGCGTTCTGGGCGTCGATCTTCTTGAGCAGATGCTCGTCGACGAAGGGGCCCTTCTTGAGGCTGCGTGCCATGAGTGATTTCCTCTACTGCGTCCGTCGCCTCAGCGACGGCCGCCCTTTCCGGTACGACGACGGCGGATGATGAGCTGCTGTGAGCTCTTCTTCTTGTTGCGGGTGCGGCTTTCGGGCTTGCCCCAAGGGGACACGGCCGGGCGGCCACCGGAGGTGCGGCCTTCGCCACCGCCGAGGGGGTGGTCGACCGGGTTCATGGCCACACCACGGGTCTGGGGGCGCTTGCCCTTCCAGCGGTTACGACCGGCTTTACCGATCTTCACGAGTTCGTGCTCGGAGTTGCCGACTTCGCCGACGGTTGCACGGCAGTCGAGAAGGACTCGGCGCATCTCCGTGGAGGGCATACGCAGCGTGGCGTAGTCGCCCTCCTTGGCAATGAGGCGCACGGACATTCCGGCGGAACGGCCGATCTTGCCACCGCCACCGGGGCGGAGCTCGACGTTGTGGACCGTGGTGCCGACGGGCATGTAGCGCAACGGCATCGCACAGCCGGGCTTGATGTCCGAGCCCTGACCCGACGTGATGCGGTCGCCCACGTTCAGGTTCTTCGGAGCGAGGATGTAGGCCTTTTCACCGTCCAGGTAGTGGAGCAGTGCAATGCGGCAGGTGCGGTTCGGGTCGTACTCGATGGCAGCGACCTTGGCGACGACGTCGTCCTTGGTGCGCTTGAAGTCGATGATGCGGTACTGCTGCTTGTGGCCACCACCGCGGTGACGACTGGTCTTGCGACCGTAAGAGTTGCGGCCGCCGGACTTCGACTTCTTGGCGAGCAACGACTTTTCCGGCGTGGTCTTGGTGACCTCGCGGAAGTCGTGGCTCGTCTGGAAGCGACGTCCGGGGCTGGTGGGCTTGCGTGAACGGATTGCCATGATGGTCAGTCCCTCAGTTCTCGAACAGCGGGATTTCGCCCGATGCCAGGGTCACGATTGCACGCTTCGTGGCCGGCTTGGTGCCGACTCGGTTCGTGCCGCGGGTGCGCTTCTTCTTGCCAGGACGGTTGAGCGTGTTGACCTTGGAGACTTCAACGCCCCAGATCGACTCGACGGCGTCACGGATTTCCGGCTTGCTGGCCGAGGTGTGCACCTGGAAGGTGTACACGCCGGTCTCGATGAGCTCATAGCTCTTCTCCGAGACGATCGGCGCAATGATGATGTCGCGAGGGTCCTTCATCAGGCGTCCTCTCCTTCGGTCTCGTCGGCGCTCTCAGCAGCCGCTGCTTCGGCTTCTTTCTTGAGCTGGGAAGCGGGGCGGGTGAACCCGGCAGCCTTCGCCGACTCTTCGGTGTCGAACCAGACCTCGGCGACCGTGCGGTTGTAGAACGACGTATCCGGGAGGTGGTACAGCATCGAGTCAGCGTTGCCCTTGATCGGGTAACCCTCGGGCATCGCGTCATCGGCGAGCGGCGCATGGCTTCCTTCGCCGTGCGGCGAGGGATCAACAGCGTTCGACACGCCATCGTCATCGCTGTCGCCAGCGGCTTCGAGGCGTTCTGACGCTTCCTCGACAGCAGCGGCGGTCTCGACACGCTGGCCGGCGCTCGGGCCGTCTGCTTGGGGCAGCGAGGCCTTGGTGAACACGACCCAATCGCTGCACAGCACGTCATAGGCGTTCAGTTCAGCGGAAGCAATGACCTGGACGTTGGCCAGGTTGCGGAAGCTCAACAGTGCGTTGGTGTCGTCCTGGCTCAACACGACGAGCACGTTGCCAGCCACGTCGAGTGCGTCGAGCGCCTGCTTGGCGGACTTGGTGGACGGCGTGTCGAAGCTCCAGGCGTCGACGACGACGACCTTGCCTTCGCCAGCACGATCCGACAGCGCCGAGCGGGTGGCGAGCTTCACCATCTTCTTCGGGGTCTTCTGGTCGTACTTGCGTGGCTTGGGGCCGAGCGCAATGCCACCGCCGGTGAAGTGCGGTGCACGGATGGAGCCTTGACGGGCGTTACCCGTGCCCTTCTGGCCGTACGGCTTGCGACCGCCACCACGAACTTCGGAGCGAGTCTTGGTGCTCTGGGTTCCCGAGCGGCGAGCAGCGAGCTGCGCCGTGACGACCTGGTGCATGACCGGGACGTTGGGCTCGAGACCGAAGACACCGGCGTCCAGTTCGACCTTGCCAGCGTCCTTGCCAGCGGCGTTCTTGAGGTTGACTTCAGCCATGATCAGGCGCCCTTTCCAGCGAGCTTCACGGCGTTACGCACGGTGACGACGCCGCCTGCGGGGCCGGGAACGGCGCCCTTGATGAGCAGAATGTTGCGCTCGGTGTCCGACGACACGACGGTGAGGTTCTGCGTGGTGACCTGCTCGTGGCCCATGTGGCCCGCCATCTTCATGCCCTTGAACACACGAGCCGGGAAGGCGCACTGACCAATGGCGCCGGGCTTGCGGTGGTTCTTGTGGGCACCGTGAGATGCAGGAGCGCCACCGAAGTTGTGACGCTTCATGACGCCGGCGAAGCCCTTGCCTCGGCTGGTGCCCGTGACATCGACCTTCGAGCCAGCGGCGATCTCCTCGACGGTGATCTCCTGTCCGACTTCGAGGCCGTCGACCGAATCGAGCCGCAGCTCGACCAGGCGCTTGCCAGGGGCAACTCCCGACTTGGCGAAGTGGCCAGCTTGCGGCTGGTTCAACTTCTTCGCTTCCTTGGTGCCGTAGGTGACCTGGATGGCGGTGTAGCCATCGCGCTCGGTCGTCTTGATCTGAACGATGCGCAGTGGTTCGACCTTGACGACGGTGACGGGGACGACTTTGTCGTCAACCCACGTCTGTGTCATGCCGACCTTTTCGCCGACGATCGCTTGTTGTGCCATGAGGCGTGCTCTCTTCTTCGATGTCGTTGTCCAAACGACCGGGATGCCGGCCGTTCTCCACGTAAAAGCTCCGCAGCACGAAAGATGTCGACGTGCATACGGAGCTGAGAACTCTGTTGTGCCGGCTGGTTCCAATCCCAATCGATGCGGGTGGCCTGGTCGGACGTCAGTTGCGGTTATGTCTTGCCGTGATGTACTCGGAATACCTTCCGAGTACGGCCATGCAATGCTACGGAGCGCGATGTGGCCTTCCAACACGCGCGTCTGCGCGGTGTGCTCTCACTTGAGGTGACTCGCGCCACAACGGATGCCTGAGGTGCTCGTTTGACGCAGCCATCACGCCCGTGGGGTTGAGTGACCTCATGATCGCTCCCCCGACTCGGACACTGTCCGGTTTCACGTTCTCGACACTCAGGTGCTGGGTTCTGGGCGCCGCAACAATGTGGAGCCTCGTCGCCTGTGGCGGCGGATCGGATGCTTCGCCGACCGTTCCAACTTCCGCTCCGGCAACAGCTTCGCCGGCCGACACCGAACCCGAACCCGAACCCGAACCCGGCATCGCTGCTCCTGACACGGTCAGCGCCGGCACCGCTGCTCCAGCCACGGCCGCTCCCACCACGCCAGCACCAATCGATGTGACTCCCGAGCGCGGGAGCACGCCCTTCGACGGGCCATTGTTCACCGTGGCCGCGAACGCACGCATGGACCAACTGGCAGTGACCTTCGGATTGCCAGTCAGTGCCGAGGCGGTGCTGCCGATTTTCGAGCTGCCAGCTGACTTTCCCTACCCGCAAGGCGCGATCACCGGCATCTTTCACGAGTATTCACTCGACGAGCGCATCGACGGGGAATTGCAGGTCGAAGAAGAACGTCACGTGGGCATCGACGCGCCGGGTGACGCGACCACCGTCGATTCGGTCCTGCTCGCTGTCGAGTCTGCACCCGAGACTCGATGGGAGCGCAAGTCGTTCCAGCGCGACTCGTTCAACAACGACTTGTACACAGCGCCCCCGCTCGACGGCGGCGAGCTGAACGATCGCATGGTGATCCGCGGCGTCGACGCACCGGAGCCAGACGAGCCCTCGTTGCAGGTTCGACTCGAGCAGCGCACCGCTGACGTTGCGGTTCCTTCGTGGAAGACATCGCTCCCGACGTTGGAGGGCGGCGTTCTCTCAGACGTTCGCGAGGGGCTCGGCGTGGTCGAGTCGTTCGGCACCATCCCACAGGGCGGCTACATCGAGATGCGCGAGTTCTACGACGTGGATCGATTCGCCGAACTCGAAGCGTTCTTCGCGAGCGGCATCATCGAGTCGGCGGGCTTCGACTACGAGGACACGCCGTTCAACAACTTCTCGATTCGAATCGACATCAGCAGCGGCGACTGGAGCGGCACAGTGGGTGTCGGTGAGATCGTCATCGATGGGGAACTGGCGGGGTACCAGCTGATCTGGTCGCTGTCGCGCGCAGCTTGACCACTCGAAGCCGCGGCCGGTCACGAGGAGGCAGCGATGGCCTCCACGAGTGCCGGGAGACGATCGACGAACGCGGCCCGGATGTCGTCGAGCGGATCATCAGGCACACCGCCGCGTTCCA
>JBGCEY010000079.1:0-3631 GCA_045106645.1 Ilumatobacter sp.
CGATGGTGGGACGCCGACGTTGGCGTGGGATTTCGATGGTGATGGTCAGTTTGATGATGCAACGGGGTTGACGCCGACCTTCGATCCGTCGCTGTTCGGCGCGCCCGGCAGCAACACGGTCGCGGTGCAGGCCACCGACGACGAAGGGGTGACCGCAACCGACACGGCGACCGTGACGATCAAGACGGACCCGTTGGTGGATGCGGGGGGTCCGTACACGGTGGAGGAAGACAGAAGGGTTCGGTTGGCGGCGACGACGAGTGACCCGGATGGTGGTACGCCGACCCTGGCCTGGGACTTCGACGGCGACGGCTTGTTCGACGACGACACCGACGACAATCCTCAATTCGACTCGAAGGACTTCGGTGCTCCGGGTGAGAACATCGTGACGGTGCAGGCGACCGACGACGAAGGCGAGACGGTGACCGACACGGCGATCGTGAAGATCACCACCGATCCGGTGGTCGATGCCGGCGGCCCATACACGGTGTTCGGGGGAGCGACGGTCACGCTGTCGGCAACAACCAGCGACGCTGATGGTGGAACCCCTGACCTGGCGTGGGACTTCGACGACGACGGCGACTTCGACGACGCAACCGGTGCTACACCCACCTTCGACACCAACACCTTCGGCGACCCTGGCCAGAACGACATCGCCGTTCAGGCCACCGATGACGAAGGAGTGATCGAGACCGACAGCACCAGGTTGACGATCGTGGCCATTCTCGGCGCGACGTTCGACCCTGGTCCGGCGACGTCGCTGGACCCCGAGCGATTCGTGGATACGCGCTCGACCGGCGCCACGTTCGATCAGCGGTTCCAAGGCGAGGGAATGCGCCTGGCGGGAAGCGACTACCGCGTGGCGATCGCAGGTCGCGGCGGTGTGCCGGTCGATGCGGTTGCCGTGGTGGCGAACATCACGGCAGTGCGGCCCCAAGCCAACGGCTTCATCACCGCGCATCCATGTCTGGCCCCGCGGCCCTTGGCATCATCGTTGAACTACTCGGCGAACGTGAATCTCGGCAACGAGGTGATCATTCCACTCACATCCGATGGGGAGATCTGTCTGTATACGCGGTCGAGTACGCACATGACCATCGACGTGTCGGGCTACATCGATGTCCAATCGCCGATCGAACTGATCAGCCCGGCACGCTTTCTGGACACCCGGGCGACGGGTGAGACGATCGACGGGTCGGCACAGGCTCGCGGGCGTGTGAATGCGGGCACGACGTATCGACTCGATGTCGCTGGCCGCGGCGACATTCCCGACGACGCTGCTGCAGTCATCGTCAACGTCACAGCAGTCGGCGCCGATGCCACGGGATACGTGACCGTGCATCCATGCTTGGCAACCACCCCCAACGCTGCGAGCTTGAACTACATCGCCGGGGTGAACCGAGGCAACGAGACCATTGCGCAACTCGACGCAAACGGCGACCTCTGTTTGTTCACCCGATCCAACGTGCACCTCACCGCCGACATCTCGGGCTACCTCAGCAGCGACGGCGCCGACGCTGCTGTTGACTCCGAGGCCATCACCTTGGAACCGGTTGGGCCATCGCGCTTCGTCGACACCCGCTTCTCGGGGACGACGGTCGATGGCTTCGACCAGGCCATCGGCCAGCTCCGTGCTGGTTCCCAGATACGCATCCAAGTGGCGGGCCGTGACGGCATTCCCTCAAACGTCGACACGGTCGAGCTCAACGTCACCGCGATTCAGGCCGAGGCAAACGGATACATCACCATCCATCCGTGTCAGGACCCACGGCCGAATATCGCCAGCTTGAACTACGTTGCCGGAGTGAACGGTGGCAACGCCGTGCTGACCCGGCTGGACCCCACCGGCCACATGTGCATCTTCTCGCTGTCTGCGACGCAGCTCACGATCGACATCACCAACTACGTCAGCCCTGCGCCCGCCTGACGGGCCCAGGAGTCAGTGCTGGTCTTCGAGCCAGCGTTCGGCGTCGATCGCTGCCATGCAACCACTGCCCGCAGCGGTGATTGCCTGGCGATACACCGAGTCCTTCACGTCGCCACATGCGAACACGCCGGGAATGTTGGTGTAGGTGGAGTCGGGTCGGGTGACCAGGTAGCCGGTGCTCTCGTCCATGTCCAGCACGCCGCGGAACAGGTCGGTGTTCGGCTTGTGGCCAATCGCGATGAACAAGCCGGTGACGTTCAGGGTGCCCGTCTCGCCCGTGACGTTGTTGACGATGTCGACGCTCTCGACCTTGTCGGCGCCGTTCACCTCGGTGACCGACGTGTTCCAGAGGAACTCGATCTTCGGGTTGGCCTTGGCACGATCCTGCATGATCGCCGAGGCACGCAGCTCGTCGCGACGAACAATGAGGGTGACCTTGTCGGCGAACTTGGTCAAGAAGCTGGCTTCTTCGAGTGCTGAGTCGCCACCGCCCACCACTGCGATCTCGTGACCACGGAAGAAGAATCCATCACACGTGGCGCAGGTGGAGAGACCGTGGCCGATCAGACGCTCTTCGGCTTCGAGGCCGAGCATCAATGACTGCGCACCAGTGGACACGATGACCGCATTGGCGCGGTAGGTGCCTTCACGCGTGGTGACGCTGTACGGCTTCTCGCCGAAGTCGATCGAGGACACCTTTTCGGTGAGGATGGTGGTGCCGAAGCGCTCGGCCTGTGCACGCATTTCGTCCATCAACTCGGGGCCCATGATGCCATCGCGGAAACCCGGGAAGTTCTCGACTTCGGTGGTGAGCATCAACTGGCCACCGGGTTGGTCGGAGGTCGACGACGGCTCACCTTCGATCATCAAGGGCGCCAAGTTGGCGCGAGCGGTGTAGATCGCTGCGGTGAGGCCGGCCGGGCCGGACCCGACGATCACCACATCGTGGATCTTGTCGCTGGGGCTGCTGGTGGTGTCGGTCATGTCGGACTCCCGGAGAGAGGTGATTCGAAGTGTGGGGGAGCAGCAGTGTGCCGCTCACATCTTGCAGACCAATGAACGTCGCGGCAGCGCAAACCATTCCCGGCGTCACCCGAGTTCGGATGTTCGAACCGGGTCGCAGAATCCGTAGTTGGTCAGACAGCGCCGGACGTGTCGTTGCGCTTCTTGAACAGCAGCAGGCCGATGATCGACAAGATGCCACCGACGATGAAGTAGCTGACGTACACCGCACGCGGCTGTTCGAGCAGTGGTTCGAGCGCTGCTTGCAGGCCTCGGGTGAGTCCAACGAGCAGTAGCACCACGGCGAACAGGCCCAAGAAGATGGCGAGCAGACCGAAGACGAGACCGCGTGCAGCCATGACGGCTGGCTTGGTGGTCTTGGCCTTCACCTGGTCGACGAGCTTGACGACCTGGTCGGTCGTGGATTCCGCCCAGTTCGGATCGGTGAGCGGGTTACCTGCCATGGGTCGCAAGGCTAGCCGCGCTGCGCCGCGATCTTTTCAAGCAGCTCGGAGACCGCAGCCGAAAGGTCCCGGTCAGCCGAAAGGTCGAGGTCAGCCCGGCAACGGTGTCGACGCCACGACGGCGCAGTCGTCGGTGTACGCAAACACGGTGTTCGTGTCGAAGTCGATGCCGGCGTTGACGTCTTGGCCCTGGAACGACGCAGGAAGCAAGCGGCGCTCGATCCCGAGTTCGAATTCG
>JBGCEY010000008.1:0-93441 GCA_045106645.1 Ilumatobacter sp.
TCGTCGCTGCCGCATGCAGCCAGCGCGGCCGCGCCGAGCACTCCACAGGTCAGCAGTGTTCTCGTGGTTCGCACGCAGAGATCATGTCAGCTTCCACGCTCGATCGGGCGGCGCTCGCCAGCTGTGTCACGACAACTCTGAGGCACCCCTTCGTTAGGTTCTCTCCCAACGTGTCGTGGGGTCACGTGTCGCACCCCTCCTCGGTCACCCATTGATCCAGGAGGTTGTGATGTTCGCATCTGTTCCATCCGCTGTGCTGTTCGGAGCGCAGGGGCACCCAGTAGCCGTCGAGGTCCACGTGGCCAAGGGCTTGCCGGGATTCCACGTCGTCGGGCTTCCTGACGAATCGGTCCGCGAAGCTCGTGATCGGGTTCGCGCTGCGGTCATGTCCAGCGGCGCTCGCTGGCCTGACATCAAGGTCACGGTCAACCTCGCACCATCACAGCAGCGCAAGTCCGGGTCGGGGCTCGACCTCGCCATTGCTGTCGGCGTGCTCGCTGCATCCGATCAGATCCCGATGGAGGCAATCTCGTCGATGGGGTTCGTCGGTGAACTCGGACTCGACGGTTCGATACGTGCCGTACCGGGCGTGGCGCCGATGGCTGGCGTCATCGAGGCAGCGCAGCTCGTGGTCGCTGTCGGGAACGCCCACGAGGCCGGCGTGATTGCGCAGGGAAAGGTTCGGCCATGCGAGCACCTCGTCGAACTCTTGGATGTGCTGGTGAACAGCGCACCGTGGCCGGACCAGGACCTTCCGCGGTGTGATGACACGCCGTGCCCCGAGCCGGACCTGGCCGATGTCATTGGTCAGCCGATGGCCCGCCACGCTCTGGAGATCGCCGCGGCTGGTGGCCACCACTGTCTGTTCGTCGGTCCTCCGGGCGCAGGCAAAACCATGCTGGCAGCGCGGCTGCCGAGTTTGTTGCCGACCCTGCAACGTGATGAAGCGCTGGAGGTCACGATGATCCACTCGGCAGCAGGCGTCACGCTCCCGCCCGGTGGTCTCGTGCTGCGCCCGCCGTTTCGCGCCCCACATCACACCAGCTCACAGGTGGCAATCGTGGGAGGCGGATCACACTCGCTGCGACCGGGTGAAATCAGCATTGCCCACTGTGGTGTGCTGTTCATGGATGAACTGCCCGAGTTCGCCCCGCGTGTCATGGACACGATTCGCCAGCCGCTCGAAGCAGGAACCGTGTCGGTGAGCAGAGCAGCGCTCCACGTCACCATGCCGTCGAGGTTCCAACTCGTGGCTGCCATGAATCCGTGTCCGTGCGGAGATGGCAACGAGCCGGGAGGCTGTGAGTGCGGCGAGATGCGGTTGAACAAGTACGCGGGCCGCGTCTCGGGGCCACTCCTCGACCGGTTCGACCTCCGAGTGCGAGTCGAGCGCCCTGAGGTGGACGACCTCATCGCCGGTCGGCGTGGCGAATCGAGTGCGATCGTGCGCGAACGGGTCGCAACCGCTCAGGCCAGGGCACTGCAACGACAAGGAAGTCTCAACAGCCAATTGGCAGCTCGCGAGCTCGACCAGGTGGCGCCGCTGCATCCAGCGGCGCTCGAACAGTTGCGCCGCGAGATGGAAGGCGGGCGGCTCAGTGCCCGCGGCTATCACCGCATCCGCCGGGTGGCGAGGACCATTGCGGACCTCGCGCCGGTCGAAGTCGAGCGCATCGACGAAGAGATCGTCGCATTGGCACTGGGCCTGCGAGCTCGAATCCGGCCGCCGCACGCGATCGGGAGCATGGCATGAACGCCGCGGAACGAGCGCATCTCGCTGCGTTGGCCGGGTTCGACCTGATGACCACGACGCGCCTGGTCGCGCTGCAGGTGGGCCGGTCCCCAATCGAGGCGTTCCACGTCGCAAGCGGTGCCGTTGCGCCTTCGGGTTCGATCGGTGCGCTGTTCGATCAGCAGCCAGAACTTCGACGACGTTGGGCTGCTTCGGCGGACAAGAACCAGCCGGCCGATGTGGCTGCTCGTTGTCGAGACCTCGCAGTTCACATCGTCGTGCCGGACGATGACGAGTATCCACCCCAGCTCATCGACGATCCACGGCGCCCCGCGTTGCTGTTTACTCAGGGATGCCTCGGTGGCTTGGGTATGCGTCGTGTGGGCATCGTTGGAACTCGCAACCCGACTCGGCGCGGCACCATCACCGCCACGCGCTTCGGTCAAGAACTCGCCGAAGCAGGTGTGGCGGTTGTGTCAGGCCTGGCGCTCGGCATCGACGGTGCTGCGCATCGAGGCGCGCTCTCGGTGCCGAGCGGGGTGCCACTGGCTGTGGTTGCCAATGGCCATGATCAGCCCTACCCGCGTCGCCACGCCGGGTTGTGGTCTGACGTTGCAGCGCGCGGCGTCGTGTTGTCGGAGTGGCCGCCTGGCACGAAGCCTGAGCCGTTCCGCTTCCCTCAGCGGAATCGGATTCTCGCTGCGCTGAGCGAACTCCTGGTCGTCGTCGAGAGCCGGGAACGTGGTGGCAGCCTCATCACCGCGCGTGAAGCAGCCGAGCGCGGTGTCGACGTCTTTGCGGTTCCGGGGCCCGTCGATCAGCGATCTTCGATCGGTACGAATCGGCTACTCGAGGACGGAGCGGCACCAGCGGCATCTACCGACACGGTGCTCGCCGCGCTCGGACTCGATCATCGACGGGCCGGTCGCCAGGCGATCGACTCGCGCCGCATCCCATCACCTCAGGAGGCAAGCGTCTTGGCGCTTGTGCGTGAGCGTGCACAGAGCATCGAGTCCGTGGCAGTGGCCACGGGGTCCACGCTGGGACAAGCCGCTCGCACACTGGCGCAACTCGAGCATGCTGGGTGGCTCATCGAAGTTGGCGGCTGGTACGAGTCGCTGGAGGGTCTCACTCGGTGAACATCGGTAGCCCTATCCCTGCGGCCGACGATTGATCGTCCTACGATCGGACCGTGAGCAACTGGCGTATCGACGACTTTGGTGACGCGCTCACTGCCATGTCGTCCAATACCAAGACGGCGTACTGCAGCGATGTCCGCGGTTTCGTCGAGTGGTGCAATCGCCTCGGACTCGCTGGCCCTGAGCTTGTCACTCGGGCCACCGTGCGGCGTTACCTCGCATTCCTCACCACTCGTGATTTCGCCCGTCGAACCATCGCGCGCAAGACAGCATCTCTTCGTCGCTACTTCCGCTGGTCGGTGGCCAACGGGTTCTTGCCGGTCGACCCGACGATTGGCATTGCGGTGTCGGGAGGCAATGGCCGACTTCCTCGAGTGCTCGATGCACACGAATTGAGCGGTCTGCTCGATGCTCCTGAACTGGGCAGCGATGCTGAACCGGAGTGGCGCCGGCTGCGCGACGATGCGCTGCTCGAAGTGCTGTACGGGTCCGGTCTTCGCGTGAGTGAGTTGTGCACCATGACCACGTCGGCGCTCGATCTTCATCGCGGGGCAGCAACAGTGTGGGGCAAGGGCGCAAAGGAGCGCAGAGTGCCGCTCAGCGAACCAGCCATCGCCGCATTGAGTCGCTGGCTGTCGCTGCGAAGTGACGTGGTCGCGCCCGAACTCGGTGATGCGCTGTTCGCAAACGAGCGCGGCAATGCGCTCACACCGCGCGATGTGCGCCGAGTGGTCGACCGTCGATCACCGGTTGCCACGCACCCTCATGCGCTCCGACACAGCTTTGCGACCCACCTCCTCGATGGGGGAGCTGATCTCCGTGCGGTGCAGGAACTGCTCGGTCATTCAGATGTCGCGACGACACAGCGTTACACTCACGTCAGCCGAGAACGACTTTCGGCGGCCTACCGCGAGGCACACCCAAGAGCATGAGCATCGTTCCAGAAGACGCAGACCTCCAGATGCAGTGGAACCGCTGGCTCAAGCGGCAGAAGCCCGCGGCCCGCGACCATCTGATTGTTCACTATTCGCCGTTGGTCAAGTTCGTTGCCGGTCGAATCGGCGCCGGACTCCCGAGCAATGTCGATTCCGGTGACCTCATCGGCAGCGGGGTGTTTGGATTGATCGATGCAATCGAGCGCTTCGATCCGGAACGGGGCGTGAAGTTCGAGACCTTTGCGGTGCCTCGAATCCGAGGCGCCATCTACGACGGACTGCGTCAACTGGACTGGGTGCCACGGTCGGTGCGGAGCAGGGCCCGTCAAGTGGAGAAGGCGTTTGCCGAGCTCGAGCACAAGGAAGGTCGAGCGCCGAGCGACGAGGAACTCGCCACCCACCTGCAGATCTCTGATGCGGAACTGACCAAGTGGTTGTCATCGATTGCCAGCACCACGATCGGTCCGCTCGATCGAGCCATTGCGGCGGGTGCGGAACCGTCGGCGCCCGACACGGCAATGTCTGGTTCGCCGTCTGCGGTGATCGAAGAAAAAGAGCTCAGCCTGATCATGCGCGTCGAGATCAAGAAGCTCCCCGAGCGTGAGAAGCTCGTGCTGTCGCTGTACTACGACGAGGGTCTCACCCTTTCCGAGATTGGCGAAGTCATCGGGGTCACCGAATCCCGTGTCTCACAGATTCACACCAAGTCGGTCTTGCACTTGCGCTCGCGTATGAGCGCCGCTGGCGTCGCCTGACGCTGTTTCGGCGCCGTGTGGCGTCCTCCAGATCCACCGATCATCAGGAGGCACCGTGTCGTTACGCGTCATTCCTTTCACCGTTGCGTTCATCTTGCAGACCATGCTGGGTCCCAGCAGCGTCGCTTTCGCCACACCTTGTTGGCGTCAGCCCACTGTCGGCACGGTGTCGGACCCGTTCCGTGAGCCGTTGTGCCCGTACTGCGCGGGGAACCGCGGGATCGAATACCGAACAGCTCCGGGTCGCTCGGTTCGCTCCGTCGCTGCAGGGGTCGTGAGCTGGACGGGGGTGATTGCCGGGGTGCGCTGGGTCGTCATTCGCCACGTCGATGGGTGGCGCGCCACATATGGACACCTCGCCGAGTCCAAGCTGCAGTCGGGAGACCGAGTCCCTGCGCGCAGCATCGTCGGTGCAACGTCCGCGTCGTTCTACTTCGGCTTGCGGCGAGGGGATCGCTACGTCGACCCGGCCAAGTATCTCGGTCGGCTGGTCGGACGCTCCCGATTGATTCCCGTCGATGGAGCAACGGCGCGTCCTGCTCCGCCCCCTCGACTCAGCTGCGCAGCGCCTGGTGTAGCTGTGGCCCCGTTCCGATAGCGTTCAGGGTTGGCATACCGTCCGGTATGTCGACCAACTCATTGTCCCATCGTTCAACATGCGGTCGCCCCCGGGCGCCGATCGGTGGGAAGAACCGCTACAAGGAGCATCACATGGCTGTCATCAGCATGCGTCAAATGTTGGAGGCCGGAGCCCACTTCGGTCACCAGACCCGTAAGTGGAACCCGAAGATGAAGCGCTTCATCTTCGGAGAGCGCAACGGCATCTACGTCATCGACCTGCAGCAGACGCTGCCCCGTGTCGAAACCGCGTACGGCTACGTTCGCGATCTCGTTGCCGGTGGCGGCAACATCTTGTTCGTCGGCACCAAGAAGCAGGCGCAGGATCCCATCAAGAGCTACGCCGACCGCTGTGGCATGCCGTACGTGAACGAGCGTTGGCTCGGCGGCATGCTCACCAACTTCGAGACCATCTCGAAGCGCGTCGGCAAGATGCTCGAGTACGAGCGCATGGTCGCCTCCGGTGAGACCGAAGTGATGATCAAGAAAGAAGCGCTGCTGCTCAACCGTGAGCTCACCAAGCTGCAGAAGAACCTTGGTGGTCTGCGCGACATGAAGAAGGCGCCTGACGCGATCTTCGTGCTCGACACGCTCAAGGAGCACATCGCCGTCACCGAAGCTCGCAAGCTCGGTATCCCGGTCGTTGCGGTCGTCGACACCAATGTGAACCCCGAAGTCGTCGACTACCCGATCCCGGGCAACGACGACGCCATCCGCTCCAACAGCCTCTTCGCCCGTGTCATCGCTGACGCCGTGGCCGAAGGCCGTTTCATTGCCCAGAAGCGCAACCCGGCGCCCGCACCGGCCGTCGAGAAGTCGCCCGAAGAAGTCGCAGCGTTCGAGAACGCCCAAAAGGCTGCCCGAGACGCCGCTGCTCAGGCGCAGGCCGATCGCGATGCCCGTCTCAACGCAACCAAGGACGCTCCCGCCGAAGCCGCTGCAGAGCCCGAAGCAGCTCCGAGCGCCGAAGCATCCGCTGCTCCCATGGCCGCTGAGGCCGAGGGTGAGCCCGAAGCACCGAAGGAAGACTGAACACCATGGAATTCACTGCCAAAGACGTCAAGGCGCTCCGCGATTCCAGCGGCGCCGGAATGATGGACTGTAAGAAGGCGCTCACCGAGAACGACGGTGACATGGAAGCTGCGAAGAAGTGGCTGCGTGAGAAGGGCTTGGCTGCAAGCGCCAAGCGCGAGGATCGCGATGCCACGCAAGGCGTCGTTGCACTCACCATTGCCGGCAACGTGGCCGCCATCGTCGAACTCAAGTGCGAGACCGACTTCACCGCTGGTTCGGACCTCTTCAAGGGAGAAGCCGAAGCACTCGCTGCATTGGTTGCTGAAAAGGGCACCGAAGCAATCGCCGAACGCACCGAACAGTTCGAAGAACTCCAGGTGACGCTCAAGGAGAACATCAGCGTTGGTGCAGTCGAACGCATCGAAGCAGCAGATGGCAACGATGTTGGTTCGTACCAGCACGTGCAGGGCGGACGCGGCGTGAACGGCGTCCTCGTCGAGATCGAAGGCGGCTCCGCTGAGCTCGCACACGACATTGCCGTGCACATCGCGTTTGCTCGCCCAAAGTACCTGGCCAAAGACGACGTGCCGGCCGATGTCGTCGCTGCAGAGCGCGCGACGCTCGAGACCATCACGCGCAACGAGGGCAAGCCCGAGCAGGCCATCGAGAAGATCGTGGATGGTCGCATCCAGGGGTTCTTCAAGGACGTGGCACTGCTCGAGCAGCCGTATGCGAAAGATGACAAGCAGACGGTGAAGCAATTCATCGGCTCGGCTTCCATCAAGGCTTTCGCCCAAGTCGAAATCGGCTGATCGCCGCTCAGCTTTGCTGAACACGAATCCTGACGGCCCGCAGTTCCGACTGCGGGTCGTTTGGCGTTTTCGGGGTCGAACGATGTGGTGGGTCTGAGGAGGGTGACGGCCGACCGGGGCTCACCGGTGAGGGAGTTTCGTGGTGGTCTGGCGCCAGCCGTTAGTCTCGGGCCTCGTGTCTGAGACTCTTCCCCGTCCGTCGTTCAAGCGAATTCTGTTCAAGCCGTCGGGCGAGGCACTTGCAGGAGCAGCTGGGTCGGGCCTTGACGGAGCAACACTCGAGGCCACCGCCAAGGAGATCATCGACCTGCGCCAAAACCTGAACGTCGATGTGGCGGTGGTGGTCGGTGGCGGCAATTTCTGGAGAGGCCGTGAAGGTTCCCTGAAGGGAATGGACGCCACCCAGTCCGACCACATCGGCATGCTCGGCACGGTGATGAATGCCCTTGCCTTGCAGGACGCTCTCGAGCGTCAGGGCCAAGAGACGCGAGTGCAGTCGGCCATCGAGATGCCGCGTATTGCCGAGGCATACATTCGCCGGCGCGCGGTTCGTCACCTCGAGAAGGGGCGCGTCGTCATCTTCGCTGCGGGAACGGGCAACCCGTTTTTCACCACCGATACCGCCGCTGCTCTGCGCGCTGCAGAGATCGAGGCGGACGTGGTCATCAAGGGAACGCACTCCGGTGTCGACGGCATCTATTCCGCTGACCCGCGAACCGACGACACCGCGACCAAGTACGACGAGGTGTCCTACATGGAAGTGATGACCAAGGACCTGAAGGTGATGGACACCACCGCCATTGCGTTCTGTCGAGAAAACGACATTCCGATTGTCGTTTTTGACATGTCGGTCGAGGGGTCGCTGCGCAGCATCGTGCAGGGGGGACCAGAGGGCACCCTCGTACGGCAGTGACCAGGCACTAGCCTGGGAACTCGTGATCGAAGACACCTTGCTCGAGACCATGGACAAGATGGAGAAGGCGGTCGAACACACGCGTTCGCAGTTCGGAACCGTGCGTACCGGACGAGCCAGCCCAGCGCTCGTCGAGCGCATCACCATCGAGTACTACGGCGCTCCGGTGCCGTTGCAGCAGCTTGCATCGATCTCGGTTCCCGAGGCTCGTCAACTGCTCATCAAGCCGCATGACCGCGGCTCGCTCGAGGCAATCGAGAAGGCAATTCGAGAGAGCGACCTCGGCGTGAACCCCGGCAACGACGGCGTCGCCATTCGGCTCTCATTGCCGCAGCTGACCGAAGAGCGGCGCAAAGAGTATGTCAAGGTGGCGCGCAACATGGCTGAAGACGGCCGCATCACGCTGCGCAACCTGCGGCGTGATGCTCGTAAGGCCATGGAAGCAGAGCAGAAGGAAGGCGAGGTCTCCGAGGACGACCTCGAGCGCGCCGAGAAAGAACTCGACAAGGTCACGAGTGAACACGTCGACCAGATCGATGACGCGCTGGGCCGCAAAGAGCAGGAGTTGCTCGAGGTCTGACGGGCCGTCGAGCAAACGAGGAGAATGACATGAGCGACGACATCTGGCGCAACGACAACGCAGGCGAGTCCAATGCTGGAGGCCGGCGTCCAGGGCGCTTCGAGGCCTCGATGGACGACTTCAACGACGAAGACTTCGGTGGCCCGCTATTTGGCGACGACTCCGGCGGAGTCACGAGCCCGGAGCGTGCGAGTGCCGATGATGACGAAGGTCTGAGTTTCGGTGACGATGCAACCGGCCAGATGCCGCATTGGACCGAGCCGCCCACCGGCGAAATGCCCAAGATCGATGCGGTTGCCGCCAGCGAGTCTGATGGCGACGAACTCGATGTCTGGTCCACGTTCACCTCCGAGTCGCCGGTGTGGAAAGAGGGTGACAGCGTTGACGAGCCGTCGGGCACGCTGTCCACTCCTGCGGTATCGGCCCCGGTCGATGTCGTGGAGGCAGATCGTCCGTCCGACCCCACCGGAGAGTTGAGCTGGGAGGATGACCCGTCGGGTCCGTTGCCTGGTGAATCGCCCGACGCCATCGACGACGGTTTCGCAGCTGCGACCACCGCAACGGCAACCGTCGATGCCGAGGCGCCGCCGCGCGAGCCGCCGCGGATCACGATCGGCACCGACCCGTCCGGCATGCCGCGTCGCCCGGACCCCGCTCGCCGCGGTGCCACACCGCAGCGCCCGCCGTCGGCCGGTAACCCTGCAGCAGGTGGCGACAAGCGCAACCTGCCCGTTGCCATCGCAACCGGTGCCGGCCTCGCTGCGGTTTTCTTGGGGCTCACCATCTTCGTTGGTCCGCTCGGGGTGTTGCTCTTTGCAACGGTCGTGTTGGCACTTGCGGGAATCGAGTACTTCGGCAAGGTCACCGAGAAGGGATATCGCCCCGCAGTGGCGCCGGGCGTCACCGCCATTGTCATGGCACCGCTCGCCACCTATTGGGTGGGCGGCGACGGCATCGTGTTGGTGCTGGTGTTTGCGTTCCTCGCCGCGGCGATTGGTTTCATCGGTGCGTCATCGATCGAGTCAGGGCCCATGCCCAACATGGCGATCACGATGCTCGGCGTCGTCTGGATCGGTGTGCTCGGCGCTTACGTCGGCATGATGCTGGACTTCTCGAACCTGTCGTCGAGCTTGTTCGAGGGCGGCACGCCGTGGGGAACCGACACGCTCGTGTTACTCGCCGTCGGCGTCGTCGCGAACGACGTCGGTGCGTACTTCCTCGGGTCAGCGTTCGGGCGAACGCCGCTGCGCGGTTGGATCAGCCCTGCGAAATCCGTCGAGGGGGCCTTGGGGGGCACCATCTTGACGTTGCTCGTGATGGTCATCATCGGCCTTCAGGAGCTCAGCGACACGTGGAGCAGCATGAGTCACCTGCTGATGCTGGGCATTGTCATCTCGGTCCTCGCGCCACTCGGCGACCTGACGGAATCAATGTTCAAGCGCAACCTGGACGTGAAGGACTTCGGCACGCTGATCAAGGGCCACGGCGGCGTGCTCGACCGTTTCGACGGTTTCTTGTTCACGCTGCCAGGTGTGTACTACCTCTTCCTCGTCGTCACGCCGTGGACCGAGTTCACGCCCGTTGTCGCTGGAGGCTGACGTGACCACACGTGTGGCGATCGCCGGCTCGACCGGATCGATCGGCACACAAACGATCGACGTCATCCGCGCCGAGAACGCTCGCGAACCCGGTTCGTATCGGGTGTCTGGGCTGAGCGCAGGAAGCTCGGTCGAGACCGTCGTTGCTCAGGTGGCCGAGTTTGAGCCCGACGTCGTCGCACTCAGCGACCCGAACGCACGCGCTGAGCTCGCTCAACGCTGCCCCGGCGTGGAGGTCGTTGCGGACTCCGCTGATCTCGTGGACGCAGCGGACGTGGTGGTCAACGGCGTGGTCGGATTCGCCGGGCTCACCGTCACCGTCGAGACCCTTCGGGCGGGCAAACGCCTGGCGCTCGCAAACAAAGAGAGTCTGATCGCTGCTGGACCGGTCGTGCAGCCGCTGCGAAACACCCCGGGTGCCGAGCTGGTGCCGGTGGACAGTGAACACTGCGCATTGCATCAGTGTCTTCGCTCGTCGTACCACCCGCACCAAGAAGTGCAACGACTGCTGCTGACGGCGAGCGGGGGCCCTTTTCGCGGTCGCACAGCCGATGAACTCGCCGAGGTGACGGTCGAGTCAGCGCTGGCGCATCCCACGTGGGCAATGGGCCCCAAGATCACCGTGGATTCCAGCACATTGATGAACAAGGGCCTCGAGGTGATCGAGGCACACGAGTTGTACGGCACGCCATATGACCAGATCGACGTGGTCGTACATCCCCAGTCGGTGGTGCACTCGATGGTTGAATTCACCGACGGATCCACCATTGCCCAGCTGTCCATGCCCACGATGCATCTGCCGATCGGGTATGCGCTCGGGTATCCCAACCGGATCGCCACGCCGTTCGGCACCATCGACTGGACCACGCTGTCGCGTCTGGACTTCGAGCCACCGGACCGTTCAACGTTTCGATGCCTCGACCTTGCGTATGCGGCAGGCCGAGCTGGCGGCACGGCGCCGGCGTGGTTGAGTGCGGCGAACGAGGTTGCCGTGGAAGGTTTTCTTTCCGGAAACGTGGCTTGGAATGCCATTGCTGACGTGTGTGCAGCAGTATTGGAGCGCCATGATGGTGCCACCCCCTCCAGCGTCGACGACGTGATCGAAGCCGATCAAGTCGCTCGCAGAATTGCCGAAGAGATCATTGAGCAACGATGACTGACCAACTCGAAGAATTGCCGCCACCTCGACCGCTCGACCCCCCAGCTGCCTCGACGCGGATGGACAAGATCCGCAGTGAGATCGTGGCAGGCGGTGCCGCCGAAGAGATCGATGACGACGAACTCGCCGATGGGTGGCAAGGCAAAGTGGCCATGCTGGCCCTCGCCGGGCTGTTCGTGTGGCTCTACACCATCAACGTCTGGTGGTTCATTTTCGTCGTCGGCCTGGTGATCTCGATCTTCCTCCACGAAGCCGGGCACTTCATCACCGCCAAGCTCACCGGCATGAAGGTCACCCAGTTCTTCATGTTCATGGGGCCCCGACTGTGGAGCTTTCGCCGCGGCGAGACCGAGTACGGCGTGCGCCTGTTGCCCCTCGGTGCGTTCGTGCGCATCGTCGGCATGCACAAGATGGATGCCGACGTTCCCGAAGAAGACGAGTCGCGCACCTACCGCCAGAAGAGCTTTCCGCGGCGCCTGCTGGTGATCTCCGGCGGCTCGCTGATGCACATGATCATTGCGATCGGCCTGCTGTTCGTGGTCTACGTCGGCCAGGGCGAACGCAGCACCGCCCCTGAACTCGTCATCGCAGCGGCACCTGAAGGGCTTCCTGCGGAACAAGCGGGCATTCTCGCCGACGACCAGGTCCTGTCGGTCGGTGGCATCACCGTGACCAATTCGACCGAACTCGGCGAGGCCGTGCGATCGTTCGAGCCGGGCGACGTGGTCGACATTGCGCTCGTTCGTGACGGCACCGCACTCACGATTCCGGTTGGTCTGGCCGCTCGCACGGATGTGCCCGAAGACAGTGCGTCGTTCGGGTCGACCTACCTGGGCGTGTCGTCAGGGAATCCAACCGTGTTCATCGAGCACAGCGTTCCCGCCGCAGCGGTCAACGCGGTCACCGACATCGTTCCCACGGCATGGGAGTCCACCAAGGGTGTGTTCAAGGCGCTGAACCCGGTCAACCTGTTCAGCCACGCCAGCGGCAACAACGACGACTTGGCCACTCGACCGGTGACACTGGTGGGCGTGACGGGTATCTCCGATGACGTCGGCGACTCCGAAGGCATCTTCGGCGTGCTGTGGCTGCTCGCGGTGCTGAACGTATTCGTCGGTGTGTTCAACATGTTCCCGTTGCTGCCCCTCGATGGCGGGCATGCGCTCATCGCGATGTACGAACGGGTCCGCGAAGGTTTGCGTGGCGGCAAGGAGCGGTACTTCGCCGACGTGGAACGGCTGATGCCGTTCGCGGTCGGGGTCGTGGTCTTTTTGTTCATGTTCATGTTCGTCGGCCTATATCTCGACATCTCCGACCCGCTGTAACTCAACGCAACCCTGGCGCTGGCGCTCGAGGATGGGCTTCGCCCGCACGGCGCGTTCCGAACTCCGGCGGTGATTGCTCTGGACCAAACAACAGCAGAACTGATGGCCCGTGAGGGTTACGACCGGATGGCCGAGGTCTACACGGCTCATGTCGCTTCCGAGCTGACGGCGCCGTCGTTCGTTCGTTCTACTCTGGAGGCGTTCGCGCACATGGCACAGCAAACCGCTGGCCCGGTCGCGGACGTGGGATGCGGCCCAGGGCACATCACCAACTTTTTGCGCGGGCTCGGCCTCGACATCTTCGGAGTGGACAACTCACCAGTCCTGCTGGATGTCGCTCACCGTGTATACCCGGACCTGCGGTTCGAGATCGGCCAGCTCGCCTCGCTCCCCATCGCAACAGCATCGCTTCGAGGTGTCATCTCTCGCCACTCGCTCATCCACACTCCGGTCGATCTCGTGCCAGCAGCACTGGACGAGATCGCGCGTGTGCTCGCTCCTGATGGGGTGCTCTTCCTCTCCTTCTTCGGCTGTGCTGACCCCGACGCCCACGGTGAGCGCTTCGATCACGCCGTCGCTACCGCCTATCAGCTTGACGTCGACCGCACGGCCGAGCTGTTGGACGTTGCTGGGTTCAGCGAGGAGGTCCGCGTCGTGCAGCAGCCGAGAGCGGGCGAACGTCAACTGCCTCACGGGACCCTCATCGCGAGACGACGTTCCTAGCTGACGCATCGGCGACCAGACCGATGGCTGGACACGAGCCTGATCGACGCAAGCAGCGCGCAGTGCCAGGGTCGGTGACGCGACGACCCGTGCTGTTGTGCCTCTCGAGCGACCACCCATTGCTGTTCGTCTGATTGACTGGGCGCATGGAAGTCGTCCCGGCAGCTGAGCGTCGCATCACCAATCAGATCACGGTGGGCGATGTGCCTGTGGGTGGCGATTCGCCGATCACGGTGCAGTCGATGACCATCACCAAGACCGCTGATGTCGAGGGCACGCTCCAGCAGATCTATGGGTTGGCTGCGGCCGGCGCCGACATCGTGCGCTGCACCTGCAACGAGATCGAAGCCGCCGAAGGGCTCGCGCAGATCGTGCCGCGCTCGCCGGTGCCGATCATCGCTGACATCCATCACCAGTACAAGATGGCCATGGCGGCAATGGAAGCTGGCGTCGACGGGCTTCGTCTGAATCCCGGCAACATTCGCAAGCCCGAGCACATCAAGGCCGTGGCTCGCGAAGCAAAGGACCGCAACATCCCCATTCGCATCGGGGTGAACGCTGGCTCGCTCGACCCGAAGCTCTACGAAAAGTATGGCGGCGCCACCCCCGAAGCGATGGTCGAGTCAGCGCAGACCGAGATGCAGTACTTCGACGAGGTCGGTTTCGACCTGATCAAGATCTCCGTGAAGGCGTCGTCGGTGCCGCTGATGGTCGAGTCGTACCGCGCGCTCAGCGAAGTCACCAAGCATCCGTTGCACCTCGGCGTGACCGAGGCGGGGCCTCCGCCCGCAGGGTTGATCAAGGCCACCGCAGGTATTGCCACGCTGCTGATGGAGGGCATTGGCGACACCATCCGCTACTCGCTCACCGCTGACCCGGTGCAGGAAGCCAAAGCCGGTCGTCAGCTGCTCGAAGCGTTGGGCTTGCGTGAGCGCAAGAACGTCGATCTCATTGCGTGCCCCTCCTGTGGTCGCGCTGAGGTCGACGTGATCAAGGTCGCCAACGACGCCATGGAAGCGTTTGGAGAGCGAGAGATTCCGCTCCAGGTGGCCGTGATGGGCTGTGTGGTGAACGGTCCCGGAGAAGCTCGCGATGCCGACATCGGCATCGCAGCGGGCAACAAGCGGGGCCACCTGTTCATCAAGGGGCAGAACGTGGCAGTGGTGCCCGAGGACGAGATGGTTGGTCAGTTGGTCGAGTGGGCTGAGTTCATCAACGACAACGGCATCGATGCAGCGTTGGAACGAGCCGACCTCGACAAGGCGAAGCGTGAAGCCGAAAAGGATCGTGCGAAGTTGCTCGAGGAGCAAGGTGATGACGCCAACATGGCGAACGAGAAGATCGTCCAGATTCGCAAGAAGTGAGCGAGCCTGACGAGTTCCTCCGCACGGTGTACGAACTCGACACCGCATCGGTCGGATGCGTCCCGCGACGCACCTGACCAATCGAAACTGGTCAGTCGGCGGTGACGACGAAGGTGGTGCTGTCGGCGTAGACCTGCGTGCCGGGCGAGAGGTACAGCGTTGTGCCATCCACCGAGACGGCCAGCTCATGGCCGTTCGCCGTGTGGCTGTCGCCTGGATCGAGCCGCACGAGCACGACACCCGCCTCAGGGAGCGGGTAGCGGCCGTTGGTGACGTTCATGATCGGCTCAACAAGCGGTGTGGGGTCGACGACCTCGAGGAGCAGCTCGACATCGACGTGTTTGACGGTGAGGCCGCCGCGCACCACATTGTCGGATGCGGCCATGAGTTCGATTCCCGAACCTTGCAGGTAGCCATGCAGATTGCCTGCGGTGAGGTGCAAGGCCTGGCCTGGCTCGAGCAGCACGTAGTTGAGCAGGAGGGCCACCACCACCGATGGATCCCGGGGATAGCGCTCGTCAAGCCTCGTGACCCAGAGGGCTTCGGGAAGTTGCGAGCTGGTGCAGGCCGCAATGGTGTCCGTCGGGTCGATCCCACCGAGGTAGAGCGCGGTCATGACAGCTCCCGGGCCATCACGGTCGACGGCTTCGGCAAGGGACAGGGCTCCAATCGACGTGAGGAGGGCAACGGTGGCCTCGGTGGGTCGGATACCGCACAGCGCCTCGAACGGGGTGAGTGCCACCAGCAGTTCGGGTTTGGCGAGTGGGTCGGAGAACACGCCGCGATCGAAGCCTTCTTGCGCTTGCTGTGCAGTCGGGTGGGCCTGGAGTGACAGCGGCGTGGCCGCCGACAGCACCTTGAGGAGGTATGCCAGCTCGCCGCTGAGTTCTGAGAGCGGCTGCCCGTTGCTCAGCGTGGTGGGGCCGTTCGGGTGCGTGCCCAGCCACAGCTCGGCCCACGGCTTGCCGCGACCGGCCACGCCCAGCATCTGTGGGATGAAGTCGGGGTCACCCCACTCGTAGTGCTGTGGCACGCCTTCGACGACTTGAACCGGCATCGGCCCAGGCTATGTCGTTGGAAAAGCAAGTCGTACAGCGCCGAGCATCGCTGCGTTCGCGCCGAGCTCAGCCGCAACGACGGGAATGTCGAGCCGGGCTGCAACGACCTCTTGGAACAGATGAAACGATCGTGCAACGCCGCCCGCGATCACGATGACGTCAGCCTCGAGACGTGCCAGCGATGCGAGAAAGTCGCCCAGCCGATTGGCGAACAGATCGACCTGAGCACTGAACGGCGTGGGGTCGTCCAATGCCTTGCTCAGCTCGCGCTGAGCGACTCCGAGGGTCGAAGCCAGACCGCGGGCCGACAGCGCGTCGTCCACGATTCCCTCTGGGGTCGGCTGGAGGAACAACGACTCGATGTCGATGTCGCCGACCCGGGGAACGGGTGTGGCGTCCTGAGTGAGCACAGCCCCGACGCCGGTTCCCAGCGCAATCGTCAGCACCCGCTGGTGGCGTCGGCCTGCACCATGGCGTGCTTCGCCGACGCCGACGGCCTCGGAGTCTCGAACGAACTCGATGGGGAGGCTGGCCCAGATGCTGTTGCCAGATCGAAGGTGGGTCCGCAGGTCGATGCCATGGATGTTGGCGAACTTGCCGGGTGCCACGAGAAGCGGGCGGCCATGCACGAGGTCGAACGGACCGGGGAAGGCAATGGCGAGCCCCGCCGGAGGCGAGCCACCTTCGCGACGAACGCAATCGAGCGCAGCACTGGTTGCCAGTTCCAGTTGTCGGAGCACCACGGGAGCGGGTGCCGTAGACCGAGCGTCAACAGCGGAGTCGGTGGTGACGTCGGTACCCCGGACTGCGCCGACCTTGATCGTGGTGCCGCCGACGTCGAGGACGGCGTACACCACGGGGCTCACACTCCGAGTTCTGCGGCCCGTGCGAGCACGGTGTCGCGTTCGGCGCCGATGGTGGTGGCGTCGCCGTGGCCGGTGTGGACCACGGTGTCATCGGGCAACGTGAGCAGCACGTTCCGGATGGTGTTGATGATCGTTGGCTCGTCGGAGTACACACGTCCCGTTGCGCCCGGCCCGCCGCAGAACAGCGTGTCACCGCTCATCAGGGCGCCGGTGGCGACATCGTAGAAGCAGCAGCAACCGGGGGAATGACCGGGTGTGTGCAAAATGCCCAGCTCATGGCCGCCGGCCGAGATGGTCCGCCCAGGCTCCAGTGGGCCATCGAAGTCGTGGTCCGGGTACACGACGTCCCACAGGAATCGATCGAACTCATGCAGCAGGATCGGAGCATCGACGGCGTCGCGGAGGGCAACGGCTGCGTTGATGTGATCGTTGTGTCCATGGGTGAGGACGATGCCCTTCACCTTGCGGCCGTTGACGGCATCGACGATCGGTTGATGATCATGGGCTGCATCGAAGATCAGTACCTCGTTGTCGTCGCCGACGAGCCAGATGTTGTTCTCCACCTCCCACTCGCCGCCACCGAGGGCGAAGACACCGTTCGTGGTGACCAGTTCGATGCTCACGAGTCGAGCACCACGACCGAACGCAGCACTTCGCCTCGTTCCATCTTGTGGAACGCCTCCTCCACGTCGCCGAGTTCGATGGTCTCGGAAACGAACGCGTCGAGGTCGAGCCGGCCCTGCATGTACAGGTCGATCAGCATCGGGAAGTCTCGCTCGGGCAGGCAGTCGCCGTACCACGACGACTTCAACGAACCGCCTCGGCCGAAGATCTCGATGAACGGCAGTTCGACGGTCATCTCCGGGTTCGGCACGCCGACCAGCACGACGGTGCCGGCAAGGTCGCGGGCTTCGAAACACTGCTTGTACACCGCTGGGTGCCCGATTGCCTCGATGCACACGTCGGCACCGTTGCCACCGGTGACCGACTGAATGAACTCGACGGGGTCGGTGTTCTTGGAGTTGCAGGTGTGGGTGGCACCAAAACCCTTCGCCCACTCGAGCTTGGTGTCGTCGATATCGACAGCCACGATGACCGAGGCTCCAGCGAGCTGAGCACCGGCGATGGCTGCATCGCCCACGCCGCCGCATCCGAACACAGCAACGGACTGGCCGGGGCGAACGCCGCCGGTGTTCATGGAAGCACCGAGACCCGCCATGACACCGCAGCCGAGCAAGCCAGCAGCCGTTGCAGGGGCTGCGGGATCGACCTTGGTGCACTGTCCTTGGTGAACCAAGGTTTTTTCGCAGAATGCTCCGATGCCGAGCGCCGGTGACAACTCGGTGCCATCGGTCAAGGTCATCTTCTGGTCTGCGTTGTGGGTGTCGAAGCAGTACTGGGCTTCGCCGCGCTTGCACGCTCGGCATTCTCCGCACACCGCACGCCAATTGAGCACGACATAGTCGCCGACCTGAACGTGGGTGACGCCCTCGCCGATCGAGTCCACCGTTCCTGCGGCCTCGTGGCCGAGCAGGAACGGGAACTCGTCGTTGATGCCACCCTCCCGGTAGTGCAGGTCCGTGTGGCACACGCCGCACGCCTGAACGGCGACCACGACCTCACCGGGGCCGGGGTCTGGGATGACAATGGTCTCCATGGAGACCGGCTTGCCCTTGGCAGTTGCGATGATGCCGCGCACTTCTTGACTCATGCGACGTACCGTAATCCACCGACGGCCTCAGTAGCCCAGGTCGAGCGTTCCGATGTCGAGCGCATCTTCTTCCACGTCGGCGCCAGCAGCCCCGATGAGCGAGCCGTCGGGAGCTGCCAGGAACCAGTTCCCACCCGAACCCTGGCCGTTGATGTCGCCGGGTGCGCCATCGCCAGCAAAGAGGTAGAGCGGCCACTCGCCAGCCACGAGCTGGTTCGAGCCGTTGGGGTGTTCGACGACCGAGAACACGGCGGGATCCAGCCCTGCGGGTACGGCATTGCCGTCCACGGTGACCGGCGGCCAGGCCTCGGCGCACCCGTCAACACAGGTTGGGTTGGAACCGGCGTCGGGGGTGAAGCCGTACACGCTCAATCCGTCTGCGTTGACCAGGATCTGGCCGGCATCCGATGATGCGGAGGCAACGAGCGCGGTACCGGATGCTTCGGCGGGAGCTGCATCCGTGGGCGCGGAATCGGTTGCGGCATCGCTGCCGCATGCGGCCAGCGTGATGACGATGCCGGCAGCGAGTGCGGCTCTGCGGATGATCGAGGTGGAGTGTGTCGTGGTTGCGTTCATGTCCACCTGTACGAGCCTGAACCGAGTCCGGTTCGCGAATGCATGGAATTTTCTTCAGGTCGTGCGACGATAGAGCTATGGAGCCAGACGTCGTCGCACGCTTTCGCGCTGGCGATGAAGCAGCGGTGAACGAAGTCGTGCGCCTCTATGGCGGCGCAATCGCCACGGTTGCCAGATCGTTCGTGGGTTCGTCGCCCGAGTTGGTCGCTGAAATTGTTCAGCAGACCTTCGTGAAAGCTTGGCGTGCGGCGTCGTCGCTGGAGGCGAACCGTCCAATTCAGCCCTGGCTGTACACCATTGCACGTCGCACGGCGATCGATCTGTTGCGCAGCGAAAGCCGCCCGACCGCTGGCGGACACGAACCCGAACAGGATGTCGCGGTCGAATCCATGACCTTCGAACGCAGCGTTCAGATCTACGACGTTCGCCAGGCGCTCGACGCACTGCCGCCCGACGAGCGCACGGTGATGAAGATGTCGCATCTCCTCGGCATGTCGCACGGCGAGATCGCTGAAGAACTCGGCATTCCGGTGGGCACCGTGAAGTCCAGAACGGGACGTGCACGTCAACGTCTGGCGGTGGCGCTCGGACAATATGCGCCGTCCGCGAACCAAACGCAGGCATCGAACGTACAGGTGGGTGAGGAGCCGACATGAACGACGAATCGATCCCCGAACTTTCCGACGATGTACTCGCTCTCTTGAGCGACGAGTCGGTGTGGACGGACTTCGACGCCGACCTTGCTGCAGCCACGGTGGCGGCCGTGATGGCTGAAGCATCGTCGGCCGAACTGGACACCGGCACCGAACCGTCACCGGTCGTCAACTTGGCTGATCGGCGACGTGTGCGCTGGTCCAGTGCGCTGCTCGGAGCGGCCGCTGCGCTGTTGATCGTGGCATGCGGGTTCGTTGTCACGTCCGTCGTGCAAGATACCGACGAGGACGACATCGTGTTGGCGCTTGCCGCAACGGACGTGGAGCCGGGGGCATCCGGAAGCGCAGGCGTTCGGACAACCCCGGATGGCACGAGGATCGTGCTCGAAACCACCGGGCTCCCGCCCGCTCCCGAGGGCTTCTACTACGAGGCCTGGTTGCGCACTGGTCCTGACGTCGGTGTGAGTGCGGGAACGTTCCACCTTCGTGGCGGCGGTGACCGCTCCATCGAATTGTGGGCGGGAGTGTCGATCGAGGACTACCCGCTGCTCACGGTCACGCTCCAGCCCGAAGCCATGGCGGAGTCGTCTGGCGTCGTCGTGCTCGCCGCCCGACTCGGCGGCTGAGAAGGAACTCGGCCGGGTTGTGGAACCACCCGCACCGTGCCGGCGTCAGATAGACATGGATCCGATCATGCAACGCCGTAACTTCATCGCCACCGTTATTGCCGTACCCGCCCTCGGGCTGCTCGCCGCGTGTGGTGGCAGCGGAGACGGGGAGAGTTTGGAGTCGTCGGGCACTCTTGGCGAACTGCCACCGGAGCCCACCACACCGTTGCCGACCACGGCCCCCACCGCACCACCTGACACCGGCGTGCCAGAGACGGGTGTCACCAATCCGAATGTGGTGTTGTCGTTCACTCAACCCGGAGGTTTCACCACAGCGGAGTTCGCCTTTCAGGACCCACCGGTGCTGATCATCACCGGTGATGGCACGATCATCACCGGCGCCGCTGCGTCGCAGGTGTTTCCGGGTCCGTTGCTGCCCCAACACATGATGCAGACGATCTCGCCGGAGGGCGTCACGTCGATCCTGGCCGCTGCTGATGACGCAGGACTGCTCGCAGACGTCGAGTACTCCAGCAACGAGTCCATTGCCGACGCGTCCACCGCCACGTTGATGATCGTGGCGGATGGAGCGCGGTACGTGCATGAGGCGTACGCGCTCGGAGTGGGAGGTCCTCCCGGTTCCGGCGCGCAAGAGTCGACGCCGCAGCGTCAGGCGCTGCTCGACTTCCTCACCGACCTCACGGGCGCAACCGGCGACATGGCCGGTTCCGGCACGGTGGGAGCGCCCGTGCCGTACGAGCCGAACGGCTACCAGTTCCGCGCTGCGCCGATTGACGACCTGAGCGGGTTCGACCCTGCACCGACGGTAGAAGCGTGGCCGGGTGGGACCGGTATCGAGTTGGCCGAGGCTGTGGACTGCGTCGAGGTCAGCCGCGATCTCATCGGCGACTTGTTCGAGCGTGCTGATCAACTCACGTTCTATTCAGAGGGCGACATCGCCTATCAGGTGACGGTGCGCCCCGCGTACCCTGGCCGAAGCTGCTGACCTTCCGTCAAGAACTCAGCTGATGGTGGCATTTTCGCCGCCGGCACGGACTGTTGTCGTCACGACACCCGAATGCCACGGAAGGCTGAGTATCGAAAATGCAGTTGCAACGAGTGAACCCCGTGTTCATCGCGGTCGCCATGTACGTCCTGTACGTCATCGGTGGATCGCTTGCATGGCTGACGATCAATGCGTCTGGCTTGGGTGCAGTGTTCTTCCCTCCCGCGGGCGTGACCGTTGCGATGCTGCTGTTGTTGCCGCGCAATCGTTGGCCGCTGATTGCCGGCGCCGTTCTGCTGGGCGAAATCACCACCGGAACCACCGTTGGAGCCATGACCAACATTCCGGCACTCTTGGGATTCGGCGTGGCGAACGCCGTCGGGCCACTTCTGGCGGCGCTGGTGGTTGGATCACTGGTCGGGCGTTGCGCTGATGGCGTGACCAACCTCGACGTCGGTCGGCGTCGCGACCTCGTCATGTTCGGGCTCGGAGCGGTCGCATTCGGCCCGCTGGTTTCCGGGGTGATCGGCGGGCTGGTGGCCATGTGGCAATTCGGAAGTTCACCCGTGTCGGTTGCTCCGCAGTGGTGGCTCGGAGATGCCCTCGGCGTGGTGGTCGTTGCACCACTCCTGCTGGCGTGGAACGCCACGGCGGGGGGTCGCTCGTGGCGTGGCCTGACGGCTGCAGCACTCGTTGTGGGGACGGGTGTGGCCGCTGTCGCCACGCTCGGGCTGACGGATCTTCCGTTGATGTTCCTCGTGCTGGCGATGCTGGTCGTGGCTGGCGTGGTGTTCGATGTTCGGGTGATCGCGTTGACCGGACTGGTGATCGCAGGCTCGGTCGGGGTGTCGCTGGCTGTCGCTCCCGAGAGTCTCATCTCGGGTCTCACACCGTCAGAAGCACTCACGGCCATGAAGCTCGAGTTCCTCGTGTTCGTGGTCACTGCGTATCTCGTGTCGGCCGAAACGAACGAGCGGGTCATTGCAACCGACGATGCAGCGCATCGGCTGTCGACGGTCGGCGAACTTCAGCGACTGCTGCTTCCTCCGCTGATGTTGACCGGCCCGGGCTACCGCTCTCGTGGTGTGTACGACGCCGCCCGCCATGACATCGGCGTCGGGGGAGACTGGTACCTGTTGCGAGAGTCTGTTGATGGCCGCCTGGTGTTCGCTGTTGGAGACATCGTGGGACACGATCTCGATGCCGCTCGCTCGATGGCCTCGGTCCGCAGCGGACTCGCGCTGGACGCGGTGATCGACCCGGACCCCGCCTTGCTGCTCGCACGACTCGACCTCTTCTGCGACGCCGAGCCCACGATTCGCTATGGCACCGCGTGGGTGGGCGTGTTCGACCCGGTGGCACGGACGCTCGAGTACTCCTGTGCTGGACACCCGCCCCCGCTCCTCGTGGCCGACCGCAACGTGCATCGCCTCGATGGAGCGAACACGGCGTTGATCGGTATTCCACAGGGGCCTCGGCGCTCCGAAGTCGTCAACGTGCCGATCGATGCGTCGCTGGTGCTGTACTCCGACGGGTTGATCGAGACGCGGCGCGCATCGCTGGACGAGGGCATTGCTCGACTGGCCGGAGCGATCGACCGCTTCGGACCTGAGCCGGACCCGATTGCCGAGTACATGCTCGAAGACACGGCTCGCGACGACGACACGATTCTCGCCGTGATCGACTTCGACTACGTGGCGGCGGACGACGCGGGCACACGTGCCGGAGACGCAGCACCGGACGCCGTCGACATGGCAGGCTTCGAAGAACAACTCATGTCGTAAAGATCCAGCTCAACGATGCTGTCGGGCCGGGATGCTCGACGTCCGCCCAGGTTCATTAACAGCGCATTGACACACCCGTTTTACCTTTCACCTCGTGGAAGTTCTGGGGTATGCGCAGGGGTTGACGACGGAGCCGATCAGCCGGCGGCGGTTCATCACGGTTGCGGGCGCAGGCACGGCGCTGGCCACGGTCGATGCGCGCGGCTTCTTGGCTGCACCGTTGACCAGCGACGGCGACGACCTCACGCTGACGCTGGTGGACCCTGACTCCCAGCTCCGGCTGGTGTACACGTTCGTGAATTTGGATCACGACGTTGCCGGGAACCGTCTGGTCGCTGCGTCGTCGGGGGCTCCACGTATTCGGATCGGATTGCAGCCGCAACACACCGCCGAATACCCCATCACCGCTGTCGAAACACCTGCCCTCGCTCAGATCGACCATCACAACGCCGCTGCGAGCCGGCTCGTGTTCGATGCAACGCCACCCATCGACCTCACGGTCGAGGCGCTGCTCGACCTCGCATCGTTCACGCTCCGTACCACCACGGCGGCCGGTGACCCGAACGACAACATGACGATGATCGAACTCCCGGCGGACCTGCGCTGGTCGCCGGGTTCCGGCGTTGTCGTGACCGCTGATTCGGGTCCGACGTCCACAGCGGGCGTCACTCAACTCCATCGGCTGCTCCTGGATGCGGGTGGGCCCATCGAGGTCACACCGGTTCACAATGCGTCGACGAGCGATCCGTTTTCCCGGCGGGTTCCGAGCGCTCTGTCAAGAGACCTGATCGTGTCGACAGCAGCAAGCGAGGGTCCTGCTGTTGCCCAACACGTGCGCCTCACGAATCAGGGTGCTTGGGCGTCGATCAACGGTGAGTGGAGCGGAGTCTCGTGGATCCAGCGCGTCCAGGGCGGCAGAGATCAGTTTGCTCAGGTGACCGAACGCGGCGTCCTGATGCCGTTTGGGCACGAGGCCGTGTGGACGCAGACGAACACTCGCATCTGGATTGCGGATCAGGCTGGAGATCTCGTCTCCATCTTGATCAACGAGGAGCATTTCGCCCTGTCGGGAGACAGCGAAAAGGCCTTCCCGGGCCAGTACTCGCCGTTTGCTGGCCGCAACATGCCATTTCGCCAGATCATCATCGAGGAGTCGGACAACCAGTTGGTTCGCAAGGGTGAAATCACCTGGGTCGACGACGATGACAATGCGCAGAGTTTGGGTTTGAACGACGCGTGGTACGTCGAACTCGAAGCGCCCGGGAGCATCTGGGATGGATACCTGAAGAAGGTGTCGTACACCGGTGTCGACAGCATCGACAACGACCCCTATCCGTTCTCGCTGCGTGCCGTGTTCGTGTCCGAGGCGGGACTGGCCAAGTCGGGTGTGCGCAACAAACTCGCTGAGTTCTACGCGTCGGACGACGGTGAGGATGCTCGCCTGATGTTCTCGTCGTTGCGCAATGTCGCATGGGCTGAACCCGTCGAAGCAGGTGACTCGGTCACCACGTTGTCCACCACGCGCATGCAGGTTGGCCTCGTGCCGATCACCGGTGTATCGGCGGCCAACCTCGAAGCTGCGGGCCAGTTGCCGCTGCAGCCGGTGATCGTGGCGGGCGAGGTGGCCTCCAATGGTGTTGGTGGAATCGAGGTGGAGTTCACGCCGGAGTATCTGACCAGCGGTAACGACGCCACGATCAACCCGAAACAGGCCTTCCTCGATCTCGTGGTGCCGAGAGACTTCCCGGTTGGCGGTGAAGCGCGAGCTGTCATGACACCTGATCTACGCGCCGAGCAGTTCAATCAGACGCTCGGGGTCGGGCCGAAGTTCGAGGACAGCGGCGCCGGCGTACCCGATACCTGGAACCCTGCGCAGGCGTTCGGCGACGTGGCGCAAATCCTGCGTGGAGTGAAGCTCGCCGAGCTCGTGGAGCCGATTCTGATCGATCTCGCAATCGATGGGATCGACATTCCCGGCCTCGAGATCGAACGGTTCGACGATCGCGTGGAGCAGACCTATTCGTGGTGCCCACCGAACATCAAGAGCGTCGAACCCGCAGGGTTCATCGCGGATTCCGACACGACGCTGTGTGTGTCGATCAGCAGCGTCATTGCACTCGAGGACGACGTCGACACCTCCGCCACGGTGGAGTTCCGGGTCAGCGACTTCACCTTGGTGATTCCGCCTGGCCTCGACCTCGTGCAGCTCGACATTCGCGAACTGCGAGCGGTGCAGACCACCACCGGGACGCCAGACCTGACCTTCGATGTCGCTTCGTGGCGGCTCGGTGACGATCTCGCCTGGATGGAGCCCCTCCTCGATCTGCTGACCCCAGCCGGCGCGGACTTCGACATCGACATCTCGAGTTCCGCCATCGATTTCGACCTGTCGGTCGCCTTGCCGGACATCACTCTTGGCGTGCTCAAGATCACCAACTTCGCGATCGGTCTGTACGGGTCGTTCCCGTTCACCGGTGATGACGAACCGAGGATCGGAATCGGCGTCGGCTCGCGAGCCAATCCGGTGTCGCTGCAGATCCTCCAGTTCGGTGGCGGATTCTCCGTCGAGATGGAGTTCTCGACGCAGGGCCTGGAGCTCCTCATCGTCAAGGCGTTCGTCAGTGCCCGACTGGTGGAGATCGACATCGTCGTCGCTCAGGCGTACTGCGAGGTCGCGGTGTCCGCGGTGTTCAAACTGAAGGAGGGGGCGGTCACCTTCATCGGAGAAGTGTCGCTCACCGCCCACTTCAACGTGTTGGGCGTGATCGGCGCCACCTTGAGCATCAAAGGCAAGGTGAAGTACGAGGTCGCCGAAAAGAAGGTCACCGTCACCGGCACGATCCACTGGTCGGTCACGGCGGTGTTCACCTACAGCGGCAAGGTCCGCATTGGTTCCATCGACTTCGAGCTCGGTGATGATGGAGCGAGTGGTCTGCGCCGCGGCCGCGCAGCTCGTGCTGCGGACAACGGCGGTGGAGGACTCGGCGATGACCCATCGGGATCGTTTGGCTCCGCACATTCATTCAGTAGTTGGAACGACTACGTCGACGCATTCTCCGGAGAGGTCTGATCATGGCACTCAGCTACCACATCATCATCCCGTTGCCGAATGGACGCACCGGGAGCACCGGCAACCTGTCGGTTTTCTTCGTCCCCCGCCTTCAAGAGGCCGGCAAGCTCGCCGACTGGATGCAGGATTGGCGAAACTGGCCAAAGGTCATCAACGGCACTGCGCCGGGCGGTGCCGGCCCGCTCGAGCTGAGGGTGGCGCTGGCCACCGCGGCAGGGAATTTCACCGTGGCACCGGTGAACCAAGGCATCAAGGTCGGTGACCCGAACTGGATCTCGGCTGCACCCTCAGAAGCGGCATGGGACGCGCTGTTCGCGACGAACACCATGTCGTCCATTCGTGTCGACCGGTTCCGGCCGATCGTGCATCCTGAAGATGACTCGATTGCCCCGATGTACGACGCTCAGAAGGTCGTGAGTGACGTCCCGGAGATGTACAAGGACCTCGCCGTCGATTTTCCGACCAGTCCCCCCAGCGTCGAGGATCTGGCAGGAGTGAGCGCCTACACCGGGTTTCGAGATTCCGGTGTCATCGAGGCGTACGACGAGCACATGGACCGTCCCGGAGGTGTGGATCCCGACCCGGTACCAGGCGGTGCTCCGTCACCCGACGACGACCCGGAGTCGGCCGACTTCCATGCTGCGTTGGCCTTTGCCCAGGCTCATCCGGAACTGCTTCGTTCGCTCGGACTCGTGGTGGATCTGGAGGTGACGTTGGCGGCGGGGAGGACACGACTCACGGTCGGTTCCAACTACTCGGTGGGCTACCCCGGAGCGACCGTCTCCGTCGATGTCTCGTTCGACACCGAGTTCTGGCCGGTCGACGGCCCTGGGAGCTGGCCCACGGTCGGCGACGGATCGCACTCCATCGGGAGCGTCGACATCGGTCCGGCGATCACCGACACATCTCAGATCGTTGACGGCCTCGACGACGATCGATCGGCAGGAGTGTCGCCGATGCGTGAAGACGGGGTGTATCTGGTGCGTAACGGCGTGGACTTGGTCGCCGAGGTCTACGCGCTGTGGGAGGCCCAGATCGAGCTGGAGGAGCAGATCAAGAACTACCTCGTTTCGACGGACCCCGACCCGATCCCACTGAGCGGTGAGGCGCTGGTGAGCGGGCGTCGCTATGACGTCTTCGACAACGCTCCCGCTCAGTGGTTCTCGATCTGGGATCGCATCGTGCCGAGCGGGTTCGATTTTCCACGTGATCCAGCGCTGTCGATCACGCCGCCGCGTGATGAAGGCTGGATGACCTATACCGCAATGAGCGATGTGGCTTCGATCATGGACGACCCAGGTGGCAACGTCGATCCCCCTCAGACTGGTGAGGGCCTGGTGGTCGCCCCGCCGCGACTCGACCGGACTCCGCTCCGCTTCGACCCGAAGATCTTCGGTTGGAACGGCTGGAGCAACGTGGCGAATCCTCCGGGTCGGGCGTTCTGCGGTGTCACCGGAGCGACGGACCTTGCGGACAGCATTCCTACCGATGACATGGAAATACAGGTCGGCGTCGACTACGCGGTGCCGAACAGCGTGCTGCCGCGCCTTCGATACGGCCGGGAGTACAAGTTCCGGGCGCGCGTCGTCGACCTGGCCGGCAACTCGCGTGACCTTTCCGAGACGCACCCGGGAGGCAACACCGAAACCGAGCTGCATCGGTATGGGCGAACCAAGCCCCTCGGGGCGCCGGTCCCGGTGCGTCGAGTGCCCAAGGCGGTCCCAGGTGTCGGTGACGCTCCGACGACCTGTGTCATCAAGAGCGAGCTCGATCAGGACGATGCCACGGTCGAGCCGACCTCGCGAGTGATCTTCCCGTCGCAGACCGAGCAGTTCCAGTGCGAGTTACACGGATACCCCGGTCCTGACGGTCTGTTCACCGACCAGGCGACGTTCGACATGGTGGTGGCTCGAACCGCCGTCACCGTGCTCGACGACACCGAAGAAGACCCCGATTCGGGTGAACTGATGTCGCCGGTCGAGTCGTGGCGTCCAGATGTGTCGTACCTGGTAGAGCCAGCGTTTGACGGCTTTGCTCTGCTCGATCTTCCCGGTGCCGCCGGAGCCACCACCCTGTCGATCTCGGATGTGTGGCCAGAGGCTCGTGCGATCGGTGTCGAGGTACGAGCAGGGACCGCGGCGCCCGTGCCACGACCCAACGCCACGTTCGGGTCAGATCTCATCGTGGAGGTTCCCAAGGGCATCACCCGCGAGATCTTCGCAACGCAGCGGCCGTCGGCGGCGCTCGTGAGCCATTGGCGGCTCCTCCAGCTGGTGTCCGGTGGGCCTCGCTCCCGGATGGAGGCCGAAGCCCGCTCGGGCGCTCACTGGATGTTCTCGTCGCGGCAGCCAATGAAGCTCATCCACGCAGTTCGGCGACCGCTGTCGTTGCCGGCGGTCAGCGGTCTCGGTGTCAACCGATCATTGAACGACACCCGTGCGTGGTTCGACGGCGACCTGCAGATCGACGTGAAGTCCACCGGTACCGTCGACTTCGCCGCAACGCTGGCAGACGTCGTTGACACCCCCGGCTCCCTCTCGGGAATCGTCGAAACGACGACGACCCGGTTCTTCTTCACACAAACCGAGGACTACACCGAACAGGACGTGGTGCCGATCGACGAGACACGCTTCGAGGTCGGCGACACCAAGGTGCATGACATCGTTCTCACCCTCGATGCGTTCACCAGGTACGCCCGCCACTTCACCGAGCGCAAGGTCATTCAGTTCGACGTCCGCTCTGGGCTCGAGGTCCTGTCGACCGACGGCGTGTCCGATCTGAACATCTCGGTGGTGACCACGGGCGCCGACCCGATCGTGGGTCGGCCGAACGTGGACTTCACGATCGACCACGAGGCCGGAACGATCACACGAACGCCGACCAGCGCGCTGCCGCTGCAGACCGACATCAACGTGGACTTCATCAGGTTGCCGCTCGACCGTCTGTCTGACGAAGCGGGCGCCACGATCAAACTCACCATCCCGAACTCCGGGGTTCCCGCCGTGCCAGGCCTCGTGGAGGCGCTCCCGGCGTTCGCTCGGACCCGCGCCACGCAGGGCGACGAGGTCAGCGTGGAACACCGAGGCCAGACCATTCGAATCTGGCTCCGCCGGCCCTGGTTCACGACTGGTGCGGGCGAAACGCTCGGTGTCGTGATCGGAGAAGGTGAAGAAGGGCCACTCAGCCAGGCAGCACGCGATCCACTGTCGACGTCGGGTCCGACGGCTCCGCTGACGGTCGACGACTTTCCGGAAGCCACCGTGATTCGCACGGGTATCGGTCCGTTGGCGCTCGACATCGCAGGCCACGACGTGTCGTTCGACGCTGATCGCAACGAGTGGTATTCCGACATCGTCATCTCAGCGAACATGGGATACAGGCCCATGGTCAAGTTGTCGCTTGTTCGGCTGCAACCCGTGTCGATCGCCGGTGCATTCATCAGCCCGAGCATCACCACCGAACCAATCCGTTTGGGTGCAGATCGTCGAGCGAGTATCACCCGCAACGGCGATGACATCGACGTGAGCGTGGCGGGGACCGAACTCGGTAACACCATGACCGCCCGATTGCAGTTCAGCGATCCAGACATTGCCGACGCGAATCTCTCGTGGAAAGACCTCGGTACGCCGGTGGTCTTGGCGAAGGGGTCGTCGGGATCCAACACCGTATGGTCGGGTTCGATCACTGCTCCGGAGTCAGAAGACCCCGTGCGAGTCCTGATCGAAGACTCAGAAGATCTGGACGGTGGCCCAAGCATCGTCTACGTCGAGACGATTCCCGTCCCGGCCTCATGGGTCGGAGTCGACGGGGGGCCGCTTGAGATCGACGACCTCACCGCGCAGGGAGGCCACGAGGCGGCACTTGCGAAGTGGAGTGAGCCGAACAGGTCGGTCACCGGATACCGGCTGGAACGCAGCGATGCCGGCGGTCCATGGGGCAACGGTGTGGACCTCACACCGAATCGCACCAAGTACATCACCCGCAGACTCACGAACGGTGTGAACTACTCGTTCCGCGTGCGTGCCACCGACGCGTCGGGCGACGGACCTTGGTCCGAACCAGCCGACACCGTTCCCGAGATCACGCCGCCCGCACGAGTGCGTCGCGTCACGGCGGTCTCGGGTGCCGGCAGTGTGGAAGTCGAGTGGAAGGCGGTGGCCACCAGAGGCGCTGTCCTCACGGCCTACGTGGTCGAGCAGCGTTCGCCGAGCGGCGACTGGGGCAACCCGATCGTGGTCGGCGGCACGACCACCAATGCCACGATCTCGGGGCTGGCCGACGGTACGACCGTCGGCGTGCGAGTGCGCGCCGAGAACGCAGCGGGGGCGGGGGAGTGGTCGAATCAGACATCGGTCACCGTCGTGGGCGGTGGCACGGTGCCCGCCCAGGTGCACGGTGTCAACGTCGCCAGCATTGCCTCGGGTGTGTCGGCCACATGGCAGCCCGCCGACGACGGCGGTGCGGCACTCAACGGGTACCAGGTTCAGGTGAGACCGCTCGGCGGCGCCTGGGGATCCACGCAATCACTGAAGCCCGAAGTGCTCGTTGCCCAGTTCACGGGGCTGAAAGCCAAGAGCGTGTACGAGGTGCGCGTTCGAGCAAGAAACGTCGTCGGCGCGGGCGACTGGTCTGACGCTGGTGTCGGGAGCGCAGGAGCATGAACATGACACGCAGATCCACGCTCTGGACGGCCACGGCCGGCATCGTCGTCGGCGGCATCGTCGCGGGAGGCGCCGCAATCGCAGTGCGTGACAACGTCACAGCGCCTGACGCGGTTGCGCAGGCCGAGCCGTTGGTCACTCAGGCCAGAACGGTCACCGACGACCTGTCGGACAGCGACTTTGCGGAAGGCGACATCGTGTCGAGCACCCTCGAAGCGTCCTCGAATGGGCTCGTCACCGCAACGCTCGTCGTCGACGAGTTCACGGACCCGTCCACCGATGCGTGGCAGTTCGGCGACACGTCGGTCACCTGGTTCGTCGATACCGATGATGACGACAACGAGAACGGTCGTATCCGAATGGACGTGAACGACGGCGAACTTCGTGCCGGCGTGCTGGGCCGGCGCAACAACGTGCGCTGCCTCGGCGAACCCGTTGCCGATGCCGCTACTCGCTCGTACTCGGTCACGTTCAGCGCAGCGTGCCTCGGCAACCCCGAGCAGCTCCGGTTCCGAACATCGTTCGAGTTCGACGATGTCGCATTCGATCTGACCGACAGTGACCGGGGTCCCGAGAGCGGCTGGTCGCCGTTCCTCTCCAACCCTGCCTTCGTCGGCCCACTGGTCACGCTCGATCCGGACCGACTCTTCGACTCGCGCGAGGGGCCGGGTCGTCGGATGAGCGACTCGGAGACCGAGGTCGTGGTCACCGGGCGAGCCGGTGTGCCCGACGATGCGCTCGCCGTGTTGTTGAACGTCACCGCGATCCGTCCAGACGGCAAAGGCTTCGTCACCGTGTTCCCGTGCGGGTTCCCGCGTGCAGAGACCTCCAACTTGAACTACCAGCCGGGGGCAACCATCGCGAATGCCGTGATGGCTCGCGTCGGCATCGACGGCAAGGTGTGTTTCTACACCTCTGGCGGCATCGACCTGGCGGTCGACGTGAACGGGTACGTCCCCGCATTGTCCGACGTCGGGTCGCTGCCGCCTGCTCGTTTGCTCGATACCCGTGATCTCGGCGAAGCGCCAGCTGCGGGGTCGATCACTCGGTTGAGGGTGACGGATCGCAGCGGCGTTCCGGCCGATGCCGAAGGCGTGGTCTTGAACGTCACGGCGGTTCGCCCTGCGGCGCGCGGCTTCATGACCGTGTACCCATGTGGTGGTGACGTTCCGTTGGCTTCGAACCTGAACTTCACGCCCGGCGAGAACGTCCCGAATGCCGTGGTGGCAGCAGTGGGAGAGGACGGCGAAGTGTGCGTGTTCACCTCACAGGAGGCGCACATCATCGTCGACGTCAACGGCTTCTTGCCGACGGGGACGCGGGTCGAACCGCTCGAGCCCGAGCGGGTACTCGACACGCGTGACCTCGGTGATCGGCGAGCAGCGGAGTCCATCACACAGGTCAAAGTGGCCGGTGTGGCGGGCGTGCCTGGCGATGCATCGGGTGTAATTCTCAACGTCACGGCGGTGCAACCCGAGCAGAACGGATTCTTCACGGTGTTCCCGTGCGGTGGCGAGGTGCCGCTGGCATCCAACCTCAACTATCGGCCGGGATCGAATGTCCCGAACGCCGTGGTAGCGCGCATCGGCGACGATGGTGAAGTGTGTGTGTTCACCCGCCGAGCAGCCCACGTGATCGTGGACGTCAACGGCTTCGTGCCGTGAGCGACAACGCCGAGTGAGTCAGAACAGCTTGAGTTCGTTGGACTGGATGCCGCGCAGTTCGTCGTAGTCCACTTCGACCCACGTGAAGCCACGCGATTCCGCCAGCACCTTCGCCTGCGGTTTGATCGACTGCGCCACGTACACGCCGCGGACCTCTCCCAACGACGAGTCGAGAGAGAGCCGCTCGATGTAACGCGCCAGTTGCTCCACGCCGTCGATCTCGCCGCGGCGCTTCACTTCGATCGCCACCACCTGGTCGCTGTCGTCGCGGCACAGCAGGTCGACGGGGCCGATGGCGGTCGGGTACTCGCGTCGGACGAGCTTCAGGCCGTCCTCGATGGAATCGGGGTTCGCAGCGAGCAGCTCCTGCAGATGCGCCTCCACGCCGTCCTTCTGGAGTCCCGGATCCTCGCCCAGTTCTTCTGCGACGTCGCTGAGTACCTCGTGGAGATGGATCGTCAGCGTTTCTTTCTTCGGGTTCGTGATCACCCAGTTGTCGCCGTTGTCGACGAGGGTGTTCGGCGCATTCATCCAGTTCAGCGGTTTGTACGCACCGCCGTCTGCGTGGATTGCAACGCATCCGTCGGCCTTGACCATGATCAGCCGATTGGCTTCGGGTAGGTGGGCGTCGAGCCGGCCGGCGTAGTCGACCGAACAGCGAGCGATGACGAGACGCATCAGTCGCGCCCTTCCACGTGCTCCGACATCCGCTTCTGGATGATGGCGCGCCGCTCCTGGAGCTCGCGGTAGGTGAGTCCGGTCGCCGACGAGTCCAGTCCGACGCTCGCTTTGATGCCGTCCATGTCGAACTCGACGTCGTTCGGGTTCACACCCAGCTCGCGACCGAGTCGCTCTCCGTGCTTCATGGCGAACAGCATCGAGATGTTCTGAACCTCACCGATCAGATCGAGGTCGGGTGCCAAGCGCGCGATGGCTCCGTCGAGGAACACGAGGTTCTTCACGTAGAGCATCAACTCCTTGGGCAGCTTCGCTCCGTATCCGAGCATTGCCTTCACTACCCGCTGGACCTCGGCGACCATTTCCTCGCCGGAGAGCTTCGTGGGATCGAGCACTTCTTCACGGTCGAGCCCGAGGTCGCTCACCACCGCGGCGATGTCGGTGTCCATCGGCAGCGCACCGAGGTCGCGCAGCGCCTCGACCTGCCCGGTCGGATCGTTCGTCGTGGCGCCGAGCATGAGGCGCAAGAATGCGTTGCGACGGCCACCGTCGAGGCGCCCGACGATGCCGTAGTCGAGTAGCGCGGTTCGACCGTCTGCGAGGACCAACAGGTTGCCGCCGTGCAGGTCACCGTGGAAGATCCCTTCGACGATTGCTCCCTCCATGAACGCAATCATCGCGGTGCGCACCACGTCCTCGGTATCGATGCCGGCGTCTTGCATACCGACGACGTCGTCGAAATTGAATCCGTGCACCCGTTCCATCACGAGGATTCGGCGCGTCACCAACGAGGGGTGCGGACGAGGCGTGACGTAGCGCTCTTGCTTGAGTTCGTGGAGCATGCCGGCTACGTCGAGCATGTTCGCCGACTCCATCCGGAAGTCAAGTTCCTCGACGATCGTCTCGGCAAAGAGTTCCACGAGGGCGGGCGGGTTGGCCAGCGCTGCAACGGGGATGCGCCCGACGAGGAACGGCGCGAGCCACGCCATCACTTCGATGTCTTTGCGCACCAGCTTGGACACCTGTGGACGTTGGACCTTCACCACCACGTCCTCGCCGGTGCGGAGGCGGGCCACGTGGACCTGAGCGATCGACGCAGCAGCCAAGGCCCCCTCGTCGAACGACTCGAACACATCTTCGAGACGCGCACCGAGGTCCTGCTCTACCGTGAGACGAACGACATCGAAGGGCTCGGCGGGAACTTGGTCCCGGCATTTCTTGAACTCCTCCACCAACTCCGGTGGGAACAGGCCTTCACCCGACGAGATGATCTGACCCAGCTTGATGTACGTGGGTCCGAGCGCTTCGGCTGCGGTTCGCAGACGCCGCGAGATGTCGGCGCGGCTTGCAGCGGCGTCGGCGTGGCGGCCGAGCTTCTTCTTCACCAGCCACGGGACAACCGCAACGCCCAACCGGCCGACGACGGTGAGGACGCGCACGCCGGGGGGAACCTTGCGCGACGCCGTCAGGCGGGGGACTTCGGCTTGGGCTTGGGCTCGAAGTGTGCGGGCCAGATCGAGCCACTTCGCGTCGTCCCGGGTGATCTCCCAGGGCCCCTGATCGGTGAATGCCGCCCAGCCGGTGTCGCCCGCTGCCGTGTCGCTCAGAACCATGCGGCCATCTTGGCGGGGAGTGTGACCGATTGCAGAGCGAATCTCGACGAAATCGGGAATCAAGTGTCACTTCCGACCGACCGAAGAAAGGCCATGTCCTTGATGTTGATGACCACGGCTGAACTCGTCGTCCTGAGCGCGATGCTCGGTGGGCTGCTGCGTGTGCGTTCGCACCGCCTGGCAATGGTTCCGCTGCGCATTCGCTCCTGACCGGCGAGCTACCGTCGGCGCATGAGCGCAGACCGTTGGATCACCGACCACCAGATCTCGACACGCCACCCCTTCTATACCCGCGCGAACGCAGGCGAAGTGCTGCCCGACCCAGCGTGCCCACTGGGTTGGACACTGGTGTGGTCGGCCACGAACAACGGATGGCGTGACTCGCAGATCAACGTCGGATGCTGTGAGCCCGACGAGGTGCGCGCTGACGAAGTGGTCGGCAGTTTCGGCGGCTATCTCTACATCAATGCCTCGCTGTCGCGTCTGTTCGGTGTTCGGGGTCCGAACCTCTCGGCGGAGATGATCGACTTCACGTACTTTGGCGATCACCCCGACGTGCCCCCCTACGTTCCCGAGGACTGGCACGAGAGCGAAGCCAACACCGCAAAGCTCGGTGCGTGGATGGAACGAGTGCTGCTCGAGCCACTCGACGAACTGCTTGCCGACCAGGCCGAAGCGAACAGCATCCGTGCCGACCGTCCCGATCTGGGCACCCTCACCGACCATGAACTGGTGCATCGGGCGCGTTCGCTACAGCCGGTGATTCGTCGCATGTTCGAGCGCCATCTCACCGTCACCGCTGGCGCCTCCATCGGGCCCGGCATCCTCGGTGCGATCGCTGAGGCCGTTGGCGATCCAGGCCTGGCACTCAGCTTGATCACGGGTGTGGGTGACGTCGATTCGGCGTTGCCGAGTCGAGCAATGTGGGCCCTCTCGCGATTGGCCCCGGACTCGGATGAGTACCGAGCGGGCTTCGATGCGTTCATTGCCGAGTTCGGCAGCCGCGGTCCAAACGAGTGGGACATCATCAGCGACGTGTGGGAGACCAAACCCGAGCTGGCCACGCGTTTGATCGAGGTGATGCGCAAGCAGGGCGATGACGGCGACCCGGCCGTGCGCTCAGAGGCCGTGGCCGCTGAGCGAGCAGCGGTCACCGAGCAGATCCGCGGCGCCATCGCTGCAGACCCGGAGGCCGCCGGCCAGTTCGAGGCGGGCCTCGCATCGGCACACCGCTATCTCGCCGGACGCGAGCGAGCGAAGACGAACATCATCAAGGTGATCAACGAGGTTCGCGTCGCCATGCGTGAACTGGCGCTGCGCCACGAGTACGACGTCGCCGAGTTCCATATGTTGCTCGACGAAGAGCTGGAGGCGTTTCTCGCTGGACCAGAAGGCTTCAGATCTCGCTTGTCGCAGCGCGCTGAGGAGTATCGAGTGCTGTTCGAGCTCGACCCGCCGTTCATCATCAACGGTTCGGTACCGCCGCTGTCAGCGTGGGCGAAACGGTCTGACGTGACGCCTGCTGCGGTGTCTGCACCCGGTGACGTGCTCACCGGTGTTCCCGGTTGCGCCGGAACGATCACCGGCACGGCCCGTGTGATCCTCGATCCCAGTGACCCACTGGCGCTCGAACCCGGCGAGGTCCTGGTGGCCCCGCACACCGATCCGGCGTGGACGCCACTGTTCGTTCCTGCAGCTGGCGTGGTCGTCAACGTGGGGGCGCAGGTGAGCCACGCGATCATCGTCAGTCGTGAGCTCGGGATCCCTTGCGTGGTCAGCGTCACCGGGGCAACGGAATCGATCCCTGACGGCGCCACCATCACCGTCGACGGGGCCGCGGGCACCGTTACGGTTCATTGAGGGCGCGCATGACAACATCGAGTCCATGACAGACCGCCCTTTCAACGTGCTCGGAATCCAACAGGTCGCCATCGGTGGGCTGGACAAGGGGGCGCTCTCTGCGCTGTGGACGGGCCTACTTGGCGTCGAGAAGGTCGGCGACTACGTGGCTGAATCCGAGAACGTCGACGAGGACATCTTGCGCCTCGGAACTGGACCTCACGCCGTCGAGATCGATCTGATGCAGCCGCTGAACCCGGACGTGTCGCCGAAGGTGCACGTGCCGACCTTGAACCACATCGGGTTGTGGATCGACGACCTCGCAGCAGCGGTCGACTGGCTCACCGAACAGGGCATGCGATTCACTCCCGGCGGTATCCGCAAAGGCGCAGCGGGCCACGACGTGTGCTTCATGCATCCCAAGGGCAACGAGGCCACGCCTCGCTCGGGTGAGGGCGTTCTCATCGAGTTGGTGCAAGCCCCTGCCGATGTGATCGCCGCCCTGCAGTGAGCAACGCTGCGGGCCCACTCTCCGGAGTCCGCGTGATCGAGCTCGGGGTGTGGGTCGCTGGTCCAGCAGCCGGCGGCATCATGGCCGACTGGGGTGCTGATGTCATCAAGGTCGAACCCGAAGCCGGTGACCCTCAGCGGTCGATGTTTGCGTCATTGGGCGTTCGAGCCGACCTGCCGGTGCCGCCGTTCGAATTGGACAATCGAGGAAAGCGGTCGGTGGTGTTGGACCTTCGCGATGGCGCAGACATGGAGCGATTCCACGGCCTGCTCGACACTGCGGATGTGTTGATCTCGAACATGCGCCTCGGAGCGCTCGAACGGCTGGGATTGGGGAGCGAGACGGTGTGCGAGCGCCATCCACACCTCGTGTACGGGGTGATCACGGGGTACGGCACCACCGGCCCCGATCGTGACCGCGCTGGGTATGACATCGGCGCCTACTGGGCCCGTTCGGGAGCGGCCCACACGATCGTGCCACCGGGGCAATTGCCACCCGGGTTGCTCTCCGGTGCCGGCGATCATCAGACCGGCATGGCGCTTGCCGCCGGAGTGATGGCGAAGCTCATCGAGCGAGCGCGGACAGAACGGGGAGGGTTCGTGTCCACGAGCCTGCTGCGCAACGGGATGTACACCAATGGCTGGGACACAGCCATCCATCTTCGTTTCCGCAAGCGTTCCGCGACTACGCATCGAACGGCAAGTGCAACGCCCCTGGTCAACAGCTACATGGCCAGCGACGACGTCGGGTTCTGGCTGATCTGCCTCGAAGCGAGTCGGCACTGGCCCAACCTCATCAAGGCGATCGATCGATCGGATTTGGGCGAGCAGGAACGGTTCGCATCGGCGAAATCGCGGCTCGAGCATTGCGTCGACCTGATTGCTGAACTCGATGCCACATTCGCTGCTCGACCTGCAGCGCATTGGACGGAACGCTTCGATGAGTTCGACGTGTGGTGGGCACCGATCCAATCGATCGCACAGATGCTCGAAGATCCCCAGGCACAGCCCGGCATCGTCGAGATGACCGCTCGCGAGGGCGAACGCGAGTTCCGCTCGGTCGCAACACCGGTCGACTTCGAGGGCTACGAATTGCGTCCGGGTCCGGTCCCGATTCTGGGCGAGCACACCGACGACGTACTCGACGCACTCTGATCGCTGAGGCTCAGTTGGTTGACGAAGAGTCGTCGTCGACGACCGCCATCACGTCCAGGCCGCCGAAGTTGCCGGCGGGGTCGGGTTCTTCTGCAACGCGGTCGTCCACGTCGTCGTACTCCAACCGCAAGGCCTTGGTCATCGTGGCGTGCATCGCGTACGTGCACGTCACATAGGTGAACTCGAGAATCTCGACGTCGGAGAAGTGCTCCTTCAGCGTGTCGAACAAGCCATCTGGCACTCGACCGTGCTGGAGCACGAGGCAATCGGTGTACGCAAGCAGCGCTCGCTCCTGCAGTGAGAAGCACTCGGCGGTGGACCAGTTCGGAATTGCGGCGACCTGCTCGTCGGTGAAGCCCACGTCGCGCATTGCCTTGCAGTGCTGGCTGAACACGAACTTCGAGCCAGCGGCGTAGCCGGCTCGCGTCTGGCCGAGTTCTCGGTGCTGTGCGGACAGTTGGCGGTCGGGCGATCGATAGAACTGGAAGCCTGCCGTGGTGTGGTCGAACGCGTCGGGTACCTGTGCGAACACGGTCCACCAGTTGCCCGGCGTTCCCGACGCTGTTCCCGGTTCGGCAACCGGATCGCGGTCACCGAAAATCATCGCGTAAATGGCTTGGGCGAGCGGGTGGGCGTCTTCGCGGGCGACTTCTCGGAGGCGGGGCATGCGGTGAGTCTTGTCGCGGTGAGCCGTGCCCCGAGAGTCCGACGGTGAACATCCGCGAGCCGTCAGCGGATTTCGACCGGCGCGGCTGCGGCGGTGATCTACCCTGAGTCGACACCGAACAAGGGGACGGGAAATGAACACGAGCAACATCAGCGATGCCGCACACCAGGAGCTGGATGCGTTCATGCACGGCCTCGAGCGAAGGAATCCTGGCGAGCCCGAGTTCCAGCAGGCCGTGCGCGAAGTCGCAGAGACCCTGGTGCCTTTCACGCTGGACAACGAGAAGTACCGAGATGCGCAGATTCTCGAACGGCTGACGGAACCCGACCGGGCGATCATCTTTCGCGTCACTTGGCAGGACGACAGTGGTCAGATCCGTGCGAACCGTGCGTGGCGGGTGCAGTTCAACAACTCGATCGGCCCGTACAAGGGAGGGTTGCGCTTCCACCCCACGGTCACACTCAGCGTGCTGAAGTTCTTGGGCTTCGAACAGATTTTCAAGAACTCGCTGACGGGGCTCCCGATGGGCGGCGCCAAGGGTGGGTCGAACTTCAACCCGAAGGGAAAGTCTGACGCCGAGGTGATGCGGTTCTGCCAGTCCTTGATGACCGAGTTGCACCGCTACATCGGTGACGACGTCGACGTGCCAGCCGGCGATATCGGTGTGGGAGCCCGTGAGATCAGCTACCTGTTCGGCCAGTACAAGCGGCTGGAGAATCGGTTCAACGGCATCCTCACCGGCAAGGGCCTCGCCTTCGGCGGCAGCCTCATCCGTACCGAGGCCACCGGCTACGGAGCTGTGTACTTCATGGAGAACATGCTGAATCACGCCTCCGACTCGGTCGATGGCAAGACCGCTGTGGTGTCAGGCTCGGGCAACGTGGCCACGTATGCGATCGAGAAGCTCAACGAGTTCGGAGCAAAGGTCGTCACCGCGTCAGACTCCGGCGGTTTCATCCACGACCCGGACGGCATCGATGCCGACAAGCTCGAGTGGTTGAAGGACTTGAAGGAGAATCGTCGCGGTCGAATCAGCGAGTACGCCGAACACTTTGGCTGCGATTACCACGAAGGGCAGCGCCCGTGGGGTGTGCCGTGCGAACTCGCACTGCCGTGCGCAACCCAGAACGAAGTGTCGCCCGATGAAGCGCGAACCCTCATTGCCAATGGTGTGCGTGCGGTATCCGAAGGCGCCAACATGCCCACCGAACTCGAAGGTGTTCGTGCATTCACCGAGGCGGGCGTGCTGTTCGGACCGGCCAAAGCCGCCAACGCCGGTGGAGTTGCCGTGTCGGGACTCGAGCAGAGCCAGAACGCGCTGCGGATCTCCTGGTCACGCGAAGAGGTCGACAGCCGCCTGAAGACCATCATGGACGACATCCACGCCAAGTGCGTGGAGTACGGCACGGACTACGGCGTCGGTGACGGCGTCGACTACGTGGCCGGAGCGAACATCGGTGGCTTCGTGAAGGTCGCTGACGCAATGCTCGCCTACGGAGCGGTGTAGCCCGATTGTCAGAAGTTGGGAAGGCGGCCGGCGGTGAACGCAGCGATGCCCTCGGCGTACTCGGCGGTTCCCATGGCTTCGTCCATCAATCGCAGTGACTCGCGGACGCTCTCTTGCGGCGTGTTGCGGGCCAGGTCGGCAGCGACCTGACGTTTTGTTGCGGCCACGGCGTTCGGTCCCGTCGTCGCGGCCAAGTTTCGGGCCCACGACAGCGCCGCGTCATACGGGTCCTCGACCACGCTGTTCCAGAGCCCCCACTCAGCGCTTTCGGCGCCCGTGAACACTCGTCCGGACAGCAACAGATCTGCCGCTCGTGTCGTGCCGATGAGTCGCGGCAGCGTCCAACTCATCCCGTACTCCGCTGGCAGACCGAGTTTGGGTGCGGCCGTGGTCATCTTGGCATTCGGCGTCACGAAGCGCAGGTCGCAGAACAGTACGAGCGCAAGCCCGACCCCGGCGCAGGCGCCGTTCACCGCTGCAATGATCGGGTGTCGATAGCCGAGTTGCCAGGCAAAGTCGGCGTCCAAGTCGGTGCCGCCTCCAGGGGACGCCGGGTCGGTGGGGAGGCCGGTGTCGTACCCGCCGCGCTCGACGTGATCGCGTAGCGCGTCGCTGTCGCCCCCGACGCAGAATCGGTTGCCGGCGCCGGTCACGACGACGGCGCGGACATCGTCGCGAGGCTCGAGTTGTTCGAGGATCCAGCGGTACTCGGCGTGCATCCTGCCGGTCCAGGCGTTGGCCCGTTGTGGGCGCTCGAGCCACACGGTGGCGATCTGCTCGCTCACCTCGAATCGGGTTGCTTTGAGTTCCATGTCTGTCAGCCCCAGATCGATCGGAGTACGCCGTCAGCGAGTTCGGGGCGGCACACGATGAAATCCGGTAGCCACGGATCTCGGGCGTTGTAGACGAGTGGCGAGCCGTCCAAGCGCGTCGCGTGGAAACCAGCGGCCATGGCCACCGCAGCGGGCGCGGCCGAATCCCACTGGTGCATGCCGCCGTCATGGACGTAGATGTCGGCCTGGCCCATCACGAGTGCCATTGCTTTTGCGCCAGCCGAACCGAGCCGGACAGCGTCGCATCCCAGCCCTTCAGCCACGAGCACGGCGGAGTACGGAGCGCGGTTGCGCGAGGTGATCAGCACGGGTCGCTCTCGCTCGACGGTCGGCATCGGTGGTGCCGGATCGGTCGAGAACACCGCGTTGACTGCAGGGAGGCTCACGGCGGCAGCACCGAAACGGTCCTTGTCCCAGAGCGCCACGTGCACGGCCCAATCGGTTCGGCCGGGTTCGCTGAACTCGCGAGTGCCGTCGAGCGGATCGATGATCCACACCCGATCGGTGTGAAAGCGTCGCTGGTCGGTCTGGCCTTCCTCCTCGGAGAGCACAGCGTCGTCCGGACGATGAAGTCTCAGCTGTTCGGCCAAGAACTCCTGGGCTGCGGCGTCTCCGGCGTCTTTCACGTCCCACTGCGATGCCCCCGAGGCAAACAGGGGTTCACGGATCTCGGTCAGAATGTGGCCCGTCTGGATGGCAAGCCGCGCGGCGAACTCGGCATCGGTCTCGAGGGGCATGGCTGCCATCATGGCATTCGACTCACGAAAGGCCCTGGTCTGGCCGATGAACAACGGTGCAGCGACGTACCCAACGATTGCGGTATGGGCCGAGGCGAGGCCAGCACGTCATCGTTCGCGCCGCCTCAGACTCGCGCCGGGAGGCGACGATCGTGCTGATTCACGGTGGGTTCTGGAAGTGGCCGTACAGCAGGCGCGTCTTCGCTCTGGTCGAACGCCATGGCGCACGAGTCGGCTTCGACATGGTCAACGTCGAGTACCGACGACTCGGACGATTCGGAGGCGGAGGCGGCTGGCCCAGCACCTTCGAGGACATCAACGCAGCGATCCGGCTGGCAAAGCAACGACACCCGGATCAGGGGCTGTACGTCGTGGGTCATTCGGCTGGCGGCCACCTCGCTCTCGTTGCAGCGGCCTCGAACAGCGACATCATCGACGGTGTGGTGGCGATTGCGGCGCCGACCGATCTACGTGCGTTGTTCGAGACGGGGTCTGACGTCGTGACCGACCTGGTCCGAGGCGCTCCGGTCGACAGCCGATGGAAACTCACGTCGCCCGTCGACATGGTGCCGATCGGTGTCCCCGTGGTGTGTGTCCACAGCGATACCGACAGCACCGTGGCTCCATCGAATTCGGTTCGATTCATCGAGGCTGCTACCGCAGCGGGCGATGATGCCGAACTCGCAATCGTCACAGCAGAGCGGCACCGCGATGCCATGCTGTCGAGGTCACGGACATGGACTCGAGCGCTCGCCGCGGTTTGCGAATGGAGTGGTGTTTCGACAGACGACTCAAGTGGTGATTGCGACTTGACGAAAGGTCCATCGTGAGTACCCCCGGTGAGTCAGCGAAGTTGCTCGTGACGAGCGACCGCCTCGGCTCCGACGCAGTCGCCAATCGAGCGTTTCCGAAGGTGCGGTCGTGGTTTGCGCTCGGCGCGCCGCTCGAACTGCTCAGTCCGCTGTCGATCGCTCGCATCCTGGCGCTCGTTGCGATCGTCACGTGGACGATCGGGGGAATCACGTCACTGTGGCAACCGGTTCATGCAGCGGTGCTCGGCTTCGCATCCGTGGTGGCGCTGCTCGTGCTGCGATCGACCCGTGCACTGACCGATCGCGGTTGCGCTGTCACGCTGGTCGGCCACACGGCAGCGGTTGCAATTGCTGTGCTCGCAACCGCGAACTCCGGCCGAGTCGTGGTGCTGGCACCGCTGTTGACGGTGCTCTCGATCTTCGTCGGCCTGTTCTTCGTTTCCACGCGTCTGATCGTCGCAGCGACGCTGCCCTGCACTGTGCTGGTCGCTACCTCGTGGGCGACGAGCGAAGGACGCGGCGGTTCCGATGCCGTGGTGGTCAGCCTGTTCCTCATCGGCTTGGTCGCGATGACGGCATTCACCGCACGCACGTCACGCGTCTCAGGAGCGATCGACGCCGAGACAGGTGTGACCAATATTCGAGGCATCACGAGCGACCTTGCTGAGCGAGCGGTCGATTGCGAGACGATCGTCGCAACCGTCTTCTTGAGCGGAGTCACGGAAGTTCGCGAAGCGCTCGGCCATGATGCCGGGACCGAACTGGTTCGCAGAGCCGTCGAAGATCTCGGTCAAGTGCTGCCCGGTCGAGCCTCGATCGGCCGGGGTGTCGGCGACGACCTGGTCGTATTGCTCGGCAACGATCCGCAGTTCGCTCGAACGACGTCGTCGGTCACGGCCGGATTGGTGACCCAGATCGCCGAGGCGATCGGCACCGGCCGGTACCTCGTGGGCGACATCGAGGTCTCGCTGTCCACACACATCGGCATTGCCGTCGCGACCGAGACCGACCGGGACGCCGGCGAGCTGCTGCGGCATTCATCGTTGGCCGCCCGCGCCGCGCAGGCGAGCGGCAAGCTCTTCAACGAGTGGGACGGCAAGTCCACGACCCTCACAGCAGAGGATCTTGCAATCCTCGCTGACCTGCGCATGGCCATCGACCGCAACGAACTCTGGATCGCGTATCAACCTCAGGTGCGGCCGTCGAACGGCGAGATCGTGGCGGTCGAGGCCCTGCTGCGATGGTCGAGCTCGACGCATGGAAGCATCCCGCCTGGCGTGTTCATCCCACTCGCCGAACGAACCGGCTTCGTCGATCGGCTGACCGAGTGGGTCACGAATGAAGCACTTGATGCTCAGGTCAGGTGGCGAGCAGTGGGTATCGATCTGAGCGTGTCGGTGAACGTGTCGCCACTGTCGCTTCGTTCGGTTGATTTCGGCGAACGGGTTCGCAAGGCGCTGTCTGATCGTGGACTCGCTCCGCAGACGCTGATGCTCGAGGTCACCGAATCGCTGGCATTCGACATCCCCGAAGCAGTGGAACGCCTCGGACCGTTACGTGAGATGGGTGTCCGGGTCTCCATCGACGACTTCGGCACTGGCTACACCTCCCTCGCCGTACTGCCGCATCTGCCGCTCGACGAGCTCAAGGTCGACCAGCAGTTCGTGCGCGAAGCGGCTACTTCAAAGGCAAGTGAGGCCATTGTCGTATCGGTGTGTGAACTGGCCCATCGCCTGGGTCTGGAGGCGGTTGCGGAGGGAGTCGAGGACCAAGAGCTGGCGGACCTCATGGGTTCGTTCGGGTACGACTTGCTGCAGGGATATCACTTCGCCCGTCCCATGGCCGAGGCCGACCTGATGGAACGGGTTGCCTCGTCGGAGATGGCAGCGCCACTCGCCTCGCCGTATCAGCCGTTGGTCGGCACCATTGACAGCCACGTGCTGGAAACGACGGTGCGAAGATGAACTTCGACATCGACAAGTATCTCTCCACGGTTGCGGCGCTCGACGACAGCGACATCGACTACCGCGTGTTCGAGGATCGGCCTCTCGATGCCGACACCTTGCGGTGCCTTCAGTACATGCACGACGTCGAGCATCACACGACCTGCTACCTGCGTGATCTGCTCGTCACCTCTGCTCATGAAGATCCCGCCGTCACGTCGTTTCTGGCCATGTGGGCCTACGAGGAGTTCTGGCATGGCGAAGCAATCGGCCGCGTTCTCCAACGACATGGGATGACCTCCGGGCGCGACCGGATCGGCGAGACCCGTCGGCGAGTCGGCCGCGATCGGCTGCGAACACTCGGATTCATCACCGCATCGAGCATCACCGACCACATCGTGGCGATTGCGATGACCTGGGGTGCGATCAACGAGTGGACGACCCAGGCGGGCTACCTCCGCCTCGCCGAGACGGCTCAGCATCCCGAACTGGCTGTGCTGTTGCGACGAATCGCGCGCCAAGAAGGCAGACACATCGACTTCTACGCCGCGCAAGCCGAACACCGTCTGGCTTCGACGAAAGCGCAGCGGGTCACTCGTTTCGCGCTGAAACACAAGTGGAAGCCGGTTGGTTCCAACGTGATGCAGGCGTCCGAGACCGCTCATCTCGTCACGCATCTGTTCGATGGGGCAGAGGGCGCAGCCATGGCACAGCGCATCGACCGACGAATCGAACGGCTGCCGGGCCTCGGCGGACTCGGGTTGATCGAGGGCGTGCGGCGGTCGGTGCACAGCGCGCCGACTAGCGTTCTCACTCGTGCCCGACGCGCTGAACAACGACTCCTCAGCGCCTGACTCGCTGCACGACGAGCTCGATTTCCGCGGCTCGCGCCGACTGGTCGGCAAAGAGGAGTGGTTCTGGTACCTCGTTGCCGCACTGAGCTACATCCTGTTGGGCATCTGGCACAAGTGGTTGCTGAACTGGTTCGTCGGGCCCGTATGGCTGGTTGCGGTCATCGTGGTCGGCCCGTGGCTGACCGACCGGTTTGGTCTCACCGGCGCCAACTCGAAGGCCGATGAGCAATGAGTTGGGCAGCCCACCAGTTCGAGATCTACGCAGTCCAGTCGCACCTGCCGAAGAAGATGCGCGGCAAGATCAGTTTTTGGGCGATCTTCCTCGGCGACTTCACGCCTGACTTCTTGTCGAAGTTCTGGGTGTACGGCTTCACCATCAACGGCACTCGCTACGGCTCTGACATTCCGCACCAGTGGCACCGGGGCTTTCCTGGCATGGGGTTCACCCACACGCTGTTCTTCGGAACAATCCTCACCTTGCTCATCTGGAGTTGGAAGAAGAACCGCGCATTCACCATCGGGTACCTGCTGGGCTACGCCGCGCACGCGCTCACGGATATCAACGACTCGGTGGGCGTGCTGTTGCTGTTCCCGTTCGTGTTCTTGAACTTCTCGTCGGAGACCTGGGCCTATGCGGCAACGATCGACGGCGGCAAGTATCTCGACGCGGCCGCGTACTACTCGTCGTTGGGGCTTGTGATGGACCTGTTCTGGTTGGTCGTGGTGCTGTTCTCGTGGCGGGTCCTCACCCGTGAACACTGGCGAACTCAAGTGGTGCCCGCCGATGCTCGAATCTGGGCGTGGTTCGGCCGTTGGTTGCCTGAACGGGGTCTCATCGCGCTGTATCGCGCAACGTTCTTCTACGGGCTCTGCCGGATGATCTCGTGGAGCGCGTGGACGCGGCTCTTCGCGGATCCCGAGAAGTACGGCGAGTTCGGTGTGACCTCACGCGGCTTTCCGATGGACTTGTCGTGGACAGGCCCGTACTGGCTCGATGCGCGCTCGCTCCCGAGCGTGAACCCGTGGTTGGCGTATCCAGCAGCGCTGACGCTGCTTGCGGCGCTCTATTTCGTGATCATCAAGCTGTGGGAGCCGATGGGGCGAAAAGAGTCCGAGCGTCGAGCCGGGGCGTAGCGAACCGGTTCCGGAACGGGACCCAAGTGGTGTTCGGAACCCACGCTGCAGCGGCGTTGACGGCTGCGGTGCCGAGCGCATCGACGGGGTCGAGGTCGAGTGCTTCGAGGAACGCAACCGTGCGGACGTCGTGTGCCACCGGGTCGGGGTCAGGCGCCAGGTCGGCCTTTGCCAGCAGCTTGTGGACGTGCGGCTTGACGACGTACGTCGCAGCGATAGCGGCTGCCCCAGCGGCCTCGGCGTTGCTCATGCAGTTCACACACATGTCCGCAGCGTAGATCAGTTCAGCTTCTTGTACTTGATACGGGTTGGGGTGTTGGCGGAGGCACCGAGTTCTTCCTTCCGGCGCTCCTCGTACTCGCTGAAGTTACCTTCGAACCAACGCACCTGGCTGTCGCCTTCGAATGCGAGCACGTGGGTTGCAATGCGATCGAGGAACCACCGATCGTGCGAAATCACGACGGCGCAACCGGGGAATGACTCCAGCCCTGCTTCGAGTGCACGCAGGGTGTCCACGTCGAGGTCGTTGGTCGGTTCGTCGAGCAAGAGCACGTTGCCGCCGGACTTCAACAGCTTCGCGAGGTGCACGCGGTTGCGTTCACCACCGGAAAGATCGCCGACTCGCTTGCCGTGGTCAGTTCCTTTGAAGTTGAAGCTCGACACGTAAGCGCGGCCGTGGATCTCGCGGCCGCCGACCTCCAGTACCTCGCCACCCCCGGTGATCTCGTCGTACACCGTGGCGTCAGCATCGAGATCGTCGCGGTCCTGGTCGACATAGCTCAGATCGACGGTTTCGCCGATCTTGATCGAGCCGGAATCGGGTTCCTCGCGGCCGGCGAGCATCTTGAACAGTGTCGACTTACCTGCGCCGTTCGGGCCGATGATGCCCACGATGCCAGCGGGCGGCAGCGTGAACGACAGGTCATCGATGAGCAGCTTGTCGCCGAACGCCTTGTTCAGATTCTCGACCTCGATGACCTGATCGCCCAACCGGCGCCCAGCGGGAATGGTGATCTGTAGCGAGGAGTCCTGCGTTTCTGCCGCCTTGGCCTCGGCGTGCAGCTTCTCGTAGGCGCTGAGGCGGGCCTTGCCCTTTGCCTGGCGGGCCTTGGTGCCCATGCGGACCCATTCGAGCTCGCGGGCAAGCGTCTTCTTGCGGGCTTCGTTACCGCGCTCCTCGCGCTCCAGACGATCCTGCTTCTGCTCCAGCCACGACGAGTAGTTGCCTTCGAACGGCAAACCCTTGCCGCGCTCGAGTTCGAGGATCCACTTGGCGACGTTGTCGAGGAAGTATCGGTCGTGGGTGATGGCCACCACGGTGCCGGCGTAGTCACCGAGAAAGCGTTCGAGCCAGTCGACGGATTCGGCGTCCAGGTGGTTCGTCGGTTCGTCGAGCAGCAACAGGTCGGGTCGGCTCAGCAGTAGGCGACACAGCGCCACGCGGCGTCGCTCACCGCCGGACAGCACCGTGACATCGGCATCATCGGGCGGGCAGCGCAACGCGTCCATGGCGATGTCGACGTTGCGCTCCAGCGACCAGGCGTCGGTGGCGGCGATCTTGTCTTCCAACACGGCTTGCTGCTTGCCGATCTTGTCGTAATCGGCATCGGGGTCGGCCCACTTGGCCATCACCTCGTTGTACTCGTCGATGATGCCCTGAACCTCGGACACGCCGTCCATCACATTGGCCTTCACGTCCTTGTCAGGATCGAGCTGCGGCTCCTGTGCGAGGTAGCCGACGGTGAACCCAGCGGTGAGCCGGGCTTCGCCCTGGTAGCCATCATCGAGGCCGGCCATGATCTTCAGCAGCGACGACTTGCCGGCGCCGTTCGAGCCCAGCACACCGATCTTCGCGCCCGGGTAGAACGACAGCGAGATGTTCTCCAGCACGGTCTTGTCCGGCGGATAGATCCGCTTGAGCTTGTGTGCCTGGTAGATGAATTCGTGGGCCATGAAGGCTCAGGCTAACGACTGGATCAGTGACGCTTCACGCCGCCGTACTTCATGCGCGTGTCGTTCATCGAGGCCGGGCGCGCGTCGTCGTCGTTGATGCCAGCATCGACGAGTTCGCCGACGAAAAGCGTGTGCGTGCCCAGGTCGAGTGTGTGGCGTACCTCGCAGTCCATCCATGCGAGTGCTTCGTCGAACACCGGCGCACCTGTGGTCTTGGACGACACCGCACGGTCGTTCAAGGCACTGCCGTCGTCGTTGGCCGGCTTCGAGAACTTCACGAAGACCCGGGTGTTTTCCGCATCCCACAGGTTCACCGTGAATGCGCCGCTTGCTGCGATGAGGCGGTGGGTGACGGCCGAGTTGTCCACGCCGATGCCGATCATCACCGGCTCCATCGACAGCTGGGTGATCCAGCTGGTCGTCATCCCGTTGCGCTCGCCGTCATGGGCTGAACCAACGAGCGCAAGCGCATTCGGGATCTTCCAGGTGATCCGGTTGATGAGTTCGTCGTCGAGGGCCATCGGGCGAGAGTACGCCAGTAGCTTGCGGTCATGTCTGACGCTGAGTTCGCCGAGCGCCTGAACCAGCACCTCGCCAGCTGGGTCGGTCTCTGGCCGCCGCCGTCATCGGGAGTGCACGTCGTGGGAGACGTGGGTCGCGACTCGCCCACGTGGGATGGTTCGATCCGACCGTTGATGGGTGTCGGCAACGGTTCGGCCACGGTCATCTCAGTGCGCCCGGACGCCGCCGATCAGGTTCGCGCCGAGCTCGTCGGTGGTCTCGATCAGCCGGGGTTGGGGAATCGCCTCGGTGCAATCGTCGGTGTCGGCGATGCTGTGTTCGGCGCTGGCGTGTTCCGCACGACGAACTCCGTCAACCCGCAGATCGAAGACCTGGGCGAGTGGTTCGACGAACAAGGCGACGACCTTCCCGAATGGCTTGCTCCCTTCAACGGTCCGCGACTCGTGGCCCGAGACGAGGGCGGTCGGCCGATCGCCGGGGTCGGAATCAAGGTGCACGACCCGCTGGGGTACGAACTGTCGGTGGTGACCGAACCCGCTGCGGAAGGCAGAGGGCTTGGGCGTCGCCTGGTCGCCACGGCGGCCCGGTGGGTGCTGGACCAGGGCTGTGTGCCCACCTACCTACATGCCATGGACAACCATGCCAGCGCTCGTGTCGCCGAAGCGGTTGGCTTTGCTGACCGCGGCTGGACAATCCACGGTCTGTGGCCGCGGAGCTAGTCAGGGACTGACGAGCGGGAACCTCGGGTCGTTGCCGAACGGTCCGCCGGGGATGAGACCATCGGCTTCGTAGGGAGGCGACACCTGCCATGGGCGCGTCGCGTATGTCGCATCGTCACCGAACCATCGAAAGCTCACCGCTCGACGACGCTGGTCCAGATGGTTACCGGGGGCGTCATGCAGCGTTCGGTAGTGAAACGCGACCACATCGCCAGGCTCGACGTCGAAGGACACCACGTCGAGGCGGTCATCGGCTGCGAGCATCGCATCCACGTCGGGCACGTGCTCGTAGTGGTCGTTGGTTGCAACGTAGGACTCGTGGTCGACGAACTTGCGCGGGATGAACCAGCGATCCCATCGATGTGACCCGGCAAGAAAGCGCATGCCGGTGTCGGCTGGCACGGAATCGAGGGCCACCCACAAGCTGACGTTCTGATCCCCGTTGACGCAGTAGTACGGCTGGTCGTGGTGCCAGGGCGTGCGCTCCGCTGCGCCCGGCTCTTTCACCAGGACGTGCTCGTGGAAGAACCGCACGGTCTCGGATTGCATGAGGCTGCGTGCGACGTCGGCGAGCGGGCTGTCGAACGCTGCGCGGCGATGCTGTTCGACCTCGGGCCACGTCACGTAGTCGGTCCAGAACCCCACGGCCTGGTCGGGATTCGTGTACCAGTGAGACCACTCGCTCGGATGTATGCGGTTGTGTTCGACTCCCTCGGCAATGACGTCCAACCATGTTTGCTGCAGCACGCCCCGGACCACCGTTGCGCCGTTCGTCGCGAACTCATCAATGGTCGCTGCATCGAGCATCGGATGAGTATCGCAGCTCGGGCAGCTGTGGTGACAACACCACGCTTGGTGGTGTGTAGGTGACAGAAATCTGCGTTTGCCCAGCTCAGAGCATCTGGACGGCGTCGTGTCGCGCCGCTACGTTGATTGCAGCGGTCGGCAGCGGGACGAACAACAGGAGACACCATGTCACCATCCCGTTCTGCTCAGCCCCAACCACCCGTGCGCCGGCGGCTTGCCATGCTGAGTCTGCTGGCGACGATCCCCGGTCTCATCGGGCTCCCGATCGGAGCGGACGTGGCGTCTGCCCGACAGGAGCAACCCAGAGCGTCGTACGTCGTGGTCATGGCAGCCGATCCGGTGGTTGCCTACGAGGGCGACGAACCGGGCCTCGAGGCCACGGCGCCCGACGAGGGCGAGAAGCTCGACGTCGAGGATCAGGCGGTGGAGGAGTACGTCGAGTTTCTTGAAGCCGAGCAGGAAGAAGTGGCCGAATCCGTCGGCGTCACCGACGATGCCATCGGAGACACGTTCACCACGGCGCTCAGCGGCTTCGAAGCCGACCTGACGGCCGACGAGGCCGCTGCGCTCGAACGAGAGCCGGGTGTCGCCGTGGTCGTCCGCAACGAATTCCGTCAACTCGAGACCGACGTCTCCGGTGAGTTTCTCGGTCTCGGCGATCGGCGCGGGGCATATGCCTCAGGCCTGACCGGCGAAGACGTGATCGTCGGCGTGATCGACTCCGGCATCGTTCCCGAGCATCCGTCGTTTGTCGACGACGGCTCGTATTCGGTGCTCGACGGTTTCGACGACGTGCCGTGCGACTTCGGTGCGGTCGAGTACAACCCCGACGATGCGCCGTTCGAGTGCAACAACAAGTTGCTGGGAGCTCGTGACATGCGCACCACCTACAAGGAGCTCGTTGGTTCGGAGACCTTCGACTCGGCGCGTGACTACGACGGTCACGGAACACACACGGCCTCGACCGCGGCGGGCAACGCCGATGTTCGAGCCGAGATGTTCGGCATCGACCGGGGCACGGTCAGCGGTGTGGCACCTCGGGCACGCGTCATTGCGTACTCCGTGTGCGGCGACCTCGGTTGCGTCACTTCCGACCTCGTCAGCGCCATCGACGCAGCGGTGGCAGATGGGGTGGACGTCATCAATTACTCGATCGGCGGCGGAGCAACGCTGACCGATCCGGCCGACCTCGCCTTCTTGTTCGCTGCTGAGGCCAACGTCTGGGTTGCCACATCGGCGGGAAACAGTGGCCCCGACGCCGCAACCATCGGTGGCCCGGCCTCGGTGCCGTGGATCACCTCCGTTGGTGCGAGCACGCACGATCGGGCGTTCGTGAGTTCGGCCCGCTTCGGAAACGGTCAGATCGCCACCGGTGCGAGCGTGACCGGGTCGACGAGCGGTCCGATCCCGCTGGTCGACGCGGCGGATCTCGGCAACGAACTCTGTGATCCGGCGGTGCCGTTCAGTGCCGACATCACCGACAAGGCAGTGTTGTGTCTGCGCGGCGTGTTCGCCCGAGTGGACAAGAGTCAGGCCGTTGCGGACCAGGGCGGGGCAGCGATGGTGCTCTACAACCCGAACGATGCGCAAGCCTTGGTGACCGACTCGCACTTCGTGCCGTCGGTGCACGTGAACTTCACCACCGGCACGGCGGTGAAGGCGTACATCGCTGGAGCCGGTGACTCGGCAAGCGTCGGCCTCACCGAAGCCGCCGCCACAGGTGCACAAGGTTCGGTCATCGCCGACTTCTCATCGCGTGGCGAGAACCCTGCAGCCCCCGACCTGATCAAGCCGGACGTGACCGCTCCGGGAGTGAACATCCTTGCCGGCCACACCACGTTCCCCACATCGGGAGCACCGGGACAACTCTTCCAGTCCATCTCCGGCACGTCGATGTCGAGTCCGCACGTCGCTGGCACCTTTGCATTGATACGACAGGCGAACCCGGACTGGAGCGCAGCGATGGCCAAGTCGGCGCTCATGACCACCGCACGCCAAAACGTCGTCAAGGAGGACGGTGCCACGCCCGCCGACGCGTTCGACATGGGTGCTGGCCACATCGACCCCAGCGGCCGAGTCGCTGCGCGGAACTCGGTCTTCAACCCGGGCCTGGTCTATGACGCCGACCTGTTCGACTACTTCGCCTTCCTGTGCGGTGCCGACGACTCCGTCTTCTTGGATCCGGCATCCACGTGCGCGCAATTGGAGTCAGCTGGTGAGTCGACGACCGCAACGGACCTCAACTTGGCATCGATCGGGGCGAGCGAGATCGCTGGAACCGTCACCGTCCAGCGGACGGTCACGTCCGTTGCCGACCGGACCCGGACGTTCCGGGCTCGGATCGACGCACCCGATGGCTTCGGTGTCAGCGTGTCACCGCGTCGACTCCAGCTTGCGCCGGGCGAGTCGGCGACCTTCTCCGTCACCATCACGAACGAGTCCGCACCGATCGGTGAATGGGCGTTCGGTGCGCTGATGTGGAAGAGCGGGGCGTACGAGGTGCGAAGCCCGATCGCTGCGAAGGCTGCGCTGTTTGCAGCACCGGATGTGGTCGCAGCAGCCGGGACCGAGGGATCGGTGACGGTGCCGGTGACCTTCGGGTTCGCCGGGGCGTACACCGCGGCGCCGCACGGTCCGACGCCCCAGGTCGACTTGGCGGGAACGGTTGATCAGGACCCGGATCAGACGTTCTTGCCAGGGGACCCATCGGGCGCGACGGCGTTCGACGTCACCACGACCGGGAGCGCATTCGTGAGGTTCGCGCTCTCGGCGGCTGACCTGGCGGTGGACGACCCGGACATCGACCTGGACCTGTATCTGTTCGACTCGGCAGGCAACCTGGCAGCGCAATCGGCCAATGGGGGCACGAACGAGTTGATCGACATCTTGTTGCCTCCGGACGACACGTGGACGCTGTACGTCCACGGGTGGCAAACCGGTGGCGTCGACGTGGGATTCATGGTTCGCGCATTCGACGTGCCCGCCACACCGTCGACCGGTCAGCTGCAGATCGATGAGTCGCCGACCGAGGTCGCGATCGGTGACACTGTGGAGATCGCGGCGTCGTGGTCGAGCCTCGAGCCGGACACGGCGTACCTCGGGGCGGTGTCGCATGCCGATGCGAACGGGCTGATCGGCCTCACGCTGGTCGAGATTGCGACCTGACGTCAGCTGCTGGCCGGTGGCTCCGGATCGACACAGTAGAAGGGGTCGCGCCCGCCACCAGCGTGGTACTGGTACCGGCGTCCGTCCAACAGAAGTTGGAGACGGATGCCGGGCACCAGGGCCTGGGTGTAGCTGAAGTCCTTCTGCGGACAGCCGATGGCGCCGCTTCGCCAGGTGACCTCCTCCACCGATTTCACGGTGATGTCGCTTGCTGGACGGTTCAGGCGTGCGGCGAGATCGAGCACGGCGAGGTCGGCCGCACTCGTTGTCGCAACGGTGGTCGGCGGCTCCGTAGCGGGAGGATCCGTGTCAGGCGCAGGAGTGGTGTCGGGTGGAGTGGCGACGGGTGGAGAAGTGGTGTCGGGCGGGGTGGTGTCGGGCGGTGCCGGGTCGGTGACGGGCGACCCGGTGGCGGGCGGTTGGGTGGTCACGGGCGCGGGCTCCTCGTTGGCGCTACCGCAACTCGTCAGCAGCACAACGGCTGCGATCGCGAATGGCGTGGGGCGCGGGATGCAGTGGTGGGACCTCATGGAGGTTGGATCCTCTCCGATGCTTGTTGGTTCCCGCTGAACGCCAGGGTACCCGGTGCGCGATCATGGGGAGATGCTCCCTCTCGCCGCATTCGGTCGAACCGGTCACGAGTCCACCCGCGTCATCTTCGGAGCCGCAGCGCTCGCGGGGATGAGCCAGTCGCGTGCGGATGCCACCATGGATGCCGTTGCCGAGTGGGGGATCAACCACATCGACACCGCTGCCTCGTACGGCGCTTCTGAGGATCGTCTCAAGCCGTGGCTCGCCACGAACCGTTCGTCGGTGTTTCTGGCAACCAAGACCGGTGAACGCAACGGTGCTGCTGCTCGGGCTCAGTTGGAGACGTCGCTGGAGCGAATGGGTGTCGATCAGGTCGACCTGATCCAACTCCACAACCTGGTCGATCCAACCGAGTGGGAGGCTGCGTTCGCCCCGGGCGGAGCGGTTGAGGCGCTCGCGGCGGCTCGTGACGAGGGGCTGGTTCGCGACGTCGGCGTCACCGGACATGGCGTGCCGATTCCGGGAATGCACCTGCGGAGCCTCGAACGATTCGATTTCGCGTCGGTGCTCTTGCCGATCAACTTCGTGATGTTGGACAATCCCGCGTATCGGGCCGATGTCGAACGACTGCTCGAGGTGTGTGCGCAGCGCCAGGTGGCGGTCCAGACCATCAAGTCGATCGCTCGCGGCGCATGGGCGGACGGGAACACCGACCGATTCAGCTGGTACGACCCGCTGACGGAACCTGCACCGGTCGCCCGAGCGGTCCGCTACGTCTTGGGGCACCCGCAGATGTTCCTCAACACCACCAGCGATGCTCGACTCCTCCCGATGATCATCGAAGCTGCACGGGGTGACATATCGGCTCCGAGCGACGACGAGATGCGAGCTGACGTCGTTGCCGAAGGGATCACGCCGTTGTTCGTGGATGACCAGCCTGCTCCTGTTTGAGCACGCCGGTCGACCGTTCCTGCGATGACTGGGTTCCCGCCGCCCGACGGACCACGGATCAATGCCGTACCGCGCGTGGATCCGTGGGTGGAACAGCAACGCCGAGAACGAGAGCACCACGCCGCTGTGTGGCGACGCCGTCGTCGATGGCTGGTGCCGCTGGTCGGTGTCGTGGTGTTGGCGTCGATCGCCGCGGGTGCGTTCGTGGTAATCGACCTGCTGTCCAACGAGACACCCGAGGTGCTGGCGCCGCAAACCACCATCGAGCCGGTGGTTTCCGAGGTGACCACATCGACGCTTCCCCCCGAGGAATTGGTTCGCGTCGGTGAGGTCTGGTTGATCGATCGCGGTGACGGCGTCTACGACTGGGGAATCATCGTGCTGGCGCCTGCTGGAGCGGGTACCCGAAGTGGAGTCGACGTCGAGGTGCGGCTCCTCGACGCAGAGGGAGCCGTCGTGGAGTCCGCTGATGCAACGCTCGATGGTGTCGATGCCGACTCCAGCGGGGGAGTCGCCGGGCGCAGCATCGACCCCGACCGCGTGCCGGTCCGCCTCGAATTCGACGTGGGGGTCGGGGTCGAAGCCGACGAGCCGGCGCTCGACGATCTGCTGGAACTCCGTGCGGTCGAGCGCAACGATGACGCCATCAGCGGCCGAGTCAGATCGAGTTCGGGCGACGACGTTGTCGACGTCACGATGCTGCTGGTGTGGCGCGACGAGGGTGGCGACATCGTTGCGACGGTGCCGGCGCCGATCTCGCGTGTCCGACCGGGGGTCGATGCTCGTTTCGACATCGACCTGAGCGGCGAGCAGGTTCCCGCCGGAGTGCCCGACGACGTGATGTGGGTCGTTTGATCTTGTGAAAATGGGGGGTGCAGATCGGCGGAGTGCCTGGCAGACTGTTGCGCCCTGCTCCACATATCCGAGCAGGGACATGGTGGTCATAGCTCAATAGGTAGAGCACCAGGTTGTGATCCTGGCGGTTGGGGGTTCAAGTCCCCTTGGCCACCCTGCGCAGCAATGCGTTATTCGGCGCCGTCGCCGCTAATGTCGGTCGCCGTTTTGCTTCTCTAGCTCAATTGGCAGAGCAGTGGACTCTTAATCCATTGGTTCTGGGTTCAAGTCCCAGGGGAAGCACCAAGGTGGAAGCACCACATCGACGGCCCGTTCGCAGCGCGAGCGGGCCGTTGTGCGTTTTCAGTTCGTCCAGCGACGCTGTTCGCGGTAGCGCGAGGTGGCGAGCGGGGTAGAGCGTTGGCGACGCTGGCGGCTGCTGCCGGTCAAGAAAACCGCCGCAGCGCCTGCGGCGATGAAGGCCAACGCACCGATCCAGGTCACGCTCTGGCGGTGTTTGGCGAGTTGCGGAAACACGCCCATCCAGATGTCATCGGCAACGGAGGGAAACACGAACGCCGGCACCAGGTAGCCGATGACGAACAGGAGCGCGCCGGTGGCTGCGAGTCCTGTGCCGAGGGCGAATGCGAACTCTCCACGTTCTGGTCGCAAGATCAGCCCGACGAGGAGGGTGAGTACCGCGAGGCCAAAGCTGATCAGCCAGATCCAGGTCGTGGTGGACGCGATGATCGCCATGGCTCCCACGCGTTCGACCGGCAAGGTGATGGGGGGCAGGACCGCTGCGCGTTCGGTGCGAACGATCTGCACCTGTTCGTTCGCAGTGATCACCACGGGTTCCTCGCGATCGCCGATCACGAGGGCGTGGGCGTCCGCTGTGAACTGGCGCATCTCGGTGGCACCGTCACGAATGCGTGAGATCGACACCACGAACTGACGCAGGTCGTTCGCCGACATGCCGAGTTCGCTTGCGTCTGCGCCGGCGATGACGCTGCCGAGCTGCAGGCGGATGTCCTCGTCGCCCATGATCGCGAAGGTGGCGTCGGTGTCGACCTCTGGTGTGAATGCCACTCGATCCAGCCAGAACACGCTGATGGCCAACGCGAAGAACACCCCCGACGAGAGCAGGATCAGACCACCGAGGGAGCGACGCACCGAGAGAGTCTGCCAAATCCTGGGCGTACGCTGCGAACGTGACTCGATCGAGCCTGGCAAAGATGCTGGTGCGCGGTGCATTTCGCCGCTGTCCGTGGTGTGGGGGCAAGGGTGCCTTCTTCACGTCGTGGTTCGGGAGAGGACACGCATGTCGCACTTGTGGTCTGCAGTGGCGGCGTGGCGATGTGGGCTTCGAATTGGGCGCAGCGGCCATGGCAGCGATCATCGCGATCGGGCCGCTCGTGATCGCGTTGGGCATCGTGTTGGCAGTCACGTGGCCCGATGTTCGTGTGGTGCCGACCATGGCGGTGTTTCTGCCCGCTGGGCTGGTGTTGCCCGTGGTGCTGTACCCGATGTCGTACACCATGTGGCAGGCGGTCGATCTCATGATGCGCCCGGTGGAGCCCGAGCACTTCGACCTCGATCACCTCGCTGAGTCGTAGCGTTTCAACTGTTCGTGTGTTCGATCCTTGTGCGAACGGTTGTTCGTTGTGTACGATCTGAAATCACACCGGTGAAGTTCCCAGATCAACTCTGAGGTACCCCTTCGTCATGATGGTGGAACATCCCTTCACACGACCGTGAACGCAACGAAAGAGAGACACGACATGGCCAAGCAAGACGACCGTTCCAAGGCACTCGACATCGCCCTCCAGCAGATCGACAAGCAGTTCGGCACCGGCGCCATCATGAAGATGGGCGAGCGCACGAACATGGACATCAAGGTCGTTCCGACCGGTGCCCTCGCACTGGACCTCGCACTCGGTGTCGGAGGCCTGCCCCGTGGCCGAGTCACCGAGATCTACGGACCGGAGTCCTCGGGTAAGTCCACCCTCGCCATGCACGTCGTGGCCGAAGCGCAGCGCAACGGCGGAGTGTGCGCCTACATCGACGCCGAGCACGCCATGGATCCGAACTACGCCGCGGCCATCGGTGTCGATGTCGATCAGCTCCTCATCTCCCAGCCGGACACCGGCGAACAGGCGCTCGAAATTTGCGACATGCTCACCCGCTCCGGCGCCATCGACGTGGTCGTGGTCGACTCCGTTGCGGCCCTCACGCCACGTGCCGAGATCGAAGGCGAAATGGGTGACACGCACGTCGGTCTCCAGGCTCGCCTCATGAGCCAGGCGCTGCGCAAGCTCACCGGCAACCTGAACAAGACCGACACCATCTGCATCTTCATCAACCAGCTGCGAGAGAAGATCGGCGTCATGTTCGGTTCGCCTGAAACCACCCCTGGTGGTCGTGCGCTGAAGTTCTACTCGTCGGTCCGCCTCGACATCCGTCGTATCGAGACGCTGAAGGACGGCACCGACGCAGTTGGTAACCGCACTCGCGTCAAGGTCGTCAAGAACAAGGTCTCCCCACCGTTCAAGCAGGCTGAGTTCGACATCATGTACGGCAAGGGCATCAGCCGTGAGGGGTCGTTGCTCGACCTCTCGGTGGATCTTGCGATCGTGAAGAAGTCCGGCGCATGGTTCACCTATGAAGGCGAACAGCTCGGACAGGGCCGGGAAAAAGCCAAGGACTACCTCCGCAACAACCCGGAAGTGATGATGGAGATCAGCGACAAGGTGCTCATTGCGTCCGGTCTGAAAGAAGACCCGAATGCTGAAATTGAGGTCGAAGACGCAGCAGATGTCTTCACCGATGCCGATGAACAGCCGATCGCACTCGACTGAACAGCGCTGAAAACGACACAGCGGCCCGGTAGCTCCTTGTGGAGCACCGGGCCGTTGCTCGTTTTCGCCTCAGGTGTTGAACACGTAGGTGCCGTCGACGAACGGCTTGAAGATCATCAGGAACAAGCTGACCACGAGCACCAGGTGAGTCACTCCAATCCCTGCCGCCATCTTCTTGCGAGCATCGTCGGAGGTGTCGCTCACAGCTGGCCGGATGAGGAACCAGCTCACTGCCAGCGCAACCAGCCAGAGCACGATGGTGATCGTGATCCAGTGCATGCTCGCGAGGCTGAACTTGTTCACGCCGGCCATGCCCATGCCTGCCACCCACAGGATCACGAGCGACGGAAATGCCAGTTTCATGTGGAGTGCGGCCATTGCTGTGGTCTCGCCTGCTCGCTGCATTCGGGGATACAAGAACAGCGGGCCGAACGCGCCGATCACCGCGAGGATGTGGACGAAGTAGAGCAAGCGGACCAAGGTCTGGCTCTCGTTGAGGAAGATGGCGATCACGGCGCGAACGATACCTCTAGCCTGGAAAACATGACCGAGCAGCGCAACGATGATCAGCGGAGCTATGTGGTGCACACGTACGGGTGCCAGATGAACGAGCACGACTCCGAGCGCATTGCTGGCTTGCTCGAAGCCGATGGTCTGGTTCGGGCCGAATCGGACTCTGACGCTGACGTGGTCGTCCTCAACACCTGCTGCATTCGAGAGAACGCCGACAACAAGCTGTACGGCAACCTCGGCCACCTCAAGACCTGGAAGGCCAAGAAGGACGGCCGCCAGATCGTCGTGTCGGGATGCCTCGCACAGAAGGATCAGGAACTGGTTGCCCAGAAGGCCGCTCATGTGGATGTGGTGATGGGAACCCACAACGTTCACCGCGCTGCTGAACTCCTCGAGGCATCCAAGTCATCAGAGGTCCCGATCACCGAGATCCTCGAAGCTGCCGTCATCGACGACCATGCGATGTTCCCGTCGGCGCTGCCGGTACGGCGCGAGAAGTCCTACAACAGCTGGGTCACCATTCAGATCGGGTGCGACAACAACTGTGCGTTCTGCATCGTGCCGGCGGTTCGTGGTGAAGAGATGAGCCGACCGTATGCCGACGTGCTCGCCGAGGTGGAACAGCTGGCCTCGAACGGCGTCACCGAGGTCACGCTGCTCGGACAGAACGTCAACAGCTATGGCCGTGACCTGCAGCTCGCTGCCCGACAAGGCGGTGATGAGACCGCCAAGCTGCGGCCGCTGTTCTCGGACCTGCTCCGAGACGTCGGCGCGGTCGACGGCATCCGCCGTGTGCGTTACACGAGTCCGCACCCCAAGGACATGCGGCCGGACACGTTCGCAGCGATGGCCGAGACGACCGCGGTCTGCGAACACCTGCACTATCCGCTGCAGTCCGGCAGCGATCGAGTGTTGGCCCTGATGCATCGGGGCTACACGGGGGAGCGCTACCTCGAACGACTCGCCCAGGCGCGAGCGGCGATTCCCGACCTCGCAGTGTCGACCGACATCATCGTCGGATTCCCGGGCGAGACGGAAGACGACTTCGTTCGCACGCTCGAAGTGGCGGCGGCAGCCGAGTACGACTACGCCTACACGTTCTTGTTCTCGCCTCGGGAGGGAACCGAAGCAGCGGACATGGAAGCGGACTTCGTCGACCCGAAGGTGGCGAGCGAACGGTTCGAGCGTCTCCGGGTGGTGGTCGAGCGGGCCGCTGTTGCCAAACATCAGGAGCGAGTTGGACGCGTCGAGGAAGTGCTCGTGGAGGGCCCTTCCAAAAAGGACCCCAGCGTCACGTCCGGGCGCACGCGCCAGAACAAGTTGGTCCACTTCGTGGCCCCGGCCGAGCTGAAGGGCCGGCTGCGGGCTGGCAGTTATGCAACGGTCGAAGTCACCCGCGCTGCTGCACACCACCTGATTGGTGACTTCGTGGAGCACGTTGCCGACGCTCAGCACGTCGTGCGCATTCCCGTAGCATCGCTGTGACCATGGGTGAGCAGCAGCACGATCCGCAACTCGAGGACTACCGGTCAAGCATCGACAACATCGATGCCGCGCTCGTCCATCTGCTGGCCGAGCGGTTCAAGATCACCAAGGCCGTAGGTCGTTACAAGAAGAGCGCAGCGTTGGCCCCGGCCGACCCAGGGCGCGAAGAAATTCAGTTGGCCCGCCTGCGCTCCATTGCCGAAGAGTCCGGCCTCGATCCGGTGTTCACGGAGAAGTTCCTTCGGTTCGTTGTTGCCGAAGTCATTCAGCACCACCAGCGCATTGCCGAAGGCGAACAACTCTGAGGGTTGCGCTCGTTGGTTCCACGGCGTCGGGAAAGTCGTCGGTGGCCATGGCGGTTGCTCGACGGTTGCGCACCGTCGAACTGGTTTCCGTCGACAGCATGCAGGTGTATCGAGGCATGGACATCGGCACGGCCAAGCCGTCGCGCAGCGAACAGCTCGACGTTCGTCACCACTGCATCGATCTCGTCGACGCAACGGAGAACTTCACCGTTGGTGACTTCAAACCGGCACACGATGCCGCGATTGCCGACATCGAGGCGCGCGGTGTCGATGCGCTGCTCGTTGGCGGAACCGGGCTATATCACCGGGTGGTGATCGACGAGTTCGATCTGCCCGGCGAGTTTCCGGAGGTGCGTGGCGAATTGGAGGGTGACCCCGACACGGCGTCGATGCATGCCCGGCTCACCGAACTCGACCCCGTAGCTGCTGCGAAGATGGAACCGGACAACCGTCGGCGTGTGGTCCGTGCGCTCGAGGTCACCCTCGGTGCCCAGCGGCCGTTCAGCTCGTTTGGCCCTGGAGTTGATGCCTACCCCGACTCCGGCGTAGAGCAGATCGGTATTCGCCGGCCACGCCCCGTGCTTGCCGAGCGGGTCGAGGCGCGGGTCCACGCGATGATTGCGGCAGGTCTGGTCGACGAGGTCGCTGGCCTGCACCGCATCGGAATGTCACGTTCCGCCTCCCAAGCCCTCGGGTACAAAGAAATCGTGGACTACCTGGAGGGCCGAGTACGACATGATGAAGCCATCGACACGATCATCACCCGCACCCGCCAGTTTGCGGTCCGCCAAGACCGATGGTTCCGTCGGGATCCACGCGTACGCTGGATCGATGTCACCCACGACCCGATCGAAGAGGTTGTTCCCACCGTGCTGGAGGCGCTGACCCGATGACCACGTTGACCCTCACCAAGCACCACGGCCTCGGCAACGACTTCCTCGTACTGTTCGATCCACCGAACTCGGACCTTGCAGAACTCGCGCTGGCTCTGTGTCATCGCCACACCGGTCTCGGGGCGGACGGTTTGCTGGTGGCGTCGGACGCTGAGGGGTATGCCGCACGCATGACGCTCTACAACGCGGACGGGTCGGTGGCGGAGATGAGCGGCAATGGAATTCGTTGTTTTGCTCAGGCCGTAGCGACGCGGCGAGGGGACCTCGGACCGCAACTGATCCTGACCGATGCGGGCGACAAGGTCGTCACGTTGGCAAACACGGACGACCCGTTGACGATCATGGCGCAGGTGGAAATGGGCCCGGTCAGCAGCCTCGCCGAGCCTGCAGGTTGGGCAGCGGTGGAGTGCCACCCGGACCGACCGGTGGCGCACCTGAGCATGGGTAACCCGCACAGCGTGGTCGGCGTGGACGAGGTTGCCGCAGTGGATCTGGCAGACCTGGGAAGTCGCATCCCGCACGTGAACCTCGAGATCGTCGAGCCAGGGCCCGAGTCGAACGCCATCACCATGCGGGTGCACGAGCGCGGCGCCGGCATCACCGCTGCATGTGGAACCGGCGCCTGTGCCGCAGCGTTTGCCGCACGATCGTGGGGTTTGGTCGCACCCGTCGAACCCGAGGTGATCGTGCACATGGATGGCGGCATGGCCACGGTTGCGTTTGACGACAGCGCTCCACCACGAGCAATCCTCACGGGGCCGGCGACCCTCATCGCCACGATCGAGGTTGATCGCTGATGGCTGGCTCAGGTGAGGTGAACACGCCGTACAACGAGGCGTTGGCCGGGACACTTATCGATCGCACGATTCGGGAAAAGATCGTGCTCGTCGCCGTTGCTCTTCCCGGCGACACCGACGAGTCCGTGGAGGCGAGTCTCGATGAGCTCGCGCTGCTCGTCGACACGGCTGGTGCCGATGAGGTCGCTCGGCTCGTGCAGCGCCGAGATGCCCCGGACCACACGTGGTACATCGGGAAGGGCAAGGTCGAGGAACTGAAAGAGCTGTGCCTTGCTGTCGACGCTGACACCGTCGTGTTCGACAACGAACTCGCACCGTCGCAACAGTTCAAGCTGGAGAAGCTGCTCGGACGAACCGCCCTCGATCGAACGGCGGTGATTCTGGACATTTTCGGCCAGAACGCACACACGATGGAAGGAAAAGCCCAGGTCGAGCTGGCACTGCTGCGCTACCGGCTTCCCCGTTTGCGTCGTGGCGCCAACGCCAAGCTCTCCCAGCAGCGTGGCGGTGTGGGTGGTCGGTTCGGTTCGGGTGAAACCAAGACCGAGACCGACCGGCGCCGAATCATGCGGCGCATCACCAAACTCGAACGGGACCTGGCAGCGCTCGCAGACACCCGGGCGCTGCAGCGTCAGGGGCGCCAGGCGAGTGGGCTCGGGTCGGTGGCCATCGTTGGCTACACCAACGCCGGCAAGTCGACGTTGTTGAATCGCCTCACCGACTCGGGTGTGTTGAGCGAAGACCGCCTGTTCGCCACGCTCGACCCGACCACCCGGCGCCTGTCGCTTCCCGGTGGCGAGCCGGTGTTGCTCACCGACACCGTCGGTTTCATCAGTCGGTTGCCCCACGGGTTGGTCGAATCGTTCAAAGGAACGCTCGAAGTAGCGGCACTTGCTGACTACCTCGTGCATGTGGTCGATGCCAGCGCGCCGGACCCGGAGGGGCAGATCTTGGCGGTCCACGAGGTGCTGCGAGACATTCACGCTGCCGATGTGCCTGAGCTGCTCGTGATCAACAAGGCCGATCTCGCTCCCGAGTCGGCAGCGGAGCTGCTCAAGGCGTACCCGGATGCGGTCATCGTGAGCGCAGCGACCGGCGACGGGCTCGACCAGTTCCTGCGCACCATCGGCGATCGGCTGCGTGCCCTTGCTGTCGTCTACGAATTGGTGATTCCCTACGCTCGCGGCGATGTCTTGGCGTCGGTGCACCGCGAGGGCGAAGTGGTTTCCACCACCGACGACGAGACCGCCTCGACGGTTCGTGCCAGGCTGTCGGAGGCCTCCGCTGGTCGCCTCAGCGAATTCATCACCGGTGGAGGACCCGACGCATGACCGGTTTCGTTCCGCCTCCCTACCCCTACGACCGCCTCAACGGTCTCCAGGCCGAGATCTTGGAGCGCCACGACTCCGTGGTCGACCTGTCGATTGGAACGCCCTTCGATCACCCGCCCGAGACAGTTGTGGCGGCACTGTCCGCGGGCGGTTCGTCTCGGTCGTACCCGCCGAGTGTGGGCACCCCTGAGTTCCTCGATGCGGTCGAGCGCTGGCTGTCGAAGCAATTCGACGTCGACCTCGACCGAAGCCAGATCGGTGCAACGGTGGGCTCGAAAGAGTTCGTTGCGTTGCTCCCTCGCTTCATGGCACTGCGGACCCCTGACCGAGACACGGTGCTGTATCCATCGATTGCGTATCCCAGCTACGAGATGGGAGCAACGCTGGCGGGGCTGCGGGCCGTGCCGGTGCCGTTCCGAGCCGACGGTTGCTTGGACCTCGACGCCGTCGATCCGAGCGATGCCGCTCGTGCGCTCCTGCTGTGGACGAACAGTCCGGGCAATCCAACCGGTCATCTCGATGATCTGGAGGGTGCTGCTACCTGGGGTCGACGCCACGGCGTTCCGGTCTTCTCCGACGAGTGCTACATCGAGTTCACATGGAGTGGGCGTGGCCGCACGATTCTCGAGCACGGGACCGAGGGTGTGGTGGCGGTGCATTCGTTGTCCAAGCGGTCCAACCTCGCCGGCGCAAGAGCGGGCTTCTACGCGGGTGATGCCGAGATCGTCGAGTTCTTGCGCGAGGTTCGCAAACATGCCGGGCTGATGGTGCCTGGGCCGGTTCAAGCCGCCGCAGCGGTTGCCTTCGCTGACCAAGACCACGTCGATGTGCAGCGCGGTCGCTACCTGCATCGTCTTCGATTGATGGCGGACGTGCTGTCCGAATGGTCAGGTCAGACCGTAGCGATGCCCGATGGAGCGTTCTACCTCTGGGTGCCGGCCGACGATGGTTGGGAGTTCGCCAACCGCCTGGCGCACGCGGGCGGCGCATTGGTGAGCCCCGGAGAGTTCTATGGAGCTGACGGTGCAGGCCACGTCCGTGTGGCCGTGGTACAACCGGACGATCAGATCGAGGTGGTGGCCGAGCGCCTCCGCCGGGACGTGAGGAAGTGACATGAGCGGATCATCATCGCGAAAAGGGCTGTGGATCTTGCTGGGAGCGGTGTGCATCGTTGCCGGCCTCGTTGGAGCGGTCTTGCTGTGGAGCGGAGCAGGCCAGCGTCGTGATTCCGCCGTCGAGCAATTCGCTCGGGCGCCGATTGGCTGCGACACCACGCTCGACTTCATCGAGCCCGGCAGCTACACCCTGTTCGTCGAAACGGTCGGAACGCTCGACGGAGTTCGTGGCGACTGCAACGTCGAGGGGACGTTCGACAGCTCCGATGTCGGACGTCCAGATGTGAGCATCACCTTGGTCGACCCCGACGGTGCCGAGATCGACCTCGATCGCAGCTTCGACCCGATCGAATATGATGCAGCCGGCTTCCAAGGCGAAGCTCGCTTCAGCGTCGAGATCGAACAAACCGACGACCATGTATTGCGAGCGGAATCCGATGAAGGCGTGGTGTTCGCCATTGCAGTTGGCCGCGATCCAGCGCAGGGCGCAGGCGCGCTGCGTGTGGGCGCTGTGCTCGCTGGCTTGATCGGCCTGCTGGTCGGCCTGGCGCTCATCGTGCTCGGCGCTCGGCGACGGACTGCAACGGTTCCGCCGGGGCCATGGACGCCGGGAGCACCCAATCAGCCGGGAGCGTTCGTGCCGGGCGGCGTTGCTCCTCAGGGGCCCCCGGTCTACGGCCAGCCTGGTGGGCCGCCGCCGTATCAGCAGCCGCAGTATGGGCAGCAGCCGCAGGCTCCCCAGTACCCCCAGGCTCCCCAGTATCAGCAGCCGCAGTATGGGCAACCGGCCCCTCAGTACCCGCAACCGCAGTACCAGCAGCCGGCGCCGCAACCGCAGTACCAGCAGCCGGCGCCGCAGCCGCAGTTCGCACCACAGCCGCCGCACATTCCCGGTCAGCCGCAACATCCTGGGTCTCCCCAGGCACCATCAGATCCGGCCGGGAGCGTGCAACCCATCGACTGGACGCCTCAGGCGCCAACGACCCCAGCGGTGGCGCCATCAGACACGGCTCCTCCGGATGCTGACTTCTTGGCGCAGATCCGTGACGAACGATCGACCCAGGAGCGTCCGCCACCCCCACCTCCGCAGTGACCCGGTGGGTCAGTAGCGACGCATGACGGTGACGACCTTGCCGTAGAGCTCGACTTCGTCAGCTCGGAACGTCATTGGTTCCAGCGTCGGGTTCGCAGGGATGAGTGTGACGTTTGCACCCGAACGCTCGTAGGTCTTGACCGTGGCTTCGCCTCCGGGAATTCCGGCGACGACGATCTCGCCGTTGTTCGGATGGTCGACCTGGGTGGCAACGACGTAGTCGCCATGCATGATCCCGAGGTCGATCATCGACTCTCCTCGGACGCGCAGCATGAACAGCTCACCCTCGCCAGCGAAGTCGACGGGCACGGGGAGGAGTTCCTCCACGTTCTCCTCCGCCAAGACATCGGTGCCGGCAGCAACGTCGCCGACCAACGGCACGTATCGCGCCGGCCGACGATCCATCACGGCGCCGCTGTTCGGGTCGAAGCGAACTTCGATCGCCCGAGGCTTGTCCGGATCGCGACGCAGGTAGCCAAGTCGCTGCAGCGTGTTGAGGTGGCTGTGGACGGTCGACGGCGAGGTGAGGCCCACAGCGTCGCCGATTTCGCGTACCGACGGAGGGAAGCCTCGTTCACGCATCTGTTGTTCGATGAAGTCGAGGATCGAGCGCTGGCGCTTGCTGATTTTTGGGGCCATACGAACAGGGTACGGCGCGGTGGCGGCCGAGTCAAACATCTGTACGACAACAGGTGTTCGATAAATCTTGCCTGCGGGGTTGACGTGTGCGTTCGTTTCGGTGTTGACTATCGAACAGTTGTTTTGTTCCGGTCGCTCAATCGAACGGCGAACGAAACCACTTCGCTCTGTTGGGGAGACGCAATGAACACTGCAACGATCAAGACCATCACCATCGACCACCGCACCGGTTTCACCTCCGGCGCCGGTCGCGTGAGCTCGTATCAGCGGGTGAGTCGTCCGCAGCGCAACGCCCCGAACTACGCGGCGCGTCGGTTGGGAGCGTTGTTCATGGCGCTCAGCGCAGTGCTGGCCGGTGTGTGGATGGTCGAGCAAGCGGTCGATGGCTTCGCTGGAACGCCGGTGGTTGCTGCCGAGGATGTGGCGATCGACGATGTGTTGCGGGCGCCGGGGGTTCACGTTGCGCGAAATGGAGACTCGTTGTGGAGCATCGCAGATGAGTACCGCAGCGATGTTGCTCGCGATCGCTACGTGGATGCGCTGATTGCCCTGAACGGCGGAACCACCGTGCTCGCAGGCCAGGCCGTTCGCCTTCCCTGAGTTGGCGGTATCAACAGCAATGACGGAGGTCGTGCGTTGGGCGGATGTACGATTGCTGCGTGCTGTGTCCGTCCTGTCGTGCAGACGAAACCAAGGTCGTCGACTCTCGTTTGGCTGAAGAGGGTTCGGCCATCCGCAGGCGTCGGCAATGCCTCACCTGCGCTGACCGGTTCACCACGTTCGAACGTGTGGACCACGCGCCGCTTCGAGTCCGCAAGTCCACCGGAGCGTGCGAGCCGTTCGACCGGTCCAAGGTCGTTGCGGGTGTCGCTGCGGCAACCAAGGGCCGCGGCGTGCCAGCGGACGAACTGGACCGTATGGCAACTCGTGTGGAGGATGCGGTCAGACTGCAGGGGAGCGAGGTGACCTCGCAGGTCGTGGGGGTCGAAGTGCTCAACGAGCTGCGCCGCGTCGATGACGTCAGCTACCTCCGCTTTGCCAGTGTGTACAAGCACTTCGACGTGGCCGCGGATTTCCACCGCGAGCTCGAGCTCATGGAGAAGCAGGCGCCGGTGAGCGGCGTCGGCGCCAACGGCTGAACACGAACCCTTCGTCGTCGACCACCAGTTGACGAAGGTCGTACCGGTTCGAGTGATCCGGAGCGCTCGACACGAGTCGGGGGCCGGAGCCGCCGACGGTCGCGGGCGACGTGGTGACGTTCAGTTCGTCGAGGAGGTCGGCGGCAGCAAGCGCGCCATTGAGGGTGGGTCCGCCCTCGGCCTGAACGAATTGGGCTCCCGGGGAGAGTGCGGGGATCTGCGAAATCGCATCGGCGAGGTCGACCTCGTTCGTTCCCGCCCGAATCACATCGACGCCGCGAGCCTCGAACTGGCTGGTGAGCGTGGTGATGACGAACCCGGCTCCTGACGTGAACAGATCCGTCGACGTGTCGACATTGCCTCGCGCGGTGACCACGCCGATGCGTTGGCCCACTTTGCTCGGAGGTCCATAACCTTCACCGCTGGCGGTTCCGGCTCCAACGATGATCACGTCGGCGAGAGCGCGGAGGCGAAGCAGGACTCCCGTGTCGTTGTCGCTCGACAGGCCAGCGGACAAGCCGTCGACCACGGTGGACCCGTCCAGCGATGCCACCATGCACAGCCCGACCCACGGGCGGTCGTGGTGCTGTCCAAGCGGTGCGGTGTACGCGTCGTCGATGCTGACCGGGTGCGCTGGTGCGGGGAGAAGGCGCTGCATGAAGGTCGATGTTGCCAGATTGCCGGTTCCGCGGCGAAGCCGCCGCCGCGAGTGGTGACAGTCCGGCTGTCCACACCTGTCCCCAGGCTGGGGGTCAACAATTCACAGGGTTGTCCCTCTTTTCCCCCACAGCCGTCGGCCGTTAAGTTGCCAGCACTGGCCGATCGCAGCTGGCAGACGGAACGCGCCGACGTGCTCGGAACGCTTGGGGCTGCGACCCTGAACCTGTGATGTCACTGCGATCGGCCGAACACATCTTCCTTGGGCTCTGGCCTACGGTGGGGATATGAACAGCAATGGCCCGGTCGAGACGGATGCGTGGGAGATCTCGGATGCGGAACTCACCGAGCTTGCCATGTCCGTCGACCCCGATGATGTGGTAATCGATCCTGATGCTGTGCCATTTGGCGGGCTCGATCGGGGTGCGGCGCTGCTGCCAGCGTGGTACATGCCCGCGCCGCTCGGTGCTGGGTCGGGGCCTCGGGGGCGCCGATCTGTCGTGGTTGCGGGGCTTGTCCTGGCAATGCTCGTGGTGAACGCCGCAGGACTGTGTGTCACGTATGGAATCCCCGAAGTGGGTGACCGTGTGAGTTCGTTGTTCGGCTAAGCACCGAAATCGAACAGGTGTGCGCCTTGCGGCGGGTTTCGATATGGTTTTCGCCATGGCGATCTCGTGTGCGTACTGCGGAGGCGAGCACGTCCGCCCGGCCGATGTCCGGGCGTGCTGGAGCGAGCACGGAGAGCAAGAGCTGGAGCTCTCTTCGGAGGTTCCTCCGCCCAGTGAATCCGTCGCTCCAGCGCAGCGAGCCCCGTTGGCCACCGCGACGACCGACATCGCCCGCGGTGTGGCGCCTGCGGATGCGGGGCCAGATGAACTGGGGCGTCACGCCGTGGTCGTGCAGGGAGCCGATGTGCCCGAGCCGTGGGTGTCGTGCGAGCGAGTGCTCATTTCGTCCGAGGTGCGAGCAGCGCCCGCTGACTTCATGGCGACGCTTCGCGAGGCGAGGAGTACCCGACGCCGACTCGTCATCGAGTTGACGGGCGACGTGTCCGGCAAGGTCCATGCCGGCCGTGTTCCGATGCTCATGACTCAGGCCGCACCATTCGAGGTGGGTGCGAACTTCGCATTCGCTGGCGACGAGTTCCATCATCTGCTTTGGTCGAACTCGGTCGACCTGCGTGAGCAGCCCACATGGGATGCGCTCGACGTTGCTGTGGCAGCGGGACTCTCGCCGGTTCTTGACGGAGAGATGGGCGACGTCGTACTGCAGGACGGCACACGGATCTGGATCGACGGCGGTCCGCTCGGCTACCAGCCGCCGATCGACGGAGTGCCGGTCGTGCACGTCGTGAGCATCGAACATGGGGTGCCTGCGATTGCGGAATCGAACCGCTCGGATGCGGACCTGGCCCCCGATCAACTCGCGGCGGTCACCCACACGGGCGGCGCGGCGCGCATCATTGCTCCTGCTGGCTCGGGAAAGACCCGCGTGCTCACCGAACGCGCCCGTCACCTGTTGCGAACGTGGAATCTGCCATCGACGGCGCTGAGCCTCGTCGCGTTCAACAAGCGGGCCCAGGAGGAAATGCGTGAGCGCACGCCTGACCTTCCGGGGTTGCACGTGCGCACGCTCAATGCGATCTCGTTGGCGATCATCAACGGCTCGCCACCGTTCGCGCCCCAGCAGCGTCAGTGGCGGACCATCAACGAAATGGATGTTCGCCGGATGATCGGCGATCTCGTGTCTTTTCCCAAGCGCCGCAACAGCGACCCGGTGGCGCCGTGGATCGAAGCGCTCACCTTGGTGCGCCTCGGCCTCGTTGCGCCACACGATGTGGAGTCTCGCTACGACGGAGACGTCGAAGGATTCGCTGCGTTCTGGCCGAGCTACCGCGATGCTCTGGAGCGGCGTGGCCTCGTGGACTTCGACGACCAGGTGTATCGAGCGCTCATGGTGCTGCTGTCTGACCCCGCTGCTCGTCGTGCCGCGCAACGAGCGTGTCGCACGCTGCTCGTCGACGAGTTCCAAGACCTCACGCCTGCGCACCTGCTGCTCATCCGACTGCTCGCTGCGCCAGGTGGGGCCGTATTCGGAGTCGGTGATGACGACCAGACCATCTACGGCTACAACGGAGCCGACCCCGGTTGGCTGATCGATTTCGGCGAGCTGTTCCCCGGTGCGGGGGCGCACCCGCTGGAAGTGAACTATCGCTGCCCAGGTGGTGTTGTCGAGATCGCCGATCGGTTGCTGCGTCACAACACGCGCCGTGTCGACAAGACCATCCGAGCGCATTCGAAGAACACCGATGGCTGGTCGATCGACAGCAGCGTTGACCCGGTGGGTGCCACCGCTGATGTCGTGCGCGCTGCCCTCGCGTCGGGGGCGTCGCCCGCCGACGTCACCGTGCTCGCCCGGGTGAACGCAGTGCTCGCGCCCGTTCAAGTGGCGCTGGTCAGCCAGGGCATTCCGATCAGCGGTGGGGTCGGTGTGGAGTTCTGCGATCGAACTGCGGTCCGGAGCGTGCTTGCCTGGCTTCGGATCGCGTCGACCGGTGAACGTGGGCGCTTTGCACCCGCCGACATCGGCGAGGCGCTTCGTCGGCCATCGCGTTCGTTCCACCCGCGGATCACGTCGTGGATCTCCGAGCAGGGAAGCGTGGTCGACCTGTTCAAACTCGCAGGGCGGTTGAACAACGATCGCGACGTCGATCGTTTGATGGAGTTCGCCGCAGACATCCAGACGATGCAGAAGCTCGTCAGCGGTGGCGCTCCGACGTCTGACGTGGTGATCGCGCTCGTCGAAGAGATCGGCCTGGCTGGCTCCGTTGCAGGACTCGACGCAACGCGCCACGGAATGAACCGTGCTGCTCAGGGCGACGACCTCACGGCGGTGCAACACCTTGCAGCACTCCACGACGACGTTGCGACGTTTGACTCGTGGCTGCGGTCTGCGCTGTCCGCGCAGCGATCGAGTAGCGGTGTCACGTTGTCCACAGTCCACCGGGTCAAAGGCCAGGAGTGGCCCCATGTGGTGGTCCATCATGTGGACGCCGAGCAGTATCCACACCGTTTGGCCGAGGACGTGGAGGAGGAACGGCGGTTGTTTCACGTCGCGATCACGAGAGCGAGCCGTCACGCCACGATCGTCACGGGGCCGCAACCGAGTCCGTTCGTGGAAGAACTGACCAACGAGCCCACGCCAGATCGGGTGATCTCGTCGCATCGCCCTGCGTCGACCCAAGTAAAGGCAACGAAGACCAAAGCGTCGGACCCCACGTCGGGCTTGGACGCCGCATCGGCTGCTCGTTTCGACCGTCTCAAGCGCCTGCGGACGGAGCTGGCGGCAGGCAAACCGGCGTACGTCGTGTTCGACAACAAGACGCTCGCAGCGATCGCTCGTTCCGCGCCGACCACCAAGCAGGACCTCGCCCGGATCTCTGGCGTCGGCCCGGCCAAGCTCGACAAGTTCGGCGACGCATTCGTCGAGCTGATTGCCACGCTCGACTGATGGCTCCCTTCGACCGGGTGGTCGTTGTCGACTGGAGTGCGAACTCCACGCCGAAGCTGGGTCGGGACTCGATCTGGGTCGCCGAGTTCGACGTGGCAGCAGGGTCGATTCGCAGCGCCAACATCTCGACCCGGAGCGCGGCGATCGATCTCCTGGTCGAGCTGTCGCTCGCTCCCGGGCGATGCCTGGTCGGAGTCGACTTCTCGCTCGGGTTTCCCGCGGGTTTCGCTGCGGCGCTCGGTTTGGTCGGAACACCGTGGAGTGCCACCTGGGAGCTCCTCGCCGCCGAAATCGAAGATTCAGATCGCAATGCGAACAATCGATTCGAGGTGGCATCGAGCCTCAATGCTCGCGTCTCGCCTGGCGCAGGCCCATTCTGGGGATGCCATCCATCTCGAGCGAGTGAGCACCTCACCACGAAGAAGGTCGGGTGCGCTCCGCTGGGGGAGTGGCGAACGGTCGAGGCGTTGTTGCGCACCAGAGGTCGGCGACCGTTTTCATCGTGGCAACTCCTGGGTGCTGGCGCGGTCGGCAGTCAGAGTCTGCTCGGTGTGGCGTCGATGTCGAAGCTGCTGCCGCGGGTTTCATCGACGGGCCGCAGTATCGATGTGTGGCCGTTCACCACCGGGATCGCGGTGCCCGCGGCGGACACCGTGCTCGCCGAGGTGTGGCCCACGTTGGTCGATCTGCCCGACACTGCTGCCGACATCTGGGATTCCCGCGTTCGCGACCAGGTGCAGGTCGAAACACTCGCTTCGTACCTGGGTACTGCTGATCTGGCGGCGCTGTTCGTCCCGCCGGTGCCGACCGAAGCCCGACAGATCGTCGAGTGTGAGGAAGGCTGGGTTCTGGGAGCGTGACAGACTGAGGTCTCCATGACGGCAGTCCGACTCGACGATGTCTCGGTGCGGCTCGGGCGTCAACCCATCCTGGACGGCGTCGACGTCACGATCGGCCGCGGCGAGTTCGCAGCGGTGATCGGTCCCTCCGGATCGGGAAAGTCGACCCTGCTTCGCGCCATCGCTGGTCTGGTCACACCGGAGCATGGTCGGGTGTTGTTCGACGAGGTCGATGTGACACCCACCAAGCCAGCCCAACGCGACATCGGACTCGTGTTTCAGTCGCCTGCCTTGCTGCCGACGCGCAACGTGCGTCGCAACGTGGAGTTTCCGTTGGAGATCCGCAAGGAAACCGCGGCGGTCATCCGTGATCGCGTCGGTGCCGAAGTGCGAGCGCTGCACATCGAGCACCTTCTGGAACGTCATCCGAGCAAGCTGTCGCGGGGCGAACAGCAACTCGTTCAGATCGCTCGGACGATGGTGCGTACGCCACGACTCCTACTGCTCGATGAGCCCTTTGCGCCCCTCGATGAGCACCTGCGATCGCGGATGCGCTCCGAGATCCGTCTCCTCCAACAGGGGTACGGAATCACGACGTTGATGGCCACCAACGATCCCACGGACGCCATGTCGTTGGCGACGCTGGTGATCGTGCTCGGCGGCTTTCCCGCTCGGGTCGTTCAAGTCGGCACGCCGGCTGACGTGCACGATGAGCCGGCCTCGCTCGACATCGCTGCTGGCACCGGGCCGCTCTGGCAGCTCTCGGTACACGTCGAGGCCGATACCGATGGGTGCTGGCTCACGAGTCCGGGTGCGCTGCGACTTCGGTCGTGGGCCCCGGAGCTGGTGGCGCGCTCGGGCTCCACGGTGGTGCTCGGGGTTCGGACCGGCGGGCTCGTGCGAGATGTCGGCGGCCAAGCCATCGCCAGGCTTGAACGGCTGGTGCCCGGAGCAGTCGGGTCCTTGCTGTGTCGTTGGGGGAACCGACTGGTCACCGCAACCGGGGAGGCCACTTCCGCCGAGATCGGTACCGACATCGGCCTCCGGGTCGAACACCCGCTGGTGTTCGACCCCGACTCAGGAACCCGGCTCGCGTGAGATGAGTCCCGATCAGCCCACTGCCCACGTGCCGTTTGAAGCCAACAGCGCGCTGAGGTCTCCCGGCCCTTTTGCCTCGCTGGCGCTCACGACTTGATCGCTGACCGCTGCTGAGTATTCGGGCCGGTCGACGTTGCGGAAAACTCCGAATGGCGTCGGCGACATGTCGTCTTCGCTGATCCGGGCCAGAGCGAATGCAAGCGAGGGGCGATCGGCGTGGACGTCGTGGACCAAGATGTTGTCGAGTCCGACATCGGCGACGTCGACCAGCTTCAAGAAGCCGTCCGCGCCCTGCATCACACCGCGAGATCCGTCGGCTCCGAAGGTGATGGGTTCCCCGTGTACCAGGTCGATCATCATGTCCTCGCGCCGGTTCTTCTTCGTCACGCCGTCGAACTGGCCGTCGTTGAACACGTTGCAGTTCTGGTAGATCTCGACGAACGATGCACCGTTGTGCTCGTGGGCGGCTCGGAAGGTGTCCTGCATGTGCTTGCGATCGAGGTCATGCGTGCGGGCCACGAACGATGCCTCGGCGCCAAGCGCAACGGACAGCGGGTTGAACGGTGCGTCGACCGAACCCATGGGAGTGGACTTGGTGACCTTGCCGACCTGTGAGGTCGGTGAGTATTGGCCTTTGGTGAGCCCATAGATGCGGTTGTTGAACATCAAGATGTTCAAGTTCACGTTGCGTCGCAGCGCGTGGATCAAGTGGTTGCCGCCGATGGAGAGGCCGTCGCCGTCGCCCGTGATGACCCACACGTCGAGGTCGGGCCGTGCGGTTTTCACGCCGGTGGCGATTGCGGGTGCTCGACCGTGGATCGAGTGCATGCCGTAGGTGTTCATGTAGTACGGGAAGCGACTGGAACAGCCGATGCCGGACACGAACACGGTGTTCTCGGGTGCGACGCCGAGCGACGGCATCAGTTGCTGCACGGCGAGCAGAATTCCGTAGTCGCCACAACCTGGACACCAACGGACCTCCTGGTCGCTGGTCCAGTCGGCTTTCGTGGTGACGGCGACCTGTGAGGTGCTCATGATTCGGTTCCGTTCTGGAGACTGGCGATTGCGTCGTCGATCGCGGCTTCGATCTCTCGCGACTTGAATGGAAGGCCCTGCACCTTCGAGATGGAGATGATGTCGATGAGGAACGTGCCGCGGAGATGGTGTGCGAGCTGCCCTCGGTTGAGTTCTGGCAAGATCACTCGGCGATACCTGCGCAGGAGGTCCTCCAGATCCGGCGGGAGCGGGCTCAGATGCACGATGTGCGCCTTGGCGACCTTCACGCCAGCTCGCCGTCGGCGTTGCACAGCAGCGTCGATGGCTGCCCACGTAGATCCCCAACCGAGCACGAGCACGTCGGCGTCGACGTCGCCCTCGACCTCGGTGGCAGGTATGTCCTGGGCGACCTTGGCGACCTTGGCTTCACGCAGTTCGGTCATCAACTCATGGTTCTCGGGGGTGTAGTCGATGTTGCCGGTGCCGTCCTTCTTCTCGAGACCGCCGACTCGGTGCATCAGGTCCGGGGTGCCAGGAATCGCCCACGGGCGGGCCATGTCGTCGTTGCGGAGGTAGGGCCAGAACTCGGGTTCACCGTCGGCGTCGACGTGATTGGCTTCGGTGGCGAACGGGACCGAGATGTCGGGCAACGTCGAGACGTCGGGCAGCTTCCAGGGTTCCGAGCCATTCGCGAGGTATCCGTCAGACAGCAGGATCACCGGCGTGCGGTACTTGAGTGCGATCCGAGCTGCTTCGATCGCAGCGTGGAAGCAGTGGGCGGGCGAGTACGACGCCACCACCGGGAGCGGCGACTCGCCGTGGCGGCCATGGAGCGCCAGGTTCAAGTCCGATGCTTCGGTCTTGGTCGGTAGCCCGGTGGATGGACCGCCGCGTTGGATGTCGATGATCAGCATCGGCAATTCGATCGCTACGCCGAGTGAAATGGTCTCGCTCTTCAACGCCACGCCCGGTCCGCTCGTGGTGGTGATGCCGAGGTGGCCGGCGAATGCGGCCCCGAGTGCCACCCCAACGGCTGCGATCTCGTCTTCGGCTTGCACGGTGCGAATGCCGAACTCCTTGTGCTTGGAGAGTTCGTGCAGGATGTCCGATGCCGGTGTGATGGGATACGACCCGAGCGTGATCGGCAGCTTGGCCAGTTGCCCTGCGGCGATGAGGCCCCAGGACAGCGCCGTGTTGCCGGTGATCGATGTGTACGTGCCGGCCGGAAGCGATGCTGGTCGTACCTCGTAGCGGTCGCCAACCGCCTCGGTGGTCTCGCCGTAGTTGAAGCCGGCGTGGAACGCAGCGGTGTTCGCTGCTGCGACCTGTTCGTTCTTCGCGAACTTCTCTGCAATCCACTGCTTGGTGGGTTCGGTGGGTCGCGAGTACATCCATGACACCAGGCCCAGCGCGAAGAAGTTCTTCGACCGCTCGGCGTCGCGTGCTTTGACCCCGAGGGGTTCGCAGACCTCCTTGGTGAGCTGGGTCATTGGAACCTCGATCACGCGATAGCCGTCGAGTGACCCGTCGTCGAGCGGGTTCACCGCGTCACCGTTCGGTCCAATGTCGTCGTAGCCGGCCTTGGCGAGATCGCGGGCGCCGAACGAGTCGACGTTCACGATCAACGTGCCCCCTGGTTGGAGGCGATGCAGATCTGCCTTCAACGCAGCAGCATTCATCACCACCAGCACGTTGGGGTCGTCGCCCGGGGTGGTGATCTCATGGTCTGCAATGTTCACCTGGAACGCCGAAACACCATTGACGGTGCCGGCAGGCGCTCGAATCTCCGCGGGAAAGTCGGGCAACGTCGACAGGTCATTGCCGAACGATGCGCTCACCGAAGTGAAGCGATCCCCGGTCAGCTGCATCCCATCGCCTGAGTCCCCGGCAAAGCGGACGACCAAGTGGTCGAGCACGCGATCAGCGGTGTCGGTCATGTGTGATTCCCCCGAATCAGTTGTGTGGCCGTTCCCCAACGACCGATGGCCCGAGCGTAGTGCGTGTCAGACTCGTGCTGTGACGTTCGACGAGGTCGCAGGAACAAGCGCCGCTGTGGCAGCGACGACGAAGCGCAACGAGAAGGTGGCACTGCTGGCTGCGACGCTTCAACTCGTCGCCGCAAGCGAGTTGGTTGCAGCCACCGCCTTTCTCAGCGGCTCGACGCCATTGGGACGCATCGGTGTTGGATGGGCCACCCTTGCGGAGGTTCGAGCCTCGCCGTCGGAGCTGGCGACGCTGTCGATCAGCGATGTCGAGGCAGCATTCCATCGGTTGCACTCGATGTCGGGCGTCGGCGTGCACGCCGATCGGCGTGAAGCGCTCGCCGTGCTGCTCGCTGCCGCCACAGCACGAGAGCAACATCTGATCCGCGGGATCCTGTCCGGGGAATTGCGCCAAGGCGCACTCGATGGTGTGATGGCCAGCGCAGTGGCCAAGGCCGAAGGAGTGCCGGTCGCCGCGATTCGACGGGCAGCGATGATGGCGGGTGACCTCGGTGCGGCCGCCGCGGCCGCTCGCAACGGCGGCACGGCGGGTTTGGCCGAAATCGGCCTCGTGCCGTTGCGCCCGATTCAGCCGATGCTCGCATCCCCGGCTTCGAACGTGGCAGAGGCGGTCGGTGAGTTGGGCCTGGTGCAAGTCGATTGGAAACTCGACGGAATTCGCGTGCAGGCACACCGCAGGTCCGGCGAGGTGGCGCTGTTCACGCGCAACCTCAACGACATCACCTCCCGATTGCCCGGCGTGGCCGAAGCCGTGGCAGCGCTTCCCGGAGGTGACGTGGTGCTCGACGGCGAAGCCATGGGGTTGCTCGATGACGGTGCGCCACAGCGATTCCAGGACACCATGCGGCGCTCCACCGACCTGCAGGCGTTCTTCTTCGACGTCTTGCATGTCGATGGGGGAGCGGTACACGACGAGCCTCAGTCGGTTCGCCGAACACTGCTTGGTGAAACCGTGCCCGAGGAGCTCCGTTTGCCGTCGATCGTCACCGCGGACGTGAGCGAGGCAGAGCGCTTCCTCGACGAGGCGGTCGGAGCGGGGCACGAAGGGGTGATGGTCAAGGATCTCGACGCCATGTACGAAGCGGGGCGCCGCGGGAAGGGGTGGCGCAAGGTCAAGCCGGTGTACACCTTCGACCTGGTCGTCCTTGCGGTGGAATGGGGATCCGGTCGCCGACGCGGCTGGCTGTCGAACATTCATCTCGGTGCTCGGGATCCGCAGCACCCCGGATCGTTCGTCATGGTCGGCAAGACCTTCAAGGGCATGACCGACGAGATGCTCCGTTGGCAGACCGAGCGATTCACGGAACTGCGCTTGGGTGAAGCAGCATCCGCTGGCCGTCGCGTCGTGCACGTTCGCCCGGAGCAGGTCGTCGAGATCGCCGTCGATGGCGTGCAAGCGTCCACGACCTACCAGGGAGGCGTTGCCCTGAGGTTCGCTCGAGTGAAGCGCTATCGCAGCGACAAGCGGGCAGCCGAAGCCGACAGCATCGATGCGATTCGTGCGCTACTGCGGTGACGTGGTGAGCGTAGATTGGGCCGATGGGCCGCGCTGGGATTCTCGTTGCCGCATCGCTGTTGTTCGTGGGGTGCTCGAGCGGTGATGACTCGCCGAACCAAATCACCCGGATCGACGGGCCTGCAGTGGTCGACGAAGAGCGGTTGAACAACGGAGTCGATGACTCCTCCGATGGGTGACAACGGATAGGTTCGAGGCTCGATGGCGACGCTTCGATTCAACTTCGGAACCATGGGTTCGGGCAAGAGCACCGTTGCCCTGCAGATCCATCACAACCTGGCCAATCGGCAGTTGTACGGATTGCTGCTCACCAGCATGGACCGCGAGGGTCGACAGGTCACCAGCCGTCTCGGTGTTGCCGCTCCGGCGATCGAGGTGGGGTCCGACGTGGATCTGTATGCGCTCGCGGTGGCGAACTGGCCGATCCACTACATCATCTGTGACGAAGTGCAGTTCTACACGAAGGCGCAGTGCGAAGATCTCGCCCGCGTCGTCGACGACTTGGAGGTCGACGTGTTCGCCTTCGGACTCCTGACCGACTTCCGCGGCGAACTGTTCGTTGGCACGAAACGCATGCTCGAGTTGGCCGACGAACACAACTCGCTACAGGTGGAGGCGCGTTGCTGGTGTGGGGCTCGCGCCACACACAATGCCCGAGTCGTGAATGGTGTGGTCGTCTACGAAGGCGACACCGTCGTCGTGGGCGACACGCTCGACTCGGATCAGCCGCTGTTCGGCGACACGGTCCGCTACGAGTTGTTGTGTCGCAGTCACTTCCGCTCCGGTGAGCTCGGCGACTGATCAGTGCTTGGGCGTCAGCGGGTGGACATCCAGCCCGGACTGGATTGCTCTGCGGCACGTGTCAGCACGATGATCGCCACACTCATGGCCATGCCGGCGAACCGCATGGCAACGTCTTGTGCTTCGGTTGGGCTACCGGTCTCGTTGATGAGGATCGACAGCGATGAAATGACGCCGACGCCGACTTGAAAGCTCGCGGCCCACCGAACGATGCGGATCTGCACCGCGAGGTCGGCGGTCTGTGTCGGGCCCGCCAGGTACGTGGCCACGGTCGTGGCGATCGCAGCGGGCACCAACAGCAGAACGTTTGGTGGCAGCACGGTGAAGCTGAGGACCTCGATGCGTTGGTCCCAGATTCCGGCGAACTGCTGATCGCCGACCTGCACGACTCGTGCAATCTGGCGGAAGAGAAACAGTAGCCACGCAAGAAAGGCGAACCAGCCGGCCGAGGAAACCGATCGAACGATGTCGCTGCGCTGATGGGACTCAGCTCCGTCCATTCGTCAATCCCATCTGCATGGGATGCGCTTGACGCCGTTGATGAAGTACGACTGGAGGTAGTCCGGATCGCCGGTGATGCGCATGTTCGGGATGCGCTTGCGGATCTCGTCGAACATCACCGACATCTCGACGCGTGCGAGGTTCGCTCCGAGGCAGAAGTGTGGCCCGCCAGCGCCGAAGCCGATCTGTGTCGGGTTGAGGGGCCGCGTGACGTCGAACTCGAAGGGGCGCTCGAAGACGCGCTCGTCGCGGTTGCCCGAGTTGTAGAACATCACGACCTTTTCACCCTGCTTGATCGGGAACCCGTTCACGTCGGTGTCCTCGGTGGCGGTGCGGCGGAAATGGATCACCGGCGTGGCCCAGCGAACGATCTCCTCCATGGCGCCCTTCGAGTGCGTTTCGAAATCCCCGTACAGCAGTTCGCGCTGCTCTGGGTGCTCGGTGAGCGCCATCATGCCGTGCGTGATCGAGTTACGGGTGGTCTCGTTGCCGGCAACGACGAGCAGGATGAAGAAGGAGCCGAACTCCTGTGGGGTGAGCTGTTCGCCGTCGACCTCGGCGGTCATCATGACCGACGTGATGTCGTCCTGCGGATTTGCCCTGCGATCCTCGCCCAGCGCCTGAGCGTAGGTGAACATCTCCAGCGACTGGACCATCAGGTCGTCGTACGACGTGACGAAGTCCGGGTCGCCGACGCCCAGGATCGTGTTCGTCCAGTTGAAGATCTTGGCGTAGTCATCGGCGGGGATGCCCATCATGTCGCAGATGATCTCCAGGGGGAGCGCGGCGGCGACGTGCTCGACGAAGTCGCAGGTCTTGTCGGGGAACTGCGCCTCGATGCGGTCGATGATCTCGCCAGCTTTGGCGACCACGAGTTCGTGGATGCGCGAGATCTCTTTCGGGGTGAAGCCCTTGGACACGATGGAGCGCAACCGGAAGTGCTTCGGGTCGTCCATGTTGATCATGGATCCGAAAAACTCGTTCATCTCTTGGGGCAGGTCACCGATATTCGAGCCCTGACCGGAGCAGAAGATTTTTGCGTTGCGACTGACTGCCCAGATGTCTTCGTGGCGAGTGAGCGCGTAGTACCCCGCGCCGGGCGGGAACGGCGAGTCCTCCAACACGCGTTCCGCGTAGTGCGGCAGGCCGGGGGTGTCACGCAATGCAGCGAACGTGGCCTCTCGGACATCTCTCGGCCCGTTCCAGAATTCCATGTCGGACAGGTCGATCTGGTCGAGATCGACCTCCGGCAGTGAGGATGCACTTGTGGTCATGGTGAGACTGTAGATACCTTGCACCGCCAATGGCCGAATTCACCTTCTTCGTGGACGCAGAGCTGTACATGATGGCGGGGGCCGAGCTCGCCGCAAGCGAGCAGGATCTGTTCGATCAGGGTGTGCGCTCGGTGGACATCCCGACCGAATTCGGGGCCGACCTGGGTGAGCGAATTCCGGTGCGCGTCGTTGCGTCGCCGCGGGGTTTGCGCTTCTACGCCAAGCTCCTACGAATTCAGGATTCCATGCAACTCGGTGACCTCGACCGGGTGATTGCTGCGGCAGACTCATCCGATGCTGCAACAGAATGAGATCGAACGTGTGCTGGCGGTCATGGCGCATCCGGATGACGTGGACTTCGGAGCGGCGGGAACCGTTGCGACGCTGACCGATGCCGGCATCGAGGTCGTGTATTGCCTCGTGACCGACGGTCAGGCGGGTGGATTCGACCGGAGCATCCCTCGCGAGGAGATGGCCTCGATCCGACGCCGTGAGCAGACCGAGGCGGCATCGCGGGTCGGAGTCACCGATCTGCGATTCCTCGGCCACATGGATGGCTCGGTGGTTGCTGACCTGGATCTGCGCCATGACATCAGCGCGGTCATTCGCGACGTGCGACCGCAGGTGGTGATCACCCAGAACCCATTGCGCAGCCTCGAGTCGACCTACGGATCACACCCCGATCACATCGCCACCGCCGAAGCAACCTTCTGTGCGGTCTACCCGGACGCTCGCAACCCGTTTGCTTTCACCGGGCGCCCGATCACCGAGGTCGACGATTGGTCGGTCGACGAGATCTGGATTGCATTCGGTCCGGATCCAGACGGAGTGGTCGACATCACCGAGCAGCTGGAACGCAAGATCGATGCCTTGATGTGTCACGCGAGTCAGCATCGAGATCCTGAAGGAATGCAGGAGCGGGTTCGAACGTGGTGGCAAGACATCGCCGAAAGCCATGGTCTCCCTGCGGGTTCGAGCGCCGAGGCGTTCCGGGTCGTCAATACGAGATAATTCTCAAGTCGGTCTCGCTCCTTGCCGAAGACTTGACATGGTCTTTAATCTGCGCCGCGCGAAGAAGCAGCAGCAAGACGTTGTCGTCGACAGCGTCACCGGCGCATTCAATCGTCGTCAGCTCGATGCAGACGTCGCAGCGGGCATCGACATGTCGGACCAACCGACTGCAACACTGATGATCGACGTGGATGCGTTTGCCGGGTTCACGGGCAAGAAGGGCTCGGTGTCAGGTGATCAGGTGCTGGAACGAGTCTCGTGGGTGATCATGGCCACCGTGCGCACCACCGATGTGGTGTATCGCCACGGTGCGTCGAGCTTCTGTGTGCTGCTTCCGGCGACGCGCGACGAAGACGCGGTGGCGGTTGCGGATCGAATTCGAGCCAACGTCCAACAGATGCCGCTGCTGGCCGAGTCACACGTCACGGTGTCCGTCGGCGTTGCCACGGGATCAGGCCAGCAACTCGCCCAGACCATCGAACGAGCCGAAGGGGCACTCACCGAAGGTTCCACAAGCGGCCCGAACCAGGTGTTCGCCGTGCCGCCAACGGTCCCGACAAACACCCCGAGCCCGCCGCCCCCACCTCCCGTGCCGCGGGCAGCTCCTGCGGTGCATCCGCCGATCACGCCGGAGCCGAACGATCCGCTCGCTCCGCCGTCGATCTGACCGGTTCGATCTAGAAGATCCAGCGGTTGGGTCGCGATGCCGCGATCACCACGGCGTCGTCGCCGTTGCAACGGGTAGCGCGCAAGACGTATTGCTCGTCTGCGGTCACCAATTCCGCCAGCGCCACGCCTTCGCTGGTATCGCGCAGCGAGAGACCGGTCTCGACCGGGTGCAGCCCGGCGATCTGCAGCCCTGCGTCTTCTGCTTCGGCATGCCACAGCTTGACGAGTCCCTCGCGCAAGAGCAGGTCGTCGAGCAGGTCTGAACCGCTCAGCGTCAGCGTCACGGTCGAGATGTCGACCGGTTGCAACGTGCACAGATCAACCACGTCACCGCCGAGTTCGCCGTCGAGCATCACCACCACCGGGCCGTCGCCGTGGGTCTGTCCACCAACGAACCCGTACCGGACCAATGGAAAGCCGTCGTCGCCAATCGTCTCGTGTCGCACACGGTCGCCGTGGTTGAACTGGTGATTGGTCTCGACCATCAGGTGCTCAGTTCGTCGATCACCGCATTGGAGAGCTCGGGCCACAGGCGCAGCGCATCGACAGCCCATTGCTCGAACGGCCGGTCGGTCAGCGCCACCAGGCCGAGCGTGCGGCCATCGATTGCCAGCGGGTCGACCCACATCAGGGTGCCTGCTCCACCGAAGTGGCCGAAGGTGGCCGCAGAGTTGCGTGTTCCGGTCCAATGAGGCGACTTGTCTCCTCGAACTTCGAACCCCAAACCCCACGGGCACGTATCGAAACGTCCCACACCCGGAACGATACCTCCGAGTGTGGGGAAGTGAGGACGTGCTGCCTCGACAGCCATCGCGCCAGACACCAGGCGGGGTGCGGACACTTCGTCCATGAACCTGGTGAGATCGTCGACCGTGGACCACATTGCGTGTGCTGGCGATCCGCGCAAGCTGCTGGCTGCCATGCCGAGCGGGTCGAACACGCCGAGCTGGAGGTATTCCTGGAACTCCATGCCGCTGCGCTGTGCAACCGCTGCAGCAGCGACTTCGATCCCCGTGTTGGAGTAGATACGTCTGCGCTCCGGTGCCGCGATGGGATCTGGGCCATCGAATCCGTAACCGCCGGCATGTGCGAGCAGGTGGCGAAGCGTGGCCCCGTTGACCGAAGCGTCGACGACCTCGTCGAGGGCGATGATGCCTTCTTCCACGGCAATGAGGATGCCCCATGCAGAGACGGTCTTGGAGATCGACGCAAGATGGAATGCGTGATCCGTCGCGCCGATGCGATCGACCACGGCGCCGTCGATCACCACCGCTGCGGCCACGCGGTTGACCGGCCAGGTGCCGGTGAGCGCGAGGGCATCGGTCAGTGCCATGTTCGGTCTCAGGTGAACTGCGAGATCAGCTCCGCGACCCGGAAAGCGAGGTCGACACTTTGGCGGCCGTTCAACCGTGGATCGCACACCGTCTGGTACCGATCGTCGAGTTGGCTGTCGCTCAACTCTTCGGCTCCGCCAAGGCATTCGGTGACGTCGTCGCCGGTGAGTTCGACGTGGATGCCGCCAGGCCACGTTCCCTCGGCGCGGTGTGCGCGCACGAAGCCGCCGATTTCGGCCACGATGTCGTCAAAATCGCGCGTCTTGCGTCCGCTCGGTGCGGTGAAGGTGTTGCCGTGCATCGGGTCGCACGCCCACACCACGGGGTGTCCTGCGTCGGTGACCGCTCGAAGCAGCGGGCGCAGCCCGTCTTCGATCTTGTCCGCTCCCATCCGGGTGATGAGGGTGAGCCGCCCGGGAATTCGTGATGGGTTCAACACCTCGCACAATTCGATGAGGTACTCGGCCGTGGTCGTGGGTCCGACCTTGCAGCCAATGGGGTTGCCGACGCCGCGCAGGAATTCGATGTGCGCTCCGTCGAGATCACGGGTGCGTTCGCCGATCCAGAGCATGTGGGCCGAGCAGTCGTACCAAGCGCCGGTGAGCGAGTCCTTGCGGGTCAGCGCTTCTTCGTAGCCGAGGATGAGCGCCTCGTGAGAGGTGAACACGTCGACTTCGGCCAGGCTCGAGTTCTGCTCGGTTTCGATACCGCACGCCCGCATGAACGACAGTGCGCGTTCGATCTCGGATGCAAGGCTCTCGTAGCGTTTGCCAGCGGGGCTTGCTGCCACGAACTCCTGCGTCCACGAATGCACGCGCGACAGATCAGCAAAACCGCCCTTGGTGAACGCACGGAGCAGGTTCAGGGTGGACGCTGACTGGTTGTAGGCCTGCACCAGGCGTTCCGGATCAGGCAGACGTGCCGCTTCGGTTGCGGTCGGGTCGTTCACGATGTGGCCGCGGAACGACGGGATCTCGAGGCCGCCGATGTTCTCGGTGTCCGACGAGCGGGGCTTGGCGAACTGGCCCGCCATCCTGCCGACCTTCACCGTCGGTGTTCCGACGGAGTAGGTGAGGATGATCGCCATCTGCAAGATGACGCGCAGCTTCTCGCGGATGTTGTCGGCGGAGAACTCTTCGAAGCTCTCGGCGCAGTCCCCTGCTTGGAGCAGAAAGGCGTTGCCCGCTGCGACCTGACCGAGGTCGGCCTGCAGCGAGCGGGCCTCTTCGGCAAAGATCAGTGGCGGAAGTTCGGAAATGGTCTTCAGCGAGCTCTCGAGCGCGCCCACATCCGGCCAATTTGGTTGCTGGCCCGCCGTACGTTCTCTCCACGAGGCCGGCGACCACTGCTCACGAGTCATCTCCTCAGGCTATCCATGCACCATCAACGAACCAGAGGTGGTTGTTGGACCCGGAAAACGACCGAAGCCCCCGGACCGTGTCCGAGGGCTCCGATGCAGTGCTGATTCGTGCTCAGACGGCGAGGATTCTCTCGGCGTCATCACGAAGTCCGGCAACGGCGCGGCTCACGAGGCGCCGAGCTGCTTCGGCGGTGACGCCGAGCTGTTCGCCGACTTCACGGAAGCTCTTGCGTTCGCCGTCCACCAGACCGAAGCGAGCTTCGACTGCAAACCGGGCTCGGGCATCGAGCGTGTCGAGCAGCTCGTCGAGGAGATCGCTCTCCACCAGCGCCATCACCGCGTCTTCGGGCGTTGTGTCGCCGTTTGCCATCAGGTCGCCGAGCGTTGCGTCACCGTCGTCGCCAACGGTCTTGTCGAGGCTGACCGGCGTGGTGAGGCGGTGCAGCTCAGCGTTCTGCTGATCCAGGGTTTCGCCGTCACCAGACGCCTGGCGAAGTGCGGCGCGCAGGCTGGCGGAACGATCACCGGGAATGCGGATGAGGCTGGCCTTCTGGTCGAGAGCACGGCCGATGGCCTGGCGGATCCAGAAGGTGGCGTACGTGGAGAACTTGAAGCCACGGCGCCAGTCGAACTTGTCGACGGCGTGTTCGAGTCCGAGGTTGCCCTCCTGAATCAGATCCAGGAGATCCATTCCCTGGGGGAGCGGGTAGCGGCGAGCGATCGAGACCACGAGGCGCAGGTTGGAGCGGATGAACCGATCCTTGGCCTTGGCGGCTTCACGGACCTGGCGCTTCAGTGCCACGCCACGCTTGCCGGCGTCGAGCTGCTCTTGGGCTTCTCGGCCTGCCTCGATGACGCGTGAGAGCTCGCGCTCGTCCTCGGCGGTCAAGAGCGGGACCTTGCCGATATCGTTGAGGTAGAGACCAATGGAGTCATTCATGATGCTTCGTACAACCGTTTCATGGGGGTATTGATTCCGGTATGCTCACGTGTCAGGCGACACACCAGAGTGCGGGTTAGATCGTGGACTCGGCGCACGAGTGCGCAGTGGGTTGAGTGATCGGAGCGACGCACGCTGATGGTGAGGGGCTTCCCCTGTGAAAGCCGTCTCAAACCGGTATTTGGGGGGTATATGTGGGGACATCTGACCGTAACAGACGTGTCAACCCCCTGCAGCGTCGTTTGCAACGAGTTCTGGGTGTTTTCGTCGCATCGTGCCCATCGAGTTGTTGACGCGAGCGCATAGAGTCTCCGACCGTGCCCGCCCCGCAAGGTCAGCCGATTGCTGCTGACGCAACGCTGACAAGAGTTGGACTCTTCGGTGGCACGTTCGATCCGCCCCATGTCGGGCACCTCGTCACCGCCATCAACGTGCGCCACGCGCTCGACCTCGACGTCGTGGTGATGATGGTTGCCAACGTGCCCTGGCAGAAGCAAGGAACGCGTGCGATCACGCCAGCATTGGATCGCCTGGAGATGGTGGCAGCTGCGGTAAACGCCGTGCCAGGGTTGGTTCCCGGCCGTCACGAGATCGATTCGGGTGGCAATAGCTACACGGCAGACACACTGTCGAAGTTGGCGGTCGAGTACCCCGACGCCGAGTTGTTCACCATCGTCGGAGACGACGCCGCAGCGAACCTGCACACGTGGGAACGCAGTGACGAGGTGGTGCAGCGCTCGAGTCTCGTGGTGGTCGATCGGCCGGGTGATCCGGTGGTTCTGGACGCTGATGTGGAGTGGATTCGAGTCGAAGTGCCGCACCTGGATGTGTCCAGCACCGATCTTCGCGAGCGTTTCGTCGACGGTCGTCCGCTGGACTACCTGGTGACCAACGCCACACTAGAAGTCATCGGTGAGCGTTCGCTGTATGCGCCGTCTGGGCAGGGCGTGGTCGTCTCGTGACCGCGAGTGCGCAGCGTCGTCGCCGCGCCACCGTCGCAGGCTCGATTGCCGGTCTCGTTGGTGTCGTGGCGATCGTTGCGGTGTCGATCGTTGCGGTGTCGACGCTTCGAAATTCTCAGGAGGGTCGAGCTCCTGAGGTCGAAGAACGCACATCGGTGTCGTTCCCGAGCACGCCGAATGCGCTGATCGGAGTCGTCGATGAGCTCGATCGGTTGACATCGCTCGCTGTGCTGACCTTGTCGCCGACCGGTGTCGGCGGCAGCATCGTGGTGATTCCGGTGAATGCTGACCAGACCAACAGCTTCGGTCCGAACCGTCTCCCCATCAGCCGTCAGCCCTACACGCCAGGCGACGAAGACGACGCCCAGAGTTTGCTCTTCGAACTCGAACCGTTGTTGACGCTGACGATCGAACGCGTCGCTGTGGTGGGGCCGGTCGAGCTCGAAGCACTCGTGGCGCCGCTCGGCGTTGTCTCGGTCGAACTCGATGAGCGGGTCGTCGACACCGACACCCCAGGCTCCGGGCTCGTCGTGCGAGACGGCATGCAGGAGTTGTCATCGCAAGAACTCGCCGCCGCGTTTACCGCAATCGACGCCGACGGCTTGTCGTATGAGCATCATGATGTCGATGTGGCGCTGTGGCGTGGTGTCGCGGCAGCAGCGTCGTCGATCACGGTCGAGGCGCCGCTGGACGACGATGGTCGCCCGGTTGCTCCGGACGGGTTCGACGATTTCTGGGAACGGTTCGTGGGCGGTGCAGTCGACAGTCGAGACCTGGCCATCGACTTGAATGCGGCACGAACCGCCGACAACGAGACCGACGCTGACTTCGTGGTGGTCGATCGGCGCGACGCGCTGCTGGTGTTCGGCTCGATCTCGCCCGGGTTGGTCTCCAAGCCGAACGAGTCGTTGAGCTTTGCGCTGAACGTCGGTTTCGGAGAGTCACAGATTGCGGTGTTGGGCGACGATGCCCGAGGGTTCCCCATCTCGAAGACCTCGATGACCAGGCGGTTCATCGCTGAAATGCTGGTCGGACAGGCGAACATCGTTGCGGTCGATCTCTCGGATCAGCCAGGTTCGATCCCGCCGGTGACGCGCATCGAGGTATCCGACGCCGCAATGGAGGACGACGTGCGCGACGTGTCCCAGCGGTTCTTCGGTGACGCAGAGATCGTGGTGGCCGCGACGCTCACCGATGGTGTTGATGCCGTGGTCACCCTCGGAGCTGACTTCCTCGTGCAACGCGAGGAACTGCTCGAAATCGAGCGTGCCGCGGCAGCGCAGGCGGCTGAGGAGGCCGACGTCGCAGACGAGGCTGACTTCGATGTGAGTATCGATCTGGGTGACGATGTGGGTGACGGTGATGTCGACGCGGAGAACGGAGCTGGCGAGTCGACCGATACCGTCCCCGTCGATGAGTGACCCTGACAGCAGCGCAGCCGACAATGACGATGGCCGGGCGCTGGCCTTGCTGGCGGCCCAAACCGCCGACGACCGAAAGGGCGACGACATCCTCATCCTCGATGTCGGCGACGTGTTGTCCATCACTGGATGGTTCGTGATTGCGAGCGCATCGAACTCGCGGTTGGTCGAATCGCTCGCCGAAGACATCGAGCTCGCGGCGAAGATCGAGTTCGATCGTGCCCCCGTTCGCAAGGAGGGACACCGCGAGCGGCAGTGGATTCTGCTCGACTACGGCGACGTCGTGGTGCATATCTTCTTGAAGGAGATGCGGGACTTCTACGAGATCGAACGGCTCTACGGCGACGTACCGCGGCTGCCGTGGCAGCGAAGCGAATGAAGGTCGTCGTGAACTCGACGGTTTGAAGTCGGGTGAGCGGCGATATCATCGCCGTTCGCAGAAATGCGGGGCTTTAGCTCAGTTGGTAGAGCGCTTCCATGGCATGGAAGAGGTCAGGAGTTCAATTCTCCTAAGCTCCACAAAGAAGCCCCAGGTCACAGACCTGGGGCTCTTGTCGTTTTCGGCGTCGGACCTGGCCTGACACCTTCGCTGACACCTTCGTAGAAATCTCAGAGTTTCTTTTTCGGCTGAGTGAGGGAGCCGGGGTGCCGTCGACGGGTCGTTGGCGCCCTGGCATCGGCAGGTTTCAGGCCGATGCGTCCAGGGTTGGGCCGTGCTCGTGGAGAGTCCGTTCGGCGATGAAACGTTCGAGCTGCTCGATGGAGAACCGGACGCTGCGACCGATACGAATCGGCATGAGCTGGTCCGTCCAGATCAGTTGGTAGATCGATGATCTGCTGACACACAGGATCTGTGCGGCCTGAGTGACGTTGACGAGCAACGGCCCCACTGGCGCTGCCGACGTGTGGCGATTCGAGGTCGAGTGGATCGGGGTGATGGGGTTCGGTGTGTTGGTCATGCCTGTGTAGAGGCACGGACAGCGACGAAACGGGACATCGAGGCACGCCGACGCACAGCTGAGTCGACGAGTCGAAAACGAGATGTCCCGCTTTCTGTAGAGCGGTGCCTTTACGTGGGTGATGGGATGCTGTCTTCCGACGACTTCGTGCCGCTTGGGACGCGTCGGCACCGGACGTCGCTCGGTCCGACGCTGTGGTGTGGTGAGTCGTCACCGCTTGCTCTGCCGGTGCTCGTCTCAGGGCTTCCTGTTCTTTGCCCGCTGTCGGCTCCTGTTTGCGGTGCTCGTCCTTCTCGGCGGCGCTGCCCCGTTGCCGGTCTCCCCTGTGGTGGTCGGCCGTCGGGCGGCTGGGGGAGCGCAGTTCAGACATTTGCACCAGGGTGGTCGTGCGCGGGTCGTGTCATGTTGACCGTCGGCAAAGTCAACCCGGGCAACGCGGACTACTACGAGCGCAATGTCGTTCGAGGAGCGGAGGACTACTACGCGGGTGACGGTGATGCGCCGGGTGTGTGGGTTGGCCGGTGTGATCTGGTGGGTGCTGTCGCCGGCACTCTGGCGACTGCCGTTGACTCCAAGCTGCTGTTGAAAGCGAAGTGCGCGCCCGATGGCATGCGCCTCGGCAAGACGAACGTGACTGAACGATCGGTGACGGCATTCGATCTGACGTTCTCGGCCCCGAAGTCCGCAAGCGTGCTGTACGCACTCGGCGATCTGGCTGTCTCTGCTGCGGTCGAGGCAGCGTTCACGGCTGCAGTCGAGCAGGCGATTGCCTCGCTGTCGCCACGAGTTGCGTACACGCGAACCGGTCACGCCGGCGCCGCTGTCGTGGACACCGATGGCGTGTTCGGGGTTCGGTATCGGCATCGCACGAGCCGGGCTCTCGATCCGCAGCTCCACGACCACGTCCTGATCTCGAATGCGGTACGCACTCAGTCAGACGGTGAGTGGCGCACGATCGACGCGCGAGGCTTGTATCGGAATGCGAAAGCCGCCGGCGTCGAGTTCCAGACGTTCTTTCGATCAGCGCTGGGGGCGTCCTTGGGTGTCGAGTTCGGTGAGGTCGACGCAAACGGTCAGGCCGACATCGTCGGAATCGACCAGGCGGTGCTCGATGAGTTCTCGAGGCGCAGTGTCGACATCGAAGCGGCGTTGGGGGAATGGACCGCCGGGTTTGTGGAGCGCGAGGGAAGGGACCCGACGCCGGTGGAGGTTGGCAAGGCGCACAAGACGATCACGTTGGCGACACGACCTGCCAAACCCGACGAAGCCGGACACACGACCTCGACGCTTCGGGCTGGGTGGAGGGGTCGTGCGGGCCGTCTTGTCGATGTCGATCAGATGATCTCATCCACGCTCGGAAAGGTGGTCTCACCTCCGGTGATCGTGTCTCCAACGGTTGATGCAGTGTTGGAGGCTGTGGAGACACGACATGCCGAGTGGTCCGAGTCGCAGTTGATCGAACAGATCGCGATGCGCACGACCGGCCCCGACCCAGACACGATCGCGCGCACGATCGAAGAAGTGCGCGCCGAAGCAATGGCATCGGCGGGCGTCGTCGATCTCTGCACGGAGATCGAGTCGGGTGACATGGTTCGTGCGTCCGATGGCCGGCCGGTCGGGTTGCCGCCGTCAGCGGTGCGGTACACGACCAGCCGTCATCTGTTGCGTGAGGTCGAGGTCGTCGGGTGGGCGACCGTGCCGGCAATGGCACGCCATCAACGACACGAAGCGGCACCCGAAGCGTTGGCGGACCTCGATGCGAGCCAAGCCGACGCAGTCACGACGATGCTTGGCACAACCCGCCCGGTCGTGACGGTGGTCGGCGCCGCCGGTGCCGGCAAGACCCGGATGCTCGCCGCCGCTGCCGAGTCATGGCGATCCAACGGAGTCGAAGTCTTCGGCGTTGGACCGTCGGCGTCGTCGGCTCAACAACTCGCCGACGGCGCAGCGATCAGAACCGACACGCTCCACAAGCTCGTCTACGAACACCACACAAAGTGGACCGAACGCCGACAGCCCCCAGATCCGGGATGGGTGTTGCCAGATGGGTCGGTCGTGATCGTCGACGAAGCGGGCATGGTCGACACCCGACTCCTCCACACCTACGCCCAGATCGCACAACGCAATCACTGGCGGACGATCCTCGTTGGCGACCACCGCCAGCTCGACTCGGCCGACGCGGGCGGCATGTTCGCCGAACTCGTCGAACACCCCGACGTGCTCACCGTCGAACTCGACACGCTCCATCGCTTCGAACATGAATGGGAAGCTGGCGCCTCACTCATGCTCCGAGACGGCGACCACGCAGCGATCGAGGTATACGAACGGCACGGACGTGTCCACGGCCACACCGATGAGCAGGGCGCGATCGACGCCGCCGTCGACGCCGCATTCGCTGGCACCATCGAGGGCCGTGACGTGCTCGTGATGGCACCGACCAACCGCGTAGTCGAGCACATCAATCAGACGATGACCGACCGACTGCTCGACGCTGACTGGCTCGACCCGGCCGACGCAATCGACATCGGCAGCCATCGCTTCTATGTCGGTCAGCCGGTCGTGACCCGAGCGAACGACCGCCGCCTCACACATGGACCCGACAACTCGCAGTGGGTGCGCAACGGTGACCGCTGGACCGTCGCCGCTGGCACGAGCGATGAGTTGTACTTCGTACACCGAGACACCGGCGACCGACAAGCAGTGCCGGCCGAATACGTCGAGGCCGGTCACGTGAGCGTCGACTACGCCTCAACGATCCACCGAGCCCAAGGCGCGACCGTCGATGAAGCGCACCTCATCGTCTCGGAGCACACCGACGCCAGACAGCTCTACGTCGGGGCCACCCGCGGACGCACCGCCAATCACATCCACACCAACCCGGCCCCGTTCGACGAGGACCACCACGGCCCGAGTCTCCCAGTTACTGCTTGGTCGCCGACCGACGCTGTGACCGATGCGCTACAGCGAGCAGGCGCCGGAACGACAGCGCTCGCCCGACGCCGACAACTGCGCGACGACGCGACCGACGGCCGGTTGCGCGACGTCGGCGCTGCGGCGATGGCGGAGCAGCGTCTGTCGGCTCTCCGACTCGCACGCGGCGACGCAGATCGAGGCCGGTGAACTTCAGGAGGTCAGCCGCGCATCACGGCTCGCAAATATGCGCTGCTTCCAGTCCGTCAGCACCGTCCGGAAAGTGCCGATCGCGAGCAGTGGCGAGTGTCCTGGGGCGTGAACGTTCTTGAGCAGTTTCTGGACGTCAAGTCGGCGAGAGGCCGACACCCGGCTCAGGTTGGTGGCGAGTCGAACTGGGTGATGAGGTCTTCGGCTTGGAATG
>JBGCEY010000080.1:0-6679 GCA_045106645.1 Ilumatobacter sp.
CGTCGACCCTGTCGAGACCGACCACCGCATCACCGACGAGGTCTGCCTGGTCCCCACCCCTGGTCACACCCCCGGCCACGTGTCGGTCATCATCGAGTCTGCGGGCCAACGGGCACTCATCACCGGTGACGCGGTGCACAATCCGCTGCAGTTCGCCATCCCCGACCTCGCCGCCACCCACTTCGACCACGACAGCACCCAGTCGTCGCAGACGCGCCGAGACCTGGTCGACGCGCATGCCGATCAGCCGACGCTGGTGCTCGGCACCCATTTCGCGCCACCGACCGCCGGCCACATCCGACGCGACGATCAGCGCGTATGGTTCGACTCCTGACGGTCACCCGACGTTCCAGCCGAGGTCGACTGAGTCGGAGGCGAGCATCGCGTCAGCTCCGACGATGTTGCATCCGACGTCACGGATGCTCCGGAACAGCTCGCTTGTCGCGAGCTTGGCGGGGTTCTCCGCACCGGGCGCGCCAGCGAAGTACGGCGCGGCTGTGTCGCTACAATGGCAATCCTGAAGTTGGGTGCGCGATCGGCAACTCGCAAACTCGGCTATCGCCGGACCGACTGGAGCGACATGAGTGAGGCGAATGCTCGCCGGACCAGCAAGGTTCCGGAGATACGAGATCAAATCAGAGAATCCATATTGTCGGGAGACCTCGCGCCCGACGCTCCGTTGTCCAGCGTGCAACTGGCCAAGCGATTCGACGTGAGCCGCACGCCGCTTCGCGAAGCGCTCCGCCTCCTGCAAGAGGAGGGATTGGTCACCATGGCGGACAATCATCGAGCACGCGTCGCTCCGACGTCGCCCGATGATCTCGACTCCGTCTACGCGCAACGAATCGTGCTCTCGGCCCTGTGCACCTCGCTGTCACTGATCGACGTGAAGCCCTGTGAAGTCGAAACGATGCGCACGGCCTTCGACCAAATGCGCAGCGCCCACGAGTCCGGCTCGATTGACTCCTGGCGCGACGGGAACGCGACGTTCCACCACGCCCAGATGGCCAATGCGCCGGCCGGTCTTATGGCCGAAGTGACCCGGCTGCAGCAGAGGTGTGCCTACTTCTTCACGCTCTGGGCTGCCAACCACCCCAACGAACGACACCTCACGATCGAAGACCACCATCGAATTCTGGATTCGTTTGTGGCGGGCGACGCCGAAGGCGCTGCGGTGGGCATGGCGCTCCACCTCCATCGAATTGGCACGACGCTGTACCGCGACGTCTCGAGCGAAACGACGCCGGTCGCCATGAATGAGGCCTTGGCCCAGGTCGCCCGCGGCGCGGTTGTTCGACGCGGCTAGTCGAACGTGAAGCCCCGGTATCCGTTGTCGGCGCAGTCGGCAAGCGCACTCAAATACGAGTCGCTGTTGGGCATGTTGAGCAACTGCTTTCGCTTGCCTGGCACGTTTGCTCCCATGTACCAACTATCGGCCTTGCCGAAGAGGGTCTTGTCGGCCCACATTGCCAACTCATCTGACCACTTCGCGGACTGCTCGGGATCGGTGTCGAGACGGGTGTAGTTGTTCGCCCGAACGTGGGCAAGCAGGTCGACGACCCAGTCTCCCTGAAGTTCCGCACACACCGGGCCGTTGCAGAATGCGCCGGCGCTCTGTGGCCCGTACAGCATCAGCATGTTGGGGAAGCCCGGCGAGGCGACGCCGATATGAGTGTTCACCCCGTCAGCCCAGGCCTCGCCGATCGTCCGGCCACCGAGTCCTCTGAAGTCGAGTCGGGTGAAGCCGCCGGTGTTCGCATCGAAACCAGTGGCGAGCACCAAGACGTCGAGTTCGACGTGGTCGCCTTCGGTGCGGACTCCGGTCTCGGTGATCTCGACCAGCGGATCGTTGAGGAGGTCGACGAGCGACACGTTGTGTTGGTCGAAGATGTCGTAGAACGTTTGCTCGAGCGACGGGCGCTTGGTGCCGAACGGGTACGGCGGGTCGAACGGTGCAAGCGCCTCGTGGAGCGACGCGTCCTTGATGCGCGCCCGGGTCTTGTCCCGCCAGAAGTCGTAGGAGAGTCGGTTCGAATCGATGTCAGACAGGATGTCTTTGAACGTGCCCATCCAGAAGTGGAACCCGCCCCTCGCCCAACGATCCTCGAACACTTCGAGTCGCTCGGCGTCCGAAACATCGAGCGCCGAGACGTTGACTCGCTCCATGTCGTGGAAGCTTCCAGGCGGGGCATTGCGTCGCCGGAAGGTCTCGGGGTAGTCCTGTTTGGCGGCGTTCTGCTCGTCGATGGTGAGCCGGCGTTGCTCCATCGGAAGCGCGTAGACCGGGCTTCGCTGGAACAGCGTCAGGTGTGCCGCAACGGGGGCGCTTTCCTGAGCGACCTGGACGCCGCTCGCACCGGTTCCGATGATGCCGACTCGTCGTCCCGCCAGGTCGAGGCCGTCGAGTGGCCACGCCGCGGTGTGATGTGTGATCCCAGTGAAATCGTTGAGTCCTTGAAGATCAGGAACGTACGGGGCGGACCCGAAGCCGGTACACATCAGCAACCATTGGCAGCCGTAGGCGCGCCCGTCGGTGGTACCGAGTTGCCACCGGTTCGCATCCTCGTCGAAGTGCGCCGAGTTGATTCTGGTCTCGAGGTCGATGTCACGAGAAAGATTCCACACCGAGTCGACATGGTCGAAGTACGCAACGAGTTCGTCGCGGCCCGGGAACCGCTCGGACCAATTCCAATCCTTCCAGATCTCGGGCATCGAGTACTCGTAGTTCGGTACGTGACAGTCGACGCGTGCGCCGGGGTATCGATTGTTGTGCCAGACACCGCCGAGGCCGCTTCCGGCTTCGACAAGTCGCACCGACCATCCGGCGGCGCGGAGCCGATGGAGTTGGTACAGGCCGTTGAAGCCCGCACCGACGATGATGATCTCGAATTCTGCTGTTCGGGTCATGACTGGCGCGTCCTTACGACGTGGCGAGAGCGCGGAGCTCAGGTTTCTGCACCTTGCCGCTTGCGGTCATCGGGAGTGCGTCGAGGGAGTGGACGACTCGCGGCACCTTGTAGTTGGCCATCCGTTCGCGGCACCACTCGATCATCTCGGATTCGACGATGGTGACTCCAGGGGCCGGAACGACGAAGGCGGCACCGACTTCGCCCATCCGTTGGTCGCGAATCCCGATGACGGCGACGAGACCGACATCGGGATGTTCGAGCATGACCCGCTCGACCTCCGCTGGGTAGACGTTGAATCCGCCCATGATGAACATGTCCTTCTTGCGGTCGGTGATGTCGACATAGCCGTTCTCGTCGATCACTGCGATGTCACCAGTGCGGAGCCAGCCATCCGCAGTGATGGTCTCGGCAGTCTTCTCGGGGTCGTTGAGGTACCCGGGCGTGACCTGGTAGCCGCGCACGAGGAGCTCGCCAGCGGAACCGCTCGGCACGTCGTTCAGGTCGTCGTCGACGACACGGAGTTCGACGTCGTCGACGGCTCGACCGGACGAGCGGGCGATGACCTCGGGGGAGTCGCCCTTGCGAGTGTGGGCGGCAAGGCCGGAGGTCTCGGTCATCCCGAATGCCGTCACGATGTGCTCGAAACCCAATCGTTGTTGCATTGCGAGCACCATCTCGACGGGAATGGTTGCTCCACCCGTATGGCAGCCGCGCAGCGACGACACGTCGAACGAGTCGAGTTCGGGGTGGTTGAGCAATGACTGGAACAGCGCTGGTGGACCCGGCAGCATGGTGACGCGCTCGCGCTCGATCAGCTCCAAGACAGCGGTGACATCGAGCACCGACACCGGAACGTTGGTCGCTCCCTTCGCCAAGGCTGGGACGATGCCGCAGTTGAATCCGAACGCGTGGAAGTACGGAGTGACGAGCACGACGACATCGCCATGCTGCATGTCGTAGGCCTCGACGCAGGGCACTGCCACGCGAACGATCGCACTTCCCCGGACCTGGACTCCCTTGGGAAGACCGGTCGTCCCCGACGTGAACATCACGAGGTTGACGTCGTCGACACCGACGGCGTCCGAGCGTCGGTCGACTTCGACGGCATGATCCGAACCCCGGCCGCGTTGCATGAAGTCGACGAACGGTGTGATCGGCTGGCCCGAGACTGCTGCGCCAGACTCGGCGGACATGTCGACGACCTCGACGAGATCAGGCAGCTCATGCCCGCTCAATGCCGCGACGTAGTCGGTGCCGAGGAACCCGTTCGCAACGAACAACATCTTGACCTTCGCGGCAGCGAGAACGTAGGCAGCCTCGTCCCCTTTGTATCGCGTGTTGATCGGAACGAGGACGCAACCTGCTCGCGCTGTCGCGAGGCTGGCGACGACCCATTCCCATCGATTCGGGGCCCACATCGAGACCACGTCGCCGGGCTCGATTCCGGATGCGACGAGTGCCCGCGCGGCCTGGTCGATGAGGTCACCGAGTTCGGTGTACGTGATCCGCCGATCTCCGTCAACGAGGGCGAGCGTGTCTCCGTGTGTTCGAGTCGACCAACGGATCAGTTCCGGCAGTGTCGTGTTGCTGGGATTCACAGGTCACTCGGCACTGGTCTGGGGGCTGCCAAGGTATGCAGCGATCACGTCCGGGTTGGCTTGCACTTCTGCCGGAAGCCCCATGGCGATGGGGGAGCCGAAATCGACGACCAGGACGCGATCTGCGATGTCCATCACGAGACCCATGTCGTGTTCGACCAGGATCATCGCGATGCCGAACTCGCGTTGCACATCGAGGATGAACCGGGCCATGTCCTCGGTCTCTTCGAGGTTCATGCCGGCCACCGGCTCGTCCAGGAGGAGCAACTTCGGGTCCATGGCGAGAGCGCGGCCGAGCTCGACCCTCTTCTGGAAGCCGTATGGCAACAATGAGACCGGCGTCTGGCGCCACTGGCCGATCTCGAGGAAGTCGATGATCTCTTCGACTCGACGTCGGTTCGCGATCTCCTCGCGTTGCGACCCCCACGGCCCCCAGTACATCGCGCCGGCCAGCCAACTCTTGTGCATCTGAACATGGCGGCCGGTCAGCAGGTTTTCGATCACGGTCATCTGCGCGAACAGCTCGATGTTCTGGAAGGTGCGAGCGATGCCGAGCCGGGCGACCTTGTCGGGGCGGAGACCCATGATGCTGCGGCCCTGCCAGCGAATGTCGCCCTCTTGTGGCTGATACACCTGGCTGATCGCGTTGAAGATCGAGGTCTTGCCCGCGCCGTTCGGTCCAATGACGGCAAAGAGCTCTCCTTCGTTGACCGTGAAGTTCGCACCGTCGATAGCGGTGACACCGCCGAAGCGCAGCACGATGTCGTCGACTTCGAGCAGCGGCCTTGGTGTCGAGTCGGACGATGGTTGGTTCGTGGTGTCCGTCATCACGACCATCGCTTCCGCCGGCGATACCGTTTGACGTTCCGGTACGACTTCTCTTCGCCGTCATCCCCGGTGTGCAGCCCGAGGTAGAACTCCTGGATGTCGTCGTTGGCGAGAAGTTCCTTGGCTTCGCCGGCCATCACTACGTTGCCGGTCTCGAGGACATATCCGTAGTCCGCGACCGACAACGCCATCATGGCGTTCTGTTCGATCAAGAGCACTCCGGTTCCCTGTTTGTTGATGTCGATGATGATGTCGCGGATCTTGTCGACCAACAACGGAGCGAGTCCGAGCGACGGCTCGTCGAGGATCAACAGCTTGGGACTGGTCATCAGCGCTCGCCCCATTGCCAGCATCTGCTGTTCGCCTCCCGAGAGGTATCCGGCGACTTGGGCGCGCCGTTCTTGCAGGCGGGGGAACAAATCCATCACCCGGTCGTAGCTTTCCTCGCGTTGGGCTCTGTCGGAGATCGTGTAGCCACCGCACATCAGGTTCTCGTCGACGGTGAGTTCAGCAAAGGTCCGGCGGCCTTCCATCACCTGCGTGATGCCTTTCTTGACCACGGCGGAGGGCTCCGCTCCAATGAGGTCGTCGCCGTTCCAGGTGACCGTCCCTTTTGTGGCCTTTCCACTGTGGACCTTCAAGAGTCCACCGATCGAGCGGGCCGTTGTGGTCTTGCCCGCACCGTTTGCGCCGAGGAGCGCGACGATCTTGCCGTCAGGCACTTCCAGCGACAGGCCACGCAACGAGAGGATGACCTCGTTGTAGACCACTTCTAGATTGGCGATCTCGAGCACGAGGCATTCCTTCCCGCCGAGGCCGGGGCCGAGGAGCGAGTGCTCCCCAGCCCCAGGCCGGCATTCGATGACTGACGAGACGAGTGATCACTCCGCGACGAAGCAGGGTCCCGTGTAGTCGTAGTCCAGCGCTGTCTGCGAGGCGTATGGTCCCTGGATGAGCGTCAGTCCAGCATTGGCGTTGTCGTCAGTGACGAGTGCGCCGGAGGTGTACACCGACGCGTCGACGTCGAACAGGTAGCTCTCACGAACGATGAAGTCGTTCGGCTCCCCGGTCCAGTTCTGGTTCGGAGCGATGCCCTTGAGGTCGACCTCGGTGGCGAGTGCGGCGGCGGTGACGCCGGCGCGGGTGAGGTCGCCGCTCTCGACGGCGGCTTCGAGGATCTGCTGAACGATGATGCCGTTGGTCCAACCGATGATGAAGAAGTCGCTCATCACCGCATCCGGACGGCGCTCGCGCATCTCCCGAACGAGTTCCTGCATGCCTTCCGCACCTTCGGGGTTCCAGGACTCCTGGAACGCCGAGAATGTCAGCTTCTCGTCGAGCAAC
>JBGCEY010000081.1:0-7389 GCA_045106645.1 Ilumatobacter sp.
TCCACCCACCGTCTTGTCTCGCAACGCCGAACGCTGCTCGACACCGAAGCGGTGCTGTTCGTCGACCACGACCACGCCAAGCGATGAAAAGTCCACCTTGTCCTGGATGAGCGCATGCGTGCCGATGGCGATGTCGACCGAACCGTCGGCGATCCCCGCAAGTACCTCTTTTCGCCGAGCACCGGTGACCTTGTTCGTCAGGAGCTCGATCCGCAGCGGCCGATCACCGAACAGATTGTCGGGGTCCGGCACGGTCACGCCGTCGAGCATTGCGCTCACGCTGGTGGCGTGCTGCTCGGCGAGCACTTCGGTTGGCGCCATCAGTGCGGCCTGGTGGCCACCCTCCACGCCCGCGAGCATGGCAGCGATGGCGACCACGGTCTTGCCGGCGCCGACGTCGCCCTGGAGCAAACGGTGCATCGGGTGAGACGCAGCGAGGTCGGCTTCGATCTCGGCGATCGCACGCGACTGGGCACCGGTGAGGTCATAGGGCAGCGCGGCGTAGAAGCGGTCGACGAGCTTCCCGCTCACGGCGTGGGCGATACCGCGCTGCTCGCGTTCCATCGCCCGCTTGCGCAGCACCAGCACAAGCTGCACACGGAGGAGCTCATCGAACGCGAGGCGGTGTCGAGCGATCTCCTTCTGCTTCATCTCCTCAGGAAGATGGATGCCTGCCAACGCTGTGGCGCGATCGACCAGCTTGTTGGCGGCCAGCACATCACTCGGAACGGGATCGGCAATACCGCGGTCGGCGCAGCGACGCAGCGTTTCTTCCACCCAGCCCGCCATCTCCCAGGTGTTGATCTGAGCCTTCTCACTCTGCGGATAGATGGGCACGATTCGCCCGGTGCGATCGCCGATGAGGTCGACCACGGGGTTCGACATCTGCAAACCACCGCGATAGGTGTCGGCCTTGCCGAACAACGCGATCTGCAACCCTTCGGTCAGTTGGCGTTCGCGCCAAGGTTGATTGAAGAACACCAGGTCCATGCGCCCGGACCCATCGCCCACATTCACGTTGACCATCGTGCGCCGGTTGCGCGTGGTGCGCTTCGTGACGGAACGCACGGTCACCAGCACGAGTGCTTCTTCGCCGGGGACGAGGTCGGCAATTCGAGCCTCGTTGCTTCGGTCGACCCAGCGGCGCGGGTACGTCGTGACCAAGTCGAACAGGTTCGTGATGCCAACCTTGGCGAGCGACGCTTCCTTCTTCGGCCCCACGCCCTTCAACCGCGAAACAGGGATCTCTGCCAAGCCCCGCAACGTGATCGACTCAGGCATCGACTCGGACTACTCCACTCCGAAGAGGTACGGGTACAACGGTTGGCCACCGTCGTGGACTTCGACGCCCACGGCGGCGTGATGATCTTGCAGCCAACCGGTGATCGCATCGGTGGTGGCCGTGTCGGCGTCTTCGCCGGTGATGATGGTCATCAGCTCAGCGTCATCGCTCACGATCGAGTCGAGGAGATCGAGAATCGCTGGGAGAATCTCGGACTGGCACGCAACGATGCCGTCACCCTTCACGATCCCGATCCAATCACCTTCGCTGATGTCACCGAGGTCCGTCTTCGTATCGCGCACTGCCTGCGTGACCTCGCCGGTGACGACCGAGTCAGCAGCTTCGACCATGCCGACACCATTGACCTGAGCGGCAGCTTCGGGGTCGTACACGATCAACGCCGCAAGCCCTTCCGCCATGGATCGGGTCGGAACCACGACCACCGTCTTCGAAGTGAGTGAGTTCACCTGCTCAGCCACGGGGATGATGTTCTTGTTGTTCGGAAGAATCACGACCTGGTCGGCATTCACGTGTTCGACCGTGTCGAGGAGTTCGGCCGTGGACGGGTTCATCGTCTGTCCGCCGGTCACCACTCCCTGCACACCGAGCTGAGCAAACAGCTCAACCATGCCGTCGCCCGTACACACGCCAACCACTGCGGTGGTGACCGGTGGGAGACCAGCTCCCGCCTTGGGACGACCAGCCGATCCGCCTCCAAGCGGCACGTCCGACGGCTCGTCGCCGGTCATTGCGGCTTCTCGCTTCGCATGCTCGTCGTCGACTTCTTCGAACAGGTCGCTCACTCGGATCTGCTTGGGCCGACCGCCGAGATCGAGCGCCACTTCCACGGCCGCCCCAATGTCATTGGTATGCACGTGACAGTTCCAGATGCCGTCACCGCCCACGACCACGATCGAATCACCGATAGCGCCCCAACCTTGCTTGAACGCATCGATCTGTGCGTCCTCGAGATCCATGAAGTACATGACCTCGTAGCGCTGGTCGGCCACGTCGACCACACCCGCTCCCCCGACTCGGCGTTCACCGCTTCGAGCGGGCGCGGGCTCGTCGAACGCAGCAGCGACTGCGCCGCCGGAGCCATCGTCGGCTTCGGGCTCGGGAACCGGCACGCCATCAACCACGTTGAGCGCAGCGTCGAGCAACAGCAGGAACCCCGCTCCACCGGCATCGACCACACCGGCATCTTTCAAGACGGGCAGCAACTCCGGCGTGTTGTCCAGTGCGGTCTGGCCAGCGCTGCGCGCTGCCTGCACCACGCCGAGCAGTGAGTTACCGGAATCCGCAGCGGCGGACGCCCCATCAGCGCTTTCGCGGACCACCGTGAGAATCGTGCCTTCGATCGGCGTGAGGACCGCTTGATACGCCCCGGTCGATGCGGCCTGCAGTGCCTCGGCCAGCTGTGTTCCGCCAAGCTCTGCGGCCGGATCAGCTTTGAGTGTCGAGGCCATACCCCGCATGATCTGGCTGAGGATGACACCGCTGTTCCCGCGCGCCCCCATCAGCGAGCCGTGGGAGATGGCATCGCAGGTGGCAATCAGATCGCCCGCATCGGCACCTTCCATTTCGGCCACCACGGCGTCGAGCGTGCGCGCCATGTTCGTGCCGGTGTCACCATCCGGAACCGGGTACACGTTGAGCCGGTTGAGCGCGCCCTGATGTGCCTTGACGGCATCACGAAAGGTGACGACGAGGTCGCGCAGCGCTGCGGTGGTGATCCGTTCGAGAGTCGGCACGGCCTCTGAGTGTAGAGCGAGGACGGGCCAGTGGCCGCTTCTCATGCCAGCGTTGTCGGGGTGGGGCGGTCGACCGTGGCGGCGTTCCGATCTCGCCACGGTTGGACCCCGCGATTGGCCCGCTAGCATCCGATGGCTGTTCAGTTCTGCCCACACGGGGCAGCGGACGCTCGAGTCGCTCCAGGAGAAGATCATGGCATCCAAGTGTGAAGTGTGTGGCAAGGGCCCGTCGTGGGGCATGTCCGTCTCTCACTCCCACCGGCGCACCAAGCGTCGTTGGAACCCGAACATCCAGCGCATCCGCGCCTCCGTCAACGGTGGCACGAAGCGTGTGAATGCCTGCACCGGCTGCATCAAGTCTGGCAAGGTCGTCAAGGCCGGCTGAGCCGTCCTCTACGATCTCCCTCATGCAAGGCGTCATCAAGGCCTACGACCCCGCCACCGGCGATGGTTTGATCATGTGCGACACCGATCTCGCGGACTACGAACTCGCAGCGAATGCGCTCGATGGTTCGCTGTTTCGAATGCTGCGTCAGGGCCAGCGCGTGGTCTTCGACTTGGACGCTGCCAACCGCGCCACCGCAATCCGTCTCGGCTCCGAAGTCGACATGGGCACCCCCGGTTACTGAACCTCGCTACGCGTCGCTCCGCGGCCTCCATCGCTTGCGGTGATGCATTTCGCCTGCCCATCTCCGCAAGAGATGGTCCGATGGCTGTCGGCGATGAAAGCGCTTACAGGGTCCTTCGCCTTTGGCGTCACTGCCGTGAGGTGTTTACGGTAGGGGACGACCGGTACGTCGATGTACCAGTCGCACACCGATGGGGAGTCATCACATGGCCGGAACCAGCACCAATCAGCGTCTCAACGACTGGGTGAGCGAGTGGGCAGCAATCATGCAGCCCGACGACATCTACTGGTGTGACGGCACCGCTGACGAGTACGACCGGCTGGCGCAGTCGCTCGTCGACGCCGGCACGTTCACCAAACTGGACGAAGCAAAGCGGCCCAACAGCTACTGGGCGCACTCAGATCCGGGTGACGTGGCGCGCGTCGAAGATCGAACGTTCATCTGCTCGCCGACCGAAGAGGAGGCCGGGCCGAACAACAACTGGCGCGACCCCGACGAGATGCGAGCCGAGATGACACGGCTCTACACCGGCTCCATGAAGGGCCGCACCATGTACGTCGTGCCCTTCTCGATGGGCCCGCTCGGCTCTCCCATTGCCCACATCGGCGTGCAGCTCACCGACTCGGCCTACGTGGCCACCAACATGCGCATCATGACCCGGATGGGTCAGGGAGCGCTCGATGCACTTGGCAATGACCAGTGGGTGCCCTGCCTGCACTCGGTCGGCGCCCCCCTCGAAGCGGGCGATACTGACGTTCCGTGGCCGTGCGATGCGGAGAACAAGTACATCGTGCACTTCCCGCAGACCCGCGAGATCATGTCGTACGGCTCGGGCTACGGCGGCAACGCTCTCCTCGGCAAGAAGTGCTTCGCACTGCGCATTGCGTCGGTCATGGCCCGCGACGATGGCTGGCTCGCCGAGCACATGCTGATCCTCAAGCTGACCAACCCGCAGGGTGAGTCGAAGTTCATTGCGGGCGCGTTCCCTTCAGCGTGCGGCAAGACCAACCTCGCGATGCTCGTGCCCACGATTCCCGGCTGGAAGGCCGAGACCGTCGGCGACGACATCTGCTGGATGAAGCTCGGCGATGACGGCCAGCTGTACGCAATCAACCCCGAAGCCGGATTCTTCGGCGTCGCTCCGGGCACCAGCCACGAAACGAACCACAACGCCATGGAGACGCTGTGGGGGAACTGCATCTACACCAACACCGCCCTCACCTCCGACGGTGACGTGTGGTGGGAAGAGATGACCGAAGATGCGCCAGCTCGAGCCACCGACTGGCGAGGCAACCAGTGGAACCCGGAAATCGATACTCCAGCTGCTCACCCGAACGCTCGCTTCACCGCACCGGCGTCTCAGTGCCCCTCTGCCGCAGCTGAGTGGGAGGACCCCGCGGGAGTGCCCATCTCGGCAATTCTGTTCGGTGGGCGCCGCCGCACCACGGTTCCGCTCGTCACCGAGGCCAACGACTGGGATCACGGCGTCTTCCTCGGCTCGATGATGGCGTCGGAGAAAACCGCCGCTGCCGAAGGCACCCAGGGCGAGCTTCGCTTCGACCCCATGGCGATGCTGCCGTTCTGCGGCTACAACTACGCCGACTACTTCGCCCACTGGCTGTCCATGAAGGACCGCACCGACGCCTCGAAACTGCCGAAGATCTTCTTCGTGAACTGGTTCCGTCGCGACGAAGACGGTCGATTCCTGTGGCCCGGATTCGGCGAGAACAGCCGGATCCTCAAGTTCGTGTTCGATCGTTGCAACGGCGAAGGCGAGGTGATCGAGACCCCGATCGGCAAGCTGCCAGCGAAGGACGCACTCGATCTCGACGGCCTGGAGATCGATGACGCTGACCTCGATGCGATCCTGTCCGTCGATACCGCTGGCTGGAAGGGTGCGATCCCTCAGATCCGAGATCACTTCGCCCAGTTCGGCGACAAGCTGCCTGACGAGCTGAACAGCGCTGTCGATCAACTCGAGGCTGCCCTGTAGACGGCCGGCGACATGGTCGGCACATCGGCCACGGCGGCGGCCATAGCGGTCGTCTTGTCGAGCTGTGTCGGCTCCGATTCGTCCGAGGCGGACACTCCGGTCAGCGTCGAAACAACCGTTGTGGTGCCGATCGCTGACATCACCGTCGAGTCGCGCCCCGATGGGCCGGCGGTCCCCATCGTGTCGACCGGCAGCGATGAACTCCGCGACCTGATCCGTGTGGGTGACCCTTCATCTGCCTAGTGCATTGCCGACATCGGTGTCGGTCCAGGCGAGTTCTACGACAAGGACGCCGACGCGCTGGTCTTGCCCGAGTCGACTTCGTTCTTCGAGGCCCGCTACGACGATGGCTCCACCATCGAGATCCGAATTCACCCGGAGCTCGTCGACGGCAACGGGCTCCTCCAGGCTCATCGCATTGCCGAACCGATCTCGTTGCTGCCGGTCGAGTTGCGTAGCCGGATCGAACGCGTCGGCTTTCTCGGCGGCGAATCGACCGCTCAGGCCGATGGTGGCGGGGAAGGCATCCACCGCCTGGGCGCTCACTCACCACCAACAACGCATCTGCGACGCCGACGCAGCGGCCTGGGAATCGATCGCCCCGGCCCGCATCGCGTTCATCGCAGAGCTGCTCTCTCCTCCACGGCAGGGTTACACACCGACCGAACCGTCCTGCACTCCGAGCTGAACAGCCTCAACTCGGCTGAAAACGACGCAGGCCCCGGGGAAATCCCCGGGGCCTGCGTGAGTACTGAAGCAGGTGATCAGGCGTTGTCGAGCTCGAGAACGTCGACGACCTTGCGGCCTTTGCGAGCACCGAACTTGACGCTGCCATCGATCGTCGAGAACAGCGTGTCGTCCTTGCCGATCTTGACGTTGTGGCCCGGGTGGAACCGCGTGCCGCGCTGGCGGATGATGATGGAGCCGGCGGTGATCTTTTCACCGTCGAACGCCTTCACGCCGAGGCGCTGTGCGTTGGAATCGCGACCGTTGCGGGTTGAACCGCCACCTTTTGTCTTGGACATGAGTGTCTCCTGTTCAGCTCGCGGTGATCGAGGTGATCTCGACCATGTGGTACTTCTGACGGTGGCCGTATCGACGGCGGTACGTCGTGGAGTTCTTGTAGGTGAACCCGTTGATCTTTGGACCCTTGGTCATGGCAACGATCTTGCCGGCGACCTTGGCACCCTGAAGTTCAGCGGGGGTGGAGAGCACGGTGTCGCCGTCGACGATCATGACGGGGGTCAGCGAAACTTCGCTTCCCTCGTCACCATCGAGCAACTCGACTCGGACCTGCTCACCCTGGGCGACTTTTTCTTGCTTGCCGCCTGAAGCGATGACTGCGTACATAGCGATATTCGATCGTAGCGGCGCCGAGCCAGACTCCCACCGCTTCGCCCGGGGTCACAGCAGCAAGCCGCTTCGATGAGATGTCAGTGCTACACGCCCGATCACATCTCATCGATGATGGGGTCAGCACACGTCGCACGCGCCGTCATCGGTGCCGAGCGCGCTCTGGAACTCGACGGCAAGCTTCTTTGAGATCGCGCCCTTCGTGATGACTCGGAGCGATTCGGCCATGCCGATCAACTGCGGCGTGATCAGGATGCGGAACTGCTCGTGTCGGAGCTTGCGATACGGAGTGAGGTTCTTGTTCTTGACGTTGGTGTCGACCGACACCTCAGCGACTTTGCCTCAACCGGTCGGGCGGATGAAGTCGATCGACATCGT
>JBGCEY010000082.1:0-2549 GCA_045106645.1 Ilumatobacter sp.
GGCGGGGAAAGCCTCAGATCGGAACCGACCGTTGCTGGCGTCGCCGGGGCCACGCTGGACGGTCGCGTCGACGTTGCCATCGCGACGGGTAGCGCATATCGACACTGCCGCCTTCGGATCAAGCCAGCGAAAGATCCGGCATTATGTGGGTGATCGGGTGCTCCATATCGTGCCGCCGAATGCAGGGCTGGCGACGTTCGACGGTCGACCTTTGACTCGTCCAGTCTCATCTTCGTGACGCACGATTTAGCCCGTTCACCAGGTGTGATCGTGTCTTGGCGTCGAGGGTTTCGAATCGCATGCACGTCGACGAAGCGCGACGGCTGCCGGACCGATCGTCCGACGCTCGCAGGCGCTGTCGCGTCTGACGTACAATCTCTCCATGAGCAACGCTGTAGATGATGACCAAGAGGTCCCGCGCGGCACGTCGTTGCTTCCGAACGATCTCACAACGGAGCAGAAGGCAGCAGCACCGACATTGGTCAGCGTCGACGCACTGCTGATCGAGGAACTCACCGACATCGAAGACGAGGCGTTTGCTTCGGCAATCCGTTCGTGAGACTGGTTGTCGACACCGGCGTCCTCAGTGCTGCGCTGAGTCGGCGACGGCGTGCAGAGTTCGACGAACAAGTCGCCATGTTGGGCGGGAACCAGATCTTTCTTGCTGCCTCGACCGTCGCTGAGTTGCGTTACGGAGCGATGCTTGCTGAGTGGGGAGAGCAACGTCGCGCTCGGCTTGAGCAAGTCATTGCTTCCATGACGGTGATCCCCGTCAGTGATGCGCTCCTCACGACGCTTGCCGAAACCCGACTGGCGTGCCGACAAGCGGGGCACCCTCTTGCGGCGCCGGTTCACTCGAACGACCTGTGGATCGCTGCAAGCGCGATTCACTCGAGCACGGCTCTCGTCACAGCCGACCGAGTGTTCGGCGAGACGCCTGGGCTGCAACTCGCTACCTGAGCATTTCGCAGCAAGTTTGGTCGGTGATCTCAGCCGACCTCGAGGGAAAGAAGCCCGTCGACGACTGCGCCGCCAGCGATGGTGGGACGGATGCGGTGACGGTAGTGACGTTGCAGCATGCGGAGGTCGCGGTGGCCGAGCTGGTCAGCGACGAGTTCGATCGGCATGCCGGCGTCGGCCATCAGACTCGCTGCGGAATGGCGGAGCAGGTTCGGGGTCCAGTGGCCCTCGACACGAGACGCTGCGATGACTTCCCTGAACTCCTTGCGGACGGCCGTCGAATCGCACGGCTTGCCAGACGGAGATGTGAACACGAGGTTCTCCTCGTTGGTCCACCAGCTTCCAGCAGCGAGTCGCTGTTCCTGTTGGCGTCGCCGGTGGCGCACGAACGAGTCGAGCACCGGTTGGGGCGCGTCGAGTGTGCGGATGCTTCCGGGGGTCTTGGTCGACCCGACGACCGAGTTGCCGCTCGACGCGGTCTTGCGAGACCGCCACACGTGGACGGTGCCAGCATCGAAGTCGAGGTCGCGCCACGCCAGTCCGGCCGCTTCGCCCGGCCGCAGGCCGAGGTAGAGCATCACGACCCACATCGCTTCGAGATCGGTCCCCGCTGCAGCGGCAAGCAGCAGCTTGGCCTCGGCCACGGTCAACGACTTGCCGGACTTCGGCTTTGCTGCACCAGCGGGGATCTCGACCAGGGTTGCGATGTTGCGGGCCACCAGGTTGCGGCGCTGCGCCCACTTAAGTGCCTGGCTCAACGTGGAGCGGATCTTGACCAGTGAGCTGCGTGACAGTGCAGCGCCGGTCGTGCGACCGCGACCGCTCCGCTTGGCGGTGCCGGTCTGCTTCGTGCGACGCAGGAACGCTGCTTCGACCTGATCGGGGGTGAGTCGCCGGACTTTGACGTTGCCGATCTCCTCGACGAGGATCCTGATCGCCCACCTGTGCGAGGTCATGGCGGAGTCGGCGAGTTCACGATTGGGGAGTGCTTTGTCGGCCCATGCCGTCAAGAGATCCGCGACGGTCATCGAACCCTCCGTCAGCGGTAGCCCGTCGTCGGCCGCGCGGCGGAGAAGATCGAGTTCCTTGCGGGCCTCGGTCTTCGTCTTCGCCGACACAGTCCGGTGTTCGCCGTCGATCGTCACTCGGCCGACCCAACGGTCACGATCGGCCCGATAGAAGAGTGCGCCGTCGCCGGGACTTCGCCGGCTTGCTGCTCTCCCCATGGCTCGTTCCCTTGCTCGGCTGACACCTTCGCTGACACCTTCGCTGACACCTTACGGGCGCGAATCGGGGCAAACATGCTCGAACGGTCCTGGACAGGAAACAATGATCTACCAGCACGTATGTGGACTTTGGCACACCGTGGCAAACGTCGATTCGAAAAATGGCATGGAAGAGGTCAGGAGTTCAATTCTCCTAAGCTCCACAAAGAAGCCCCAGGTCACAGACCTGGGGCTCTTTTCGTTTTCGGGTTCGAGGTGACCAAGGCTGCCGATCGCCTCGCCAGGCTGGCGACCAGACACGACGGAGCAGGTCGCAGCCGTTGATCGTTCGGTGTAACCGGCCGGTGTCGGGAGCGTCACACC
>JBGCEY010000083.1:0-37217 GCA_045106645.1 Ilumatobacter sp.
GGTGCGCGTGTGACCGTTCCGTTCGTTGGGGGATGCGGACGCTGTGACGTGTGCGCAAACGGCGACCACCAGGTGTGCCCGGGACAGTTCCAGCCCGGCTTCACCCACTGGGGATCCTTCGCCGAACTCGTTGCGATCGACTTTGCCGACACCAATCTGGTCGCTCTTCCCGACAGCATCGGATTCGTGCCGGCAGCGGCGCTCGGCTGCCGCGTCGCCACAGCATTCAGAGCAGTGGTCGACCGTGCCGCCATCGAGCCAGGTGAAACTCTCGCCGTGCACGGGTGCGGTGGGGTCGGCCTGTCGGCGGTGATGATCGGCGCCGCCATGGGCGCCGAAGTGGTCGCGGTCGACGTGTCCGACGCGGCACTTGCTGCCGCGCGGGCGGCCGGCGCCGCGGTCACCATCGATGCCACAGGCCTCGACCCCGACGACGTGGCCGCAGCCGTCGCAGACGCCGCCGGTGCGGGAGCTCACGCCTCACTTGATGCCATCGGTGGAGCGGGAACGTCGCACGCCTCGATCATGGGCTTGCGTCGGCGAGGCCGCCACGTGCAGGTGGGCCTCATGACAGCAGATGCGGCTCGGGCGCCCGCCGCATTCGACCGGATCCTGGCCTGGGAACTCGACGTGCTCGGCTCCCACGGAATGTCGGCGAACCGCTATCCGGCCATGCTGGAGATGGTCGCAGGTGGTCAACTGGACATCGACGCGTTGGTCACTCGAACCGTCGACCTCGACGCAGCAATCGACCACCTGGTCAGCCCGGGGGCGAATGGAGCAGGCATCGCCGTGATCGACCGCTTCGCGTGACCAACGTCGGTCGAGACGGAACCGATGTTGGTCAGCTGAAGGCCTTGAACACGCTGACGATCGTGCAGCCACCTTCGCTGCGAAACTCGGTGTGGTCGGTTCCGGCCTCCACGCCGTAGGCGTGACCGGTGCTCATGGCCACCCCGTTCGACACCACGTCACCCTCGAGCACGTAGGAGAACTCGGGCTCTTCATGGTGGTGCGTGCCGCCCACGTAGCCCGCTCCGAAGCGGAACAGCGCAATGACCTTGCCGCCTGCGCCGGCGAGCATCTTCATCTCGACCTTGTCGCCGACCGGGGTCCAGTCGATGGCGTCTGCGTCGGCAAAGGTCCAGCCGGTGGTGTCGTGGGTGTTGTTCTCGGTGGTGGTCATTTCCGCACACTTGCACGTCTGGGTGACTGCATGCGATGTCGCAACGCCATCGGGCTCAGGTCAGCCTTCCTCGGATGCGCCTGCGATCACTTCGAATTGAGCCATCTGGCCGAGTGACCGGTGGTTGTCGATGTCGCAGATCACGGTGTACACGCCTGGTTCGTCGAACGTGGCGATCAGCGAATCCGATGCACCGGGGGCGATGCGATCGGTCTTGGCGAGCCGACGGCTTGCGTCGGTCAAGAGTTCCATCTCGTGCTCCACAGCCCCTTCGTTTCGCACCACGAACTCGACCGTGTCTCCCGCTTCGATGACGATGCGGGCATCGGCGCGGAATGCGAAGTCGGTCGCCGCCATCTGCACGGTGCTGGTTACATCGCCCGAGCTGTCGCCTTGATCGTCTGACCCGCACGCCGCCAGTCCGGTCGCTGCACCCGCCAGTCCGGTGAGCCCGATGAGAAATCGACGCGATGCTGCGAGTCCCTGCATCGCTTCAGCGTAGAACCATCTCCATCACGAGTAAGTTGCCGAGGTGGCCAACACTTCTGATGCGGAACCGACGCTGATCGGTTGGCGCGAGTGGGTGTCATTTCCTGACTGGGGGATTCCGGCGGTGAAAGTGAAGATCGACACGGGGGCGCGCACGTCGGCACTCCACGCTGTCGACCTCGACCTCATCGAGCGCGATGGTATGCAGTTCGCCAGCTTCGAGGTGCATCCCTGGCAGCGCTCCGCCCGCGACGGTGTCCGAGTCGTCGCCCCGTTGGTCGATCAGCGTCAGGTCACCAGTTCATCGGGTGAGACATCGATGCGTCCGGTGGTTCGTGCGGTGATCGACCTCGATGGAGCGCCTGAATCGATCGAGCTCACGCTCACCCGTCGAGACGACATGGGGTTCAAGATGCTGCTCGGCCGCACAGCAATGGAGGGTCGCCACTACGTCGACCCGGCGTCGTCGTATCTGCACGGCCGCCCAGATCTGCGCACCCGTCGACGGAACCGAGGCACGAGATGACCGAACTCGTGCCCGATACCGAGTCCGCCGCCGAGCTCGATGCCACGCTCGTGGCACCGGCGCCCACCGCCCGCAATCGAATCATCCGCCGACCGTCGTTTGCAATCGGTGGCGTCGAAGTCCAAGCGGGAAAGTCGGCCATTGGAGACATCCCGATCTCTCGCCTGGTCACGGGCACGCAGGTGTCGATTCCGATCAACGTGCTGCACGGTCGCCAAGACGGACCCGTGGTGTGGCTGAGTGCGGCCGTGCACGGCGACGAAATCGGCGGCGTCGAAATCATCCGTCGGTCACTTGCTTCCATCGACCCCAAGTCGCTTTCCGGAACGATCGTTGCGGTACCGATCGTCAACGTCCACGGCTTCTTGAACGGCGATCGGTATCTGCCGGACCGGCGGGACCTGAACCGGTCGTTCCCGGGCTCGGCGAACGGCTCGCTCGCCGCGCGTCTCGCCAACCTGTTCCTCACCGAGATCGTGAGTCGGTGTGATGTGGGGATCGACCTGCACACAGGCTCCGATCACCGCACGAACCTCCCACAGATCCGCGCCGACCTCGACGATCCACGCACCCGTGAACTCGCGATTGCGTTCGGGGCACCGTTGATGATGCACGCCAAGCTGCGCGATGGTTCGATGCGCGCGGCGGCAACCGCCACCGGATCCACGGTGCTGCTGTACGAAGGCGGTGAGGCGTGGCGGTTCGATCGTGGCGCCATCGATGCTGGCGTGGCCGGCGTCGGCAGAGTGCTGTCTCGGCTGGGCATGGTCACGAGCCCAGATGACGATCCGGATGCCGTGTTCCCCACGCCGCCGGAGAGCCGGTCGAGTGGTTGGGTGCGCGTTCGGCGAAGTGGCATCGCCGGAATCGACGTCGAGCTGGGCCAACTCGTCGAACGTGGTCAAGTACTTGCGACCGTGCGTGACAGTGTCGGACGCCGTCTCAGCCAGGCGCGTGCCACGCGCTCGGGCATGGTCGTGGGTCTCACACAGCAGCCGCTCGTCAACCAGGGCGATGCGATCATCCACATCGCCGAACTCCTCGAAACGCCTCTCGGGGGCGATGCTGCGAACCCCTCGACCACCAGTCAGCCAGCGTCATCGGAGCCATCATGAAACTCGCCATCCTCTCGCGATCGCCGAACGCGTACAGCACCGCTCGTTTGAAGAGTGCTGCGTTGGAACGCGGACACGACTGCAAGGTGCTCAACACGATGCGTTTTGCAATCGACCTGTCGGGACACAACGAACCGGACCTGCAGTTTCGCGGCAAGCAGCTGTCGGACTATGACGCAGTGCTGCCCCGCATCGGTGCATCGATCACCTACTTCGGTACGGCAGTGGTACGCCAGTTCGAACAGATGGACGTCTATACACCGAACACCGCCAACGGCATCGCGAACTCTCGCGACAAGCTACGCGCCACACAGATCTTGAGCCGCCACGCCATCGGGATGCCCGCAACGTCGTTCGTGCGTGACAAGAACGACGTGCTTCCGGCGATCGAGCTGGTCGGCGGAGCACCCGTGGTGATCAAGCTGCTGGAAGGAACGCAGGGCATCGGCGTCATCTTGGCCCCCGATACCAAGGTCGCCGAAGCGATCATCGAGACGTTGCAGTCCACCAAACAGAACGTGCTCATCCAGCAGTTCATCGCCGAGTCGAAGGGGCGCGACATTCGTGCGCTCGTCGTCGGCGATCGGGTGGTGGGCGCAATGCGGCGAACGGCGCAGGGAGACGAGTTCCGTTCCAACGTGCACCGCGGGGGCTCGGTCGAGGCCGTGGAACTGGATGACGAGTACGAGCAGACCGCAGTGCGCGCCGCTCAGATCATGGGGCTGCGTGTGGCAGGGGTCGACATGCTCGAAGGCAACGACGGACCGCTCGTGATGGAAGTCAATTCATCGCCGGGACTCGAAGGAATCGAGCGGGCCACCGAGTTGGACATCGCCGGCGCCATCATCGACCACATTGCCAACCAGGTGAACTTCCCGGAGCTGGATGTTCGTCAACGTCTGTCGGTCAGTACGGGCTATGGCGTCGCCGAACTGCTGGTGCGTGAAGGTGCGGATCTGGTTGGTACGAGCATCGGCGACTCGGGCTTGCGCGAACGAGATATCACCGTGCTCACCCTGCACCGAGACAACACCGTCATCCCGAACCCGAAGATGACCCGCGTGCTCGAAGCGAACGATCGTCTCACGTGCTTCGGCAAGCTCGAGGAGATGCGTGACATGATCCCGGCGCGCCGTAAGCGCCGTGCCAAGGTCCGCAAGCTGCCCGAAGACGTGCTCCAAGACGTCGACTGACCAGTGAAGAAGTGCCAGGCACTTCTTCACTGGGGTGGCTCAGCCGGTGAGGATGCAGTAGCCGTCGACTTCTCGTAGCAGTGGTGACGTCGGGTGATCAGGACGATCGTGGCCGAGGTCGCGCTGGCGCACTTCCCCGATCCACTGGGCGTGCTGGTATTCGTGGTTCACCACGGCGACGAGCAGCGTTCGAGCGATGATGTCGAGCTGGGCTGGCGCACCGACGTCGCCGCTTGCGATGTTGCCGATTCGGAATCTGAGCCGATCGGCTACCGCTGATCGATAGGTGTCGAGTCGTTCGAGGGACGGAAGCTCGCCGCGATCCCGCTCGGCCGTGGCCCCATCCATCAGCACGTCGAGTTCGGAGTCCGGGCTCGGTTCGGCGGCGGTGAGGTTCCTCACCATGAAGTGTGACACCGCTGCTTGGTGACCCAGGTGCCATCCAATGGCACTCGATTCCTCGTGGGGACGCCACTGGACCTCTTCGACGGTGAGGTCACGCCACAACCGGTCGGTGTGGTCGAGGGCTCGCTCGTACTCGCCGAGCAGTTGGGCAATGGGGGCCGATGGCGTATTCACGATGGTGCTCCTGATGGGCTGTCGAGTCGATGGGTGGCAGTCGATGGGTGGCATTCGATGGGTGGCTCAGTGCGCGGCGATGTGCGCAGCGGTGCGTTCGGCTGCGGCAAGCGCGCCTTCGATGTGTCCAGCTCCTGTCGGAGCAGTCTCGGTGGAGACCCAGTGAAGTCGGCCGTTGAGCATCGGCTGCTGGTAGGCCGGGTGGCCGAACGTCGCGTACTCCGTGAGGCGCTCGACCTCTGGCGGTGAGGTGAGTGTCTCGCTTCGCCAGTCCGTCAGCGTGAGCTCAACCGGACCGCCCGCTTGATCGCCGAAGATGCGGACGAGCTGTTCCAGCACCTCGGACCGAGAGATCGGGCCGCTCGCGGACGTGGTACTGGCGAACCCGAACAGTGCTGCAGGCATTCCGTCTGGACCACTGAGATCGTGGATCTCGCGCATCGGCCCGCGGTGGCTGATCGCAGCGCCGGACAGGCCGTCAGCTCGCCAGAACGCCGAGCGGTAGCGCGCCACCACCTTGGTGATGGCACCCATCCACACCGGGGTCCGCTCGATGAGTTGCCGTTCGAATGGCGACAGGTCAGGCGATATCGCAATCGTCGCCGCAGCGAGTGCGGGTGGGAGCGCGATCACCACGTGATCGGCGGCGAAGGTGGTGCCCGTATCGAGGGTGACGGTGGCACCGTTGTCATTCGTCTTCACAGACTGAACGTGACTGTCGAGCCGCATGTGGCTGTTGGAGTGGTCGGTGATCGATTCGGTCAGTGCAACCGTCAGTGAATCGGCGCCGGTCGCAAAACGAAAGGATGCGACATCGATGGGATTGCCATCGAGACGCACGGTCTGATTCGCGTCGTCGTACATCGCGTCGCCGTCGAGGTGCTGTTCGTGGGTGGCGACCCCGAATCGCTTGACCATCGACGCAACGCGGTGCTCGCCGGGCCAGAACCAGGAAGCACCCTGATCGAGGCCGTGCTGGTCGCTGACGAGGCGGCCACCGGCCCGATGGCGCGCCTCGAGCGTGATCGATGAGCAACTGGCTTGGTTGAGCAGGTCGGCAGTCGCCAGGCCGGCGACGCCCGCACCGACGATGATTGCAGTGGTTCTCTCGTCGGTCACGACCCCGAGTCTAGTCATCAGTAGACTGTGTGGTGAGCGCGGTGACCCATCCACCACTCAGCGGGTGTGGCGTGTGAAACTCGCTCCCATATGAACGCCTACTCGCGCACGCTTCCTCTTCCCGGTGTGGCGCGCCCCGTTCGTGAGGTCGGTTCGTCAGCACTCGATCGGGCAGCTACAACCTGGCCCGCACCGGACCCGTCGGCCCGCGTGCTCGACACATGGGCGGCTCCCGTCGGTGCTGCGGTGTTCCGTGTCGGTGTTGCTCCTTGGCCGGCGCCTGACCCCGTCATGCGGTTCGATCTTCCGGCTCCGGCGGCACTCGGCGGACCCCGCACGGAACTCATCGAGCCCACGCTCCCGGTCGCCATCCCGAACCTGCAGAACGCCTCGCTCCGGGCGATCTCCCCGATCGCCGACTCCTTCGACCCGTTGCCGACCATTGCCGATGTGGCTGTTGCGACGGAGGCTGCCGCCGCTGCCCGCACCACACTGCCGCCACCCGTGCTGGCCGATGCCGCATCGATTGCCACCGTCGACTCGGTGCAGTGGGCGCCGAACCCGGTCGTCAAAGATCGCAGTGGCGTGACCACTCGTCTCGTGGTTGGTCTCGCAGCAGCGGCTGGCGTGGTCGCTGCTGGCACCGTGGCGCTCTTTGCCATCTTCTGAGCGCGACCTCGCCCTCATCGCGCATCTGGCATCGTCGCAATGGCATGCTGCTCGGATGCGCTCCCTTTGCGTTTTGTTCACCGCCTCGTTGCTCGTTGCGGCGTGCTCTTCCAGCGATGACGCTGGTCCAGGCGCCACAGCGCCAGTAGAGGGTGCCGAGCCGACGGAGGTGACCGCGGCTCCCACGACAGCGGCGGAGCCGCCCGCTACCGCTGCATCGGAGATCGACGTTGCTGTCACCGCCGCACCTGCGACGGCGCCTCCCACCACGGAGACCCCGGCTGGCGATGACGGCGACGACTCGTCACGCACCGACGTGGCGACAGGCGAGCCCACCGACCAAGTGCTCTTGATCGACGGCCCGGCAACGGTTCGCCCGTCGTGTGCGTCGTTGGCTCCCGGAGTCACCGAGTTCACGCTCGAAGCCGGCGGTGCAGCGCGTGATGTCCGGATCTTCGTGCCATCGGTCGCTGCTTCGGATCCGGCTCCCGTTGTTCTCAACTGGCACGGTCTGGGCTCGAACGGTCCAGAACAGGCGGCGTACACCGGATATGAGGAACTCGCCGAGGCCGAAGGTTTCATCGCCGTTCACGCCACCGGGGTCGAGGTGGACGGTCGTAACTCGTGGGAGCTGTCCGTGTCCGACACGGCTGAGCGTGACGACCTCGCATTCGCGGATGCCTTGATCGACGAGGTGGTCGCGGAGTGGTGTGCCGATCCGGCACGGGTGTACTCGACCGGTATGTCGAACGGTGGATTGTTCACCTCTGAACTGGTGTGCAACCGTTCCACGCGATTTGCGGCCGCAGCTTCGGTGGCAGGCACCACGCATCCGCCGACATGTGCTCCTGAGCGTGCCGTTCCGTACATCTCGTTCCACGGTACGGCGGACTTCGTGGTGCCCTTCGATGGCGAGGACCCGTCAACGTTGCTCTCGCCGGAGGGCGTCGATGCGCTGATCGACGACAGTACGCCGGGTGAATTCGCGGAGTTTGCGGCGGATGCGGGATGCGCGCCAGAGCCGACGATCGTCGAGGAGACCGACGAGGTCACCCGCTTCGACTACCTGGGATGTGACGACGGTGTGCCCATGGCGTTCTACGAGATTGCTGAGGGTGGCCACACCTGGCCGGCTTCTCCACTCGCCGACGCACTGGCCGACTTCGGCTACTTCACCCAAGACGTCGACGCCACGGTTGACGCCTGGGCGTTCATGTCTCAGCACTCGCTCTGAACGTGACTTCCCCCAACGACAACGTCCCCGGTGAGGACAGCTCGAACACATACGATCGTGCGATGGCGCGCCAGATCCTCGTTCTCAACGGACCGAACCTGAACCTGCTCGGAACTCGCGAACCGGAGCTGTATGGACACGAGACGCTTGATGACATCGTCGAGGGCCTCCGACGCCTGGCAGCCGAGCGTGGCTTCGAGGTTCGAGCGGTGCAGTCGAACATCGAGGGTGAACTGGTGAGTGCGATCCATGCCGCCAAGGCCGATGGCCTGGCGGGCGCCGTGTTCAACCCGGGCGCCTACACACACACGTCGATCGCGCTCCGCGATGCCATCTCGGGCACCGGGCTCCCGGTCGTGGAGACGCACCTGTCGAACGTGCACGCCCGCGAAGAATTTCGGCACACGTCGATGCTCTCTGCGGTGTGTCTGGGCGTCGTCGTGGGGTTCGGGCCAACGAGCTATCGCCTCGCGCTCGACGCGTTGATCACGCACCTCGACTGAGTTGGGCTCGCAATCGGTGGGTACCGCAGGGCTGCGTCATGCGTGCCACGGGTGGCGGGCAGCATGTTCCACCTGATCGGCAACCACCTGGAACTCTTCGAGCCGGCGCGAGCGATACCCGCCGATGTGGAGCCGCGCTGCCGTCGGCGTTCCGGCCAGGCCGAGGATTGCGGTGTGCAGCGTGGCGTCCAGCGCTGCGCGTCGTTCGGCCAGTTCCCACGACACGACGCACACCACGCCCGGCGTTGGTTGCGTGGTGCCGATGACGACGAGTCGATCCACGCTGTTGGATTCGTGCGCCATGGCGAGCCGCCAGGAATGGACGTCGATCGCCGCAAGGTCAGCGCGTCCATCGGCGACGGCACGAACCGACGCCCGATGAGCACCGGTGAAGATCACGTCGCCGAACAGTGGCCCATCGAGAATCACGTCACGAACGAAGTGGCCGAGGCTCCAGTAGCCGGACTGTGAATCCGTGCCGTTGGCGGCGACGGTTGCACCTCGAAAACGCTCAACCGCAGCACCGGCCACACCGGTTCCGATGCCATCCTTCAGGTTCGCAGCAGGGCGTCGAGGGTCGTCAGCTCGACACACGAGCACCGAGTAGTAGCTTCCCGGCTCGGGGTCGGGAAGCCCCGCTGGCGGTTCGTACACGATGGTGCCGATGACCTCGGTCTCGCCGAGTCCATCACGAACCGGATTCAGCGAGCACACCTGGCCGAGCACCATTGCGGGGTCACCCCACAACTCGACCAGGGAGTCCCGGCGCGACATGGTGGCCGGAAGCTCGAGCCCATGGTCGCGGCCCGCAACGACGATGTGGCGCCACAGATCATCGAGCGCGTCCGCAACCTCTGGCCAGTCATACATCGGCAAGCCCGAGACGTGGTCCTGGTGCCGTGTCACCGCACGAACCGTAGCCAGCGTTCGCCGGTCCGGTTCAGGCGCACCACGCCACGCGAGTCAACTCCCGGCTTTGCGGCGCGCCTCGATCTGGCCCATGAACGGACGAGCCGGCAGTTCCGACGGGGTCTGTGTCTCGTCGTAGTACGGAGTGTCTCCCACGATGGTGACACGTTCGACTCGACGTACCTGCGGGAAATAGTCGGAGTTCGCGTAGTGCTGGACCGACCGGTTGTCCCAGAACGCAATCGTGTTCGGCTTCCACCTCAGGCGGACCTGATACTCGGGGTAGCTGGCCTGGGCGAACAGCAGGGCAAGGAGCTCGGCGCTCTCATCGGCATCCATCCCGTCGATCTCCTTGGTGAACGCAGCGTTCACATAGATCCCCTTGCGCCCGGTGTCGGGGTGGGTGCGGATGACCGGATGGTGCGGGTTGGGATACAGCTTCTGGACTTCGGCGATCTCCGCTTCGGTCTTGCCCTGTTTGCGCAGTCCGATCTTGAAACGGGTGAAGTCGTGGCGTGCCGTGCGACCATCGACGCGTGCCTTCACACTGTCGGGCAGCCCGTCGTACGCGGCGTACATGTCGGAAAAGAGCGTGTCGCCGCCGATCGTCGGGCCTTCGAGGAGGCGCAAGACCGAACCGAGCGATGGTTCCTCACGCCAGGTCACGTCGGAGTGCCACCCGTTCTCCTGGCCGGGGGATGTCTCGTCGTGGGTGATTGCCAGCACTTCGTCGTAACCGGGCTTGGGTCGGCCGAACGGGTGCACCTCGAGCGTGCCGAAGCGTCGCGAGAACGACAGATGTTGCTCGGTCGTGATGTCTTGGTCCCGGAAGAACAGCACCTTCCAATCGACCAAAGCCTGATGGATCTCGGCGATGACGGCGTCGCTGAGTTCCTCGCTCAGATCCACACCGCTGATCTCGGCACCGATCGTCGGGGACTGGGGCTCGATGGTGAGCGTGGTGCGGCGCTGCTGGGTGTCTGGATCCGTCATCGTCATGAAGATCAGTCTTCCAGACGGCCTCGACGGTGAACGACGCGCGTGTAACATTGTTGCGATGGCAAACGAATCAGGATCTGTGCCAACGTTCGGTTCCGCACACGACGGTGATCACCCCGATCGAACCGACGAATGGGAGGTGCTGCGCCAACGTCACCTGGTTCCTCCGGATCAGCGTCCGCCATCGTCAGCTCGTGGCCAACACCATCAAGCCCTGATCTCGTCTGACGTCGAGCGCACCATCGCCTTCTATCAAGGGCTGCTGGAGTTCCCGTTGACCGAGCTGTTCCAGAACCGGGACTACGTCGGGTCGACACACTTCTTCTTCGACATCGGCAACGGCAACGCGCTTGCCTTCTTTGACTTCCCGGGATTGGGGCTCGAGGAGTATGCCGAAGTGCTGGGTGGACATCACCACCTGGCAATCTCGGTCAGCCCGGAGAACTGGACCCGGCTTCGGGCGAAGCTGGAAGACGCCGGCGTCGACACCTTCGAGGTCGGCGACACCTCGCTGTACTTCGCGGGCCCCGATGGCGAACGCCTCGAACTCATCTCCGACCCGCTCGGTGAGATGTACGGCATGACCGTTCTCTGAGCGAACAGGCGTGGCCAACTGGTCAGGGGCGGCCGGCGTGTGCCACGTCGACGCGGGTGCTGATGATGGAACCCGTCGCGGAGCCAGCGGCCACATCTGGGTTGGCGTCGTCGCACAGCAGCACGAAGAGGGTGCAGCCGTCGTCACCTCCGAGCATGCAGGCGTACGTGTTGTTCGGGGTGCCGATGCGGATCGTCGATGGGTCGTCGATGTCTCCCGATCCCACGACCCGCACGATCTGCTTGCCGGCAGCATCGGAGAACCAGATCCCACCGTCAGCGTCGAGCGTGCAGCCGTCGGGTGCCGTGCCGTCCACCGTGGCCCACACCCGCGGCTCGGTGAGCGCACCATCGTCACTAACCGTGAAGGCCGTGTACTGCGCACCGAAGGTCTCGCCCACCATCAACGTGTTCTCGCTCGGGCTCAGCACTGCGCCGTTCGGAAACAGCAATTCGTGGGAGTCAGCCACGACGCGACCGTCCGGGTAGACGACTGCCAGCGTGGTCGCGGCAACCGAGTCACCCGCCTCGAAGTCGAAGCCGAAGTTGCCGACGTAGGCAATGCCGGTGGACGACACGACCATGTCGTTGCAATGGCCAGCGGCCACCGAGGACAGGTCAGCATGCTCGACCACCGATCCGTCGGCCTCTCGGCGCATCACCTTGCGGTCCAGCATCGACACGAACAGCAAGCGGCCGTCGGGGAGCCAACCAAGCCCGGACGGGCGGCCGTCATGATGCAGTTCGATGTGGCGCGTGCCGGAGCCGTCGGGATGCACCTCGACCGATGAGATGGTCTGCTGATAGAAGTCGCTGAACCACAGCCGCCCATCGCGCCACCGTGGCCCTTCGCCGAAGTCGATTCCCTCGATCACCGTGGTCCATTCGACCTGCATCTGTGTGGCATCGTCCATGCGCGCACCGTAGCCCAGACGTCGAGCTGCGAATTCGGTCGCAGCCGGGACGCGGTCAGCTCGGTGGTTGGGCGTCGAAGATGGTGGTGGTGCTGATCGTGATGGCGGGCGAGCGATCGATGGGAGCGTCCGCGTCTGTGCTCCATCGAACGTGGCGGCAAAAACAGGAACGGGTCACGCGGGTTTCAGCCGATCCATGCAGCGATTGCTTCGCCGATCTCGTCTGGACTGTCCTCTTGCACGAAGTGCATACCGACCACACGGACCTCGGTCTGGTTCGGCCAGCCTCGACAGAACTCGCGTTGGCGACCGATGAGAATCGAACCGGGGTCCGCATCGATGAACAGCTTCGAGATCTCGTTGGTGTTCATCCAGTCCGCGTACTCCTGAACAATCGCCACGGTCTCGGCCGGCTCGTTTTCGATCGGAATCTGACGCGGCCACGTCAGGGTCGGCCGGCGGTCTTCGCCGGGCTGTTCGAACGGTGCGCGGTACACGGCCAGCTCGTCGGCGGTCAATCCGCTGATGATCGCATTCGGCAAGATTGCCTCCACGAAAAGGTTCTTCTCCAAACACAGCTCGTCGCCGGCCTCGGAGCGCAGTCCTTGGAAGATCCCGCGGGCATTGGGCGGCCAATCGTCCCACGAGGCCACGGGCGACACGATGGCCTCCATGTAGGCAATCCCAGCAACGCGGTCGGCATGGCGGCGTGCCCAGTCGAAGCCGAGCGCCGACCCCCAGTCGTGGATCACGAGCACCACCTCGTTGCCCAGATCGAGCGAGTCGAGCAGTGCGTCGAGCCACGCGCGGTGCTCCACGAAGGTGTAACTGTCGGGTCCGGTGTCGTCGAGTTTGTCGGAGTCGCCCTGGCCGATCAGGTCCGGCGCCACGATGCGACCGAGGTTCCACACGTGCGGAATCACATTGCGCCACAGGTAGGACGATGTCGGATTGCCGTGCAGGAAGACGATGGTCCGATTCGTTCCGTCGAGTTCACCCGTGTCGAAGTACGCCATGGACTTCGTGGCGTCGCCAACCGTGATCGATGCCGTGCGTTTCGGGAGTGGAGCGGTGGTACCCATGGCGAGATCCTCGCGCGAGCAGCGAAGCACGGAGAACATCGCACCGACGACGAGGGCGGAGCGAGCCGTGGTGCTGGCTCGGCGGTAGGTTCGGCTGGTGACGAACACCGGTGGGGACCAGGCAGTGCTGCACTTGCCGAGCGTTCGCCGGTACCTCGCATCGAGTGCGCTGTCCACAACGGGCATCTCGCTGATGCTGGCGGTGCTGTTCAAGCAGGCGTTCGACATCACCGGCGATGCGTTGACCATCGGCATCATCGGGTTGCTGCAGTTCATCCCTGCGGTGCTGTTGGTGATCGTGAGCGGCGATCTCGCCGATCGCTTCGATCGACGCCGGGTGACGGCGTGGATGACCGGTGGGCGTGTGATGTGCGCGCTCGCGTTCTTTGCCTACAGCCGCGGCATCGGGGACGTTTCCGAAGGCTCCGATGCTGCGGTGTGGCCGCTGTACCTGATCACGGTCGTCTTCGGGACGGTGGACGCGATTGCCATCCCCGCGCGGCGTGCTCTTGCGCCGCTGGTGGTGGAGCGCACATTGCTCCCCAAGCTCGTGTCGTCGAGCGCCGTCACCAGGGTGCTCGCCACGATCGTGGGTCCGGTGGTCGCAGGGTTTCTGCTTTCGGTCGGCGCAGACATTGCCTATCTCGTCGTGGCGGTGCTGTTCGTTGCGTCGATCCCGCCGCTGGTGCGCATCACCTATGCAATCGAACCCAACCGAGTGACCGATCGACCGTCGTTGAAACTCGCCTTCGAAGGGCTGCGTTTCATCAAGGGTTCGCCGATCGTGCTGTCGGCGATCTCGCTTGACATGATCGCCGTGCTGTTCGGTGGTGCGGTGGCATTGATCCCGGTCATTGCCGAGGAACGGCTCGGTGTGGGCGACATTGCGTACGGGTGGCTTCGAGCTGCTCCTGGAATCGGTGCGGGGATCATGGGGCTGATCCTGGCGTTCCGGCCGGTGACGCGACGCGTTGGACCAACGCTGCTGGCTGTCGTGGCGACCTTCGGAGCGTTCCACATCACCCTCGGACTCACGACGAACTACGTGGTGGCGTTCGTGTCGTTGATGATCGCCGCGGGTGCGGACATGGTGTCGATGACCATTCGCTCCACCCTGGTTCCGCTCGCCACACCCGATGCGCAACTCGGTCGGGTGAGCGCCGTCGAGGGCGTGTTCATCGGAGCGTCGAATGAACTCGGCGCCTTCGAGAGCGGAGTGGCGGCCCGCGCGTTCGGAGTCCCTTGGGCAGTGGCGGGCGGTGGCTTGGCGACGATGGTGATCGCTGCCGGTTTTGCCGTGTTCGTCCCGACGCTGCGCCGCATCGACACCTACGACGACGTCACGCCCTGACCCCGGATCCCGAGAACGGATTCTGCGACCGGGTTGAAGAATCCGTAGTCAGCGCGAGTCGTTGTTGGCGCGGCGGACGCGGACCGGCTTGTTGCGGATCTTGGCGCCCTCGAGGCTGCGCAAGATCTTGCCGGCCTGCTGTTCGGGCACCTGGACGAACGCCGACTTGTCGTTGATCTTGATGGCGCCGATCTCGCTGCCGCGCATGTTTGCCTCGTTGGCAATCGCGCCGACGAGGTCGCCCGGACGAAGCCCTGCGGTTCGGCCGAGGTTGAACTGGAGGCTGACGAATCCTGCTTCGACGCGATGTGAACCATCCGAGTTACGCACGGCGCGGTTCTCGTCGCCGCCGCGTCCCCCACGGTCGTCTCGCTGGCCCCGGTGGCCTTTCTTCTCGAATCGCCCACCACGGTCACCACGATCGTCGCGGTCGTACCGATCCCGACGGTCATTGCGGTCGCGGCCCTGCGAACGCTCGTTGACGTCGGGGATGTCCTCTTCCTTGCTCGTGCGTCCAGCCGCCTCGTGAGCGAGGCGAACAGCGGCCATGGCGACCTCGATCGGGTCGTGATCGGCGGTAAGACCTTCGACGATCGTGCGGTACAGATCAGCGGACTCCTCCTCGCCGATCTTCGCGGCCACTTCGGCGCCGGTCAGCTTCATCCGCTGCATGGTGAGGTCGCTGACCGATGGCACCTTCTCGATGGCGATCGGCTGCTTGGTGTAGCGCGACAGGTTGCTGATCTTGCGATGGTCCTTCGGGCCGCCGAGCGTGATGGCGATGCCTTCGCGTCCTGCACGGCCGACTCGACCGATGCGGTGCGTGTACGCCTCGGTGGTCTGGGGAATGTCGTAGTTGACGACGTGGGACAAGTGGTCGACGTCGATGCCGCGTGCCGCGACGTCCGTTGCGATGAGCAATGTTGCGACGCCGCTCTTCAAGCGTCCCATCGCGCGATCGCGCTGGTCCTGGCTCATGCCACCGTGCAACGCTTCGGCGCGGTAGCCGCGACCGTTCATCACGTCGGTCAGTTCGTCCACATCGCCGCGAGTTCGGCAGAACACGATCGCCGCCTCGGGGCTCTCCATGTCGAGGATGCGGCCGAGTGCTGCAGCGCGATGTGAGCGGTGGCTCAGGTAGGCGCGCTGGGTGACCTTGGGCGTGGTGCCTTCGGTGTCGCTGGCGCGCTTGATGCTGATGCGCACCGGATCGCTGAGTTGGCGGCTTGCGATGGAATCGATGCGGTTGGGCATCGTCGCAGAGAACAGCACGGTCTGACGCTCCGGCGGCGCCGACTCGAGGATTGCTTCGAGGTCTTCGGCAAAACCCATGTCGAGCATCTCGTCGGCTTCGTCGAGCACCACCATGCCGCAGTTGGTGAGGTCGAGTGAGCCGCGCTTGAGGTGGTCGAGCACACGGCCAGGTGTGCCGATGACGATGTCCACGCCAGCGTTGAGCAGGCTGAACTGGGGCCCGATGTTGGTGCCGCCGAAGAGGGCCGCCATGCGGACCTTGCCGGACGCGCCGTATTCCTTCATTGCCTCGGCCACCTGGTTGGCGAGCTCGCGAGTCGGCACGAGCACCAGACCGAACGGCAGCTTGGAGCGCTTGGCGCCGACGACGCGGTCGAGCATCGGGAGTGCGAATGCGGCGGTCTTGCCGGTGCCGGTGGCAGCCTGGCCGAGCAGGTCGAAACCGTCGAGGAGCGGGGGAATCGACTCGGCCTGGATGGGTGTGGGGTGCTGATATCCGAGCTTGTTCAACGACGAGAGCAGATCGTCGGACAGCCCGAGGTCAGCAAACGTGACGGGCCCGTCTTCGTCGGCTGCATCGATTTCGTCGGGGTCGTCGGCGCCGTCGGTGTTGGTTGCGTCGTCAACCACGTCGTCAGCCACGTCGTCAGCACGGAGCTCGCCCCGGGGGGCGTCCTGGGTCGGCTCGTCGGTGTGAGTGGCTTGGTCGAGTCCGGCAATCTCGTCGGTGTCAATCACGTCCGGATCATCGATGAGTTCGCCGGGAAGGGTGCCTTCGGTCAGTGCGTCGTGCGCGGCGAGCAGCTTGTCGATCTCGTCGAGCTCGGGCGCCGCCATTTCTTTGGTTTCGTCGGCGCTCGGTTCCGGGGCGACAGCAACGTCGGTCGGAACCGTTGCTGCACCGGTCGGTGCCGGCAGGTCGGTGCGGGTGCTCACGTCGGGTGAGCCGGTGTCGAACAGCGTTGCAGCGTGCTCGTCGGTTCCGCTGACGTCGTGCCGGCTGGGCGCGGACGTGGAAGGTTGGTCGGACTGGGCGTTCTCTGACATGGCTTCGATCCCTTTGGAGCGCGATGGCTCCGTTTGATGCTCCGTGGTTTCGAAGCACGTCCAGACTAGGGCGCAGAACGCGTCAACGTCGCGGAGTGAGGGCCCGTGCGCCGAGCGTCACGTGTGGCGCAACTGCGACACTGCGCGGCTGAATGGGGTGTGCGTCATGCGATGCGCTGGCGTGGCAGATCCAAGATCAGATCGATGTGGCCACGTCCCTGGTCGAGGGTCGTCCAACCGAGCCGTTGGCCGAGTCGTTCCACCGGCTGGCTTCGGCGAGACGAGCTCATCGAGACGCGAGCGAACATTGCTCGGTCTGCCTGGTCGATGACGTGATTGAGGAGAGCGGTTCCGTGGCCGTTTCCGCGGTGTGGCGCCGAAATCGCCATCGACACCTCGCCATCGACGGCGAGCGAGGCCATTCCGATCAAGCCCGTTGGACCGATGACGCCGAACCTTGCGCGCCCGGAATCCGTCACTCGCCGCACGAGCGACGGGAACGGTTTCGGGTTCGCAGCATCCGTACGACCGAATCGACGGGACTCGCAACGCAGGTCGTTCACGAACGGCGCAATGAGATGGTGCAGGCTGGGGTGGTCGACGGCGACGATCAATCGGGTCATAGAGATCATCGTCGTCGCGGAGCGTGTCGAAGGTGTTTCGAGAAGTTGAGCGCTCGATGGCGCTGAGATCAAACGTCCAGAGACGGTTCAGGCATCGCCAAGCGCGGTGACGAGCGGTGCGTACTCGTCGAGTGCGGTGAGCACCTCGTCACGCGTCCCCTGCGGTAGCCCGAGCACGCCCCGCGAAATGCCCGCTTCGGCCAGTCCGATCAGCTTGTCTTCAGCGGGCGGTGCACCGAACACGCCTCGCTCCACCGTTTCGGGATCCCGCCCGATCGATTCGCATGCGTCCGCGATCACCTGCCACTTCTCCAACGGATGTCGGCCACCGATTGGCATCCAACCGTCGCAGAACTCGGCGATGTGTGCTGCGGTCTTGGGGCCAGCGTTGCCGCCCATGATCACGGGAGGTCCGCCGTCCTGGGTCGGCTTGGGCCATGACCAGGACGAGGAGAACGACACGTGGTCCCCGTCGAAGGAGGCTTCGTCCTCGCCCCACAGCTGCTTCATGGCCAGCACGTTCTCGCGGAGGAGGTCGCGCCGCTCGGTGTACACCGTGCCGTGATGGGCCATCTCTTCCTTGTTCCAGCCGTATCCGACGCCGAACAGGAATCGGCCCTTCGAGATGCGGTCGAGGCTGGCGACCTCTTTGGCTGTGTGAATCGGGTCGCGTTGTGCAACGAGGCAGATCCCGGTTGCCACCTTGATGTCGGTGGTGACCGCCGCACATGCCGCAAGCGACACGAACGGGTCATGTGTGCGCCAATAGAACTCGGGCAACGGCGGCGCCCCTTCGTTGCCGCCCCATGGCGTGACGCGACTGGTCGGAATGTGTGAATGCTCCGGGAACCAGAGTGATTCGAAGCCCCGAGCTTCGGCCTCTCGGGCCAACTCCACCGGGTCGATGGTCTGGTCGGTCGGAAAGATGAGCACGCCGATATCCATGCAAGCGACCGTACCGCGCTGCCCCGCAACAGCATGGCTCGGGCGGGCCCGGCCTCACCCAATTCGGGTGTTCACCTGGTGTTGCGGAACATTTGGCGGTCGACACGAGTTGTAAGCTTCCGTGTCTCGTATGGAGTCCATGTCTCGCCGCCTCGATCCAACGACGCTTGCGGACCGGTTTCGTGCGGTGCGTGCGCGGACCGAACGCCTCGCAGCGCCGCTGTCAGCCGAAGATCAAGTGGTGCAGTCGATGGACGACACGAGCCCCACGAAATGGCATCGAGCGCATACGTCCTGGTTCTTTGCCGAGTTCGTTCTCGGGGCCGACGGCACGAGCGCCAGCGTCGCAGGTCGGCCCGAGTACCGGTTCTTGTACAACAGCTACTACGACGCTGTTGGGGCACGCCATCCGCGTCCGAACCGCGGGCTCGTGACCCGTCCGTCCATGGCGGAAGTTGCCGACTACCGAGCCCATGTCGACAAGTCGGTCACCGAACTCTTCGAGTCGGGTGCATGCTCGCCCGAGCAACTCGGTGTCATCGAACTCGGGACCCACCACGAGGAGCAGCACCAGGAGTTGCTGCTGATCGACATCAAACATGTGCTGTCCATGAACCCTGCCGTCGGCCCTTGCTATGCGGATCGTGTGGTGCCGCCCGCCACCGACCCTGGGCCGATCGAATTCGTGGATGTCAGCGGCGGCGTGGTGGAGATCGGCCTCGCACACGCTGGATCCGGTGCAGCCGACACGTTCTCGTTCGACAACGAAGGCCCGCACCACGAGGTTCGGTTGTACGACTTCGCCCTCGGCGATCGCCTCGTCACGGCGGGGGAGTGGATCGAATTCATGGCCGACGGCGGCTACGCGAGGCCCGAACTCTGGAAGTCCGATGGCTGGTACCGAGCACAGAGTGAGCGCTGGGATGCGCCGCTGTACTGGCGACGCAACCCGGACGATCCCAGCCAATGGTGGGTCCACACGCTCACGGGAACGCGCAACGTCGACCCGCACGAACCCGTCTGCCACGTCTCGCACTATGAAGCCGATGCGTATGCCGCATGGGCTGGTGCCCGGCTGCCGACGGAATTCGAGTGGGAGCATGCGGCCCGATCAGGTGGTCACACGCCGACTGCGGACGGGTTTCTCGACGAGGAAAACCCGTCGAGCAGTTTCCATCCCAGAGCGGCAGGTGAGCCGACCGGCGCGTTGCGCCAGATGTTCGGTGAGGTCTGGGAGTGGACCTCGTCGGCGTATCAGCCCTACCCCGGCTTCCATCCGGTCGATGGAGCGATCGGTGAGTACAACGGCAAGTTCATGTCGGGTCAGCAAGTGCTGCGCGGTGGTGGCGCCCTCACCCCCGTCGGTCACGCACGAACCACGTACCGCAACTTCTTCCACCCACAGACGCGCTGGCACCTCGGCGGTCTTCGTCTCGCCCGAGATGCGTGAATCGACCTGAAAGGCACGACACCGTGAGCAACGAACCTGAAACCACCGACCGATCGAATGCGATCGACCCCGTTGGCACGGAGCTGCGCAATGCGTTGACGCGATTGCCGCGCACCCTGCCGCCACGGTGGCTGTACGACGACCGCGGCAGCGAACTGTTCTCACAGATCACCGGCGTGCCGGAGTACTACCAGACCGAAACCGAACGCTCGATCCTGGCTGAGCACTCTGCGATGATCGCGGAGCTCACAGAAGCCACGACCGTGATCGAGCTCGGTTCCGGCACCAGCGACAAGACCCGCACGCTGCTCGATGCGTTCGTGGCCCACGGTCTCATCGAACGGTTCGTTCCGCTCGATGTGAGCGAGGCGACGCTTCTCGATGCAGCTGACATGTTGGCCACGCGCCATCCAGAGATCGAGATCGATCCGGTGGTCGGGGACTTCACACAGCATCTCCAACGATTGGCGCAGGTCGAATCGTCCGGTCCCCGGCTGGTGATGTTTCTCGGTGGCACGATCGGCAACTTCTATGTGGAGGAGCGCCGTGCTTTTCTCGGAGCGCTGTCTGACGTGCTGCGCCCGGGCGACTGGGTGCTGATTGGAATGGATCAGCTCAAGCCGATCGACCGCCTCATTGCGGCCTACGACGATGCACAGGGCATCACCGAGGCGTTCATCCGCAATGCGCTCACGAACATCAATCGCTCCTACGACGGTGACATCGACGTGGGCAACTTTGCGTACGTGCCGTTCTGGGACGGACGCCAAGAGCGGATCGATATGCGACTTCGGGCGGATGAACCGATGCACGCACGGCTGGCGGCGCTCGACCTGGATTTCGATCTGGCTGCGGGTGAGGAGATCCGCGTGGAGATCTCCACGAAGTTCGCCCCACAGGATTTGCTGACGGAGTTGCGAGACGCCGGATTCGGCGGGCCGCCCGAGGACGGTTCGACGCATCAGGTCTTCGCCGATGCGGCCGAGGACTTCGCGTTGCTGGCGGCCCGTCGAATCTGAGGTCAGTCGGCGGTCTCGACTGCCGAGGACGGCACGACTTCGTCGGCCGGTGTCACGTCGATGAACTCGATGTCGACGTCGTCGGGCAGCTGATCAGCGCACGTGTCGTGAGCGGCATCGAACTGCTCCATCTCCGCTTCCCACTCAGCTTCGACTTCCGGATCGATCTCGAATCCGTCGGCATCGCCGAGCTCGGTCGCCTCGAATGCGTCGAAGGTGATCTCCTCGACGTCACCGCTGGACGAGATCTCGACTTCGCCGTCGGTCTTCGTGATGGTGATCTCGCTGTCTCCGTCGCCCAGGTCGAGCATGGTCCATTCGCCGTCCTCGCCGCCGGTTTGGATCGACACATTGTCCGGGAGCTCCCACTCGGCGATATCGGAAGCATCCAGGCCGGTGAGTTCGCCGGGGTCGACTTCGATCAGCTCGACGCCTGTCGATTGGTCAATGTCGTACAGGTCGGGAAGCTGTTCCGCCATGCAGGCGTCGTAGGCGCCGAATGCCGCTTCGAACTCTGCATCGACGGTCGCGTCGGCGAGCACCTCGCCGCGCTCAACGACTTGTTCAGCCGAGTCGTCGGCGACAGCGCCGGCAGCGTCGGGGGCCGCTGCTCCGGCGAGCTGAGAGGTGGCGATGACGCCGCCGATGCTGAGCGTTCCAACGATCGCCGCAGCGAGTGCGTGTCGGCGTCGGGGCGAACTCATGACGCGGGAGCGGGTGGCGGGTTCGTGTGTGTCGGGTGCGGGGAATGGGTTCATGATCGTCCTGTCTGAAGTGATGGCCGTCGCACTCGGCTGAGTGGACGGTTTCACCATCGCGAGTCGACCTGAAGCCAGCCTGAGAGCACCTGAGAGAGTCCGACGTTTGCCCGTCGAATCTGAGGTCAGGCCGAAAAGCGAGCGGTGAACCGAGCGCCGCCGAGCGGCGAGTCCGACACGGCAATCGTTCCTCCAGAGCGTTCCACGATGCCGTGAACCACGGCGAGGCCGAGCCCGGCGCCGCCCTGGTCGCGAGACCGAGCATCGTCGAGCCGGGCGAACCGGTCGAAGATCCGGTCTCGATCGTCCGGCGCCACGCCGGGCCCATCGTCGTCGACCCAGAGTTCCACTGCGTCGGCAACGGTGCCGAGCGACACCGCAACGGTGGCGTCGGCGTGGCGTGCTGCATTGTCGAGGAGATGGCCGACCATCCGGGCGAACTCGTCACTACGTCCGGCTATCCGACCAGCGGACACCGCAGTCACATCGATGGGAACGCGGCGCGCCCGAGCGGCTTCCTGAATGACGATGTCGTCGAGATCGATTTCCGTGGTGGGCGCAGCAACGCCTTCGTCGTGGCGAGCGAGGGCGAGAAGATCGTCGATGATGGTCGCCATCCGCTTCGACTCGTCGGCAACGGTGGCTGCAAGCTGTCCGATGTCGGTGGCGCCCGGATGGTGAAGCGCGACCTCGGCTTCGTTGCGCATCACGGCCACCGGTGATCGAAGTTCGTGTGAAGCATCAGAGATGAACCGACGACGAGTCCGATCATCGACCTCGAGTCGGTCGAGCATCTCGTTGACCGTCTCGGCGAGTGTGGCGATCTCGTCGCCCGACGCGGGAACGGGAACTCGGGCATCGAGGGAACCACTGGTGATCGTGGCCGCTTGGTCGGTGATCGACCGAACGGGTCGCAACGCCCGACTCGTCACCATCCATGCCATTGCCGCAATCGCAAGTGTCAACGCGCCTGCTGCAAGCCACAACCCGGTGCGGATGCCGCTGACGCTGCGGTCCACCGTCGATGCGTCGGCCGCAACCAGCAGCGCAAGACCGTCGATCTCTCGAACGCCGAGTGCGATCCGCGCATCGGTGTCGACGTCCACGAGCGATCCCGACTCCACCGCGAAGATCCCAAGGTCATCGAAGATGTACTCGTCCAGCTCGAACTCGGTCATGATGGGGACGCCGAGCGAGGCCACGTCGCCTTGGACGATCTCGATCGTGCCCGCCTCGTCGATGATGGCGAGCGTGAACGGGTCGATGTCGGTGCCGAAGGGCCCTCCGGCAGCGTCGATCAGTGCGTCGAACGCTCCCACGCTCTCCAACAGATCGATTCGATCTGCGGTGATTTGCCCAACAGCAGCGATGCTCAACATGTCGCTCGCATCGACGCCGAAGTCGTCGAGCTGAGCGACCTCGCCGAGGTCATCGACATCGGGGTCGAGACCGAACTCTTCGAGTGCCTCCTCGATCATCGTCGGTTCGGATTGCACGGTCAGCACCGTTCCCGATTGCACCTCGAACGGCTCGCCATCAGCGTCGAGGATGAACTCGACGGCGGATCCGCCCGAGTCGATCGACACCACTTGTGTGAAGGCAAACGCATTGGACGCTTCGGCATCGAGCAGGTCATCTTCGAGTCCGTTCCCCACGAAGCCGGGTGTGAACGCGGCAACGGCCGCAAAGGTGATGGCCGAGAGGAGCGAGACCACGAGAGTGACGCGGGCGCGAACCGAACGCATCAGAGCTTGGGTCGGGGGAGTGACGGGCTCGGTCATGGCGTCAGTGACAGTTGGTATCCGGCGCCGCGGACGGTGCGAATCGCATCCTTGCGGATCTTCTTGCGGAGATAGCCGACGTATACCTCCACGATGTTCGGGTCGCCGTCGAAGTCCATTCCCCAGACGGAATCGAGGAGTGAACTCTTGGATACGACGTCGGGCGATCGCCGGGCGAGGAACTCGAGCACCGCGAACTCCCGCGGCGTGAGTTCGACCGATTTGTCCGCCCAGGCAACGCGCAGTTGGTTGGGTTCCAAGGTGAAGGGCCCGACCGCGACCGTGCTGTCGGAACTCGCTGCACCCAAACCGCGTCGCAGCATCGCTCGGAGGCGAGCCACCAGCACCACGTACGAGAACGGTTTGCGCAGGTAGTCGTCGGCGCCGGTATCGAGCCCTTCGGCCTCGTCGTACTCGCCGTCTTTGGCAGTCAGCATGAGGATCGGTGTGGTGATCCCGTCATCGCGAAGTTGGCGGCACACTTCGTACCCGTTCTTGCCGGGCAGCATGATGTCGAGGATGATCGCTGCGTAGTCGACCTCGCGTGCACGCCAGAGAGCATCGAGGCCATCGTGGACCACATCGGTTTCGAAGCCTTCGGCTGCCAGCCCGCGAGCAATGGACTCCGCCAACCGGACTTCGTCGTCCACCACCAGGATGCGCATCGATCACAGTCTGGCCGATGAACCTGAGCGCTACCTGAGAGGCTGCGACGAACGTGCGCCAGGGCCGACGGAAACCAGTGTTTCAGTCCCGGAAGTTCTGGAACTGCAGCGGGATGCCGATGTCGGCTTCGCCCTTGAGCATCGCGATCACCTCTTGGAGTGCGTCACGCTTCTTGCCGTTGACCCTGATCGAATCGCCCTGCAGCTGGCTGGTGACGCCCTTGGGACCCTTTTCCTTGATCGTGCGGTTGATCAGCTTTGCCTTCTCCGACGAGATACCCACCGCAATCGTCATGACCTGGCGCACCGTGTTCTGGGTGGCTTCTTGCACGTCGCCGTAGTCCACGCCGCGCAGTGACACGCCACGCTTCACGAGCTTTTCCTCCACCACGATGCGCAATGCGTTGAGGCGATCTTCGCTCGCCGTGTGCATCGTGATGACCAGTTCGTTCAGCTCGATCGACGAGTTGGTGTTCTTGAAGTCGTAGCGCTGGCCGATCTCACGCTGCGCTTGGTCAACGGCGTTCTTGACTTCTTGCTCGTCCACTTCGGACACGATGTCGAAACTTCCCATGCCCGAAACGGTAGCGGAGCGCGCTGCGGGAATCTGGTTTGCGCAAGCGGAGCGGACCGATACGCTCACCGTGCCCTGATCGCAAGGTCGGGGTGAACACGAATGGGTCGGTGTCCGAGCGGCCAAAGGAAGCAGATTGTAACTCTGCCGGCGTATGCCTTCGTAGGTTCAAATCCTACTCGGCCCACAAATTCGAGAGCCCGTCAGCCCCGCTGGCGGGCTCTCGTCGTTTGCGGAGCGGACATCCCGCACGGTGTGTGCTGATCTGCATGCAGAGTGCGAGCGTTCGAATCGACACTTCGACACACGACGAGTTGAAGCGACTCGCCGCGGAGCCCGACACCACCGTCGGCAACACGGTGACGCTCGCGGTTCAAGCTCTTCGTCAGGACCGCATCGGACGTCAACTCAGTTCCGAACTCGCCCGCGAGGAAACCGCTTGGCTCGATGCTGATCTCGGGTGACGTCGTCGACTTTGACCTCGCGCAACCTGCGGGACGTGAAGCAGGGTTCCACCACCCAGCGGTTGTCGTCACCGCCCAGCGGATCCTCAACGCCGGTCCAACGGTCGTTCAGGTGGTGCCGCTGACGAGCACTGTCCGTCGGTTCCATTCGGAGATCGTGATCGATCCAGATTCGCACAATGGGCTCACGGTCCAGTTCGCTGCGCAGTGTCAACATCTCCGAGCCGTATCACCTCGGAGAATGACGGCGACTCGCGGCAATGTCGGGCCCCTCGCCCTCACCCAGATTCGCGAGACGATCGCCGTCATCATCGACATCGCCTGACGTGGCGCCGGAGACCCGTCAACCACAGGTTCCTAGGTCTTTCGCCAGACCGAGACATGTGAGGTTGATTCGCCCGCGAATGGTGAGCGTTGCCAGTTGCTCCAACGTGATTCGAGCGTCATGCCTGCGAGCTGGGCCATCAGGTCGAGTTCTGATGGCCAGACGTAGCGGAATACCCCAGTGGTCACCTTCACCTGGTCGCCGTTCACGAAGTAGTGGTGCGAGATCGAAATCTGATCGACGAGATCCCGGTATTCGTCGAAGCCGAGATGATGCGGAGAAACATCGAACGGAGCGATCGTCTCGCCGGGTGGAAGACGCCGGAGCCGTGGTACGCCGTTCTCAATCACGAAGCGGCCGCCCGGTCGTAAGTGAGCTGCTGCGTTGTGGAAGCAGGCGACCTGTTGTTGTTGCGAGCGCAGATTGGTGATGGTGTTGAACACGAGATAGACGAGCGACGCATCCGAGCACAGTCGGGTCGTGGTCATGTCGCCGATCGTCAACGCGATCTCGTCGGCTCCTGCTTTTCTTCGGAGCTCGGCGAGCATTGGTCCGGATATGTCGAGTCCAATCACTTCGACACCCGCCGCGGTGAGCGGCAACGCGACTCGTCCGGTTCCGATCGCGAACTCGACAGCGACGCCATTACCGGCAAGTTCTGCGAGGACCGCAACGGCAGGATTGACGACGTCGGGGCTGAAGCGATCGGCAACAGCGGTGTCGTAGTCGGCCGCGACCTGGGGGTTGAGGTGCTCGTCAGGTTGGTCGACGTAGCCAGGTTCATCCACGGCCTCACCCTTGCAGGTGAAACGTTGCTCGGAGGCGAAGATTTCGCACGCTGCCAACGTGAGCGGGCGACCGCGGCGTCTGCGGACGCGTCTCACACAACAACATGAAAGCCGCTGAGCGCGGCGAGTCTGATCATCGAGACCCACAGCGACGCGCTGCGTCGACTCGGTGAGTGAACGACCCGGTCGAGTTCCTCGACCTCCGCGACGTCGTCGGTGTCGCCGTGGGACTCTGGACGGGCGCTGGTTCCTGCGGCCACAGCGAGCTGTCGCACGGAGAACTCACGTGAACGGGTGACGGCCGACGGATCATGGCGGTCGCCGCAGTACAGACCAGGAGTGCGCCGGCGGCTTGGAGCGGACCCGCTGCGGCGCCCATCAGGGTCCAACTCACGCCGAGCGCGACCACGAACTCGAGGCTGCCAATCATGGCCGTTGCCTGTTCGCCAGCACCGGGTGCTCCCCAGGTGACGAGCACCGCAGGGATTGCGAGCGTGCACAGGGTCAGCAGCGCAACCGCAGTGACTGCCGAAGTCGTGGCGGGCATCAACGACGCACCGCTGGTCGCCAACGTGAGCGGGAGCAGCGCCGCCACCCCGCCCACCGATCCGGCGAGCATCTTCGGTGCGGTCGGCATGGCAGCGGCTGGTCCGCTGAGCACCATCAAGAACGCGCCCCACCCGACCGGCGCCGCGAATGCGGGCAGCAGCGCCAACATGACCGATCGGTCGAGTGCCGCCGGGCCGACGCACACCAGCACGCCGATGACAACAGCGGACGCAGCCAGTACCTCGCGACGTTGAGTGCGGCGCTTCCACACGACGGTCGACAACGCGAGGACCATGAGTGGATACGTGTAGTACACGACGGTCACTGCGGCGATTGGAGCGCGATCCAGCGCCACGTAGTACCCGGCGAATCCGAGCATGCTCACCGCTCCACCTCCGAAACTCCACCACGCCTCGCGTCGCCAGCCGCGCAGGCGACCCACGGCGGGAAGCAGCAGCAGTGACAGGAGTGCGACTCGCAGAAACGATGCTGCGACCGGATCGACGCCGGCAGCGAACGCGTGCGTGGCAAAGAACGGGCTGAATCCGAATCCGATGGCCGATGCGATCACCGCAGCAACCGATCGTCCAGGGGCCCGACTGGTCGTGCCTGGCGCAGAAGCGGAGGCCTCAGCCCGACTCGGATGGGAGAGAGGTGTGATGTCGTCAGCCACACGACGAGTATCGGCGTCCGTAAATGAACCGTCCAGCGAGTCTTTCAGCTCTTAATGATGCAAAATGTGCATGTGTTGGATCGTGCTCACTTACAGTTGCTGGCCGCACTTCGCGAGTTCGGGCGCTTGGGCGACGCCGCTCGGTCGCTCCACCTCAGCCCTTCCGCCGCCAGTCATCGGCTTGCCGAGGCCGAACGGCGGGCGGGCACCGCGCTCACCGCGGTCAGCGGTCGGACCATTCGGCTCACTTCGGCGGGCGAACACCTGGCGCTCAGCGCGGTCGACATCGAAGATCAGATCAACCGGGCGCTGCTGACAGCGCGCTGGATCGGGGGCGGTGATCTCGACCGCGTTCGCGTTGGCGTTGGCTTCTACGACACCGCGAGCTGGTTGCTCGATACGTTCGACCCCGAAGGCGGCTCGCCGCGCATCGAGCTGCTTCGCTTCGCTGACGAGGGACTTCTCGACGCCGTTCGTGCTGGCGCCGCAGACATCGCGATCGCTCCATGGGCGCACGCACCGACCGGGCTTCGCAACGTCCACCTTGCCGATGACTCGCTCGTCGCGGCGGTCCCTGCCGGAAGTCGCTACGCCGACGGAGACGCAGTTGCACCGCACGAACTCTTCGACGAGACCTTTCTCACGTCGGACTATCGCCCGTCACGCGGCTTCGAATTCCACGAGTTCTTCCTGGCCGCTGACACGGTGCCGCGCTCGGTCGTGCAGGTGCAGTCGCTCGAGATGATGTTGCGTCTGGTCGGAGCAGGCCACGGTGCCACGATCCAGCCGTCGCTGGTGCTCAGCTGGAACCGCCCGCACCGAACGGTGGAGTTGGTCCCGCTGGCTGGCCCCGACATCAAGGTCCGGTGGTTGGCTACGCATCGCCTCGACGCGACCGATTCGGTGACCGAGACCGCGGAGCGAATCGCATCGGCGTTCACATCGGCAGCAGAACGCGGCGAAGGATCCACGCATTCGATCTGACTCGTCGTGGCTGATCAGCGACGAGTTGCCTCGCGAATGAATGCTCGGTAGCTCGGGTACTCGAGTTCCGGGACCACCCACCCCGATGCCACGAGTTCAGCATGCAGCTTCGGGAGATTGCGCCACGGAACGCCCATGTCCACGTGGTGAGCGAGGTGCCAACCCGTGTGATACGGAACCATCCACATCCGCGCCAACAGCGTCTGGCGGACCACGTGCGTGGTGAGCCGGCGGTCCTTCGAGCGGATCATCCCGCCGTGCTCGGCAATCGATCGCACTCGGTTCGACACCCGCCACAGCGTCGACCATGCAAGCACCCAGACCAGATACACCTGTGGCCGGTCGACGACGACCGTGACCGCAACGAACGCCACGTGGAAGCCGACGATGTACCAGGCCTCGCGGGCGCCGCGTCGTGCGGCAGCGAACAGGCCGCGGAAGTTCTTGTACGCGCTCACACCGGTGGCATCTCGGCGCATCTTTCGTCGCCATGAATCGGGTGCGATCGGATACCCGGAATACAGCCCGGCATCAGGTTCTTCGGGGCCCATCTCGTCGCGGTGGTGCGCGAAGTGGGCTCGGCGATACGCCATGAGTGCTTGATACGAGGGATATGCGAGCAGCCACCGTCCGACCCAGTCGTTCGCTCGACGGTTGTTGAAGAGCAGCCGATGCGCCGACTCGTGGCCGAGGATGTTCAACCGGGCGTGGCCTCCACCCATGAAGAGAAATGCCAGCAGGTACGCCCACCACGTGTGCATCACCGCTGCGATGATCACGACACCAAACGACGCCAGGAGCGCGCCAGCGACCGTGCCGACGTTGCGGAGGTCGTCGATTCGACGAAGGTCGGAGCGCAACGGGTTCAGTGCCATGGCCCGTTCGTTCAAGCGGTCGGTCGGAAGCACGTCGGGCAGGTGCGTTGCCGGCGGTATGAGGGTGAGGTCGCTCATCGTGTTGCGGCAGCCAGGAGCACGTCGGTTGCCTGGCGGGTGAACAGAGGCGCTCGCATGTCGGCGCAAGACATCACGGCCGCGGACGCGATTGCCTCGGCGTCACGGGGCTGGTCGAGGGCGAGCGCAACCCTCGAGCGCGTCAAGTCGACCGGTCCAAACGTGCACGATCCGCACCAAGACCACATGCCGGCGAGGGGCTCGAGCATCTGTTCTGCAACCTGTAGCGCACGCTCATCTCGGGTCATCGCCGCCGCCTCGCCGAATGCGATCAACCCCGCGGTGTACACCGGGTCATGAAGGAGTCCGATCGGTTCGTCACCGTTCAACAAGTGGCTCAGGGCGTGCACCGCCTCGTCATGTTGGCCGGCAGCCGCAGCGCTCACAGCAAGGGCCGCTTGCCAGGCGCCGATGCCCGGCTGGTCGTGGGCAAGTGAGCGGAGTGATTCGAGGAGGCCGCCCGTGGTGCCTTCGATCAGCGACGCCACCAGATGGTGTGCGCCGAACACGGCCCCGACGCGGCCGGCGTCGACCATGCCTGCGTACCGAAGCGAATCATCGATCTCGCTGCGCGCACGTGCAAGGTCGCCATTGATCAGTGCCACATTCGAACGGATGAAGCACATCTCCCAGTCGCGAGATCGCTCGTGCAGTTCGCCGGCGACGTCGGTGAGATCCGTCAGGGTTGCGCGGAATCCGGGGTCGCCGCGCATGATCTGTGAGGAGTACCGCAACTGCAGTGCCTCCCATCGCGAGTCGGGCCGATCGAGACGTTCACCGATGTCGAGCAATCGTGCTGCATGGGTTTCGCGGGCGTCGAGATCAGTGTGCAGCGGCACGGACATGTAGGCGAGCGGCAAGACATCGGCCATGACCTCCGGGCGGCCGTCGCGATGCGCATCGGCCACCGCGTCGGTGAAGCGCGTCCGGAGCAGGTCGGGGTCTGCGGCCAGACTCAGGACCATTGCGGCGGCCGCGCCGACCTTGGCGCGCTGGCCGGGGTCGGAGAGTTCGTCGAGCAACTCGTTGGTGACGTCGAGTCGTTCGTCATCGACGGTGCCGGCGCCGCCAGCGGTTCCGAGGCGGCACCACTCGTGCGTGGCCAGCGCAGCCACCTCGTGGTCGTCGATCTCGCGCGCCGCGGTGACCACCTCGGACAGCAAGGTGTCACCGCTCGGGTCTCCGCCGGCGAGCAGCGCTTGACCGGCGAGGATGGCGAGCTGGCACCACTCGGTGGTGCGTCCGCTCGACACTTCGATCAGCTCCAGCACTCGTTGCGCTGTTGCGGCTGCCACTGCGAACTTTCCTTGTCTGCTGTACTCGTCAACGGCGAATCGAGTGTGTTCGAGCGTGCGTTCGTCCGATGCTCCTCGGGCCGCGATCGACCAGCGCGAACGCAGTGTGTGTCGACGCGCTGGATCCAGCCGTGGAAGTTCCAGGGAGACGAGAAGGAGCGCAAACGCTTCCGCTTGGTCGGCATCGAAGACCGACAGTGCTGCGTCGGCGACCTGAGTGCTGATGAGATCGATGGTCTTCGTTGCAGCATCGACGCGAACGAGGCCGGAACGGGCGAGGTCGAGTGCTGCGGCGCTCGCTCCTGGAATCGCAGGTTCGAGGTCTTCGGGCAGCGCTGGCTCGCCCAGCTCGGCGAGCGCAACGAGGAGTTGGATCGTGGAGGTCGCCAAGACCGTCATGTCCGGTTCTTCGACGTCCACGTGCGGTGTGTCGACAGCGAACACAGCGTCGTCGGCGCGCCCGATCGCTGGGCCAACTCCTTCGAGGTCGGTCCCGTGACCCTCGGCGATGATCCAACCGACCGGCGGCTCCGGCAGCGAGGCGGCCAGATCGGTCAGCAGGCCAACCGGGTCGGTCGAAGCGTCTACTCCGTCGACCACAGCGACCAGCGGGCGGGTTCCCAGCAGTGCGATGTGTGCGGTCGGTGTTCCGAGAGCGCCCCGGCGATGGCGGCTGAAGGCAGTCGAGAATCCGCTGGCGCGAGCATCGTCGACGATCTTCGCAAGTGCCGCACGGCGTGCAGCACCGTCGTCACCGCGAACTCGAACCAGGAACCGTTCGTGTTCTGCCCACGCGCTTCGGACCTCGGCAACGACCGGCGCAACGGCGTCATCGAGGCGTTGTAGATCTGCGCTGCGTCGCGCTCCGTGGTGATCGCGAAGCAAGACGTCGACGTTGTCGACACCGTCGCGGAGCATGCCGTCGAGGTCGACGAGCCGACGCCCGGGTTCCAGCCCGACCGAACTCAGCGCATCTCGCGCCTTGGCGACCACCTCGGTGCCGGCCGCAACGTCCTGGCGATGAACAGCACAGATGGCCAGCAGCCACCACGCGCGTTCGTCGCATACGTCGTGGTGAATCTCGGCTTCGATCTCGGCCACCAGCGCCTCGGTGATGCCCGTGCGGACTCGTTGGGTGAGGTCGGCGTGCTGTCGGGTCGAATGGCGTCGTGCGAACTCGATCCGGGCCCGTCGCAACTCGACGGTGTCGGCAAACTCGGTGGGGAGTCGGGGATCATCTTCTGACGCATTGACGAGCAGCGCGACGTCCGTACCGAACCCGTATCCGACCGAGTCGCTGCGGATCAGCTCGGGTACGGCGGTGCGCAGACGCGCAAGGTGGTTGTGGATCGACTGTTTGGCGGTCGCTGGAGCGCTGTTCGGCCACACCATGTTGATGAGTTGGTCGAGTGTGACGATGTCAGGATGGCGCAGTGCGAGCGCCGCGGTGACCACACGCTCCTTCGGTCGGAGTTCGACCCAGATCCCGTCGACGGTGATCGAAATCGGCTCGCCGTTGTCGACATGGATGTGGATGCTCACCGCAGACTCCCGAGCAGCCTGGCCAGCTCGCCGGCGTAGGTCGGTGCACCCACGCGAGCGGTCGATTGCAACCCTCGGGTGATGCACGCTCGGGCGAGCTCGGTCTCGCCGACGGCGGCGTGGAGCCGCGCCAGTGTGAGGTCGACGGGGCCGACGCTGCCGACGTTGAACCAACCCCAACGATCCTCGAACGGTGTGAGGTGACCGATCATGATGCGTATTCGAGACTCGTCACCGAGTTGAATCGCTCCTTCACCGGCGATGACGAGACCCCCGAGCATCGTGAAGTTGTGAGGGATGTGGTGCTGATCGACCTCGAACACCCGGTCGAACGCTGTTCGCGCTTCGTCGGGAAGGTCGACGGCTGCGGTCGCGACGCGAACGGCTTGCCAGATGGCGAGTTCTGGTTGGTCACGCTGGAGCGTCATGACCAGTGGATCGAGCTCGTGCATCCGATGCTGCAGCAGACGGATTGCGCACAGGTGGGCGCCGTACGTGGAGGTGACCAGCTCCGAACTGACGGTGACCTGGTCGCTCAGCAGTGCGTTCGTATGGTGCTCGGCGGCCTCCAGGTCTCCGTCGAGAAGTGCAACGGTGGCACGGAACGCGAACAGGCTCCAGTTTCGGCTGCGCTGTCCGAGCTGTGCAGCGATGTCCTCGATCGCCGCCATTGCCGGACGTGGATCCGCCGAGCCAACGGAGATGGCGTTGGCGAAGTCCAGGCGGTGCGCTGCGTACACCAGGTCAGGACGATCGAGCTGTGTCCCGCGTTCGTGGAGCTCGGCTGAGATGCGGCGTCGTTCGTCGAAGTCGTCTGGACTGCTCAGCGGTGTGTAGGCCATGGCGAGCACCTCGGTACGCACCATCGAGTCACCAGCGGCACTCGACAGCGCATCCGCTTCGAGATACAACCGTCGCGACGTGACCGGGTCATCGGCGATCGATGCAGCGATCGACCAGGCGCCACACACCAGCGCCCTCGTCGCCGGATCGGTGACGTGCTGATACGTGTGATCGAGCAGTTCTTGTGTTGCTGCATCAACACGCCCCACCGCGCTCGAAGGATTGATGTCGCAGAGTCGTATCGCTGCTTTGGCGACGGTTTCGTGGTTCTCGAGCCGCATGGCTCGTTGGGCGCCGGTGACGAGGAGTTCGACGGCGTGTTCGTCTCCCGTCTCCACTGCTGCCATTCCGGCGAGCACCGTCATGGTCGCCCAGCGTTGCGAGTGGCCTTCGAAGTCGTCGATGAGCTCGATCGCCAGTCGAGCGAGGCTGAGCGCTTCCTCCATCCGGAGCTTGTTGAACGCCGTATGGGCTTGGGCCATGGTTGCTTCGATGGCTCGTTCGGGGTCGCGGCTCGAAGCCGAGCGAGCGAAGAGTGCGAGCTCGGCGAGGCGGGCCTCATCGTCGGGCGATCCGTTCGTACTCGCACCGATCACGCCCGCGACGCGCTGCGCCAATGCCACTTGCTCGTCGGTGCTGATGAGGTCCAGGAACGACTGGCGGAAGCGCTGGTGAACAAAGCGGCATCGTTCGGGGCCGACGGTATCGATGAGGCCGTGGGCCTGGCCGAGCGCGAGCATCGGTGACACGTTCTCTGCAAGCGCAGCGAGGTCCGTTCGCCGAAACTCTTCGCCGAGTACGGCGGCCTTGATCAGCGTGGTCCGGAGTTTCTCAGGCAGCGAATCGACGCTGAGTTCGAACCCTCCGGAGACGAGCGATGCCACGTTCGGCTCGATGAACGGAGTGACGGCCGGGTCATCGGGGAGGCGTCGAAGTGCGTCGATCGTGAGTTCTCGAACGAAGAGGGCGTTGCCATCGGCGCGGTCCTCGATCCAACGAGCCGCTCCGATGGACCACACCCCGGGAGACACGAAGGAATGCACATACGCATCGATCGCCGTGCGACCCCAGCTGGGCAGGTCATTGGACTGTTGCGTCGCGATCGTTTGCGTTGCCGATGGTCGCGACGCAAAGAGGACCGACACCCGGCCGGCGAGGTCGGTCACGCGAGCTGCAAGCCGATCGAGGTGGTCGACGGTTGCCGGGGTCGCGTGGTGAACGTCGTCGATGATCAGGAGGGCACGGCGGGTGCCGTCGATCGTCAGGGATTCGAGCAGTGCCTTCGAATAGTCGCCGGCGGCATCGCCATCATGTCGACGTGGCCGGTCTCGTCCGGATCGCTCGCGACGTTGCCGGTCGAGATCCACGAGGGGAGCGAGTGGGTCGACATCGGTTGCGGAGCAGGTGGTGGAAAAGCAGTTCCAACCCAAGGGTGGGAGCTGCTCGGCAATCGAGCGCAACGCACTCGACTTGCCGCCGCCCGCAGGCGCCACGATCGACATGGTGGACACCCGGCCGTCGAGCGCGGCCACGATCTCGGCGATTGCGCCCGTGGCATCGATGATCCCGACGGGGGCGACGGTTGACGACGGATCGGGTCCTGCGGTGGTTTCCGCGCCGAGGGAGCGAGGATCCGCAGCCGCAGGGCTGTCGAGGAACACGTCGTCGTCGGCAATGGCTCGCTCGAAGAGGTCCAGTGCGCCACGCGCTGCAGCATCCAGGTGCACGGGGCCACGCCTGCAAGCGCGCAGTGTGTCCAGTGCCTGGCGGCGACGTCCCAGGCGGGCGCTCACGAGTGCGACCCACCACCAACGCAGCAGCCGCTGCGGCGCTGCGTCCACGAGTTGCTCGAGATCCCGAAGCAGGTGGTCGTCAGCGCCCTGGCGCACACGATCGCGGTGTTCGTCTTCTGCAACGCGCAGCGCCAGCACTCGGTCGCGGGCGCGCGCGACCGCAACCGTTGGTTGGTCCGCCAGATCGGAGTAGCTGGAGGGGCCACCGCTGCAACGGATCTCGATGTCCGCGCGGAACTGATAGCCGTGGCCGCTGGTGTCGATGAGATCCGGTGTGGCGGTGCGAATGCGCGACACGTGGTTGTGGATGGACTTGATGGCCGTTGTCGGGAGCTCATCACCCCAGATAAGCGGTGCGAGCGATGCTGCGGTTGCCGGTGACGGGTGATGCAGCGCAAGCGCCGCCACGATCGACCGTTCCTTGGCACGCAACGACACGCCACCCTGGGGGCCCATGATCGCTGTCGCCCCTGAGACGTCGACGCTCCACCCGGTCATCGTGGAGCATCCTCGCAGATCAGACCGCAAGCCCCAACGCTGTGGCGATCGGTCGACCCGAGATCAGGACGGGCGGGATTGTGCTCGGAAGCTGAGGTCGCCGGCGAACTCGTCGTCGATGTCGACCTGGAGGTCGTACTGCCCAGGTGCTGGGAACTTCAGTTTGTGGAGCGGCACGACCACGGGTACTTGGCGCCCCTCACCAGGCTGGAGACCCATCGGGCGAGGAGTTTCGTGCAGCGCCACGTTCACGGTGGCGATCAGCGTGACCGTGTCGGCAGCCTTCACTTTCATCACCATCGTGTGCGCTTCGACTGCCTCGTCGGGCGGGAGGTGGACCATTGCCGCGACGTAGCAATCGAACCCGGCCGGGAATGAGCCGGTGGTGAGCCGAGTGAGCCCACCGGATTGTACGAACAGCAGGCCTTCTCGGACCTGTGCGAAGTCGCAGAGGATCAACGCGTCGAGTCGGGCAGCCACGGGAAAACTCTAGTGCGCTGGTGTCCTCAGAGCATGAGTTGCATGACGGCCATGTCGAGCCACCGACCGAACTTGCGACCGACTTGCTTTTCGACACCCACCAGCTCGAATCCGCAGGCTCGGTGGAGCGCTCGCGATGCGTCTCCGCTTGCTTCGATTCGGGCGATCATCGAGTGAAAGCCACTGTCGCGGGCGTCGTCGATCAAGCGATTCATGAGGAGGCGACCGATTCCGAGCCCGGCATGGGACCGTGACACGTACACGGAGTTTTCCACTGTCGGGCTGTACGCGGCGCGGTCCTTGAACTTCGACAGCGACGCAAACCCCACGAGCACCTCGTCGTCGGTGCCATCGTGCAGCACGGCGGAGATCGCAGCGAATGCTCCGGAGCGCTGTTCGATCCAGGATTGTTGTTCTTCGAGCGAACGCGCGACGATGTCGAGGGTGGAGGTGAAGTTCTCCACCTCGTGGTTGTAGATCGCCCGCATCGCTGCCGCATCGCGGTGATGCGTTCGCCGTATCGTCACCATCGCGGACGTCACCTCACTCATTGGAGCGCGACGCTACCGCCGGGCTTCTGTGCGATGCCGACAACGGTTGCTTCCCGGCGTGTCAGACGTCGCTCGGAGCGTGAGAAATCCGCGCGTGTCGGCGAACAGAAGCTTCGCTACACTCGGGGGCTGGCCGCAACGCTGATGCGGTCCTGAGGGTTGCCCGGGTTCTGGTTTCCAGAACCCGAGTCCACCGAAGGAGACACATAGTCAGCAACGGTTCGAGCGAGTGCTTCGGTACTCGAACGAGACGCCCTCTTAGCTCAGTCGGTAGAGCACAGCCATGGTAAGGCTGGTGTCGTGAGTTCGATTCTCACAGAGGGCTCGACCACGTGGCTTGGGGCAACTCGACCACGAGCACAACCCAACAAGCCAGAACACCACAAGCATGGCGGCGTAGCTCAGCTGGTCAGAGCATCCGGCTCATAATCGGAAGGTCGTCGGTTCAAGTCCGACCGCCGCTACCAATTCAAGTCCTACACGGAACATCACCTCGGAGAAAGAGGAAGCAGCAATGAGCAAAGTCAAGTTCGAGCGGAACAAGCCGCACGTCAACATCGGCACGATGGGCCATATTGACCATGGCAAGACCACGTTGACGGCTGCGATTTCCAAGACGCTGTCTGATCGTGGTCTGGCTGATTTCACCGACTTCGAAGGCATCGACAAGGCGCCTGAGGAGAAGGCTCGTGGTATCACGATCTCGATCAGCCACATCGAATACGAGACCGAGAACCGTCACTACGCGCATATTGATATGCCGGGTCACGCTGACTACATCAAGAACATGATCACTGGTGCAGCCCAGGTCGACGGAGCAATCCTCGTCGTGGCAGCGACCGACGGCCCGATGCCCCAGACTCGTGAGCACGTGTTGCTCGCTCGTCAGGTCGGCGTTCCG
>JBGCEY010000084.1:0-3897 GCA_045106645.1 Ilumatobacter sp.
GGAAACGCGCCGCTGCGGTCTCGTCCCGGGCGGAACCGGGACGAAACCGCAGCGTGCAAACTCTGTCAGGGCGGGGTCAGACCTCGAACCCGGTAGCCCAGTCATCCCCGGTACCGAAGTAGCCGCTGACATCGACGACCAGGTCGGCGTCGAGGCTCGTGAACACACACACCAAGCCGGTCACCGGAAGCGATACGAGCACACCATTGGCCCGCACGATGTCGCCCCGCGACACGTTCAGGTTCGATGTCTCGGGCACTGCGCCTTCGACGCACTCGCCAGGCGTGACGCTGATGAAGCCCGAAGTCGGGAAGCCCTCAGCCCCGGCGTCACGAGGTCGAACGGCCGTCACGTTGAGCGCCACCGATTCCGTTCCCACCGAGGTGCCCTCCCGATCGAGGTCCAGCGTGACGCCGGTTCCTGCGTTGACCACGCCGGCGCCTTGGAACTCACCGTCGAAGGTGTTGGCGCCTTCGACGGTACGGGTGTCGAGGAAGCGGGCCGGTTCCGTTGCCACGAAACCGGAACCTGCCGGGTAGTAGCCACCGACGTCGACGATGATTTCAGTCTGGACGTTGGTGAAGATGCAGACCGTTCCGTCACCCTCGGACAGCCCGACGACGACTCCGTTGGCCACGTTTGCGCCTTGGGAGAAGTTCAACGAGGAAGCGTTCGGGCGATCGTTTCCGCAGGGATAGATGGTCATGAATCCCTGTGCATCAGCCCGCACGGCGGCCACGTTGAGGACCACTGCCGCGGCGCCGTCGGGAACGTCGCCGAGGCCGGCGACGTCGATCTCGAGCACGTCGCGGGCGGCGGCATTGCCGACCCCGATCACTCCGCCGGGCACCACGTCAGCGGGCTGGGCATTGGAGCGAGTGTCGACAAATCGCTGCGGGACGACTGCCTCGTAGCCGGAATCCGGGGTGTAGTACCCGGCTGCATCGACGACGATGTGAGCCTCCACGTTCGAGAAGATGCACACGTCACCGTCGCCATCGAGGGCGGCGGTCACGTTGTTCGCGACCACCCGAGTGTCGTCCCCGAAGTTCAGCGACGACGCGTTCGGCGGCGTCGGCGTCTCACCGTTGCACGGGAAGATGCTCAGGTATCCCCTCCCTTCGGGTGCCACCACGGTCACGTTGAGCGCCGCTGCTCTGGCGTCCGCATCGATTCCGGAACGTCCGGCAACCTCGAGGCGGTACACACCGTTGCCGAAGGGGTTGTTGTCGGTCGAACCGAGGCGACCTTCCGCTGCGGCGACTCCGTCCTCGGTCTCTCCCGTCGGGCGGGTGTCCATCAGCCGCTCCGGCTTTGCGAGCGCTGCGACAGCCGGCTCCTCGCCCGGACCGGTAGTCGGGAGCATGCAGAAGTCATCGACAGCGACGAACGCCTTGCCGGAAGTTGCGGACTCGTCCGAGTGCGTCAGGAAGATGCGATCGAACGACTGCAGCGCGTTGATCGGGATCGTGCGCAGGATCTTGTGGTTGTCCTCCGTGCCCGTGAATGGCACCGTGCCGAGCAACACCACGTTCTTCTGCATATCGACCGATCCGAACAAATCGACGTTCTCAGGGGCGAGCCAGCTCGACGGAGTCGTGCCGAACGGAGCCGACCCACGGACCACGCCGTACACGGCCAGTTCGGACACGCCCGGGAAGATCTGCGCGGTCGTGAACGACAACGTCGTCGCTCCCGGACGCAGCGGTCGCTTCAGCTGGTTCATGATGCCTTCGCGGAACACCAGCCGGGTGTCCTGCTTGTTCGTCCAGAAAGTCCCGTAGTTACCGCTTGCCGGCGTGGGTTCCTGAGAAGCAGACCATTGGCCGACGCCGAACACGTCGCCAGTCGACGCGCCACCGGCCTTGGTCCAGATCGGACCCCATCCCGCAGCGATGTCGATATCTTCGTCCGCCGCTGCGTCCGGGTTGGCGTTCACGTCATCGAACTTCGGGTTGGTGATGAGGTTGCCTTCGCACGCGGTCTCGATGAGCGAGTAGCACGAACGGTCCGAGATTTCGAATTCGTCGCCGCCCTCGATCTGCCCAGTCGCAATCGCTGTGTTGCAGTAGTCAGCCGACGTCGCGTACCCGGTGAGCGTGCACACCATCGTTTCGCCCGGGCCGATCACACCGTTGCCGGGTTCGCACGTGTCGAGGTCGATCTCACCTTCCTGATCGTCCACCAATTCGCTGACGATGGCCGGGTTCTCGGCGTTGTTGGCGATCGTGTACGTCCACGTGACCGCACCACCGATCGGCACCTGAGCTTCATCCACACCGTTCGTGGTCTTCACGATGCTGATGACCGGCTGGGTCGAGATGGTGAGTTCGAGGAAGTCGACTTCGGTGTCGTCCTGAATCCACACGTCCAGGAATCCGCGTTCCTGCATCTGTGCCAGTACCGAGGTCGGCTCAGGTGGAGTCGGGTCGAAGAGGTCGTCGAGGTCGAGGACTGCTCCGTACTCACCCGGCGCCGTCTCGAAACTCAGAATGTTCTCGCCCCAGGTCGCGTTGGCCAGACGCTCGGGACCCGATCCGGTGTCGACGATGAAGTGGATACCTATCGAGTCGTTGTCCGGGGCTGCGCCGATACCACGAGCGGCGAACTCCAGCGTGGCGGCACAGATCTGATGCCCGGCCGGGACGGTGATCCCCTCGAAGGATTCCGCCAACCATGCGTCGTTCGTCGGATCGTCGTAGTCCTTGAACGGCAGGTTCACACCGGCCGGATGCGTCACCTGCCAGAAGCTCTGGTGGAGGGCGCTGCGCTGCGACGCCTCCGCCCCGTTGGCTGTGGCGTAGTTGTCATCGACGCCGGCCGTCAGCGTTTGGCTGACGGTGCACGGTGTACTCGGCGCTGCGGCGACCACGCCATCGGCGACAGCAGACATCCCTGCGGTGGCCACGAGCGTTCCTGCGCACATGGCAAAGACGCTGAATGTGCTCGTCGCTCGAGTGGCACTACGGGTTCGGCGACGGCCCGAATCCTGCCCATTGGTTCTGAACATGCGTGTTCCCCTTGTGGTTCACGAGCGCCGATTACGCCCGAGCACGTCAACAGACGTGTGACCATCCGGATCGGTTGACATCAGGCTCGAGAAATTCCTCGGCCTGTTGGCGATGTCCGTTCAGACGCGAAGGAGCGCCCGGCCGAAGGCTTCGGACGAGCGCTCCTTCGAGCTACCTGGTCGATCAGTTCGTGGCGTTCAACCAGACTCCTCCGCCGCCCAGTGCGACATCGATGTCGCCATCACCATCGAAGTCGCCAACGGCAATCGAATCGGCTCCGTTCAGGCCGGACACCTCGTCGTTCCAAGAGAGCGCTCCTGCGGACACGAGTGCTGTCGAGGATGCTCCCACCGCGATGATGTCCAGCTCGGGCTGGCCGTCGTTGTTGAAGTCTGCGGTGGCCGTCGCAAAGAACTCTGACGAACCAAGCGTTCCGACCGAACTGTTTGCCAACCCGGTCGTAAACGTCCGCAAGTCGAGACCCAGACCGGTCGCAAGGACCAGATCGGTCTGACCATCACCAGAAACGTCGACTGCTTCAAGACCAGAGAGGCCGTAGTCGTTCGCGACAGGCTCCATGGCATCTGCGAACACACCACTCCCATTGTTCGCCCACACCGTCACGAACGAGTTGTCGCCCTCAGCGAGGTCGATGTCACCGTCGCCATCGAAGTCGCCGAACGCCACGGCGATGGTCGAACTCGGATCGTTGAAGGTCTGCGGCGACACCGAAAACGTTCCCGTGCCGCTGTTCATCAGCAACACGATCGGAGCATTGCCCTGCTGCACGATGAGGTCGTTGAAGCCATCGTTGTTCACGTCGGCATGGTCGATGTCGCCGGTGTTGCCAGCCGGCAGCGACTGGCCACTGTCGGAGAAGATCCCG
>JBGCEY010000085.1:0-48242 GCA_045106645.1 Ilumatobacter sp.
CGATGCTCGGAGTGCGGCGATTGGAACACGCTCGTCGAGGAACTCGTGGGTGGTCCGGGCATGTCGTCTGACGTGCCGCTTACACCGAGCAACCGATCCGGCCCAAGCCGGATCGGCGAGGTCCGCACCGATACGGCGCGACCTGTTTCCACCGGCATCGACGAGCTCGACGCGGTGCTCGGCGGCGGCCTGGTCGCGGGATCCGTCACGTTGCTCGGCGGCGAGCCTGGCATCGGCAAGAGCACGCTGCTGCTGCAACTTCTCGCTGCTCGCGAGGACACCACGCTGTATGTGAGCGCGGAGGAGAGCGCGACACAGGTTCGTCTGCGTGCCGAGCGGCTCGACGCAATGCGTCCCAACCTGTGGCTCCACGCAGAAACCTCGCTCCCCCACGTCATCAAGGCCATCGACGAAACCCAGCCGGAACTCGTGGTGATCGACTCGATCCAGACCATGGTCGACCCCGAGCTGTCCTCGGCGCCCGGCTCGGTCGGCCAGGTTCGCGGCTGTGCGCACCGCCTCGTGAACGAAGCCAAGGAGCGCAACATCGCCATCGTGCTGGTGGGCCACGTCACCAAGGACGGCAACCTCGCCGGGCCTCGGGTGCTCGAACATGTCGTGGACACCGTGCTGCAGTTCGAAGGCGACCGCCACCATGCGTTGCGCCTGTTGCGGGCCGTGAAGCACCGGTTCGGGCCCACCAATGAACTGGGCTTGTTCGAGATGGTCGGAGCCGGACTCGTGGCCGTGCCGGACCCGTCCACCATGTTCCTCGCTGATCGGCGCACGGGTGTTGCCGGGTCTGCGGTCGTTCCCACCATGGAGGGTCGCCGGCCGATCGTCGTGGAACTCCAGGCGCTCACCTCCCCCGGCCTGGAGAACGTTCCGAAACGTCGCAGCGCACAGGGACTCGATGGCGGGCGCATGTCCATGCTCATGGCGGTGCTCGGGCAGCGCGGCAGGGTGAAGGTCGGCGATCAAGATGTGTACGCGTCTGCTGCGGGCGGCGCCAAGCTCACCGAGCCCGGGCTCGATCTGGGCCTGTGCCTGGCTGTCGCAAGTGCCATGTACGACCGACCGCTGCCAGCGGACATGGCCGTGTTCGGTGAAGTGGGGCTCGGTGGCGAGGTCCGTCAGGTGAGCCATGCACCGCGCCGAGTCACCGAGGCCGCTCGGCTCGGATTCCGTCGAGTGATCGTTCCGGCCAAGTCGCCTGATCCGGACGACGAGGTGATCGACAAGATCAAGCTCATCCGTGTCACCACGCTCGTCGACGCGCTGCGCGAAGCCGGTGTCGACTCCGCTGGTGACGGCTTCTGACAGCGGCCGCACCGCGGTCTGCTCACTACCGTGACCACCATGAGGCCTGAAGAACCCCGCATTGCTCCCATCACCGAATTCGACGACGAACTCACCGAGATCTTGGCAACTGCACTCACCCATGACGGCAAACCGTTGAACATCTTCGGCACGCTCGGTCATCATCCGAAACTGCTGAAGCGCTTCAACCTGCTCGGCGGGTTCTTGTTGAACAAGGGGTCACTCCCACCGCGCGAACGTGAACTGGTGATCCTGCGCGTCGGCGCAAATGCTCGAGCCGAGTACGAGTTCGGGCAGCACACCGTCATTGGGCTCGATTGCGGGCTCACGCAGGTCGAGATCGACGCAATCGTCCGTTCGCCCGACGACCACGCATGGTCAGACGACGATCTGGCGCTCATTGCGCTCGCAGACGACCTCCACGCTGACGACTGTGTGACCGATTCCACGTGGGCAGCCTTGGCCAAGCGTTGGGACGACGCTCAGATGGTGGAACTCCTCATCGTCGCTGGCTTCTACCGTTTGGTTTCGGGCTTCTTGAACAGCACCGGCGTCCAGTTGGACCCAGGCATCCCCAGCTTCCCTGAGCGCTGAATTCACGAAGCAAACGAGCCCACGAACAACCGTCCTTCCAACATCGCGCACTCACCACCGCGTGCCCTAGTCCGACATTTGGTCGGGAGGTTCGGTGCACAGTGAGTCGGCCTGGTTCTCGCCCGACCCGGAGCGGACCGGTCCAGTAAGCTCGGCACATGGATCTGCGTTACGGGAGCGCCAACGAGCACATGCGCAATGCGCTTGCTCGCGTCGCTCCGGGTACGCCGCTGCGCGATGGTATCGAGCGTGTCGTGCGCGCCAAGGCCGGTGCACTGCTCGTGCTCGACGACGGGCCCGACGTGTTGTCCATCTGCTCCGGCGGCTTCCTGGTGGACGCCCCGTACAGCCCTCAACGGCTCTCGGAGCTCGCGAAGATGGATGGAGCGATCATCATTTCCGATGATGGCGGGCGCATTGCGCGGGCCAACGTCCACCTGGTCCCGGACCCCACCGTGCCCACCAGCGAAACCGGCACCCGGCACCGCACCGCAGAACGCGTCGCTCGATCACTCGGCGTTCCCGTGGTGTCGGCGAGCGAAGAGATGGGCGTCATCAACGTCTACGCAGGCGGAGGCAAGCGCCAACTCCAAGAAATCGGCCGTCTGCTGGAACGCGCCAACCAAGCGCTGCAGACCCTCGAGCGCTACAAGACCCGCCTCGACGATGCCATTGCCAACCTCACCGCCGTCGAAGTCGAAGATGTCGCCACGCTGCGCGACGTTGCCCAAGTGGTGCAGCGCGGCGAGATGGTGCACCGGATCGCCGATGAGATCGAGACGATGATCGTGGAGCTCGGTGTGGACGCCCGACTGCTGCGCCTTCAGCTCGATGAGCTGTACGGCGAAATCGACGACGAACTCGAACTCGTCGTAGACGACTACGTGGCCGACGATCACACCTCCAAAGAGACACTCGCAGAGATGTCTCGTCTGACCGACGACGAAATCCACGATCTCCGTCTTGCGGCTGGAGCGCTTCACCGAATTGCCGACCCAGACGATCTCGGTCAATCGGTTGCACCGCGCGGGCTCCGTCTGCTGAATCGTACGGGCCGACTGTCCGCCGATTCTGCCGAGGCCGTTGCCGATCATTTCGATGGCCTCTCGAAGCTGCAACGCGCCACGGTTGACGAACTCGCCTCGGTCGACGGCATCGACACCGCCACCGCAGCAGACATTCGCGAGACCCTGGCCCGCGTCACCGAATCCGCCATCCTCGACCAGTACAACTGACCCGCTGTGGCGAACCCCAGCTTCGATTCGATTCCGGTCGTCGACCTGACTGCCTCGACCGACGACGAGCTGGCAGCCCAGCTCTGTTCGGTCTGCCACGAGGTCGGCTTCTTGCTCGTCACCAACCACGGAGTCGATCACCAACTCGTCGACGACGTGTTCGAGATGATGCATCGGTTCTTCGCGCTCGACGTCGAACACAAGCTCCTCATCGACAAATCGACGTCGCCGCACTTTCGAGGCTGGGAGCCCGTTGGTTCGGAGTTCACCAACGATCGAGTCGATGTCCGCGAGCAGATCGACATGTGGTCGCAGTGGCCCGTGGCGCCGCCATCCCCAGCGACCCCTCCAGCCCACCGGCTGCTTGGACCGAACCCATGGATGCCCGACGACGTGCTTGCCGGCCATGAAGAGCTCACGCTGCGTTGGATGTACGAGCTGGGCCGACTCGCCGACCGACTGCTCGGACTTCTCGCTCTCGGGCTGGGGCTTGCCTCCGATCACTTCGCCGCGATGTTCGGTGCTCAACCGATGTCGTTGACGAAGATGATCCGATACCCGCCGACGCCCGCTTCCGGAGCCGGCGTCAACGCCCACCACGACACTGGCTTTCTGACGCTGCTGGCACCCGGCCCGACCGCAGGGCTCGAGGTGCAAAACCCGGACGGGGACTGGATCGACGTTCCGACCGTGCCCGGAACGTTCGTCGTGAACCTGGGCGAGATGCTGCAAGCCATGACCGGCAACTACTTCGTTGCGACACCCCACCGCGTCATCGCTCCCAGCGAACGTCTGTCAGCGGCGTACTTCCACGGGCCGTCGCTCGACACGCCGCTGACACCGATCGACCTCGGCCCCTCGTTCACTGCAGCGGTGCACGCGAGTGAACGCCACCGCACGGGTGGCTACATGGCCAGCTCGGAGCTGACCCAGGCAGGCGTCGGCGACATGGAGAGCGAGCTGGCAGCAACGACCTATGGCGAACAGCTGTGGAACTACTTCCGCCGCAGCTACCCCGCCAACATGGCGCGCCATCACCCCGAGCTCACGGGCTGACGACGCGTCCCGGGCTGGGCTGAGCCGTACGTGGTCGCTGGTCAGATGCTGGCGAGGTCGTCGAGCGTGCGGCCTTCGAGGGTGTTCCAGATGGTGAGGCCATTGCGCGGTTCGACATCCACCACATGCGGGATTGCAATGGTGCGACAGCCTGCGGCGAGCGCTGAGGCCACCCCCGTTGGCGAGTCCTCGAGTGCCACGCAGGCAGCGGGGTCCACGCCCAACATTGCCGCGGCAGCCAGGTACGGATCAGGAGCGGGCTTGCCGTTGGCAACCTCATCACCGGTCACCGACCCCACGAATACGCCGTCGGGCGCCTCGGCCAGCACTGCGTCGGCAAAGCGTCGCCAAGACATGGTGACCAGCACGCAGGGAATGCCTGCCTCTCGTGCTTGCGTGAGGAGTTCGCGAGCTCCCGGACGCCACGGCAGATCCTCACGGCACTTCGCGATGACCCGGTCGAGCAGCCATTCGACGATGGCGGCTGGCTCCATGTCGACACCGCCTCGGTTGCGGAGCTCGGCTCCGGCGTCGAGCAGGTCGAAGCCGACGATGGAATGCGCGTCCTCGGGACCCCACGTACCGCCATGCTCCGACACCAACTGGTGTTCCGACGCAATCCAGTACGGCTCGGAGTCGACGATCGTTCCGTCCATGTCGATCAACAGCGCGGCAGGAGTTGTCACAGCCAGCAGTGTGCCACCGCGCAACGGAGGAGCCGCGGAAGCAACCAATTCAGCGAGCGGGCGATCGTCTTGAACGCCGGGCAAGCACCACCCACCTCGGCAAGCGACGCCGAGCGCAGCGAGGCCAGGAGTGCCGTGGGCGGCGGGCGGGATCGAGACGGTCAGCCGCGGAAGACGGTGATCTTGTCTTCGCCGATTGCCTCGCGGCGCTCGGGATCGTCGATGCCCTGACCTTCGCCAGGCGCCAGACACAGCACACCGAGCTTGCCTTCGGCCTTGTTGTGGTGCACGGCAAGCGACGCTTCGCCGACTTGATCGAGGGTGTAGGTGTCGGTGAGCAACGGCTGGATCTTGCCTTCACACAGCAGCTTGTTTGCCGCCCAGCTCTCGGCGTAGTTGGCGAAGTGGGACGACACCAGCTGCTTCAACTTCATCCAGAAGTGGCGGTTGTCGAACTCGACCATGTAGCCCGAGGTAGCTGCACACGTGACGATGGTGCCGCCGCGCTTGGCAGCGAACACCGACGCTCCCATCGTGGAGCGACCCGGGTGCTCGAAGACGATGTCCACGTCTTCACCGTTGTTCACGTTACGGATGTCCTTGCCGAAGCGGCGCCATTCCGATTCGTCCTGCGTGTGCTCGTCGGACCAGAACTCGTACTTTGCAGCCTTGCGATCGATGACGGCCTCACAGCCCATCCGATTGAGGATTTCTGCACGCTCGGGCGATGACACGACACCGATCGGCGTGCCGCCGCCGTTGAGGACGTACTGCACGGCGTAGCCGCCGATGCCACCGGTGGCGCCCCAGATCAGCACGCTGTCGCCCTGCTTCATGCGGGCGCCGTTGTCGCTCACGAGCATGCGGTACGACGTTGCCGAGCACAGCCCGTTCACGGCCGACTCTTCCCACGACAGATGGGTCGGCTTCGGCATCAACTGGTTGGCCTTGACCACCGAGAGATCAGCAAGCGCACCAAAGTTGGTTTCGAAGCCCCAGATCTTCTGGTTCGACGCGAGCATCGAGTCGTTGTGCGCACTCGGATCCTGATCGTCGACGTAGTTGCACTGCACGGTCACCCGATCACCGGGCTTCCAGTTCCGCACAGCTGCGCCGACGCGCAGCACCACACCTGATGCGTCGGAGCCGACGATGTGTTCATCGCGCGAGTGGCGCGCTCCGTACTCGCTGTCGCGAGCGAGTCGGTCGAGGAAACCGAACGTCGGCAGTGGCTCGAAGATCGAGGTCCACACCGTGTTGAAGTTGATGCTCGACGCCATCACGGCGATGTACACCTCGTCCGGAGCGAGTTCAGGGGTTCGGACCTCGTCGACGTGCAACGACTTGCGGGGATCCTTGTCCCAGGAGTCGACGCCTTCGAACATCGCTGCTTCGTCACGCTTGACAAACGACGCCCGATAGCTCTCGGGAATCGGGAGGTTGGCGATCTCATCGCCACTCGCGCCAGCCTGGATCGCTTCGAGAATCTTCTCCATACGTCGACGTTACCGATCGGTAACCGCCGCGCCCAAAGCGCGTCGTGCGAACGTCGATCGCCACGATGCGCTCAACACGGTCAGGCGTGCAGGAACAGGTGCGAACCACTTCGCTGCAACCAGTTGCGCAAGATCGATGTTGCTCCCCCATCGATGACCGAGAGGAAGCGTCATCTGAGCGTGCACCTCAGACCATTTCGTTGCCTTGTTACCCGCTGGTAGCTCGCGGCTACCTTGGGCCCATGACTCAAGGTTCGTACATCATCGCTGGCGCCCGCACCCCGATCGGCAAGATGAGCGGTGCGCTTGCATCGTTCTCCGCCGCCGACCTCGGCGCCATCGCCATCGCGGAAGCCCTCTCGCGTGCGGGCGTGGCACCCGACGAGGTCGATCACGTGATCATGGGCCAGGTGCTGATGGCCGGCGCCGGCCAGGTTCCGGCGCGACAGGCAGCGTCCAAGGCCGGGATTCCAATGAGCGTCCCCTCTGTGAACGTCAACAAGGTGTGCCTGTCCGGGCTCAACTCGATCTACCTCGCTCACCAAATGGTCGCAATGGGCGACGCCGACATCGTGGTCGCGGGTGGCATGGAATCCATGACCAACGCCCCGTACCTCGCCGACGGTGCACGCGGCGGCTTCCGCTACGGCAACACCGAACTGCGTGACGCGATCATCGCCGATGGGCTGTGGTGCTCGTTCGACTCGTGCCTGATGGGCCTCGGCACCGAGCGGTACACCGGCGAAACCGCCATCACCCGCGAACAGCAGGACGAACTCGCCGCAGCATCGAACCAGCGTGCCGCAGCCGCGATCGAGTCCGGCAAGCTGGCCGAGGAGATCATCGCCGTGTCGGTCCCCCAGCGCAAGAAGGACCCGATCCTCGTCGAACACGACGAAGGCGTGCGGGGCAGCACCACCGTCGAGTCGCTTGCCGGCATGCGCCCGGCGTTCGACAAGGACGGCACCATCACCGCCGCCAACGCTTCACAGTTGTCCGACGGCGCGTCGGCCGTGATCGTGATGTCGAAAGCCGAAGCCGACAAGCGCGGCGTCACGCCACTGGGTGAGTTCGTGTCCTACGGCATGGTCGCCGGCCCGGACAGCGCATCGCTGCTCACCCAGCCGAGCCGTGCGGTGATGAAGGCTGCCGACAAGGCCGGCATCGCCATTGGCGACATCGACCTGTTCGAACTCAACGAAGCCTTCGCTGCGGTCGGCCTGGCGTCGATGGACGAGCTCGGTATCTCGAGCGACATCGTCAACGTCAACGGCGGCGCCATTGCCCTCGGCCACCCGATCGGCATGAGCGGAAACCGTCTGGCGCTCACCATGCTCCACGAGCTCAAGCGGCGCGGCGGCGGCATCGGCGCAGCAGGACTCTGTGGCGGCGGCGGACAAGGCGACGCGATCATCCTCAAGACCGTCTGAGTCTCTGTCGACCGGCCGCTCGACGTGAACACCAAAGACTCGATAACAGGTTGAGGCTTTTCGCACAGCCCGTGTGCGTCGAACGCTCTGCGTCCTTCGAATCCCACATATTGTCACGTTTTCGTCGTAAATCTGACGACTCTGACGGCGGAGCTGCCTTTTGTTGAGAACCCTTGACTTTCACAGCTCATTTTCGTAACGTAAGCGCAACAACTTGATCGCTCGATCAGTTGCACCGCCACCTCGTTTCGACACGGCGTTGCAACCGATCGACAGCCTCTGAGGCACCGTCAATTCGAACCGGCCCGTCCGCCCGCTACCGGTTCGAGGAGATGGTGCCTCAGTTCATTTTCGCCACCACCTGGCGCCCCGCACTCGAAGCTCGCGTTACTCACGTCGCTTGCAGACGCAGCAACTGCAGCGGCGGCCAAGACGACCGTTCTCCGGGTCGACCCGCTCGTTTCCTTGGCTCGATCTGAGCGGCGAATTCGGCTGCCTTAGTCGTTGACGCTGCGGCGACCTTCGAGGGCTCGACCGAGGGTCAATTCGTCTGCGTACTCCAGATCGCCACCGACCGGCAGGCCACTGGCAATACGAGTGACTTCCAGACCGATCGGCTTGAGCAACCGAGCGAGATACATCGCAGTGACTTCGCCTTCGGTATTCGGGTTCGTGCAGAGGATGATCTCCTCGATGCCCTCCGGCTCGAGACGCGCCACGAGCTCACGGATCTTCAGCTGTTCAGGCCCAATACCCTCGAGCGGGCTCATTGCTCCGAGCAGCACGTGATAGCGACCGCGGAACTCACCGGTCTTCTCCAGCGCCACGATGTCTCGAGACTCCTCCACGACGCACACGACGCTGGAGTCACGACCCTCGTCCTTGCAGATCGGACACAACGTGTCATCGGCGACGTTGAAGCAGCGCTCGCAGAACCGCACACGTTCCTTCGCAACGGTGATCGCGTTCGCCAGTCGTTCGACATCGTCGACCGGGATCTTCAACAGGTGAAACGCAATTCGCTGCGCCGATTTCGGACCGACTCCGGGCAACCGGCCCAGTTCATCGATCAGTGTCTGGACCGGCGGTGTGTAGGTGCTGGCCATCAGTACGGGTCGTCGACGAGTTCAGAGCCGGGAAACGCCTCGGCCAGCCGATCGACCGGGGTCTTGACCGCCTCAGGAGGCGCGTCGACGAGTTCATCGAGGTCGATCTCGTCGTCGTCGGGCAGCGACGCCGCCATGGTCTGGTAGCCGGCTTCGGGATCCGGCTCGGGACCTTGACTCCTGGCCTGCTCGGCAATCTCTCGACCACTGAGCGCCGGGGCGGCTTCAGCCGGGTGCGGCGACTCGTCGGGCACCGGCACCGGTTCTCCAGGCACTGTTTCGCCAGGCACTGTTTCGACCGGCGCATTCTCGGGAGACACCACGCTCAAATGGGTCGGCTCCACCTCGCCGGCAGGGGCGGGGTCCGATGCATGCGCAAGCGAACCCGACATCGAGGGGGACGAGTCAGGTGCGGGTTCCACCGAACGAGGAGCTGGAGCACTCGATCCCGGTGGCGTCGACACCGGAGCGGGGGCGGGGGCGGGCGCGGGGGCCGGTGCCGGCCCGGACTCGCCGCCGCTGCCTCCACCGCCACTTCCTTGCACCACGAGCTGCACGGCAATGGGCGCTCCGACGTGGGCCGTGAGCGCTGCTTCGACCGCGCCGCGGTGCTGTTCGCACTTGGCGCGGTGCGGGTCATTCGGAAGCCCGAGTGTGACCGAACCAGGGCCGGCCGCCACATGGGTGGCGGGTGAGTACATCGCACGCGCCATCCCTCGCAGTTGCGGGCGCACGGCGTCCCAATCTGCGGCTGACACCTGACCGTCACTCGACACCGCAGCGGGAGCAGGCGCTGACGCAACTGGCTCTTGCGCGACAGCTGGTTCCGGAGCCGGCGGCGCGGGACGCTCGGCGACCGAATCTGAAGCCTCCGAAGCCGAAGCGGGAGCATCGTCGGCGTGCGCCGCGGCGCCAGACGACGAATCAGCGGGCGACGGAGCACCGACATCGTCGACGACCGACGCAGCATCTGCGACAGGAGCATCCGGCTCCGGAGAGACAGAGACGGTTGCGCCAACGCGAGAGCCGAGCTTGGCGCGGCCGGTCGCGGGATCCTGTGGTGGCGCTGTCGGCGCGGCAGCGGGCGCGGGTGCGGGGGCCGCGGCAGCAGCTGTTGCGGGCGCTGCGGATGCCACCGGCACACCGTCTGCGAGCTTGCGTTCCAGCTTCTGGATCCGGGTGACCAGTGCCGCCACATCGCCCGCTCCCACCTGTTCAGACGTGAGCTGCACCGTGGCGACATCGAGCAACACACGCGGATCGGGCGCCTGGCGCATCTCGGTCAGCGCTTCGCCGAGCGTCTCGATGCCGCGCACGAGCCCTGCGGCTCCGAGCCGGCGAGCAAGCTCGGTCAGCGCCTCGATGCGCTGCGACGGCAATTGCACCAGGTCTGGTGCCATCAACGAAAGGAACCCGTTACGGAAAAACGCAATGAGTTCCTCGGTGACCGTGCGCGGGTCACGCCCTCGACTGATGGCATGGGCAACCATCTTGAGCGCACTTCCCGGGTCGTTGTCGATCATCGCCACGACGAATTCATCGAGTGCGATCACTTCGACCGCCGTACCGCCCGAGTTGGACACCAGCTCGAGTGCCGACAGGGTGTCTCGCGGCGAACCAGCACCCTGAGCAATGACCTGCTCGATGGCGTCATCGGTGACGACCAAGCCCGCGTCTTGTGCGACCCACCGGACATGGTCGGCCAGCGTGTCGGGCGCCAGCAGATGAAACTGCAGGTGTTGGGTGCGGCTGCGGATCGTGTCCGACATCTTCTGTGGATCGGTCGTGGCCAGCACGAACACCACGTGCGGCGGGGGCTCTTCGAGTGTCTTGAGGAGCGCTGCCTCTGCCCCCTTGGACAGCATGTGCACCTCGTCGAGGATGTACACCTTGTGACGGCCCGGAGTGCCGAGCGATGCCTTTTCGATCAGGTCACGCATCGCATCGACACCGTTGTTCGATGCGGCGTCGAGTTCGTGGACGTCGTAGCTGGTTCCGGTCTCCACGGACGTGCACGATTCGCACTCGCAGCACGGCTCACCCGCTTCGGGATTCTGACAGTTCAGCACCTTCGCCATGATTCGTGCGGTGGTGGTCTTGCCGGTCCCGCGGGGCCCAGAGAACAGGTATGCCTGCCCTTCGCGCCCTTCGGCAACCGAAGTCCGCAGCGCCCGAACGATGTGGTCCTGGCCCTTCAGCTCCGAAAAACGGCGGGGCCGGTAACGGCGGTACAGCGACTGGGTGGCCATCACCCGTCACCCTACCGACCGTTGCGTGGGCCTGAATCGGCGTAGATTTCCGACCATGGCAATGTCCGAAGAAACCCGACGCAGAGTGATCCTGTTCGTCGTTGCGCTGATCGTGGTGGCGATGGTGCTGGCGTCCACCGGCTGCTCCACCACGACCGGTGGAAGCGATGCCGAAGCCGCAGGCGCTCCCCTGGATGCAAGCTTCTACCCGGGGGCGATGAGCGAGGTCTGTGCAGCGACCGATGCACGACTGGCCGAGCTGCCCACACCGCCCGACGAGATCAGCAATGTCGACTGGAGCGGCGAGGTGGCCCGCGCACTCCAGGCCGAGACCGACGCGCTCGACGCCGTCTCCGAACCTGGCGACATGCGCTCGACTCACCGGGACTTCGTGGCCAACACACAGGACCAGACCGACGCATGGACCGCGCTGAGCAGCGCCCTCGACGCCGAAGAATCGACCGCCATCGATGCCGCACGCACGGAGATCCTGGAGTTGTCGCGTGGGCGCATCGAGCTGGCCGGCGAGATCGGCGCAACCGCTTGTGAAGAACGAGCGATTGGATCGTGAGCCGCCACGATCGCACCGACTCCGCGGTGACCAGCACTAACCTCGGCGAATCGTGATCGAACCTCTGTCACCTCTGGGCCAGCAGCCTGCGCACCGTGCCCCTCGACGAGGCGTTGGACGCATCGTCGCTGTCGCGCTCGCATCGATCGTCGCGATGCTCGGGTTCGCTCCGGGATCCGCCATCGCAGCGGCGCCTGCGGAGAACACGGTGGTCAGTTCGTCGCCCGAGCAGAGCGACTCGCTGGACGTCTCCCCCGAACTGATCGTGATCGTTTTCGCCGAAGACCTCGGCGAGGTCAACTCACTGTCGGTCGTGTGCGACGAACCCGTCACATTGCCCGCACCCGAAGTCATCGACGGAACGACCCTGCAGGTCGAGGTCACCACCCCGCTCCCCAGCGGCACATGCACCGCTCGGTACACCGTCAGCAGCGCAGACGAAGGCGGACCGGAGACCCGAGGAAACCTCACGTTCATCGTCGAGAACGACACGGTGGCAGGCACCGATGATGCAGCCGACTCCGATGCCCCTGCTGATGCAGCCACCGCCACCACCCTTCCTGCGCCAGCCGACGCTACGGGTGCTCTCGATGCCGATGGCGCCGAGGCTGACCCTGTCGTGGTCGACCTGTCGATCGCCGGTCAGGGCAACGGCGCCGTCTGGCTCGGGCGCCTCCTGTCGATTCTTGGTATCGCCACGCTGTTCGGGTCGCTGCTCGTCATCACGGCCGCATGGCCAGAGGGCGTGGAGTACCTGATCACCATCAAATTCCTGCGCGGCGCCTGGGTGCTGGCGATGATCGGCACGCTGCTCTACGTTGCGTTCGCCTCGGCAGCCGTCACACCAGATGGCGGCGGAAGCCCGTTCAGTCCCGGAACGTGGACCGATCTCCTCGATGCGGGCTGGTCCGGCCGACTCGCGCTGTTGCGACTCCCATTGATTGCAGCCTCAGCATGGGTGGCGTTCCGCCCAGATCGAGCAATCGACCCCACCACCCAGCTGGCTGCGCTCGGCATCCCAGGCCTCGCTGCAGCCACCCTCGGCGTGTCACGCACCATCGGCGACCTTGCAGCACTCGGGGTCCTGATGGGCGTCATCCACGCACTCGCCATGTCCGTCTGGGTCGGCGGCGTCATTCTGCTCGCACGAGTCGTCCTCGCTGGCCCCGGCGACGAAGACCTCATCCATGCAGTCCGCGGCTTCAGCCGCGTCTCGACGCCTGCCATCGTCATCACCATCGTCACCGGCCTGATCCAGATGTTCCGACTCGACGGCGGGGAGCTGTTCCAATCGGGTCACGGTCGCGTCGTGGTGCTCAAGACCTTCGTGATCGCGGTGATGATCTTCGTTGCCTTCTCGGCGCGTCAATTCGTGGCACAGCGCCTGAACCGGGCACAGCAACTCAACGTCCCGCTCGCCGACCGACTGCGTCGAGCATTCGGTGCCGAGGCCGGCATCGGTGTGGCAACCCTGGTCCTCAGCGCCTGGCTCCTCGCCTTCATTCCGCCCAACGTCAGCGCCACACCGAGCATCGACTACGAGATCAGCCAACAGCACTCCGATGCTGCAGGCGTCCTCGATGTCGAGGTCAAGCTCACCGATGATGCGGTTGGCCTGATCGGTCTTCAAGTCGAGGTCAAGCAGCCGACCGAAGGCCTCAACGGCATCACCGTGGTGCTCACCGCCCCGACGAACGATCAAGGCATCGGCAGCATCCGACAGCCCGTCCCCCTCGAAACCTCTGGATTCGCAGTGCGCGATGCAGCGGTCGGGCTGCCCGTGTCCGTGCCAGGTAACTGGACGATCATGATCGAAGCGGTCACCGCCAGCGGCACGATCCAGAGCGTTGCCCAGATCTACGAAGTCAGCAACGCCGACGGGTCCGCTCCCGACACGGCACCGCTCACAGCGCCGGCGGTGAGCATCGTCGAAGTCGTCGTCACCGACCCGCCAACCGAAGGCTGACCGATCCAAGGTGCCGGACGCCGTCGATTGATCGAGAACGAGTTCGATTGATCTAGAACAAGTCGTCGAAGTTCACCGGCTCGGCCACATCGAGCTGATCGATTCGGCAATCGCCTGGTGCGAGGTCATCGCGCCATGCCACGAACGACACCCCGTGGCGGAAACGGCTTCCCTCGAGTTGTCCGAACGTCACCTCGGCGACCAGTCCGGACTCGGCGGTCGTGGCGAGCGGAACGAATGAGGTGTCCTTGCCCATGTTCCAGCGACTTGCGCCCGCCGCTCGATCGGCTGCTGACGTCGATTCGCCCGCCTCGACCTGCGCTTTTCGCTCGTCTTGCCAGGCCATCCAGTCGCTCCACGGGTGGGAGCGGTAGGCATCACCACCGACCGCCTCGACCGAACGCGGGGTGAGCTCGGCGAGCAGCTCGGCTCGCCGCTTCACGGAGAACGACGCCGCCACACCCACCGACCGCAGCTCGGAGTCTGCGTCGTACAGCGCACACATCAGCGATCCCACGCCATTGCCGTCCTTGTGGATCCGGAAACCTGGCACGGCCACCACCCCGCTTCGCTGATGCTTGACCTTCGTCAGCGCTCGCTTGCCAGCTGCGTAGGGACCGTCGATCGGCTTGGCGATGATCCCATCCAGACCGGCGCCTTCGAAGACCGAAAACCACGATTCCGCCTGGGCGCGATCCGTCGATGCGGGCGTCAACCGGACCTTCTCACCGGGTTGGATGACCGTGCACAACGTGGCACGCCGGTCGCGCATCGGCCGCTGTGTCAGCAACTCGTCACCCACCGCCAAGACATCGAATGCCACGAACTCCGCTGGCGTCTCCGCTGACAGGCGCTCGATTCTCGACTGAGCCGGATGAATCCGCTGGAGGAGCGCATCGAAGTCCAAACCCTCCCCCGCGGCGTGCACCACGACGATCTCACCATCGACGACCACTCGGTCGGGAAGTGATCGTCGCAACGGTGCCAGCAACTCGGGAAAGTACCTGGCCAGCGGCTTCAGCTTGCGCGAGAACAACTCGATCCGGTCTCCGTCGCGGAACACGATGCAACGAAAACCGTCCCACTTCGGCTCGAACAGCCAGGAGTCATCGTCGCCCGCAGGAATCGATCTGGCCAGCTTGGCCAGCATCGGCTCGACCGGCGGCTGCAACGGCAGGTTCCACGGCGCATCGGAGGTCACGAAGGGAGTCTGACACCTCGACAACCAGGACCGACCCAAACTGCGGCGTCGACCACGGATTCTGCAACCCGGTTCGAACCTCCGAACTCGAACCGCGGATTCTGTGACCGGGTTGAAACATCCGTAGTGACCGCGGGCGACTCCCCGGCGGCGGAGGACAGTCAAACGAGGCCGACGGGCTAGCTTCGGTCATGTGACGATGGAAGAGAAGATGACCGACCTCGCCGACCGCCGTGAACAGGCGCTCAACGCCGGATCGCAGCGATCGGTCGACCGCCACAAGGAGAAGGGCAAGATGCTCGCTCGCGAGCGGCTCGACTACTTCTTGGACGACGGTTCGTTCCACGAACTCGACCTGCTCGCCCGGCATCGGGCGCACACCTCTGGCCTCGAAGACCGTCCGTACACCGACGGCGTCATCACCGGATGGGGAACCGTCGACGGCCGCAAGGTCTTCGTGTTCTCCCAGGACTTCACGGTGTTCGGCGGCGCGCTCGGTGAGGTGTTCGCCGAGAAGATCCACAAGATGATGGACCTCGCGGCCAAGGTCGGTGCCCCCGTCATTGGGCTGAACGACGGTGCCGGCGCCCGAATCCAAGAAGGCGTGGTCAGCCTTGCGTCGTACGGCGGGATCTTCCGCCGCAACGTGCAGGCCTCCGGTGTGGTCCCCCAGATTTCCGTCATCCTCGGACCGTGTGCCGGCGGCGCCGTCTACTCCCCGGCCATGACCGACTTCATCTTCATGGTCCGCGAAACCAGCCACATGTTCATCACCGGGCCGGACGTGGTGAAGACCGTCACCGGCGAAGATGTCACGCTCGAAGAGTTGGGTGGGGCCATGAGCCACGCCTCGAAGTCAGGCGTTGCCACGTTCGTGTCGGCGGACGAAAAGGCGTGCCTCGACGACGTGCGCTTCCTGCTCGGGTTCTTGCCGTCGAACAACATGGAAGAGCCGCCGGTCGAAGACCTCGGTGACGACCCCGACCGATCGTGCCCCGAGCTCCAGACGATCCTGCCGGATTCTCCGAATCTGCCCTATGACATGGTCGAAGTGATTGGACACTGCGTCGATGACGGCGAGTTCTTCGAGTACTTCCCGCACTGGGCGAAGTCCATCGTGTGCGGCTTCGCGCGAATCGACGGCAAGCCGGTCGGCGTGGTCGGCAACCAGCCCAAGATCCTCGCAGGCGTGCTGGACATCGAGTCGGCCGAGAAGGCTGCTCGCTTTGTTCGCACGTGCGACTCGTTCAACATTCCGCTGATCACGTTCGTGGACGTGCCGGGCTTCCTGCCGGGCGTCGATCAGGAGTACGGCGGCATCATCCGCCACGGCGCAAAGCTGCTGTATGCGTACTGCGAAGCGACCGTGCCGCGCATCTCGATCATCACCCGCAAGGCATACGGCGGCGCGTATGTGGTGATGGATTCGAAGTCGATCGGGTCGGACCTCGCGTTTGCTTGGCCCTCGGCCGAACTCGCCGTGATGGGTCCACAGGGCGCCGTCGAAATCGTGTACCGCCGCGAGTTGCAGCAGGCCGCTGACCCCGAAGCGCGTCGCAAAGAACTGGTCGACGACTACACCGAGAAGTACGCCAACCCGTACGCAGCTGCCGAACGTGGGTACATCGACGATGTGATCGATCCCGCTGACACCCGCAAGAAGCTCGTCGCTGGCCTGCGGATGCTCGAAACCAAGCGTGAGGATCTTCCGAGGCGCAAGCACGGCAACGTGCCGCTCTGATCGTCCCCCACACGCAACCGTCCAATCCCTCGGCCGCGGTGACTCGAATGACGCGGCGTGTCTCTGCCCGCGCCGAGCAGCAGGGTCGCCCGAACTACTACGAGGTGCGTGCCAGGATGGAGACATGAGCTCGGAGTTCGCGTCACCGACCGGTCCGTCGGCGCCAGCACCTTCGCCGCCCCCTCCTCCACCGCCGCCACCCGTCGCTGCGGATGCATCGGTTCCACCGCCACCGCCACCGCCGCCCCAACCACCGACGACGACGACGCCACCATCACCGTTACCTTCAAGAGCGTTGTCGTCGACGGGCACCACTGACTCGGTGCCGCCTCCGCCACCTCCGTCGAGCGTGCCGCCGCCACCCCCGCCGACCTCTGCACCGACCGCGCCCCCCACCCCGGCGCCGCCTGCGCCCACGACGGTCCCACCACCACCATCGCCACCACCACCACCACCATCGCCACCATCGCCACCATCGCCACCATCGCCGGCTACTCCGATCGCGCCGGCCTCGTCGCCGTCACATGCCGCAGCGGGAGTGGACACCGCTGTGGTGCCGCCACCCCCTCCACCGACGGCTGGGGAACCAGCCCCTGCTCCTGCGCCGGTGCCGCCACCGCCGACCCCTGTTCCGCCGCCTGCGACCGAGGCCGTCACCGCGCTGACGCCAGCACCAGCACCAGCACCAGCAATCTCGCTCACACCGACGCCATCACCGAGCCCGAGCGCCGTGCCGCCACTCAGCGTGCCGACCCCGCAAACGCCACCTCCGACCGATCCGCTCCCACGCCACGATCTCGATGACCTGCTGGCTCAACTCGAAAACGGCAGCGACGACGACTCGCCAACACAGACCAACACGGCGTCAACCTCGACACCCGGAGTCGGTGACGAACTCACCGATCCGAGGGACCTGGAGCGCCCGTCCACTGCATCCGACATCGTGGTGGACGTCGGTGACGGCATCCGGTTCGATCCGTCGTTCGCATCGTTCGCCCAGCGCGGCCTGGGCAGCATCATCGACTTCATCGTGCTGGCGGTCGCACTCGTCCCTGCGTTCATCGTGTTCAGCTTGGGCAGCAGCGTCACCCAAGCGCTGCTGGCCATGTTCGTGGGCGGTCTTGGACTCTTGATCGTGGTGACGCTCGGATCGCGAGCGATTGCGAAGAATGGCAAGTGGATCGGTAACCGCGTTGCTGGCACGACGGTGGTCGATGCAATCAATGGCTCATTCATCGACAGCGGACGCGCCGGGTTGCGCATGCTCGGGCGTCACCTCATTTCACCGATCCTGCTGCTCGGCTATCTGATGGCATTCGGCGACAGCCAGCGACGAACATTTCATGACCGTCTCGCGGGAACGGTGGTCATCCGCCGACAGCGTGAGTCCTGGTCCGCGGACGACCACTGACACGTGGTCGCATCGACTCCCCGCTCGTGACAACGCTGACCCCACGAGCACCCAACGCTTCGCTTGGATCGACCCGAAGAGATACGCTGGGGGCGTGTCGTTCCATGAGCTGCCTCCTCCGTCCGGGATGATGATGTCTCCTGCTCCGACCGATGAGGAAGCGGCGGCGATCATGGCGGCAACCGAAGCGCTGTGGCCCAAGCCCGTCGTGGCTCGGTCGGCGTCGGCCGCTCGCGCATCACGCTCCTGGCGGTTCTCGGGGCGCTGGTGGAGTGTGCCCGTGCCCGCCCGGCGCGACCGCCCCTACCGATGACGATCATCGACGTCACCACCGTCACAGACACCGGTGCCGTTGTTCATGTGGTCCCCGCCGATGGGTCGCCTGTCGTCGTCCACCGACTCACCGGGCTTGCTCCCGATACCGACACGATCGTCGAGGTGCCGGACCCCGTCACTTCAGACCTGACGCACGAGGTCCCACTCCGCACGCTTGCCTCGCCAACCGGCGACTTGCGCTGCGTCTTCACGACCGTCAACGACGTGCACTTCGGCGAGAAGACGGCAGGTCAGATCGATGACCTCGACCTCGGCCCGATTCGTCGATCGGCACCCGGATCAGAGCCGTATCCGGAACTGATGAATCGAGCGGCGGTCGAGGAGATGTCCGAACTCGCACCGGCTGCGGTCATCGTGAAAGGCGACCTGTCGCTCGATGGAGCCCCGCAGGAGTGGGCTGCGTTCGAAGCGTGCTACCGCGGCGCATTCGGTGACCGTCTCCATGTCGTTCGCGGAAACCACGACGCGTATCGCCATCAGGACGCCTACGCAGGCGACCATCGCATCGACCTCCCCGGAGTGACCATTGCACTCCTCGACACCGCGATTCCCGGGGCGACGACGGGGACCATCACCGCAGACCAACTCGACTGGCTGGATGCGCTTGCTGCGAGCTCCACCGAGCCCGTCCTCGTCATGGGCCACCACCAGCAGTGGATCCCCGGTGCGGACTCCGATCCGGGCGAATCCCGCCGCAGCGACGATTATTTCGGGCTCCACCCCGATGCCAGCGACCAACTCGACGCAATATGTGTGCAGCAGCGCTCGATCGTTGCCTACGCCGCTGGCCACACGCACCGCCACCGCGTCCGACGCATGGCCGAGTCAGGCATCGCGAGCATCGAAGTCGGCTGCACCAAGGACTTCCCTGGCACGTGGGCCGAGTACCGGGTGCACGACGGGGCAATCATGCAGGTCGTCCATCGCATGTCGTCGCCCGAAGCTCTCAGCTGGAGCGAGCCCTGCCGTGGTCTCTACGCAGACTTCGACATCGACTACGGCACCTACGCCCTGGGCGAACTCGGCGATCGTTGCTTCGTGCTCCCGACACGCTGACATCACAAACCGTTACAGGAACCGCGCACTTCCCGTGGCCGCTCAGGACAACTACTTTGTAACGTAGCTATCCAGCGATAGTCCTCTACCGGAATGGAGCGTGCCATGAACACGATCGAAGACGGTTACCGCATCGGTGAAACACCGGCGAAAACGTTGCGCAGACTCGAACTCACCGTCATGTGGCTGTGGTCAGATGAACCTGTGTGCGACATCAGTGAGCGGCCGGCGCTGCTCACTCGGCTCGGCGCAGCATCAGAGTTGGTCGAACGCCTCGCCTTTCGACACGACGTTCATCCTGACGAACCCACCGACGTCGCCGTCTTGGCGGAATGTGCAGCCGAGCTCGATCGTCTCGTCACTCGCTGGCCCCAACTGCCTCCGAACGCATCCACGCCGATTGCCGATCTCGCGGCCTGAGCAACGGGGAGTCCGCTCCGCGATCCGTCAGATCGCGAGCAGGCTCACGGCCAGCCCAGCGAGGACCAGACCGTAGATCTGGCGCCGACTGATTCGCTCCTGGGAGATGAACCGGGCGAGCACGATGGTCGCTGCTGGATAGAGCGATGCAAGCACTGCGCCGACCGAGAGCAAGCCGGCGCGGGCCGCCAGCACGAAGAAGACCGCCGCCATTGCGTCGAGCGCACCGGCGAGCACCACGGCCTTCCGGGAGCCCTTTTCAGGGAGCACTGCGCCGCGAGCGACCAGCGCTCCAACGAAGAACATGGCGGCGGAGATACCCCGCGCACTTGCGAGCGGCCACTGTCCAGCCGTCTCTGCGGTTCGGGCGATGAACACGAAGAACAAGCCGAACCCCACGCCCGACAGCAAGGCGTCGATGATTCCTGGCCGACCCAGAACCGACCGCACGGCAACGACGACACCCGGTGATGACGTTGCTTCGAGCACGGGCTCGATCGGCGCTGGTGGGGCGGTCGGCATCGAGGGACGCGGTGTCGGCGGCAGCGGTGTTGGCGGACGCGGTGTCGCGTCGGACGGCGCGTGAGCCGACGCAACGAGCGCGGGCGGCGGCGGCACGGGAGGCACGGGAGGCGGGGGTGGCGCTGGTGCACGCCGCGCGGTCGCGGGCGCAGCGCTCAGCGTTGGTGGCGCGTCGACCGAGCGGGGCGAATCGAGCAGCGACGAGATGTCGTCGGGCACGGGCGTCACGTCCAGCAGCGCCACACTTGCGTTCGGGACGGCATCCACGGGTGAACGGCGCATGAGCGGAGGCGGCATCATCGAAGCAGCCGATCGGGGTGCGGCAAACGGTGCCGCCGTGCTCGACGCTTCAGCTGGTGCGCGAGCCGGTCCCGTCGGCGCCGGGAACGTCCGCAGGGTCGGTGGGGAACTGGCGAGTGGCGTCGAGGCAGCCATCACGCAAGCAGGTCCTACGACCGGAGGAGCGAACACGGGAGCAAATCGCTCACTCGAGGGGGCGACGTGCGCGGGCGACGTTGCCGGGGCGGCGAGGACCAGGTGGTTGAGCGGTTGCCCGACCGGCGCGCCCCACGTTGGTGCAGTCAGCGCAGACACGCTGGGTGGAGTGGTCCACGCAACGGATGATCCGATGAACGCCGCGGCGATCGAGGCCAACGGTGTACTCCGCGCTTCTTGCGCGCCCGAGTCGGTCCGTGCGAATTCGCCGGGTGCAACGTCGAGAGCGTCGTCGAGAGCGTCGTCGTCTGCCTCGTCGGCACATAGCGAGATCATCACGATCGCCACGAGGGCGAGGAGCACTCCGAACACGCCGAAGATGCTGATCGACTCGCCTTGGAGCAACCCGGCCATCACCGGAATGGTCGCCGCCCCGGCTGCGGTGATCGGCGCAACCACCGCCATCGATCCCTTTCCGAGACCGCGGAACAAGAACATGGCGCCGAAGCCCCCGCCGAGTCCGGCAGCCAGCCCCCAACCGATGTCGAGGACCGTCGGCGAGCCGCGCTGGCCCGGGAACGCCGACACGGCAAGCAGCGCAATGAACGATGCAAAGTGCGTGAGGATCACCACCGACACCGCGGAGGATCTGCGGCTTGCATGACCTGCGGCGAAGTCGGACGAACCAAAACCCACGGCAGCGGCGAGCGCGAAGAGAATCGACATGACGGCTGTTCAGTTCTGCGCGTTACGAGGAGAAGCGGAGGCGGCGGACAACGGTGTGCGCCCGGTCAGACCGACTCGAACAAGTCGTCGCTGCCCTTGCGAGCACGCTTGCGCTGTGCCGGCACTCCCTCCGCACCGGCTTCCTCGACGGTCAGATCAGGCTTGTCGCCGTTCACTGCGTGCTCCGGGATCGGCTTCGGGCGCGGCTTCTGGGTTGCCTTGGACGACGCAACGAGCTGCATCCGGCCTTCGTTGTGATTGGACGTGAGAATTTTCTCAGCTGCCACGCCGGCCATCCAGTCGAGACCGTCGAAGCGAGCATCGACCATGGCACGTTCGAGCACGGCCGACTCGATGATGCGACCCGGCGAGTAGCGGTGGTATTCGCTGTTGAAGTGGCCGTCGAACACGCGGTAGGCGTCATCGTCGATGATGCCGATCACGTAGCCCGCGATCTCATCGTCCACGACCATCGACGAAATCTCGATATGACCCGACGCTCCATGAGCGAGGATCAGACGCCGCCAGAGTTCTCCGACGTTCGGATCATCGAGGTCGCTCGCTCGTCCGGTTGCGTGATCGCGATCGACGTGGATGGCCTCGAGCTTCGGCAGGAGCTGCATGATCTCCTCTTCGGAGCGGGCAACGTTGAGCTGGACGCTCTTGCCGTCGGTCTCGAGTCGGTTCCATGCCTTCTTGATCTGACGACGCATGTTGCGAGACAAGAACTCACCGATGCTCGGGTCGTCGCCGAACATCACTTGAGGAACCCAGAGGTCCGGGGCCATCTCGGCGTTCGGGAGCTGCTGTGCGAGCAATCTCGCAACCGCGTCACCTTCGGGCAGTTGCTGGAACTGCAATGTCCAACGACCAAGCTTCTCGAGCTCGTCCTTGATGCCCTTCGTGAGCAACTTGGAGGCGCGTTCACTGCGCGACGGGAACCGAGTGCAGGCAACGGTGCCGTGACCCATCGACACGACTTCGCAGCCGTCTGGTGTGTCTCGACGAGCGAGAAGTGCCGCTGCTTCGACCTGGCCGCTGGAGCGCTCGCGCACCAGCACCGTCATGGGTTGCCATTCGTCGTAGACCTCGGACCACGTCTCCATCCAGCGTGTGCGGGCCATGACCGGCACGCCGAGGTCGGTGTGCAGAGCACCGATTTGAGCAACGAGCTTGCGCATGGCGGGAATCGAGTCCACCACGTGCACGTCGAGCGGAGCGTTGCGTCGGGCCTTGGCCGACTGGCGAGCCGCGTCGAGCTTCTGGTCGAGTTGCTTTGCCGACAGCGGTCGGCTGAACAGGTAGCCCTGGCCGTAGGTGCAGCCGAGCTCGTGGATCTGGGCCTTCTGATCAGCGTTCTCGACGCCTTCGGCCACGGTGGTCACACCCAAGTTGTGTGCCAGGTCGACCACGGCCTTCACCAAGGCAGCCGACGTGTGTGACGTTTCCATCTCCGCCACGAACGACTTGTCGATCTTGATCGAGTCGACCGGGAAGCGCTTCAGATACGACAGCGACGAGTAGCCGGTGCCGAAGTCGTCGATGGCGATCTTGACCTTCATTGCCTTGAGCTGATCGAGGGCACGCGACCCGCGGTCGGTCTCTTCGATGAGCATCGACTCGGTGATCTCGAGCGTCAGCGCCTCGGGCTCGAGACCCGATGCGTAGAGCGCATCGGCGACGTCTTCGAGCAGCTTCGGGTCGTGCAGCTGTCGAACCGACAGGTTCACCGCAACGCTCTTGGGAGCGGTGTCGGGGTGTTCCTTGCGCCAACGCATCACCTGGTTGCAGGCCTCGTTGAGGACCCATCGGCCGATCGGAACGATCTGGCCGGTCTGTTCGGCGAGCTGAATGAACCGATCGGGCATCACGTAGCCGCGAGTCGGGTGGTTCCATCGAATGAGTGCTTCGACTCCGGCGACCTTTTCGTCGGCCATGGAGATGATCGGCTGGTAGTTCAGGTCGAACTGACCACGCTCGAGCGCCACCTGCAGGTCGGTTTTCAGGTCCAGCCGCTCGATTGCTTCGAGGTGCATGCCCTGTTCGAAGAACTCGAATCGGCCCTTGCCCTTGTGCTTGGCCCGGTACATCGCGGTGTCGGCGGCACGCAGGATCGTTTCGGCGCGCTCGATGTTCGAGCGACGCTCGACGGCGATACCGACCGAGGCCGAGATCGTGATCTCGCGGTCATCGATGACCACCGGCGATTCCAGGCTGTCCTGCACACGCTGTGCAACAGCAACGGCGTCCTGGCGGTCGACAGCACTTTCGAGGAGCACTGCGAACTCGTCACCGGAGAGGCGTGCCACGAGGTCGTTGGAGCGGACGCAGCTCTGAAGGCGAGCGGCAACGGCGACGAGCAACTCGTCACCGACCTGGTGACCGAGGCTGTCGTTGATGAATTTGAAGTCGTCGAGGTCGACGAACAGCACGGAGACCACGCCGTCCTTGCGCTGGTTCACGAAGTTTTCCACGCGCTCTCCGAAGAGCGCACGGTTCGCCAAACCGGTGAGCGAGTCGTGCATCGCATCGTGGCGTGCTTCTTGCTCCTTGACCTGGACCACCGACATCAGGCCCATCAAGCGGAACAGCACGAGTGAGAACATCAGCATCGAGGCGAGCGAGATGAACACCTTGTCGAACGGCTCGCCCCAGATGAGGTCGATCACCGGAACGGTGAGCACCACGAGGAACAGCACGGCGAGACGGGCCTTGGTGATCGTGCCGTGCGCGTTGTCGCGAGCCTCGATCTTCTCGGCCATCGACGGGTGCAAGGCGCTTGCGGCGATCAGCCCGTAGAACCCGAGCCAGAACGCATCGGCGAAGCCACCGGTCTGGAAGGTCTCGGCAGCGGCGAGGATGCCGTAGATCACGTCGGCGATGATCAAGCTGATCAGACCACCGCACATCAAGATGAAGGTGGGCTGGCGGAGTTGCGCTGCGGCGACGAGCCGGGAGGCCACGGCCAGGAGACACACACCCATCACCGGATAGGCGATCGAAATCAACCGGCCGGTGAGATCACCGTCGGTGGTGAGGTAGGTGTCCATGTAGAGAATCCCGAGCACGGCGAAGGTGGCAACGGCAACCAGACCGGCGTCGACCGCGCTGGCAATGTCGCGTCCCGGCGCGATCGAGCGCAGCAACATCATCAACCCGACGATCATCAGCGGGTACATGCCGAGGTAGAAACCGTCAGCGATCGACGGGAAGGGCGCCTCGCCGATCGGTGAGGTCAACTCCAGCATGTAGTACGCGATGTCGGCGGTCAGAAACGAGCCCAGCGCGGCGGCTACGAAATACCATGCTTTGCGGTTCACCGGGTTGTTCCGGCGAATGCCGGTCAGCACCGCGACCACCGACGACAGCGCGATGCCGTTGTACAGGACGAGCTTGGAGAGCCCGGGCGATCCGAAGATGAAGTAGCACGCGGCCACGATCACCACAGCGGCCAGATAGCCCTTCCACAGGTTTGCTTTCATAGTGGAGGGCTTCGGTCATGAGAGATGTCAACTTGACCAGCAGTCCAAGATCTTGAGGCTCCATCGCCCAGATCCTCACGATCTGTGGTGATCGATCGGTGCGCTGTCACGGTGCGTCGTGAACGCGCACCGAACCCCCACTCGATGATGAGTACTGTCAAGTAGCGTTCTGCGCTCATGACTCGACGCTGGATTCCGGCCCTGCTCGTGGGGATCGTTGCCGTCAGCGCGTGCGGAACCGGTGACGACGACCGTGTACTCGTGTTCGCAGCAGCTTCGCTGGCCGAATCCTTCGAGACGCTCGAAACAGCGTTCGAGACCGAGTACCCCGAGTTGGACATCGAGGTGAATGTGGCCGGGAGCAGCGCACTGCGGTTGCAGATCGAACAGGGAGCCCCGGCCGATGTGGTGGCGGTCGCGAACCAACGGGTGATGACAGAACTGGCTGGCGAGGGACACGTGGCATCGAGCCAGGTGTTTGCAACGAACTCGCTCGTCGTCGCCGTGCCGATCGACAACCCGGGTGGCGTCACCGAGGTCGCTGACCTGACCGACGACGAGCTGCTGATCGGTGTCTGCGCGCCCCAGGTCCCGTGTGGTGAGTATGCGAACGACGCCGCGACCTCGGCCGGCCTGGCGATCGCAGCCGACAGCGAAGAGCCTGACGTTCGTTCCCTCACCGCGAAGCTCGCAACCGGCGAACTCGATGCGGGGATCATCTACGCCACCGATGCTGCGTCGCGTCCCAACGATGTCGTCGTCGTTGCCACGCTCGACGACCTCCAGGCGATCTACCCAATCGGGGTCCTGACCGACGCGCCGCGCGCTGCCGCGGGAGCGCTGTTCATCGAGTTCGTCCTGTCCGAGAGCGGCCAGGCGGTGCTCGCTGAAGCCGGGTTCGGCGCCCCGTGAACATCGTCAGGCGCCGACCTCCATTCGTGTTGGCCGCGCTCGCGCTCGTGGGTGCTGCGCTCTTCGTCGTGCCACTCATCGGGCTCCTCGGCGTCACCCCGTGGTCGCGCCTCGGTGAACTCGTCACGAACGAGATCGTCGTGGATGCCTTGGTGTTGTCGTTGATCACCTCGACCGCTGCCGCCGTGCTCGCCACGCTGCTCGGTGTACCACTGGCATGGGTGCTCAGCCGAGTGGAGTTTCCGGGGCGCGGCTTGCTCCGTGCGATCGTCACGCTGCCGATGGTCCTGCCTCCGGTGGTGGGAGGCGCAGCGCTGCTCTTCGCCTTGGGGCGGCGCGGCGTCATCGGTGAACCACTCGACGACGTCACCGGGTTCACCCTGCCGTTCTCCATGTGGGGCGTCATCGTTGCGAACACCTTCGTCGCCATGCCCTTCCTGGTGATCACCGTCGAAGGCGCGTTGTCATCGCTCGATCGTCGACACGAACTCGCTGCTGCCGGACTCGGGGCGTCGCCGTTGACCGTGTTCCGACGGATCACGTTGCCGCTGATCGCTCCGTCACTGCGCGCTGGTGTGGTGCTCGCATGGGCTCGGGCACTGGGCGAGTTCGGAGCCACGGTCACGTTTGCGGGCAACCTGCAGGGGCGGACACAGACCCTCCCGTTGGCGGTCTTCGTCTCGCTCGATGCGGATCGAGAAGCCGCCATTGCCATCAGTCTGTTGATGGTCCTGCTGTCCGTCGTGGTGCTGATGACGCTGCGCGGCCGCTGGTGGAGTGGGGGGGCTGCGACATGACCGCCACCGGCCTCGATGCTGTTGTGCGGCGACGGTTGGGCAGCTTCGAGCTGGACATGGCGCTGCGGATCGAGCCCGGAGAAACCGTTGCGCTGCTCGGCCCGAACGGTGCGGGAAAGTCGACGACGGTGTCGGCGCTCAGCGGGTGGTCCGGCCCCTCCAGCGGCACGCACATCCAACTGGCCGGGCGCGAACTCGATGGCGACGACGTCTTCGTGTATCCCGAACACCGCCGCATCGGTGTCGTCTCCCAGGACCCGCTGCTGTTCGAGCACCTCACCGTGTTGGACAACGTCGCCTTCGCGGCGCGCAGCCGTGGAGCGTCGCGACGAGCGTCGCGACGCGACGCTCAGCCGTGGTTGGAACGCCTCGATCTCGCTGACATCTCCGCGCGCACGACGCGGGATCTGTCGGGAGGCCAAGCTCAACGCGTCGCGATCGCACGGGCGCTGGCGGCGGAGCCGGACTTGCTGTTGTTCGACGAACCGCTCTCGGCACTCGACGTCGAGAGTCGAACCGTGGTGCGCCGCATGCTGCGAACCCACCTCGAGGCCTTCACCGGCCCGCGACTCCTCATCACCCACGACCCCGGTGACGCCGTTCTCCTGGCGGACCGCCTCGACGTCATCGAGAACGGCCGGATCACGCAGTCCGGATCGGTTGACGCGATCCGGCGCGCCCCGACCACGGAGTACGCCGCGGCGCTCGCCGGAACAAACCTGTTCACCGGTACGGCGAACGCTGGCGCAGTCCTCATGAATGCCTACGACCATTCCCTGACCATTGCCGACACGTCACTCATGGGAGCGGTGCTGTTGACCATTCACCCAGCAGCGGTGAGCTTGCACCCCGAGCGGCCGAGCGGGAGTCACCGCAACACCTGGCCGAGCACCGTCGAACTCCTGGAGCCTCTGGGGGACATCGTTCGGGTCACGCTGGGCGCTCCGCTGCCGGTTGCTGTGGATGTGACCCCCGCAGCAGTGGCCTCGCTGGGGCTTGCCCCGGGCAGCTCGGTCTGGGCCGCCGTGAAGGCCACCGAGATCAACTCCACTCCGGCCTGACGACCACAAACTCCCTGTTCAGGGACCTGAGATGAGGGTCCGCGAACTCTGAGGTACCCCCACGTCATGATGGGTTCCATGTTGATCGCCGTCATGATCCTCGCCGTGGTGCTCGCACTCGCGGCGGCTGGTGCCGCCTTCGTGTTCGCCACGCGTCGCGCCGAGGAGTCCGCCGCTCGTGCGAGCGAATCCGCAGCCGCTGAGCGGTCGCTGCAGCTCGCGGCCACGAACGAATCGCTCCAGGTCGCAGTTGATGCAGCGGTCACTCGCGCGGTGACCGAGGCTCGCCTGCAGGCTGCGTCCGAGCGTGATGCAGCGGTGCAGGCAGCCCTCGAGCAGTCAGCCACGCTCCAGCGCGAACAGTTCGACGCCACCATGGCACGCCAGGAAGCACAGCTTGCCTCCACCACGTCCCAGGTGCAGTCTCAACTCGAAACCACCACGGCGCACATGAGAGAGCAACTGGCTGGAACGTCGGCACAGCTCAAGGAGCAAACCACCACCGATCTCGGTGCGAAGAAGGACGTCATCGATTCACGTCTCGATCAGGTGCACACCGAGATGCGTGGCGAATTGGCGAAGGTGGCCGAGATGCTCGCAGCACTCGGCGAAACCAGTGCGCAGAAGTTCGGCCAGGTCGAATCATCCATCCAGGCACATATGGAGATCGCCAACACGTTGTCGGAGTCGACCCAGGCACTGCGCTCGGCACTGGCGAATCCGCAAGCCCGCGGCCAGTGGGGCGAACGGATGGCGGAAGACGTGCTGCGGCTTTCCGGTTTCGTCGAGCACGTCAACTACAGCAAGCAGGTCCAGATCGACGGCGGCAGCGGTCGGCCTGACTACACGTTCCACATGCCCAAGGGCCAAACGCTGTTCATGGATGTGAAGTTTCCCATGGCGGCGTACCTGCGCTACTTGGAAGCGGGCACCGACGCAGAACGCGAGATGCACCTCAAGCGATTCCTCACCGATGTGCGTGCCCGGGTGAAGGAACTGGCCAAGCGGGAGTACGCGATCGAGGGCGGCGGGTCGGCTCTCGACAACGTGTTGTTGTTCATCCCGAACGAGCAGCTCACCGGGTTCATCCACGAACATGATCCGGCGCTGATCGAAGACGCGATGGGCCAACAGATCGTCATGTGTTCGCCCATGACGCTGTTTGCGTTCCTCGGCGTTATCCGCCAGGCACACGACAACTTCACCATCGAACGCACCAGTGACGAGATCTTGTCACTCATTGGCAAGTTCGGTACGCAGTGGGGCAAGTACGCCGATCAGATGGAGAAGATCAAGCGCCGCTTCGAAGGCGTGGAGAAGGACTTCGAAGCGCTTGCCGGCACACGACGTCGGGCATTGGAGCGTCCGTTGCGTGAGCTCGAAGCAATCCGCCAGCAGCGAGGCCTCCCCGTCGATGGCGAGCTGTTCGCACTCGAATCGAACAACGATGGCGACGAGACCCCACCCAGCGGCAACGTTCGGCACCTGGGAGCCTGAGCCCGTCACCGACCCCGTGCCACGGCGATCGTGTCTCGGTCTGTCCGTGTCTCGGTCTCTGAGTGTCTCGGCCACGAGCGACCGACGGTGACGTGGATGCAACACTGATGAACATGGACGCTGAGCATGATCCGAGCAACCCGACTGCGCTCGAAGCGCTGCACCCGCTCGCCAGCAGCGAGGTCGCCGTCCACGAGCGGCTCACGCACCGCGAGGTCTACACGAGCCGCGGATTGCTCAGCGCGCTGATTCACGAACCGATCGTCGAGGCGTCACCCGCAGCGCTGGTCATGTGCGGCGGCGCAATGGGCGGGCTGCTCGGGCCCGGCCACGGCCTCTACCAGGTCCTGGGAGATCGATGGGCGGCACGCGGTGTGCGCACGATCCGAATCAACTATCGAAGCCCGAACGACGTGGATCGGTGCGCTCATGACCTTGCATGTGGCGTCGAATGGGCTCGCGACGCAGGCGCCGAACGCATCGTCGTCATGGGGCACAGTTTCGGGGGTGCGGTTGCGGTACGCACAGCGGTTGTCATGCCGGGCTCGGTGGCCGGCGTGGTCACCTTTGCCACACAGTCGGCCGGGTGCGAAGTCGCCAGTGCGCTCGCCGGGCGACCCCTGCTGCTGTTCCACGGCGACCGCGACGAGATCTTGCCTGCCGAGGCCAGCCACATGGTCCACGCAATTGCCGGGCATGGCGATGTCGTCATCTTGGAAGGCGACGGGCACCTGTTGGCCAAGAGCGACGAGGCCATCATCACACGGCTCGATTCCTGGCTCCCCGGGGTGCTCGGTGTCTGATCCACTCCACACGTGTCGCTGGCACGAACCGCTGGCAGGCTGAACTCGTGTCTCAGCCCGCCTTCGAATTCGACGACGAACCGGTTGACGAACCCGGCGACATGACGTTCAGCGTCGGCGAACTCGCTGACGCCATCGACGAACAGTTGCGCAACGGCTTCCGTGACGGCGTGTGGGTTCGCGGCGAGATCAACGGCTTCAAACGCAGCGGCCAGCACGTGTACTTCTCACTCGTCGAGAAAGAAGGCCGCACCGAAGCAAAGCTCGACATCAAGCTGTTCGCAAACAAGCTCGCCCGGCTCACCCCGAAACTGCGGTCGAACCGACTCGACTTGCGTGATGGCATGAAGGTCCGCATCCACGGCCAGCTCGACTTCTACAAGCAGCGTGGTGCGTTGAGCATCGTCATGGACGACATCGATCCGCGCTACACGCTCGGTGAGATCGCGCAGTCCCGCGAGGACATCCTGAAGCGGCTGATCGCCAGCGGGTTGACCGGAGCAAACCGTCAGCAGCGACTGTCGCCCATCCCACTGCGCATCGGAGTGGCTGCCAGCATCGACTCGGCTGGTTTCGCCGACTTCCGCAGCGAGTTGGCCTCGAGCGGTTTCGGTTTCGACCTCGTGGTTGCCGATACGCGTGTCCAGGGTGATGGAGCGGATCGGATGATCTCGGGGGCCATCGGCACGCTCGCTCGAGGGGCACGCAAGGGCGTCCTCGATGCTGTCGTGGTCATTCGCGGTGGCGGTGCGAAGAACGAACTCGCCGTGTTCGACAGCGAACGGATCGCCACCACCATCGCGATGATGCCGTGCCCCGTGCTCACCGGGATCGGCCACGAGATCGATCGGACCATTGCAGACGAGGTCGCCCACACGGCATTGAAGACGCCTACCGCCTGTGCCGGAGCATTGATCGAACGTGTGGCGCAGTACATGAACGACACCGAGATGGCCTTCGAGGCCATTGCTCGGCGAGCGTTGTCCACCACCGATGCCGCCGACCATCGTCTCACCGATACCGCTCGGCGCATCACCGGGCGCACCAACGCAGCGATCGAACGCGCCGATGAGCGCCTGTCCATGCGCCGCCAGCGCATCATCGCGCTGGCACCGGCTGCACTGGCACGCTCCAGCGAACGTCTCGACCACGCCGGCGAACGACTCCTCGAACGCGCCGGCATCAATGCCGAGCGCGAACTCGGGCGGTTGGACGTGCTCGCAGCTCGCGTTGCATCGCTCGACCCTGCCGTCCAGCTCGCGCGGGGCTGGACCGTCACCCGCAACGCAAACGGACACGTCGTTCGCTCCGCTGCCGATGTGGGCCCCGGCAACACCATCACGACCGACCTCGTCGACGGACGCATCACCAGTGTGATCGACGGCATCGAACTCGAAGGCACCAACGATGACTGATTCCAACACGCCCGGCTATGCAGAAGCGCTGCGCGAACTCGACACGATCTTGCGCGAACTCGAAGGGTCAGATGTCGATGTCGACCGACTTGCCGATCGTGTCAGTCGCGCCGGCGAGCTGATCACACTGTGCCGAGACAAGATCACCAGCGCCGAACTCCAGATCCGTCAGGTCACCACCGACCTCGACGCTGCAGCAGGCCCTGACCCCGGCTGAACACCAATCTGCCATCAGGTGCCATCATCGGGTGCCAGACACCCGATGACCGATTGCTTCGGACGATCCTCGGTCCCGAGCTGACTCGGCCGGGCGATCAGTATCCTCCGCTACATGGCTGGTCGTGCTCCGGAATCACTTCGTCGACTTGCGAAACGGGTCGACGAACGACTCGACGAGTTCCTCGCCGCGGAGCGCAATCGCTGGGCGAGCTTTGACCCCGAACTGGCCCAACCGATCGACGAGATCCGACGCCTCGTGCTGTCCGGCGGCAAGCGCCTGCGTCCTGCGTTCTGTCACTGGGGCTACGTCGGGGCCGGCGGCGCCGACGACGACCAGATCGACATCGACGCCGGCGCGGCCTTCGAATTGATGCATGCGTTTGCGCTGTTTCACGACGACGTCATGGACGATGCCGACTCACGTCGCAATCAGCCGACGACCCACACCGTCGCTGCTGACGAGCACACCGAGAAGGGGTGGGCTGGCGAGTCCCGGCGCTTCGGTGAAGGTGTGGCGATCCTCGTCGGCGACCTTGCGTTCGTGTACGCCGACCAGCTTCTCGAGGAGGCAACACCCCAGGCCGCTCGGATCTGGAATGAACTGCGGATCGAACTGAACATCGGCCAGTACCTCGACATCCTGGGTGGGGTCAGCCGCACACGTGACATCGTCAAGGCCGAACGCATCTGCCGATACAAGTCGGGCAAGTACACGATCGAGCGGCCGCTGCACCTCGGTGCGGTGCTCGCTGCGCCCGAGCGGGCCGACGAACTCCTCCCCCATCTCAGCAACTACGGCTTGCCACTGGGCGATGCATTCCAGATGCGTGACGACGTGATGGGCGCATTCGGCGATGAGGCCGTCACCGGCAAGCCGGTCGGCGGCGACCTCATCGAAGGCAAGCCCACCCCGCTACTCGCTCGCGCCACCAGGCGTGCCACCGACGCTCAGCGCGAGGTACTCGAACTGGTCGGGGATCCGAACATGACGCCCGAAACCGTTGCTCGTATCCAGCAGGTGATGGTCGACACCGGCGGACTCGACGAGCTGGAGCAACACATCTCCGAACTCACCGAGTCGGCTGTCACATCGCTCGGCGCAGCACCGATCACCGGCCTCGCCAAGACTGAGCTGGTGGAACTCGCCGAATTCGTCAGCCAACGGACCGTCTGATGCGATCAGCATCTCAACCGTTCGTTACGGGCCTGGCTTGTAACGAACACAACCGATACAGCGGTCAAGCACCGAACGCTTCGTTCGTTACAAGCCAGGCCCGTAACGAACGACCGAGGGGGAAGTGATGGCTGGCGCACCGAAGCAGAACGTCATCGTGATCGGCGCCGGGCTCGGTGGCCTTTCGGCGGCTGCGCATCTGTCGAAGGCTGGCCACGACGTCACCATCGTGGAGCGCGAGGACATCCCGGGCGGGCGCGCCGGCATGGTCCGCTCGAACGGCTTCAGCCTCGATAACGGTCCGACCGTGTTGACCATGCCCGATCTGCTCGAAGAAGCCTTCGTGGCGGCAGGCGCGAACATGTCCGATCACGTGACGATCAAGCCCGTCGACCCGATGTACCGCGCGTGCTACGCCGACGGCTCCACGCTGTTCGTGAAGCATGGCCGCGAGGCAATGACCGAAGAGATCGCCCGCTTTGCGAACCAGAAAGAGGCCGACGCGTTCGGTCGCTTCTCCGACTGGCTCGAAGGTCTGTACAAGGCGGAGATGCGGTCCTACATCGACACCAATCTCGACTCACCGCTCGATCTGATCAAGCCGTGGCGCGACGGTCTCGCAATTTTGAAGATGGGCGGCTTCGGCAAGCTCGACAAGAAGGTCGCTTCGTTCTTTGATGATCAGCGGCTGCAACAGATCTTCAGCTTCCAATCGATGTACGCCGGCCTCGCTCCGTATGAAGCATTGGCGATCTACGCGGTCATCACCTACATGGATTCGGTGAAGGGCGTGTTCGTTCCCGAAGGCGGCATGCACCAGATGGCCGCTGGCCTTGCCGAGGCAGTCGAGCGGGCCGGCGTGACGATTCGTTACTCGTCGCCCGTGTCACACATCGTGCGTCACTCCAACGGCGGCATCAAGGGCGTGCGGATCGGCGATGGTGACGACTCGGAGTTCCTGGCTGCCGACGTGGTCGTGTGTAACCCTGACCTGCCGGTTGCCTACCGCGAGCTCCTCGGCGACGTCGAAGCACCAAGGCGTGCACGCAACGGCAAATACTCGCCGTCGTGCCTGCTGTGGATTGCGGGCGTGAAGGGTCTCCCACCCGAGGAAGCGGCCCACCACAACATTCATTTCGGTCAAGACTGGGACGGCTCGTTCAAGGCGCTGATCAACGATGGGGTGCGTATGCCGGACCCGTCGATCCTGGTCACGTTGCACAGTCTGGATGACCGGTCGTTGGCTCCCGACGGCTGCACGAGCCTGTACGTACTCGAGCCCACTCCGAACCTGAGTGGCAAGATCGACTGGTCAAAAGAGCGCGACACCATCATGGGCTCGCTGCGCGACAAGGTCGCCTCGCTCGGCTACCCCAGCGATGTCGTCGTCGAAGAGGTCTACGACCCCCAGGATTGGGAGCGGATGGGGATGGAGCAGGGCACACCGTTCGCACTCGCCCACACCTTCTTCCAGACCGGACCGTTCCGGCCGAACAACGTCGACAAGCGGGTGCCGGGACTGATCTTCACCGGCTCGTCCACGCTTCCCGGCGTCGGCGTGCCGATGGTCCTGGTGTCAGGCAAGCTCGCTGCCGAACGAGTCGACGAGTTCGCCCGCCAGTGAAGAAGTGCCTGGCACTTCTTCACTGAAGCTGTCCGCTGGTTCTCTACGATGAACGTGATGCGTTTTCCGAATCCACTCCGTCGCACTGCGCCGACTCCGACAACGCATCTGGTTCCCGACGGTCCGGTCACGCTCGACGAGAGCTACGCGCTGTGCAAAGAGTTCAACAAGCGCCACGGCACCACGTACTACTGGTCCACCAAGGTCCTTCCGAAGATCAAGCAGCATCACGTTCATGCGCTGTATGCCTTTGCTCGCTACGCCGACGACATCGTCGACGAGATCCCGTCCAAAGGCGGCAACGACGTTCCGACCGAAGTGCGCGCAGCCGCGCTGGCGGATTTCGGCGAGCGGTTCTTCACCGACCTCGATGAGGGCACGTCGAGCAATCCGGTACTCAAGGCCGTGGTCCACACCGTGCGTGCGTTCGACATCGACGTCGACGCGTTTCATCGATTCTTGCGGTCGATGACGATGGACCTCACCGTTGATTCGTACGAGACCTGGGACGACCTGCTCGTGTACATGGACGGCTCGGCTGCGGTCATCGGCGAGATGATGCTGCCGATTCTCGAACCGTCCGACTACGACGTTGCGCTCCCCCACGCACGCGACCTCGGCGACGCATTCCAGCTCACCAACTTCTTGCGCGACATCGACGAGGACCTCGATCGCGGTCGACAGTACGTGCCGCTCGAGGACTCGCGCCGATTCGGGGCCGACTTGACGCAGCGTGACGTCACGCCGGAGTTCGCCGCACTGATGCAGTTCGAGATCGAACGCTGCCGACAGCTGTACGAATCCGCCGAAATCGGCATCGCACTGCTCCCTGACCGTTCAGCCAAGTGTGTCCGAGCAGCACACACGCTGTACGGGCGGATCCTCGATCAGATCGAGGCAAACGACTACGACGTGTTCGGCTCACGCGCCTCGGTGTCCACCACCGAGAAAGCTCGCCTCGTCGCCTCCATGCTCCGATGAGTCGGCTCGAATGAACCGTCCTGACCCGACCATCACCGCCCGCTGGGCCGACCGCATTGCTGCTGCCAGCAGCGTCGTGACCGTGGCCGGAATGATCGCCACGCCGCTGCTGCCTCAGCGCGGCACGGGGCGGCGGATCCTGTCGTCGGTGGTCGTGGGTGGCATGTACGTCACCACGACAGCCAACGCAGTCCGCCGGTGGGGCATCGCCCGTGCCGGAGCTGCATCGGCGTCGACCGCATTGGCAACCGGCGCCATCGAACGCTTCGGCACCCGCACTGGCGTGCCGTTCGGACGCTATGCCTACACCTCTGCGCTGCGCCCCCAGGTCGCGCACGTCCCGGTGATCGTGCCGTTGGCCTGGTTCGGGATGGGCTTGCCGGCACGCGAGGCAGCCGACGCTGCGCTGGGTTCACACTCCACTCCGGCCACTCGAATCGCTCTCGGTTCCGCCGCAATGACCGCATGGGATTTGTTCCTCGACCCGCAGATGGTCGGCGAGGGCTACTGGCGCTGGGCCCGCAATGGGCTGTATCGCGGCATTCCGTTGAGCAACTACGTCGGCTGGTTCATCACCGGGCTCGGCATCATGGCGCTCTTCGAAGCGCTCGTACCGTCCAACGACGACCCGGAACCCCGGCTGGTCGGCCAGTACGGATACATGTCGGTGATGCAAACCCTCGGGTTCGCCAAGTACTTCAAGGACCCCCTCGTGGCGCTCGTCGGCGGGCTCGCAATGTTGCCCATCGCCGGAATTGCCGCATCGAACCTCCTGTCGGAGTCCGCACGCCAGCAGACGACAGCGCCCCCATCGTGAAAGAGAAGTCAGTGGAACAGCACCTGGTGAAGCAGCGAGTGGTCGTGATCGGCAGCGGCGTTGGAGGACTGGCGGCTGCCATCCGCATGCGCGCGGCCGGCCACGACGTGACGGTGCTCGAACGCAACGATGTGACCGGCGGCAAGCTCGCCACCTACGAGCGCGATGGCTACACATTCGACGTGGGCCCATCGCTCATCACCCTGCCCCACGTGTTCGACGAAGTGTTCCAGTTGGCTGGCACATCGCTCGATGAACAAGTTGAACTCGTGCGCCTCGATCCGCAATTTCGCTACTCGTGGCGCGACGGGTCCACACTCGAGGTTCCTGACGATGCCGACGCAACGGCCACGGCGTTCGACGCATTCAGCCCGGGTGCCGGCACCGAGTGGCGCGAGTTCAACGACAACGGCCGGACCATCTGGGACATCTCCGAGCGGACGTTCTTCGCCGGACCCATGTCCGGTCCGATGTCACTGCTGCGGCGGATGGACTCGCCCAAGGACCTGTTGAAGATCGACGCGATGCGCACGCTTCGTTCCGCAGCACGCAACACGTTCGGGGACGAGCGGTTGCAACAGTGGGCCTGTCGTTACGCCACATACTCCGGATCGTCGCCGGATCGCGCACCCGCAACGCTGGCGTGCATTCCTCACATCGAGTCGCGCTTCGGTTGTTGGTATCCAATGGGTGGCCTCTCGGCACTCCGCGATGCGCTGCAGCGGACGGCGCTCGACATCGGTGTGGACATCCGAGTGCGCGCTGAGGTCGAGGAGATTCTGTCATCGCCGACTCGCGTCACTGGTGTCCGCGTCGCCGACGGATCGTTCTTCGACGCGTCGATCGTCATCGCAAACGCTGATGCACGGCACCTCTATTCAGATCTGCTCCCCGACCCAACGGCGCTCCGCCAGGTGACCCGGGCGCCGCGCTCCACGAGCGGATTCGTGATGTGCATCGGAGCACGCGGCACCACGCCGGGAGTCCGCCATCACAACGTGTGGTTCTCTGGCGATGGCCGCCAGGAGTTCCGCCAGATCGACCGGGGACGACTCGCGTCCGACCCCACGATCTATGGCTGTGTGTCGTCGGTGACGGACCCGAGTCAGGCCCCCGAGGGTGACGAAAACTGGTTCCTGCTCGTGAATACCCCGCCAGGAATCGATATCGACGCGGAGGAGTACCGCGAGGTCGTGCTGGACCGACTCGCTGAGCACGGAGTCGACCTTCGACGCCGAATGCGATTCTGCGCAACGATGACTCCCACCGACATGGCACACAACTACCGAGCTCCCGGCGGGGCGATCTACGGATCGTCGTCGAACGGCAAGATGGCGGCATTCCTGAGGCCTGCGAACCGCGGTGCGAAACAGGGTCTGTACCTCGTGGGCGGCTCGAGCCATCCCGGTGGCGGGCTGCCGCTGGTGGCAACGAGCGCACGGATCGTTGCGGACATGGTTGCCACCGACAGCGCATGACGGACCGCCGGCTTGCTCTGCAATGGTTGTCACTCGGCGCCAGACTTGCTGCGGGCGGCGTGGCGATCTCTCGCCTCGCGCGAGTTGCGACAGCGACCCGACCGCTGACCCCAGTCGATGCCGGAACCGAGCCCGACAACGAAACCATCCGGATCAGCGTGGTGATTCCCGCTCGTGACGAGGCCGAACGAATCGGCCCGCTGCTCGATGCGATCGTCGGCGCGGACGACATTGCGGAGGTGATCGTCGTCGACGACCAGTCCAGTGACGCAACTGCATCGATCGCCGAGGCGGCCGGAGCCACGGTGTTGCCCGGATCCGAGCTTCCCGATGGATGGGCTGGCAAAGCGTGGGCGCTTCAACAGGGAATCGAAGCATCCACGGGCAATTGGGTCGTCACCCTCGACGCCGATGCCCGTCCGGATCCGCGACTTCCACATGCGGCGGTCGCCCGAGCCACAGCGGATGGCTTCGACTTCTTGACGCTTGGCGGTCGATTCGAATGCCCTACCCCTGCGACCCGATGGCTGCACGCATCGATGTTGACCACGCTCGTCTACCGGTTCGGACCTCCCGGTGTCACGACCCGCGCTGACCGAGCAATGGCCAACGGGCAATGCATGACGCTTCCTCGCACTCGATTCCTGGACGCGGGCGGCATGTCGATCGTTCGCGGCGAGGTCGTCGAAGACATCGCACTCGCTCGCAAACTTGCTGGTGACGGTTGGACGATCGGATTCCTCGACGCAGCCGACCTGCTGACGGTGCGGATGTTCGAGTCGTTTGACGATGCATGGCACGGTTGGGGTCGATCACTCGCACTGCCTGGGGTGGAACCACGGTCTCGCCAACTGGTCGACCTCGCCGTGGTGCTCCTCGCTCAGGCGCTCCCACTTCCCAGACTGCTACTCGGCCGCGGCGACGTGGTCGACGTGGTGCTGCTCGCCAATCGACTGGGGACCCTGGTCGGGACGCGCACCGCATACGAACGAGCAGACGTTGCGTACTGGTTGAGCCCTGCGGCCGACTTGGCCTCGGTGACCGCAATCGCTCGCGGCATTGCCCGGCGCGGTCGCCAGACCTGGCGCGGTCGAACCTACTCCTGACCGGCTCGCCGCCGATCGTCGATCGCGGCCATGGCGAAACGCAGGCCGATGAACGTCATGAGCACACCGGTAGCGGCCGTTCGATATGGCCCCTCGACCACGATCTGGATGAAGGGCAACACGATCATTCCGGCCCGCGACGCCCACGCGAACGATCGGGTCGCCACAAACACCACGAGTAGAAATCCAATGCCCACCAACGTGGCGACCGGTGCCGCGATCAGGACCGTTCCAACGAAGGTCAAGATGCTGCGCCCACCGGCGAATCGGGCGAACAACGGGAACGCGTGGCCCACCATCGCTGCACCACCGGCGATGTAGGCCATACCCCAGACGTCGTTGTCGGCAATCAGTGCGCCGACCCCAGCTGCGGTGAGGCCCTTCGCAACGTCACCGACGAATACCGGAACCGCTGCCATCTTGCCGAGCGTCTCTCGCGCATTCCAGAATCCCGGGTTTCGATCCCCGACGTCGCGCAGGTCCACCGAGGCTCGACGCCGCGCCACGAGGTTCGCAATCTGGATGCTGCCGAGCAGGTAGCCGATGACAATCGAGATGATCACGTCGACCGGCGTGCTGCTGAAGTCGCTGATCGCGTCCATTGCTGACAGCATGGCGGATGCATGGCTCGCATCGCGTCCTTCCACCTCATCAGCGAGCCGGCACACAAGGTGCCGCTGGTGCTCGCACGACTCGGTCTCGACCGGATACGACTCGACCGCGTGGCTGGCCTCCGTTTCTGGCGGCTGCTGGGAACGGGCAGCGGCAACGACACGGGCCCGGGTGCTGACTTGCGTCGCAGCGCCGTGTTCGCAGTGTGGGACAGCGAGGCCGACCTGGATCGGTTCGTGGCAGACCACTCGATCCCGCGGCGCTGGGCTGGCGCAGCGGAGTCATGGCACGTACGGCTGCGGTCGCTCGGTGGCCATGGCCAATGGCGCGGCATCGATCCGCTCGATGGCGTGATCAAAGGTGACCGCAGCGGTGCTGTGGCGATCATCACGCGAGCCGATGTGCGACGGTCGGCCGGAAGAGCGTTCAGCGATGCGTCACGCGAGGTCGACACCGAATTGCACTCAGCCGACGGTCTGATCGATGTGGTCGGCATCGGCGAGGCACCGGTCGGCCGGCTCGCCACCTTCAGCCTGTGGGAATCGATGGCAGCGGTACGCGCCTTCGCCTACTCGATGCCGCGCCATCGCGAAGTGATCGAGCAAACACGCGACGGCGACTGGTACTCCGAGGAGATGTTCGCCAGGTTCGAACCATACGGGTCAACGGGCGAATGGAACGGTCGTGATCCCCTGGCCGGGCGATAACATCGTGCACGCTTCGGCCTTCGGGTTGCAGCGGTTGCCCAGATAGCTCAGTTGGTAGAGCAACGCACTCGTAATGCGTAGGTCCCGAGTTCGACTCTCGGTTTGGGCTCAGACAAAACCCCTGCTCAGGCAGGGGTTTTGGTCTTTTTCAGATGCTACCGCTCGCCCCCGGAGGCGGTCTGACAGGGAAACTGACAGGGAGCGATTCTCGGAAGAGTCCAGAATCCCTGGGTAGTTCTCCGGGGCAACGACACTCCAGTTGCTCTCCTCTACATGAGCGACTTCAGCGCATCTCCAAACACAGTTCCCGACCCCGAGACGCAGCCAACACTCTCGGTACAAGAGGCAGCACGCTTCCTCGGTGTGTCCAAGCGTCACCTCTATCGACAACTCGAAACCGAGAGTCCACCGATCGAGTCCATTCAGATCGGCGGCGTCATCCGGATTCCGACGGCAGCATTCCGGGCCGTCCTTGGTCTCCCTCCGTTTCCCGGCACGGCTTCACTCAGGGACGCAGCATGAGCGGGGTATACCGACGGGGGGACAGGTGGCGGGCATCGTTCGAGTTCGTCGCTGGCGACGGACAGCGTGTCCAACGCACGAAGTCCTTTCGGACGCGACGCGAGGCTTCTCAGTGGCGAGTGCAGAGCCTTGCGGACCTCAGCCGCTTCGGCCCCGCATCCGACCCAACGCGACTGATGTTCGAGGCGTGGGTCGAGGAATGGTTGACGATCCGACACTTGGAAGGTCTGGCCGCATCGACACTTGAAGCGCACCGGTCAACGATCTCGCTGTACGCAACTGGTCTTTACGGCAGGCGTCTGTCCGACATCTCGTCGCGCGACATCGACCGAGTGATTGCAGCTATGACAGGGCGCATCTCGCGAAAGGGAATCGTGCTCTCGCCGTCGACCGTGATCCGGTTTCGAGCAACGATCAGCAAGCTCTTCGCCGACGCGGAGAAGCGCGGCATGATCTCGAAAAACCCGGTCCCGGCTTCGACCCGGCCGAAGGCGAAGAAGCCCGAACCTGAAGCGTGGACGCTCGACCAACTACGAGCGTTCCAGAACTGGTTGGACACTGCCGGCCTCGGCGGAGGTCGGCACCGGCACGCCGACGTTCTGCATCTGGTCGCGTGGACCGGATTGCGATGGGGCGAGATCATTGCACTGAACTGGAGGGACGTTGACATTGAGAGCGGATGCCTCACCGTGGAGGAAGCCTGGTCACGCACGGAGTCCGCCATGAAGGACACCAAGACCAAAGCCGGACAGAGAGTCGTTGCTCTTGACGCGGCAACGGTCGCGATCCTCGAATCGCATCGATCCGCACAAGGGCGGGCGCGGATCAGCACTGTCGGGTGGCTCGGCGGTGACGCCGTCTTTGTCGGGCCCGACACCGACCGCTTGAGCTACGGCGGGGTGCCGCAGGCACTTGACCGCCTTCAAACGCGATTCCGCCGAGACATCGACGCAGCATTGCCCAGAATCACTCTCAAGGGACTGCGATCAACGCACGCCACCGTGTACTCCCAGACGGGAGCATCACCGAGAGAGATTGCTGAACGACTCGGTCACGCCGACGCAGGGCAGACGGCGCAGCAGTTCTACGTCAAGGCCGACCTCGATCACCAACGCACGCTTCTTCGCAAGCTCACCGAATGGCATCTGGACGCGGACGCACCCTCATAATTGCCGGAGACGGCACTAGGCCGTGCTCGATTTGCCGCCGACGAGCCATTCGGCGATCTTTGCTGTGACGACGGCGAACGCTGAGATGCCGACGAACATCGTGACCATGCCGACGAGCCGGCCGACGGTTGTGACGGGGAAGATGTCGCCGTAGCCGACTGTGGTGATTGTTGCTGACGACCACCACAGCGCGTCGAAGAACGACACGACTCGTTGTCCTTCTCCGACGTCTTCCGCGAGTGTGAAGGCAACGGCAGCGGAGATCCATGTGAATGCTGCGGTTCCGAGCGCCAGGTTTCCCGCTTCTCGCTTGAGTGCTTGTTGGCCTTTGGCTCGGGTCGCGCCGCCGATGGCCAGCATCCGTGCGGTGACGGTCACGATGCGTACGAGCCGGGCGCCACGGACGATGCGGAGCGCTCCGAATCCGACGAGGCTCGGTACGAACACGAGGGCTTGCGCCGCGACGATCAGGGCTGCTGCCCATTCGGTGCGGACGTATCGTCGCCGGTTGGTCGAGAGGGCGAACCCGACGATGTAGTCGACGGCGAACACGACGAGCACAGTCACGTTGATCACGTCGAGGAGCAGCCGGTCGCTGCGCACGAGGTCGTCGCGGGCGAACTCGAGCGCGAGGAACGGCAGTGAGCCGATCGCGACGATGAGGAGCGGCGTGTCGGTTCGGTGTCGCCATTTGACCAACTTCGCGTTCTGATCGTCCACGCCGGGACAATACTTGTGGCCGGGTGGATTCAGGGCTTGCCGACCAGCGGTGTATGACCAGCGGGTCTAGTTGATGGGGAGGATCGTTTCGAGGGTGTAGCCGTCCCAATCGTCGGAGTTGGCTGCCATCTCTTGAAGGATTCCGGTGCAGGTGGTGCAGGCTCGTTCGTCGAGGCTGTCGGACCCGTGTCCGTTGGCGTCGTACCAGAGTTGGTGTTCGGTGATGATCGAGGTGGCGATGCGGCTGCGAACTAAAACCGGCCGACAACGAATACCTGACCCGAACCGCGTTCACGGGTTCCAGCGGTGAGTGGAACAGGCGGCTACGGACAATTGGTCTCGGTGAGAGCGACCGAACCGTCTGGTCGAACGCCATCTGCTGTCGCGGTCCAGCAGCGAGTTGCAGGGTCTGTCAAGATCCGGACGGTTCGACACGCTTCGTTCACGCAAGCAATCTCACTTTCGGCTCCATTCACGACGCGAGCCACGACGTATTCGATGCAGCCGCCGTTTTGGAAGTCCGGGGATATACAAAGAGCAATCCAGTTGCTATCGAAGACCACGTTGCCCTCTTCCGGCCTCCCATCGCGTGTGTCGGTGCGTTGGTTGGGGAATGTGTCGATGTCGTCGGTGACTCCGAAGATGTCGACCACGATGTCGGTTTCGGCTGAGGTGTAGATGCAGATGGCGCCTCGGTCGGCTGGGACGATGAGGCGGTTTGATGATGGGGTTGATGGTCCGTAGTTGAGGTCGGATTTCGAGATTTGGCCGGCGCTGTTGCGAGGAACTTCGCCGCAGGCTCCGGCGTAGGCGGTGAGGAATCCTCGGGTGTTGGCGCCGGCTGCGGTGAGTTGTCCGATGACGGTTTGGTTGCCGTCGATTTGGTTGATGGTGATTCGTTCCTCGAATCCGGCTCGGAGGGGTTGTTCGCTTCTGACACCACCAGGGAGCACGACTCGGTCAACGCACACTCCGGTCGTCGCATCACTGAGAGCGCAGACCGAGAATCGTGTGTCGGTGCGTTCATTGGCGAAAGTGTCGATGTCGTCGGTGACACCGAAGACGTCGACGATGATGTGTGTGTCGATCGAGGTGTAGATGCAGATGTCGCCGTTGTTGTCGGCGGGCACGATGAGCCGGTTCGACGCCGACCGGTCGTCGGTTCCGAAGTTGAGGTCAGACTTGTTGATGTTGCCGTCGGTGTCTCTGGGGATGCCGTCGTTGCATGCGTAGGCGGTGAAGAAACCGCGGCCGGTGGCTTGGGCCATTGTGAGTTGACCGATGACGGTCTGGCCGCCCACGGCTGATGCGACCGGGACACGCAGCGTTGACCCGGACGAGAGCGTCTCGGCGTTCGGATCAACCGTGTTGCTAGTGCAGGTTTCGCCGGGGGCGTTGCTGGGGCAGAACAGGCGGGTGTCCGTTCGCTGGTTGGTGAAGGTGTCGATGTCGTCGGTGGTGCCGAACACGTCGACGATGATGTGTGCGTCGACGGAGGTGTAGATGCAGATGTCGCCGTTGGTGTCGGCTGGGACGATGAGCCGGTTCGATGCTGATGGATCGGACGCTCCGAAGTTGAGGTCTGACTTCGAGATGTTGCCGTCGGTGTTTCTGGGGATGCCGTCGTTGCATGCGTATGCGGTGAAGAATCCTTGGCTGTTTGCTTGGGCCATTGTGAGTTGCCCGATGACGGTGAGGCCGCCTGCGGCTTCGGCGACGTTGACGCGCAGCGACTTGCCGCCAGCGACTCGTCCGAGGGTTCCGCTGTCGGCGCACAGCGGATTGGAAGGAGCCCAAACCAGTTCACCGTTACTGTCCGCCACGAAACAGGCTTCTGCGATCTGGGCCGGCCCGAACATCGGCAACACACCGACCAGCATTCCGACCAGCAACATCGCACGTCCGGCCTTGCGGACTGTCCGACGTTTTGCTTGTGGGGTGGCGAACGGTTCGGCCGGATTCGTCATTTCTTCGACGATAGTGACTGTCGAGGTGTCGCCAGGCAATCCAAGTCTGATGGTTCAGACGATTTTGTTGGTGTGGTGGCCGTCGAGCTGGGCCAGGACGCATTCGATGGCGGGTTTGTCGGTCCGTGGGCGGATGATGCGCGGCTGGAACAGCTTTGGGCTGGTCGGGTCGGTGACGTACAGGTATCGGACGGTGACGACGTCTCCGGCAGCGAGGTCGCCTTTGCCGGTGGCGGTGATCTTGCCGACTTCGACCAGGTTGCCGTCGGTGTCGTGGAGTGCGACGACGATGTTGTTTTTGCCGCCGCGTCCGATTTCGGTGATGACCACGTCGGACTCTTTGACGAACTTGTAGTGGATGAGGCTGTCGGATCGGCCTGCGGTGTATCGGCCTGCGGCGCGGCGGAGGATGACGCCTTCACGGTAGCTGTCTTGGGCTTCGGCGAACAGGATCTCGTTGAACTCGCCTTGCGCAATCGGTGCGATGCTGATGTTGGTTGCGCCGTCGAGGAGGACTGCTGCGGCTGTGACGAGGGTGCGGTGCCGGTCGAGGAATCCGGTGGTGTCGTTGATGATGCCGGTGGCTTCGGCGAGGCCGAAGATGACGAGTTTGGTTCCGACGAGTTCGCCGTCGAACACCCAGTGGCCGGTGGTCAGTTGCGCGAACGGTGCGAGCATCGCCCGGTTGACGTCTCGAACCTTGGGTTGTCCGTCGCGTCCGTAGACGGCGCCGACTATCGAGCGACGCCGCAACGCCGCCTGACCCCGGCCAATCAGGAATGGCCAGGGATTCTACGGTTGGAGTGTGAACAGCGACGGCACCGAGCGCCGACCCGCCACACCCGACAAAAACTCGACTTCGATCGGTTTGATGGAAAGAGAACCGAGCGATGCACCGGACTCTTCGGTCGCTGCCACCATCACACGGTCACTGGTCGACACATCGAGGACGAGCAGGTTCACGCAGTTCCCGTTGTCGTCGATCCGCCCGCCCCTCGCACCCAACGGTTTCGAGTCGATCGGTTCGGTGCCGAGAGTCTCGATCAGCACATTGGTTCCGTCGAGCGTTGCTGTGAATGTGACGCTCGGTTGGCTGGCATGAGTGCAAAGACTTGAACCGGGAGCGTCCTGTGTCCAGTCGCCAGAACCGGGCGGCACCGCAACATCGACGGCAACCATCGTCCTCAACTCGGGTAACGCATCGTCGGCACTCCCGCCACACGAGGCCGCCAAGGCCGCGCCCAGCAGAACCGAAATCGATGTCGTCACCCCTTTGCCCATACCACGATCATTGCAGCACCGACCCCCAACCCTCGAAACACCCCACCCATCCGACCAGCGAGGTCCGGAACAGCGCCGCCCCCAGACCTCTCACCCGACATCGCAACAACCCACATCTTCAAGGCTGCGGACCACCCCGCCGACAACGACGTCGAACTCATCCAATACGGGTCGACCGCCACCTCGGCACTTCGGCTCATTCATCATCGGGCTCCGGCGAGGCTGTCCTCAGCATTGGACTCGAACCAGCGATCGCCGGTCAGGTCGACGTGGTCACCGACTTCACACCCGCGCCCGGCCAAGCGAAAGAAGGGTGCCGCAAGGTGCGGATGGACGACGGGCACGAAATGAACGTGTTCCCGACCAGCAAGGGGTTCGAGGTCATCGACCACAACATCGAACCGCACCCTGACTACGACTATGCCACGGCGTGGACGTCGCCGGGTCTGTCAGTTTCTTTGTGGGTTGCTGTGCCAACGGAACAACCCGGGCCATCCGGCGAACGAGGCTCCGAGTATGGATTGGGTCCATGGAGCACTCGATGTTGTTGGGATGGTCCCGGTCGCTGGTGAGCCGGCGGACGCGGTGAATGCAACGATCTATGCGTTCGAGGGTGACTGGGGGAATGCTGCGATTTCGAGTGCGGCGTTTGTTCCGTTCCTTGGTACCGCAGCAACAGGTACGCGTATCGCCGCCCGGCATGGCGATGAGCTGGCGGACGCCGTTAGTGGGGCAGCCCGGTACGGAGACGACGCAGCGTCTGGGGCCTCCAACGCTGCTGACGGGGCTCGCCTCGCGGAGCAGTTCAGGCTCACGGAAAGATACGGAACGGGCGGAGTTCGGCAGCTGACTGACGGTCGAGTCCGCTTCTATGGACTTACGAAGCCAGCGAGCAAACCAGGCGAGATGGCCGGCGCGCGTCTTGTGAGGGAATGGAATCCCGCTTCCGGCGCACAGAGGACTTGGTACGAAACCGTCGACCACCTCGGCAGGGTGCGCTCCGTTCGACCGCAGACACTAGGGCCAAAGGTTCACTACACCTTCGGTGCCAACGGCAACTATTCTGGTCCGCGATGATTGTTCCCACACGCGAAGTGGTTCACCGGTGGCTGCGTGGCCTTGTCCGAGGCGATCTCTCACGAGAGCAAGCCGCTACGGCAGCGGAACCGTGGATAGGTGATCGTGAAGCAGAGGTAGTCGACGGTGTGCTTTGGGCTCCGCTAGCACTGCTCGCTAGCGCCGACCTTGAGTCGAGTGTTGACGAATACTTGTACGACGTGAACGACTTCGGTAGCTGGCTGGCTGACTTTCGACGGGCCTCGGGGCTCGGCCAGACGTGCGAAGACGACACTGAGCCGCGAGAACTGCCGCCCGCCTGTGGACAGGAGCCGTGAGCGCTGAATGTCGAGGTGGAGTTCCCCCGATTGGTGAGACTCTGAGAGCGTCCCGGATTTCACGCGACTGACAGGGAAACTGACAGGGAGAGGTCCTGCGACGGAGCCGTCGCTGTGCGACTGAGGTGTCAAGGTGTGAACAAAAGCCCTGCTTAAGTGACATGCCGTACGAGTTGAGTCATCGCGCGACACTCCTGTCACGCACATTTACGCACTCGTAATGCGTAGGTCCCGAGTTCGACTCTCGGTTTGGGCTCTGAGAGGTCCTCGCAGAGGGTTGTTTCCATCGCTGACGTGTCGACTCGATCCAAACGGATCATCGTGTGCTCGGGCAAGCCTCGGCCGAGGACCTCACACGATGGCCACCGAGGACGCGAACTTGGGGCTTCCACCTCGGTCTGTGTATGGCCGGCGCGCGGACTCGTGGAGGAAGGCCAGTCGGGTATCGTTCCCGCCGTGGATGGACCTTCGTTTCGTTTCGACGGATTCGAACTCAGTACGGCTCGTTTCGAGCTCCGGTCCGGTGGCACGACCAATCCAATCGAGCCGCGAGCGTTCGATGTCCTGAGCTATCTGCTCAAAAATCGCGACCGAGTCGTCTCGAAAGAAGAACTCCTCGACACGCTCTGGGGGGACCGCTTCGTTGGTGAAGCAGCACTCACCACCGCCGTGCGAACTGCCCGCATCGCCATTGGCGACAACGGCAAAGAGCAACGCCTGATCCGCACCGTGTTGCGTCGCGGCTACCAGTTCGTCGGCACCGTTACCGAGAGCGGCACGGCCACCGGCAACGGTATTCCACTCCCCGCTCGCATGGTCGAGCAGTCCGGCCTCGGCTTCGCCGGGCGCGACACCGAACTCACGCTGCTGAGCGACACCTGCAAACAGGTGTGCGCCACCGGGCAACGTCAGCTGGTCTTCATGAGTGGTGAGGCCGGAATCGGCAA
>JBGCEY010000086.1:0-7616 GCA_045106645.1 Ilumatobacter sp.
CGCCGGCACCGACACCACCGGGTCAGACGTATCCGCCGCCAACGTCACCGACACCGTGAACTCCACCGAGACCGCAGCGTTCCCCGCCGAGTCCGACACGTCACACGTGACCGTCGTGTCACCCACATTGAACGTCGAACCCGACACCGGCACACACGTTGCCGTCGACGAGACATCGACGTTGTCTGATACGACCGGCGAGTCGTACGAGACCGCCACACCGGCCGACGTCGACGCAACTGCGGACACATCATCAACGCTCGCGATCACGGGCGCCTCACCGTCGATCACGGTGACGAAGAACGAGTCGGAGGCAGCGTTCCCGGCGGCGTCGGTCGCCGAACACGTGATCTCAGTCATCCCCAGCGGGAACACCGAACCAGACACAGCGTCACATGACACCGTCGTCGCCAGGTTGTCGAACACCAGCGGGTCAGCGAAGGTGACGACAGCTGTCGCTTGACCAGGATCGGTCGACGACACGATGTCGTCGGGCATCGTCAACACCGGAACCGTGTCATCGGTGACGATCACATCGAACGATCCGGATCCGATGTTGCCCGCAGCGTCAGTTGCGGTGCAGGTGACCTGCGTCGTGCCGAAGACGAACGCCGCGCCTGATGCCGGCGTGCAGCTGAGCGATGGACTCGGGTCGTTGTCGGTCGCAGTCGCCGTGAACGACACGACAGCCGAGGACGCTCCCGGGTCGGTCGGGACCGTGATGTCTCCCGGCACCGACACCACCGGATCGATCGTGTCGGCCACCGAGAACGTCGACTGCGCACTGCTGGTCATGCCCGCGACATCGGTCGCGGTGACGACGAGTGTCTTGGAGCCGAGGCCTGCCGGAACGAGCGAACCCGAGGCAACCGGCTGGCCGTCGAGCAGCCCGACACACGAGGCAACACCGGTCGCAGCATCGGCACAGGAGTACCGAAGGCGTCCGCCCGCTCCGCCCTCGACGGTGGCGGCCTCGACGGGGCTGATGATGTTGGCAACCGGAGCAGTGTCATCGAACACCAGCACCTCGGTGCGCTGCGCGCCGCTCTCGGTGCTGAACACCACCGTGTGGGCGCCTTCACCGATCACCGCCGGATCGAGGGTGACCACCGTGGATGTCGAGCCTGCAACGACCAGGCCACCATTCAATTGGGAGTCGACCACCGCTCCACCAGCTGTTGCGGTGAGGGTGACCGGCCCGGCGAACACGACGCCAGGAGTGACGGAGTACACGACCTCGATATCGCCCCCGACCGGCGACTGCTCGCTGACCGCATCGAACCCACGAGCCTTGTTCGTGCTCAATGCGGCGTTGCCGTTCGAGTCGATGGCTTGCACGAGGTATTCGACGTCGCCCGAGCCGATCGGCAGCGAGCCACTCCAACGATCGCCGCCGAGGCGGATCATCTCGACCAGTGTCCACTCAGTGGAGGCTCCCGGGTCGACCGCCACGAGGGCGAACACGCGCAGCACGTTGTCGGGCAGGTCGTCCGCGACGATGGCATCGATCACCAGAACCTGCTGGCCGCCGATGTCGGTCGTCGACGAACGAACTTCGCGGAAGGTTGGCCGCGCCTGGTCGGCATCATCGCCGGGGGTACGGAAGTACGTCTCCACTTCGAGTTCATCGAACAGTCGCTGCGTGCCCGAGCCATCCGGGCTCGTGCTACGGAACGTGGAGAGCGTGGCAGTGAGCGACTGGCGAGGTCCTTCAGGTGTGGCGAACGATGACACGAACAGTTCGGGGTCGGTCGAGATGTTGCCCACTCGCGGCTCGGTCTCGACGTTCGAGTCGTCGACGATCGGGCGAGCGAGGTCAGGGTCGACACCCGTGACGTCGGTGGTCACCAACCCGGTGATGACCGCACCTTGCGCAACGGTCTCGGGAGCGACCCCGGTGGGATCGACATCGCTCACGTCGAAGCTCGCCGTGGGCAGAATCGGGGCGAACGGCGTGCTCTGCTCACCAGCAGCGCCGGGAGTTCCGGCGGGCAGATCAGCGGAGTACACCACGCCGCCGACGTTGGTCTCGCTCGTGAAGTCGGGAGCGACCTCGATGGTGTTCACCCGCAGGTCGGTGCCCGGCACGGCCTCGGTCGCTGGACGAGGCGGGATCGGCGCAGCAGCCGGTTCGTCGACCACGTCGACGTTGTAGAACGGGATGCCGTAGAACACGGTCTGCTGCAGCACCTTCTCGTCGAATGCGCCGTAGGTGGCCTGCTGCGTGCCGAGGTATTCCTGCTTGGCGTACAACAGCGCTTCACCGGCGTTCACCGAGCCGTCGAGGCGGCTGGCGTAGAGCGCCATCAGTCGTTCACTGAGTTCAACGCCTTCGGTCTCGCCGTAACCGAAGCCGGTGTTGCCGACCCAGATGGCGTCCTGGCGAGCGAATGCCTGCGCCCAGTCGAGGGCAATGCCATCGGTGGTTCCGGGGAACAGTTCGTCGGGGACCGACAGGCCGCCGTGGCAACCCATCGAGAACAGCGACCGACCGACGAGTCGGTTCTGTCGAGCGGCGAGGTTCACGTCGGCCGTGGTGAACAAGTCGCTCTCGGAGCCGCTGGCATTCTGGTCGGCCGGAAGGGCCCGGTAGTGGTCGAAGTGCGCGTTGATCGACGCGATGTTCGGCGACTCACCGATCGCTGGGAACAGCCCGTCGATCACGTCGGATGCCGTCCAACTCTCGTTGATGATCTCGGTGACCGAGGTGGTGTCGGGCAAGGCGTCGAGTTCGTCGACGATGGCATTGGAGCCATCGGTCAAGAAGTCGTAGCCGGTCACCAGCGCGGTCGACGGGTCGAGCAGCCCTTCGAAGCCGATGAACGCGGCCACCTGGCCGGCGATCTCGGCAGGGGTTTCCACGAGACGCCCGAGACCCACGTCGGTCACGTACAGGATGCGGTCGCCGCTGCGGATCGGGTCAGCGTCGCCGTACGGGTCGTCGCTGAGGAAGTGGCCGGTGCTCAATGCGCCGAACAGGCTGTTTGCCGTGGAATCGATGAACGTGCTGGCGTACGTGCGCTCGTTGGCGATCGTGGTGTCGTCGGCAATGCGGGCCATGGGGATCACGTCGTCGTCACCGACGATGAGGATCTGGGTGAGTGCTGTTGCTGGATCAGCTGCGTCGATGGTGTCGACGAGTTCGTTGATCTCGGCAACGACATCGTTGGCGGTACCCGGTTCACACGATGCAGCGTCGTAGGCATCGAAGGCGGCCCGAACGTCATCGTCGCCATCGACTTCCACGACGACTGCGTTGGTGCCGAGTGCCGGGTTGGTGACGTTGGTGTACGTGACGAGATCGTCGACTGCGTCGAGTGCGACCGAGGCGTTGGATCCGTACTTGCCGACCAGACGTTCGCGGTTGACGAGGACGATCGTGTTCACACCGATCAGCTCACCAACGCCGGGCAGGGTGCCTCGATCCGCAACCGATTGGTAGTCCTGCGCGGCACACACCAGAGGTGCGGCGGGAGCGTCGGATGCGATGTAGAGCGCGTAGGGCTGGTTACTGCTGGCGCCCGAGTAGCCGCTCACCTGCACGTAGTAGGTGCCAGCGGACCGGACCGAGTTGATCACGACCGATTCGTTGTCGGTCGAGCGACTCGACGACACGCCGACCACGGGCCGGTCGAGCAGCGGCACGTCTTGCAGCAGCGCTCCACCGTCGTCGTTGACGGTTGGGTCGAGGGTGAGCAATGGTGGCTCGGACGGTTCGATCTGACGCAGCGGCGGTGCCAGTGCTTGGACCGGCGGGCCGTAGACCACGAGGTCGTAGTCCGCGGGCAGGTCGGACAGAGCAACCGAGAGGCGAGCGCCGGCGGGCAAGTCGATGGCGAACAGGTCCACGTCGGTCGAGGTGGCGATGTGGCTTGCGTAGATCGATCCACTCACGACGTCGACAACGCCGACGTCGGTCGGCACGTCGTTGGGTTCGAATGCCTGCTGCACCCCGACGCTCGTGAATCCGGTGGCACCGATTCCCAAGCCGACGATTGCACCGGTGGTGCCGACCGTGTTGGTGCCGAGCGACAGTGCGCTCACCACGTCGATGTCGATCTCGTAGCGGACCGCTGAGCGGACGCCCGAGAGTGTCCACACGAGTTGGTTGCCGTCGATGGTCGGTTCACCGGCACCGCCCGGAAGCGTGCCGGAATCGCCTGCGCGGATCACCGTGGTTCCGGCGGCGTACACCGCGTCGTCGGGGATCGTGGACCGGATGGTGACCGTGCGGTCGATGCCGATCCCGCCGACCACTTCGAATCCACTGGTGAAGGTCTGTGCGCCTGTTGCGTTCTCCAGCTCGATCGAGCCGAGCTTCACGTCGGTCCAGTCGTGGCGCTCGACTCCCACCAAGCTCAGCAGCACCTCTCCGAAGGTCAACTCATCGGACGTGGCTGCGTTCAGTGCGTCGACGAGTTCGGCGAGCGATGTGTCGTCGTACTCGGTCAACTCGGCGAGCGTCACGTCTTGCCAACCGGTGATGTCGGCCAGCGTGGATGCGCCCCAGTTCACGTCGCTCGCATCGAGCGTGGGGTGCAGCGCGAGCAGGTCGCCGAGGCGCACGTCGGTCATCGCCGCAAGGAGATCGGTGACGGGTTGTGCGATGAACTCGCTGCGCGTGCTCGGCAGGTCGCCCAGCACCATGCCGGAGGTGTCGGTGAGGTCGTTCAGCTCGATGATGCCGGCGCGGGTGAGTTCGGCTCGCAGCGCCGCTTCATCAGCACCGACTGCTGCGAGCAGGTCGGCGAGCGACACCGTGTCGAGCGCGTCGACGAGGTCGCCGACGTCGGTCTGGCTGACTTCGGGAGCGTTGGCGGGCAGTTCGGCGAGCGTGAGGTCGTCGGTGGTCGAGAAGTCCGAGAGCGTGTCGAATGCCGGGCTGGCGATGAGCGAGGCGAGTTGCGCTTCGATGGCGGCGCGGTCGAGGCCGTCGACGCCGACGAGGTCACTGAGGCGCACACCGGTTGGAACGTCTTCGAGTCCGGCGAGAGTTGCACCCGGGAGCAACGCGCCAGCGTCGAATGCGTCGGCGAGATCGAAGCGCTGGGTGCAGTCGATCAGCGAGCAGTCGACGATTGTGGCGCGCTGCGCCACTGGGATCGAACCAATCGGAATGGAACCGATCGGAGATGCGGTCAGGTCGATCGAACCAATCGGAATCGAGCCAATCGGAATGGAACCGATCGGGATGGAACCGATCGGAATGCTGCCAATCGGAATCGAACCAATCGGAATGCTGCCAATCGGAATGCTGCCAATCGGGATGGAACCGATCGGAATGGAACCGATCGGAGATGCTGCGAGGTCGATCGAACCAATCGGAATGCTGCCGATCGGAATCGAACCGATCGGAATGGAACCGATGGGGATGGAACCGATCGGGATGCTGCCGATCGGGATGGAACCGATGGGGATGGAACCGATCGGCGCGGCCTGCAGGTCGATGGAACCAATCGGAATGCTGCCGATCGGAGAGGCGGCCACGCCGGGCACGACGCTCAGGTCACCCAGGGCGATCTCGCCGATGGTGATCGACCCGATCGGAATCGAGCCGATCGGCGTGGAGCCCACGTCGATCGAACCGATCGGAATGCTGCCAATCGGAATCGACCCGATCGGAATCGAGCCGATGGGCGTGGAGCCGATGTCGATGGAACCGATCGGAATGGACCCGATCGGTGACGCCTCGATGTCGATGGAACCAATGGGGATCGAGCCGATCGGAATCGAGCCGATCGGAATGGAACCAATCGGGATGCTGCCAATCGGGATCGAGCCGATCGGCGTGCCCTGGATGGCCAGATCGATGAGCGAGTCGTTCGCCGGGTCAGCTGCCGGTGTGGTGGTGCAGTCGTAACCGGGGCTCACGGCGCCCAACAGATCACACCAGCTCTGACCACCCGGAAGGGTGATGTCATCGAGCACGGTCTCAGCGAGTGCGATCGAACCGATGGGAATGGAGCCGATCGGCGTGGCCGACAGGTCGAGCACTTCGAGCGGTCGCCCGTCGATCAGGCCGGCATCGAGCACCTGGCCGAGCGTGACGTTCTGGAGTGGAAGACCTTCGAACACCGAGCCAACGAGCACCGGTTCCCAACCGCCGTCGATCACCACATCGGACAGCAGGATCGACTCGACGAGTTCGCGGCCGATGCCGTCGGTGCCGGCCCCGCCGAGGCCGAGGTCGGCCACGGTGGTTTCGGTGAGCACTTCGGCCACACCGGCATCGGTGGCGCCGTCGACAGCTTCCAGCGATGTGGACACCACGTTCGAGTCATCGCCGCCGTAGCCATCGATGTTGCGTGCCGGAAGCGAGTTCACCGCGATGCCGCTTGCGCCTGCGGTGACCGTTGCACCGGGACCGGTGACGTCGATCGTCAGAATCGGCGCGTCGTTGCCGGTCGGGGTGACACTCTCGAACCAGTAGACAGCACCGGCGGTGATGCCATTGCTGTTGGTGTCGCCTGGCGAACCAACGAGGATCGACTCCTGGTCGATGTCGACCGCACGCCCGAAGAACTCGTCCTCGAACGCGGCATCGGGGGCCTGCAGCAACGCTGCTTGCTGCCACACGCCGTTGCGTCGGGTGAACACATGCGCAGCGCCCGGGTTCGACTGATCGCGTTCACCGATGATCGCTCGGTCGCCCCACACACCGACGGACGTGCCGAAGAACTGGAAGCTTCCGGCGTTCGACCCGACGACTCCCTGCGGCGCGTCGAACACGCCCGGCGTGACCGTGTGCTCATAAAACCAAGCGGCACCCGTGAGCGACCCTGCGCTGACCGCGCCCTCGGCACCGACCAGCAGCGTGTCATCGTGGAGCGTCACCGACGTGCCGAAACGCAGATCACCGGTGATGGCGAAGTCAGGGGCACGCAAGGTGCTGACCGGCGACGTGCTCCAGGTTCCCGCCGTGTCGACGAACACGTGGACCGCACCGACGAAGTCCGATGAACTGTTCGGATTGCCACCGTTCGCTTCCGACGGCATACCGACCGCGATCAAATCACCGTCGATCGCCACGTCGAGGTCGGTGGACGATGTGCCCGGCGGCGTGATGTTGTCGGCAACCGCCCAGTTCGTCAGCGACGTCTGGTTGAACACCCGCAGCGTCGTCGCATCAGCAGCGCCCGCGCCACGCGCAACCGCTGCCACCCGCGTGCCGTTCACCGCAACGGCGGTGAAGATCGAGCCCGCAGGCGCGAGCCCACTCATTGCGAAGGTCTCGGCAAGCGCGAACGGCGACAGGGAGTCGGCACGCTCGTAGATGGTCAGCTCGTTGCCAGTGGAGTTGGCGTAGAGCACTGCCAGCACGTTGCCGTCGAGTGCCACGTCGGTGCCGAATGCGTTCGCTCCGGTCACGAATCCAGGTGGGTCGATGGATTGGACGCTCGTCCAGTCGCCGAGGCCATCGCGTTCGAGAATCTCGACGCGACCTGCCGGGTTCGTCGGCGCGAAGATCTCGGGCTGACCGACCGCCGCCCAGCTGCCAGACATCGACACGCTGGTGCCGAACTCGGACATCTCCTCGGCACGGCCCGAGATCAACTTGTCGGCCGCTTCGGGTTGGCCGACCACGGCCGCCACCACACCTTCGGGGCCGCCACCGA
>JBGCEY010000087.1:0-10036 GCA_045106645.1 Ilumatobacter sp.
CGACGGCGTCGCTGGCGCCTTCGTGCCGACCCCGGTTGGCCCGTCTGGCTCGCGTGCGTCGATGTACAACGGCCTCGCTGACTCGATCACGACCGCATCCGAGAACCCGGATGAGGCCTTCGAGTGGGTCAAGTACATGGCGTCGGCCGAGTGCCAGAACGTCATCGGCGGCGGCGCTGTCGTGTTCCCGGCCATCCCGGAAGCAACCGCAACCGCGCAGGCCGCTCACGCAGCCAACGGCGTGAACGTGGAAGCCTTCACGGTGCACGTGGACGAAGGCACGACCTTCCTGTTCCCGATCACCATCGAGAGCGCTGACGTGAACACGATCATGGGCAACGCCATCGACGCCGTCATGCGTGGCGAAGGCGATGTTGACGGAATTGTTTCCGCCAACGCCGAGATCAACGAGCTCATTGCTGGCTGATCTCTTTCGTGATGAGTGATTGCACAGCACGTGCCGTGCGACCATTCATTGCAGTACTCACTGGGGTCGTTCTCGCTGCATGCAGCGGGAGCGGCCCCGGTCGGTCGGCCACTCCGGACAACGGAACGGCCGACTCTGAGGGGGACCGAGGAACCATCGAGATGTCGGAGACGATCAACGTCGACGCAATCGTGTCGAGCACGCCGCACGTCGCATCCGTGTGCGAAGCCAGCTTCGTGCGCCACGACCTCGATCACACCACGACCCCTCGCGGTGACGTGACCGCCATGGTCGACGGCACCGGAACTGGCGTCTACGCCGACGACCTCGATGACGACGGCCTCGTCGACATCGTGCTCACCAATCTCTCCGGGGAAACCTCGCTGCTGTGGAACGTCACCGTTCCCGGCGATGCCCCCACCTTCGAACGTGCCGTGCTCGACACCGGCCGCTTTCGCCAGGTCGTCGCGGCCGACCTCGACGCTGACGGCGACCGTGACCTCGTCTTGACCACCGGCATCGGTCCGCCCATCGGCTACATCCAAGGCGAACCACGCTCATTCGAGCGCACCGAGATCCGCACGCGAGCCGTGGCGTTCTCGATCGCTCCCGGTGACCTCGATGGTGACGGCACCATCGAGCTGGCAACCGGCTCCTACAACGCCGAGCTGACCGCGAATCGCGACAATCGAGTGCTCATGGGTGTCGATGTCGGTGTTGCGATCTTGTCGCCAACCGCAGACACCCTTGCCTCAGGTGTTCAGACCGATTGGCTCACCGAATCCGCTCAGGCGCTTGCGACACTGATCGTCGACATCGATGGTGATGGCCTCGACGACATCGTGGTCGGCAATGACCTGGGCACTCCAGACCGGGTGTGGCGCAGCAGTGCTGACCTGCCCGGCATCGACGGTCTGACCGTGACGGAACTGTTCGACATCACCAGCTTGTCCACGATGAGCATCGACGTGGCCGACATCGACAATGACGGCGATCAGGATCTCGTCACCACCGACATGGCCCGCATGGAGGGCTCTGATGACGCCGTGTGGGCGCCGGTGGAAGCCGACATCGAGCAGGCCCGCGTCGATGACATCCAGCAGCCGCGCAATGCCGTGCAAATCGCCGATGGGGCGCCGGGCGACATGTTCTTCGCCGAGAACGCCATCGACCTCGGTGTGTCGGCCACCGGCTGGAGCTGGTCAGGCCTGCTCGGCGACCTCGACGACGACGGCCGTGTCGACCTGTATGTCGTGAACGGCATGCAGGCCGAGAGCATCTTCGACACGCTGCCTGACGGTGAACTCGTGGAGGCCAACCAGGCGTTCCGCAACGACGGCGACTCGTTCACACCGGTGCCCGAGTGGGGGCTTGCCTCGGTCGACGGCGGTCGTGGTATGGCCCAGGCCGATGTCGACGGTGACGGTGACCTCGACATCATCATCAACAACCTCGGCGATCCCGCGGCGCTCTGGGAAAACCGCGTGTGCGTCGATGGCGCCGGTGCGGCATCGTCGATCATCGTCGAGCCGATCTGGTCGGGTACGCAGAACGTCGATGCGCTCGGCACCACCGTCACGATCACCGCTGAGACCGGCGACCCGGCCATGACCCGCTCCGGCGTTGTCACCGGCGCGCGCGGCTACATCTCGACCAGCGCCACCCAGGTCCACGTCGGGCTCGGCCAGATCGACAGCGAGGCCACGTTCACCGCGACCGTTCGCTGGCCAGACGGCGCAGTGACCGTTGTCGACGGCCTCGCTGCCGACAGCACCACCCGGGTCGAACGCACATCGGCTGCGCTCGCATCGGAGCCGGGATGACGAGCGCCATGGAAACCGATCGAACCATGTCGACCGTCGAGTCGCAGCACCGCATCTGGGATGCGTTCGTGCACTCGTCGTCGCTCATCTTGGCGATCGCCGTCGCCGTCGGCGTCGGGAGCCCATATGGCTGGATCGCGCTGCTCTTCCCGCTCGGCCCGCTGTTCGCGGCTGCGCTGATGCGAGCCGTCGGCGCCGGAACGCCGCGAGCCATGCGCTCGTTGCTCGCGTTCACGATCGGCTCATCGATACTCGTCGGGGGCGGATGGACCACGATCTGGCTCGGCGACATCATCGAACCGCTGGCCTTCGTGTTTCCGCTCGCGCTGCTCGCCTTCATCGTCGGGTTGCTCAACTACGTGATGATCGTCGTCAGCCGCACGCTTCGAGCGCTCAAGGGCCAGACCTTCGACTACCCCTGGATCCCCGATCGCCTCGCCCGCCTCGTCGGGCTTCCGGATCGGTGGATGGAATGATCTCCATCGGGTTCCAGCCGTTTCACCAACATCTCTCCAGCAGCAACATCTCCAGCACCACATCGAGGAGCACATCATGAGCTACGTCTCACTTCAGGGACTCACCAAGCGGTACACCCCCGACGCCGACAAGGCCGTCGACGGGTTGACCCTGGACATCGAAGAGGGCGAATTCGTCGTCTTCGTCGGTCCGTCCGGCTGCGGCAAGTCGACCGCATTGCGCATGATCGCGGGACTCGAATCGATCACGGAAGGTCAGCTGCACATTGCCGGCAACGAGATGACCGACGTGTCGCCTCAGGATCGTGACATCGCCATGGTGTTCCAGAACTACGCGTTGTACCCCCACATGACCGTGGGCAAGAACATGGCGTACCCGCTCAAGATCGGCGGTGTGTCGAAGTCCGAGATCACCGAGCGCGTGCAGTCCACAGCGAAGGTGCTGCAGCTGGAGGAATACCTCGATCGCAAGCCCGGCAACCTGTCGGGTGGCCAGCGCCAGCGTGTTGCCATGGGCCGTGCGTTGATCCGTTCGCCCAAGGTGTTCCTCATGGACGAGCCATTGTCGAACCTCGACGCCAAGCTCCGCGTCTACATGCGTACCGAGATCGCCCGCATCCAGCAGGACCTCGGCATCACCACCGTGTACGTCACCCACGACCAAGTCGAGGCAATGACCATGGGCGACCGAGTCGTCGTGCTCAAAGACGGCATCCTGCAGCAGGCCGATACACCCGCGAACCTGTACTCGAACCCGGCCAACATGTTCGTGGCTGGCTTCATTGGGTCGCCGGCGATGAACTTGTTCGAGGGCACGGTGTCCAACCTCGACGGAAAGGTCGCCGTGCACATCGGCCCGAACACGCTCGACGTGCCCGCATCGGTTGCCGCCGCGCATCCTGATCTCGCCGGCAAGGTCGGCGAGACCATCGCCATCGGCATCCGTCCTGACGACATGTACGACGCTGCGCTGTCGCCACAGTACGAGACCCGGATCACCGGCACCCCGGTGCTGTTGGAATCGCTCGGCTCCGAGATCGTGACCCACCTCGACATCGGCGTGCGTCCCATGGACTCCACCGACCCGGACATGGAAGACCTCACGGGTGGCGACGAAGACGGCAATGCGGTCGTGGCTCGCTTCAGCCCGCACTCCAGCGTGAAGCAGGGGCAACCGATCGAGATGTCGATCGACGCGAACCGGCTGCACTTCTTCGACATCGCCAGCGGCAACAAGATCTGATCGGCGCCTCGACATGACCAAGATCACGTTCGTGGGTGCGGGAAGCACCGTTTTCGCCAAAAACTTGCTCGGCGACATCTTGTCGATTCCCGAGCTTTCCGAAGCCGAGATCAGCTTGTTCGACATCGACGACGAGCGTCTGCGTACCTCGGAAATCGTGGCGGGAAAGACCGCAGCGGCGGTTGGCGCCATGCCGACCATCAACGCCACCACCGACCGCCGCGTGGCGCTCGACGGTGCTGACCACGTCATCACCATGTTCCAGGTCGGCGGGTACGAGCCGTCGACCGTCGTCGACTTCGAGGTGCCCAAGCAGTTCGGTCTGCGCCAGACCATTGCCGACACGCTCGGGGTCGGCGGGATCATGCGCGGGTTGCGCACCGTGCCCGTGCTGCTCGACATGCAGGCCGATATGGAAGAACTGTGTGACGACGCCACGCTGCTCCAATACGTGAACCCGATGTCGATCAACATGTGGTCGCTCAATCGAGCCGCGTCGCCAGGGTCGAACATCCAGCGGATCGGCCTGTGCCACAGCGTGCAGGGCACCGCCGAGCAACTCGCCGGTGATCTCGGTGTACCGATGGCCGAGGTGCGCTATCGCTGCGCCGGCATCAACCACATGGCGTTCTACCTCGACTTCGAACAACGCCTGGCCGATGGCACCATGGTCGATCTCTACCCCGCCATCGCCGAGTTCTCCGCGAAGGGCGATATTCCCGATCGTGGCCATGGTGGACGCGACGATGGTGCGTTCACCGGGCTGTCCGATGCAGTCCGCTATGAGATGTTCGACCGGCTTGGCTACTTCGTCACCGAGTCCTCCGAGCACTTCGCCGAGTACGTGCCGTGGTTCATCAAGCGTGACCGGCCTGACCTCATCGAGAAGTTCGGTGTGCCGCTCGACGAATACCCCGTGCGGTGCGAACGTCAGATCGCGGGCTGGGAAACGCTGCGCGACGAGATGGAAGATCCCGATTCGACCATCGACGTGAATCCGTCCGTCGAGTACGGCGCCTCGATCATCAAAGCCATCGAGACCGGCGAGCCGACCGTCGTGTACGGCAACGTCATGAACGACCAAACGGGCAACGGATCAAGCCTCATCTCGAACCTTCCGACCGAGAGCTGTGTGGAAGTGCCGGTCCTGGTGGATCACAACGGAATCCAACCCACCAGCATCGGGCGGATCCCACCGCAGCTCGCCGCACTCATGCAAACGAACATCAATGTGCATGCGCTCACGGTCGAAGCACTCATGACCGGCGATCGTGAGCACATCTATCACGCTGCAATGTTCGACCCGCACACCGCTGCTGAGCTCGACCTCGAGCAGATCTGGGAACTCGTCGACACCTTGCTCGACGCGCACGGCGACTACATCCCCGAAACCTTCCGCCGATAGCCCGATGTAGAACTTTGGGTCTGACCCCAACCTCTACATGTAGAACTTTGGGTCTGACCCCAACCTCTACATGTCACCGGGGGCGGGCGCGATCGACTCGTCAGCTGACCGTTGGCGAGTTGACGTCGCAGCGCAGCGCGAGCGCGCCAGACTCAGGGCGTGAGCGTGCGGCGAAAAGTGATGGCGGTGGTGGCGGCGATGACGATCGTTGCGTGTACCGGGAGCGACGCGAGCGAGACCGCGTCTGCTCCCGACGAGGCCGAACCAGCGGCGGGGCAACAGTGTGATCCTGGCAGCGACGCGTCGATGTATCGCGTGTGGAACGACGCTGCGCTCGATGCGATCCGGCTCGACTTCCCCGCACCGACCGTGCACGCGCGCAACCTGTTCCACCTGTCGGCTGCGATGTGGGACGTGTGGAGGGCGTACGAACCAGAAGCAACGGCTGGCGCCGCGGTGTTCGTCGACGAGCGTCGGAGTGCGGATGACGTTGCAGCGGCACGAAATGAGGCCCTCGCCTTCGCCGCGCACACCGTGCTGACCCAGCGATACCAGTTGAGCCTCGCGCGGCCCGAAACCCGGCTGGCGTTGAACAACACGCTCACCTCGGTGTGCGGGGGAGCGCAGGCCGATTTCGCCGACGGGAATCCGGAGAGCGCTGCGGCGTTCGGCGTGGCCGTGGCCGAGTCGGTGCTCGCTGCCACCATCGACGACGGAGCGCTGGAACGCAAGGCATACGAAGATGTTTCGTATCAGCCGGTGAACCCCGTGCTGGTCGTGGCGGAATCGGGTGCGGACCTCATCGATCCTGATCGATGGCAGCCGCTGTTGCTCGAGACCAACGTGTCACAGAACGGGTTGCCGCTTCCCGGTGGTGAGCAGACGTTCATCGGTTCGAATTGGGGCGAGGTGACGCCGTTCGCGATCGAGGTCACCGAACAACCGCCGCTCGATCCGGGGCCGCCCCCGCGAATCGCCGAAGCGGCAACGGCGGATCTGTATCGCAGTCAAGCGGTCGACGTGATCCGTGCATCCGCAGACCTGGAGACGGGCGTGGCCACCATCGATATCAGCCCCGGCGCCACCGACGTCGCACCGCTCGCGTATGACGAGTCGGGAGGCCACGAGACCAACCCGGTGAGCGGTGAGCCGTATGCGCCAAACGTGGTGGACGCTGCTGACTACTACCGTGCGATTGCTGAGTACTGGGCTGACGGGCCGACCTCGGAGACGCCGCCTGGTCACTGGAACACGCTCGCGAACCTCACATCGGATGCGCTGTTCGTCGATGGCGTGCCCGCCAGCGTCGTCGATGGCGATGCGCTCGGACCGATTGCGACCCGCCTCGAATGGGATGTCAAGCTCGGCGTGACCCTGAATGGTGCGCTCCATGACGCAGCCATCGCTGCCTGGGGAGTGAAGGCCTTCTACGACTCGGTGCGGCCGATTTCGATGATTCGCTGGTTGGGGGCACAGGACGACGCGCTGAGTCTCCCGCTCGACGACGGCCTCGTCGAGATGGTGACCGCAGCGACCGCTGCGCCGGGTGAACGCCATGCCGGACTGCCCGTCGGCGATATCGCCGTTCGAGCATGGGCAGGATCACCGGAGGATCCGCAGAACGAGGTTGCAGGCGTGGAGTGGATCCGGGCGGTGGACTGGGTGCCGTACCAGCGGTCGACGTTCGTCACGCCAGCGTTTGCTTCGTACGTGTCCGGCCACAGCGTGTTCAGTCGGGCGGGGGCCGAAGTGCTCACGTTGTTCACCGGCTCGAAGTACTTCCCCGGCGGCATGCTCGAACATCAGATCTCGGCGGGCAGCTTCCTCCACGAAGACGGCCCAACCAGCGACATGGTGCTCCAGTGGGCCACGTATCGCGACGCTGCGGACGAAGCTGGGCGGTCACGCATCTGGGGCGGAATCCACATTGCTGCCGATGACGAAGCGGGACGTGAAATCGGCCGCCAGGTCGGCGAGCAAGCCTGGTCCGAGGCACTCGTTCTGTTCGCTGCTGACGCTGGCTGACCAGCTACGAGGCGCTGCGGTGCCGATAGCGTTCGTGGCTGTCTTCCGGGGGAAAAATGTCGCAGTTCATACGCTTGTCTCAGCACCATGGATCCGGTCCGGTCGACGTCATCGTTGACGTGTCGACGGGGGCGCCCACCATTGTCTACTGGGGACAGTCGCTCGGTGAAGCGGCCGATCCGGCCACCCTTGCGAGTGCATTGTCGCGGCCGATCGTGCACGGCACATTCGATGCCGTCGCACCGATTTCGGTCGTCCCCGAGCACGGATCCGGCTTCACCGGTCGGCCCGGTCTCGTCGGACGCCGAGGGGGTGGGCGCGACTGGGCGCCTCGGTTCGCCACCGTTGCACACCGCGTCGATGACAACACCCTCGTCGTCGATGCGGTCGACGAGATCGCTCAACTCGAGCTGACGACGACGATCACGCTCGCAGAGGTGCTGCGGGTGTCGGCCACCATCACGAACCGTGCGGACCGCCGGTACTCGCTCGATGCGCTGACGCTGACGCTGCCCATTGCTGAACACGCCGCGGAGCTGCTGACGTTCAACGGTCGCTGGTCGCGCGAGTTCCAGCCGATCCGCCGGGACTGGCTCGATGGTGAGCTCCTGGTCGAGAACCGCCGCGGCCGCACGTCGCACGAGTCGCCACCCCTGGTGTTCGCTGGCGAACCCGGTTTCGACGAATGGGACGGCGAACTGTTCGGAGTGCACGTGGCATGGAGCGGCAACCACACGCTGTTCGCCGAGCGCCTGCCTGACGGACGCCGCTATGTCCAGGGCGGCGAACTGCTTCATCCCGGCGAGATCGTGCTGGAAGCCGGTGAGTCGTATTCCACGCCGGATGTGCTCGGTGCCTACTCGCCGGAAGGTCTGACCCCTGCCACGTGGCAGTTCCACCAGGCTGTGCGAGCACTCGAGGTGCATCCCTCCACGGCTCGCCCGGTCCTGCTCAACACGTGGGAAGCGGTGTACTTCGATCATCAGACCGAGAAGCTGCAGGCGCTTGCCGATGCTGCTGCGGATCTCGGCATCGAACGCTTCGTGCTGGATGACGGCTGGTTCGGTTCGCGGCGTGATGACACAAAGGGCCTCGGCGACTGGTGGGTGTCGGACAACGTCTATCCCGATGGTCTGGAACCGTTGGTGAGTCACGTGACCGGTCTCGGTATGGAGTTCGGCATCTGGGTCGAACCCGAGATGGTCAACCCCGACAGTGACGTGTTCCGCGCTCACCCCGACTGGGCGCTCACGACCGACGGCTATGACCCGGTATTGGGTCGTCAACAGCTCGTGCTGGACCTCGCGAACCCCGATGCATACGGGTTCATCGAAGGTCACCTCGATGCGCTGCTGCGAGATCACGATGTGTCGTACGTGAAGTGGGACATGAATCGCGACCACATCCAAGCGAGCGGTCACGATGGGGCTGCCGGCACGCATGCCCAAACCCATGCGCTGTATCGATTGCTCGAGGAGTTGCGGGCCAAGCATCCAGACGTCGAGTTCGAATCGTGTGCGAGCGGTGGGGCACGGATCGACCATGAGATCCTTCGGCGCACCGAACGCGTGTGGACCAGCGACTGCAACGATGCGCTCGAACGTCAGATCATTCAGCGTGGCGCATCGATGCTGATTCCGCCCGAGGTCATGGGTGCTCACATTGGACCGACCACGTCGCACACGACCGCACGGACGCAGTCGTTGTCGTTCCGGGCAGCGACCGCGTTGTTCGGTCACCTCGGGGTCGAGTGGAACGTCACGAAGCTGAGCGATCATGACCGCACCGCGCTGCGTGCCGTCATTGCCATGCACAAGGAGCATCGCGAGCTGCTGCACTCCGGCGACACGGTCCGCTTCTCGACCGACCCTGCGTTCAACGCGCACGGCGTCTACGCGCCGGACCGGTCGCAGGGAATCGTTTCCTTTGCGCAGCTGACCACGGCGCCCAGCCAGACCCCGCCGCCGCTTCGCATGCCGGGTCTCGACTTGGAAGCGAGCTACCGGGTCGAGCACCTGGCCATCCCGTACGAACGCTGGGGTGCGGCCCGCATTCAGCCGGAATGGCTCGGTGAGGGTGTCACGCTCACCGGTCGTCAACTCGCATTCCACGGGGTGCAGCCGCCCGTGCTCCACCCGGAGTCCGCCGTGCTGTTCACCCTCACCCGCCAGCCGTAGCCCGTCAAAAGTGCCAGGCACTTTTGTCGATTGGCGTCCCGAACCGGTGCTTGGTCACCGTCGGTCAGAGACAATCGACCGGCCTTGCCGGATCTCGTGACCTTGAGTTGAGACTCGCCGGAACGGCATCTCGGCGCCGCATCACCTCATTTCAGTGAGCGAGTCCGCGGAAGCGGACGGGGCGTTCGCCGAGTTCTTCGATGTGGTGTGCCGTCCAGCCAGCGATGCGTGCGATTGCGAACAACGGCGCGTCGGCGGGAATGCCCGCCACGTAGGTGAGCGCTCCGACTGCGAGGTCGATGTTGGGGTGCTGGCTCATCAGCGCGGCCGATGTGGCGATCGTGTCGTCAACGACCTTGAGCCTCCCGCGAGGATCGGGAATGAGGCGCACACGTTCCATCAGGAGTTCGAAGCGTGGGTCGCGGTTGCGGTACACCTTGTGCCCGAAGCCGGCGATGCG
>JBGCEY010000088.1:0-3877 GCA_045106645.1 Ilumatobacter sp.
GCATCAGGTCTGAAGGCGAAATCGGGACTGACAGTCGCTCGAAGGACACACCATGAAGGTTGCGGCGTAGTCGGCGCTCAGCAAGCCGCCGACTCCACCGACGAGAACTCCGCCGGCGCCGCCGACAGCCGCGCCCAGCACACGACCATTCCAGCCTTTGCCCTCTCCTGCCACCCCAGAGCCCTTGCCGAGGTTGGCGCCCGTCTTCGCTCCCGCTGCGCCGAGGCCAACGCCGGCTACGGCCGCACTCTTGAGACGGTTACCCGTTGCCGGGAGGAGCGCAATCGGGACACCGCAGTCCGGGCGGTTCACTGACTTCCGCTCCGCCATACCGAAACTGTAAGGGCGTGCAATCGCTGAGCGGACTATCCCGAGACGAGGCGGTCGATCGCAGAGGCGAGGACGTCGTCACGGCCTTGGGCCACGTGCTGGTACAGCATTGCGGCGTCGGGCGACGAGTGGCCCAGGCGAGCCTGAATCTCCTTGAGGGTTCCGCCGGCCAGCGCAGTGAGCGTCCCGGCGAGGTGGCGCAGGTCGTGGAACGTGAGGTTCGGGACATCGGCGTTGTTCCGAGCAAGGTCCCAGATGCGCTTCCACTTCGACAATCGAGGTACATCACCACTCTTCTCATCAGCGAACAGCAACGCCTCAGGGTCGTCGGGAACGAAGTCCCGGAGATGGACCACCAGCTCCAAGCGCACCCGCTCGGGGAGCGACACCACTCGCGCCCCGCCATCGGTCTTCGGTGGCTCGAACACGAGACCCTTCCCCGTGACCTCGTGTCGAGTGCGCTCGACCCGAACACTGGACTGAAGCTCGCCGATCGTGACGTGACGCCGAGCGAGCCCGAAGCACTCGCCCTTTCTCAACCCGCAGAACGCTGCGAGCACAACCGCCGCGCGATACCGCGGCTCGATGAACGTGAGGATCGCCTCCACCTCGGCGAGAGTCGGGATCTTCCGCTCGTCGGCGCGTTCTGTTGCTGCGCCCCGCACCCGACACGGATTGTCGCCGAGCACTCCGTCCTCCACCGCTGTCGTCAGGATCGTGCGAAGCAATCGGTACGCCTTCGGGGCCATTGCCGGCTTGGACTGAGCGAGCGAGGCATGCCACTTGCGCACCCGCTCGGGCGAGATCCCATCCAGTCGCACATCGGCGAACGCGGGCAGCACGTCGACATTGAGGATGCTCTCGTACACCGACCGCGTCCGATCGCGCAGTGGACGCTCGGCGAGCCACGCAGACGAGTAGTCCTCAAAGCGGGTCCGAGCTCGGTTCGGGTCGACGACAGGCCCACCACCTCGAAGCCCGGTCTCTGCATGGAGCAACCTGAGGTGGAGTTGAGGGTCCACGGCGACGTTCATCGTCCCTGTCCCGACGCTGCTGCCCGACCGCCTCGGACGAGGAGCCACATCCCCATCCATCCCTCCGCAATGACGGCGGGGACGGCGACCATGACGATGAAGGCGGACTCGTAGTCGCTGTACGTGCCGAGGACACTGTGGGCCACGGTGTCGATGACGTAGGCAGCGCCAGCAACGCTAAGCACCCAGCCGAGCGCTGGCGGCGCCGATCGGGTGTGCACGATGAGCCCGCCGAGAACGACGAGGTGAAGACCGAATGCGGCCAACCCGATCAACCATGCGGAGTTGAACATGTCAAGTGCGACCAGTGCGTGCGCTTCACGTTCGGCTGAGCCGATCGCCTCCGAAACGCCCGAGCCGCTGAGCAGCTGTAGCGCTTGGAACATGTAGATGAGTGCAGCTCCGAGGAAAACGGTGTAGACGAGTCGGAACCATGCAGCGACGAGCGAGATGTCGCGGTGGGTTCGCCGGAACACGATGTAGAGGCCCCAAGCAACGATCACGTCGACGAGGAAGATGATCAGGAAGCTGACCATGCCGAGCCGGAACAAGCCTTCGGAGCCAACGATGTTCGTCGCGGTGGCCTGAGCATCGTCGGCCACGACGAGGCCCTCTCGAACGAAGAAGTTGGCGAACACGCCGAGCACGAAAAGGACCACGTACCCGGCTCCAGCGATGACGGCGGCGGTTCGTGGGCTGGTGTCGGACCGATCTGTCGCCGCTGGCTGGACGGTCGGGTCGAGGATGTCGGAGCTCATCTCGGTGTTCCTTTGGAGGAGTGAGACTTGGCTGAGTCCGTTCGGTTTCGATGGAGAGAGAAGGGGATCAGCGCTGTGGTGATCCACATGGCGATCGGCCACGCGCTGGCGCCGGTGGCGATCATGACGACGGCCCAGATCACGGACGCTGCGTAGAACGCGATCTCGCCACGAGTGCGCCGGAAACGCCGGCTCGGCCGGCTGGTGTCGGTGGCGGTCATCATGGCTTCACCGTGATGGCGGTCTTTCCGCTGGCCTTGCCGGCGGCGAGTTGTTGCATGGCCTCGGGTACGTCGTCGAGTACGAATCGTTGGCCGATGCTCGGCGTCACCCAGCCGTCGGCGAGGAATTCGGTCAGCCGACCGAGGAGCGTGTCGTTCACGAGTGCGACGAACATCGTGAGTCGTTGGCTGACGAACAGCGACAGTACGACCGCTCGGAGTTGACGGCCGACGCCGCCGGTGAAGCGGTTGCCGTCTTCGCCGCCGACGATCACGAGGGTGCCCTTCTTCGTCAGTGCTCGGCGGAGGCAACGGATGCTGCTGCGTCCGCCGATGTCGAGGATCAGGTCGTACGCGTTGGCACCATCCGCGAAGTCGGTGGTCGTGTAGTCGATGACGCGATCTGCTCCGAGCGCCCTGACCATCTCCAACTTGGAGGTGCTTGCAACGCCGGTGACCTCGGCGCCGAGCGCCTTGGCCAACTGCACGGCGTAGGTTCCCACCCCGCCCGAAGCGCCGATCACCAGTACCCGCTGGCCTGCCTCCACGCCGCCTACATCGACAAGTGCTTTGAGGGCCGTCACTCCCGACACCGGCGCAACGGCTGCTTCTTCGAAGCTCAGGTTGCTCGGCTTGATCGCGAGGTTGCCCTTCGAGGAGCGTGCGTACTCGGCGAAGGAGCCGTTGGCGATGCCGAACACTTCGTCCCCCTTGGCGAAGCGAGCCACAGCGGACCCCACCTCGATGACAACGCCAGCAACATCCAAGCCGGGAACCTGGTTCTTCGGCTTGGTGATGCCATACCCGGCCAAACGCATGAGGTAGGGACGGCCGGTCATCAGATGCTCGGTCCCTCGGTCGACTCCCGCGGCGTGGACCTCGATGAGGACCTCGTCGTCAGCGACGGCGGGGCGCTGCGTGGGCTCGAGATGGAGGACGTCGGCGGTGCCGTAGCGGTTCTGAACGATGGCTCGCATCGTCGATGGGTCCCGTGGGGTCGCAACGTCTTCGGCGGGAATGGTGGTGGTCATCGTGTCGTTCATGGCGGTCTCTCCAATGTCGGCGCCCGTCGGTCCGGGCGGTGGGCGATGGAGAAATCGTCATTGACAAGCTCGTGAGGCCGCCTCGTACGACGCGGGATCTCACCTGGGTGAGCGCTACAGCAGACCCAAGTCTCGGGCGGCCTGAACTGCGGCCCTGCGGCTGTCGACGGCCAGCTTGCGGTAGATCGCCGTGCAGTGCGTCTTCACGGTATTCAGTGAGACGAACAGCTCGCCCGCGATCTCACGCTGCGACAGCTTCGTCGGCAGATCGCGAAGCACCGCTGTTTCCCGCTCGCTCAACTGCTCGACGATGGCTGGCGTTGTCGCCATGGCCACCGCGACGTCGTGGGGAGACTCGATGCGATCCAGGTATCGGGCCACGATCCCTGGGTCCGAACACCGATCGACGACAACGCGAGCTTCGGCGAGGAGTTCCAGTCCGGCACGGTCGGAAGCGTCCAGCAGCACGTCGCCGCACATCGTCAACACGT
>JBGCEY010000089.1:0-3116 GCA_045106645.1 Ilumatobacter sp.
GGTTCGATCACGGACGACATCCTGGCAACGAGCTGACGCAAGAGCCAACTCGGTTCAGGCGGTTACTCGGCCGGCTCAAGGGTGACGTCGACGATCGGCCAGCACGTGCCACTGTTCAACGACTCAATCGTGTGCACTTGATTTGCGATCAGCGCACACAGTTTCTCGGGCACCTCAGCCACGCCGAGCTGCCCCAGTGACACCGTGATCTGCTCCGGCGTGTCGTAGACCCGCCACGAACCGGTGCCGTCGGAGAATGGACCAGCCGTTCCCACCTGCGTTGGCTCGAAGTCGCTGGCGTACAGATGGAGGTGAAGGCCGCCGCTGACGCTGAGTGCCGGACCGCCAAAGTCGGCGCTGGAGAAGTAGGACGCCTGGATATTCGCTCCGTCCCAGAAGGCGCTGGTGATGCAGCCGAAGTTCGGCTGTGACTGCACGATTTCCGTGCAGCGCTCATCGTCAGCCTGGATCTCCATCTCGTTGACAATCTCGGTGACACCGGGCATGTCTGCTGCGACCAGCACGGCGGCGGCTTCGTCTTCGTCGAAGGCCCGACCGGTGAGGGTGACGACGCCAGCGTCGTCGACCGTGCCGGTGACGGTCGAGAAGATGGGATCGATCACGCCGGAAAGCGAGGTGAGCATCTCTGCATCGTTTGGCGGAGCCGCCGTAGTCGTGGTGGTGGCTTCGGTGGTCGTGGTGGTGGCTTCTTCCACCGTTACCTCAGGCGTGTCGCCCTCGTCGTCTGCGGCCACCGCAGCCGTGGTGGGTGAGGCTGCATCGGTCGCATCATCTCCACCGCGGGTGGCAACGAAGGCGCCGATACCAACAACAGCAACCACCGCAACAAGTGCGCCGATCAGCGGCAGGCGGCTGCCACCGGATGCGTCACCGGACGGGGTCGAGATCGGTTCCGGCTTCGGCTCGGGTGCCGGGGCTGGGGCCGGGCGGGCGGGTGGTTTGGCTGCGGCCGGTGTCTTCGCCGGCGGATCCAGCGGCGGAGTGACCGCCGGCGTGACCGGTGCTGCTGGCGGCGCCTGGACGACGGGCTCGGGGATCGGCGCTGGTTCTGGAGCCGGCGCTGGTTCTGGAGCCGGCGTCGGCGCTGGCGTCGGTGCTGGTGCAGGTGTCACCGGGGCAACAGGGGCGGCAGCGGCCGGGGCCGGGGGCGGGCCGGGTGTCGCTGGAGCAGCGGATGCGCTCAGGCCCTCTGCCGATGCGGCGAACGCGGCACCGAGGGCAACGGCGTGCTTGGGATGAGCATCGACGGCGACGGGGCGGCCGAGCTCGGATGCCACCATCTGTGAAATCAACGGAACTCGACTGGACCCACCGATGAGCAGAACCTTCGACACGTCAGTCCACTCGACACCGGCGGACTTCACCGCACGATGCATGGCCCCGATGCTGTCGACCAGCGAGGGACGAATCAGCGCTTCGAATTCGGTGCGGGTGATGCGAACATCAGTTTGTAGCGACGGCAGCAACACCGGAATCGTGGCATCGGTGTCTGACGACAGCGCTTCTTTCGCGTCAACACAGTCTTGGCGAAGGCGAGACATTGCTGCGATCGCTGCTGGGTCATCGTCATCGAGGTCATCGAGCGCTCCGTCGAGCGAACGGGCTACGTGGGCGGCGACGGCGGCATCGAAGTCGATTCCTCCGAGACGCTCGATGCCCTCCGGCTTGCCAATGATCTCGAAACCGTGCTCGGTTCGGCGCAGCACCGCCGCGTCGAACGTGCCACCCCCAAGATCGTAGACAGCGATGACTTCGCCAGGATCGATACGTTCCTGCGATGCATAGGACAGAGCGGCAGCTTCCGGCTCGGTGAGGAGCTGGACTTTGTCGTCGTCGACTTCGGCGAGGCGGATCGCTTGCTTCAGCAGATCGAGCTTGTACTCACCCCAGTTGGCCGGGTGCGAAATGGCAATGCGAGACGGAGCCGAGCCTTCTCGGGTCTCGATCTGTTCAAGGACGCCCTTGAGCACGCGAGCCATGAGGGCTTCGGACGAGTACGGGGTGCCGCCAACGATGATCGGCGTCGTGTCGCCCAGACGGCGCTTGAACTCGCGAGCCACTCGCTCGGGCTCAGTGATGGCGCGTCGAACCGCTGCTTCGCCAGTGAGAACCTCGCCACCTTCTTTGAGGTAGACCACCGATGGAATCGCCGCTGCACGAGAACCGAGGGGGAAGATCGCCGAGCGGCCGTCACGGTGCACTGCGGCAGCCGTGTACGTCGTGCCAAGGTCGATGCCGACTTCGTATGTCACTGATACTTCCCTCCGAAGATTTCGCCTTGCCGCCGAGTGCTAGAGAAGCAACACGGGGACCGGCACAGCGTAGGGCTTTTGACTGCCCCCGGCACGACGGGGGACATCCCCCATTCCCTGCTGGCCGCAAGGGGTTATTGTCGTGACATGACCTTGCGAGGAGTGATCCAGGGCCTCATGCGTGGTTCCGACGACGCCGAGGCAGCCCTGGCAGACGAAGGATACGGCGATCTGCCGGCTGAGATCTTTGGCCAAGCCCTGTCGTCGTACGCCGATACGGCCACGATGGAAGAGGCCGATGCACTGTCACCGGTGCTCACCACCCTCGATGCTGGTGATGCCAGCGACGTGTTCGCGGTGCTCCAGGAGCAACCGTTGACGCTCGAGCCAACCACGGATCCGGCCAGCCTCGCAGCCGTCGGCCTCGGAGCCGCCGCCCTCGATGACACCGCTCTCGATGACACCGCTCTCGGTCTCGACGACTTCGGCGCAGCAGCCCCGGAAGATGTCGACGACGCCGTCGAAGATGCGCTCGAGGATCAGACGACCATCACCGATGAAGCGGACGATCTCGAAGACTTCGGCGCAACCGAAGCCAACGATCCGTTCACCGCCGACGAAATCTCCGAAATCGACGACGTCGTCGATGCCGCCGGCGAGTTCGTCGAGCAGGAAGAGTTCTTCGACACCGAGCCCGTGGCAACCGGCGAAGACCCCAGCGACCTCGACTTCTGATCCCAACCAGGGGCTGGAAGTATCAAAACTGACGGTCACAAACCCGGGGTTTGCGCAACAGGACAACCCGGGGTTTGCGAATCAGGACAACACGAGACCGTCCCTTGA
>JBGCEY010000009.1:0-240160 GCA_045106645.1 Ilumatobacter sp.
TCAGAGTTGTCGTGACACAGCTGGCGAGCGCCGCCCGATCGAGCGTGGAAGCTGACATGATCTCTGCGTGCGAACCACGAGAACACTGCTGACCTGTGGAGTGCTCGGCGCGGCCGCGCTGGCTGCATGCGGCAGCGACGAGCCCGCTGGCGACGCTCAACGCTTCTGCGGCGAGATCGAGGCGAACCTCAACGGGCTGACCGCTCCGCAGCTCTCCACCGCATCAGACATCGAGCCACTGCTCGACCTGTACCGAGAGATCGGAGCATTTGCTCCGCTGGCGATCGAACCCGAATGGGACCAACTCGTGTTGAACTACGAGACCGCCAGCACCGTCGTGCCCGGCGACGACGCGTCGATGCAGGCAGCGGTGGTGATGGCGCTACAGAGCGAACAGGCGGGAGCGCGTGTCAAACAATGGCTGATCGACAACTGCGCACTCGATATCGGGCCCATTGCCACGCTCGCTCAACAGAGCTAGCGCAGCGCTTTCGGCATCAGAGAATTTCGCCGCGACGCAAGATCACGGAGTCACACAGGCCGTAGTCCTTGGCTTCTTCGGCGGTGAACCAGCGGTCACGCTCCGAATCGGCCTGGATCTGCTCGACGTCGACACCGGAGTGGAAGGCAATGAGCTCAGCCATGCGCTTCTTGGTGTAGCGGAGCTGTTCGGCCTGGATCTGGATATCCGATGCCTGCCCGCGCAGACCAGCGAGCGGCTGATGCATCATCACTCGTGCGTTCGGAAGCACGTACCGCTTGTTCTCCGCTCCGGCGGTGAGCAGGAACTGCCCCATGGAGGCAGCCAACCCGAGACAGACGGTTGCCACGTCACAGCCAACGAACTGCATCGTGTCGTAGATGGCCATTCCAGCGGTGACCGAACCACCTGGGCTGTTGATGTACAGCCAGATGTCTGCGTTGGGATCTTCCCCCTCGAGATACAGCAGCTGAGCGCAGAGCTGATTCGCGATGTCGTCGTTGACATCCGACCCGAGCATGATCACACGGTTCTTCAACAAGCGATCGAAGACCGCCGACCGGGGATCGGAACCTGCGTCGAGTGCGTGGGGGGCGAGGGTCTGCTCTGACATGGCGACATGCTATCGGTGATGGTTTGGGAGTACGGTTCCTCGCCATGTCCGTGACCGCTTCCTTCCAGCCCGATCGCATCACTGCGGCACCTGGGAACACCGCAGCACTGTCGTTGCATCTGCAGAACAACACCGATGTCGAACGAATGATCACGCTGAGCGCAAGCGGTGGACTCGCAGCTCAAACCGTGCTGCAGACCGAGACGATCTACCTCGATCCCAACGAACACTTTCAGGTTCCGGTCATCGTCGACGCGAACTCCAGCCTGGTCGCAGGCAATCACAGCTGTGTCATCGAGGTGAAGGACGACAAGCACACGTCGACTGCAGCTGCGACCGTCGAGATCACCTCGACCGAAGCATGGGTCGCTCGCCTGGAGCCACAGCGTTCCAAGTCGGCGTCGGCCGGGCGCCACAAAGTGGCGGTCGAAAACGGTGGCAACGTCCCGATCATGGTCGAGTTGGTCGCCACGGCCGGATCAGCCCTCGCCACCGAGCTTGCTGCGCCAGCGGTGAACATCGATCCGGGCAAAACCGCCAAGGTCGAGTTCCGCGTGGCGCCCCATGCGCGATTTTGGAACGGCGCCCCGATCGAACACCCATTCACGCTGAACGTCAATGGCAGCAACGGCGAGCGCTGCGAGCTGGAAGGCCTCTACGAACAGGGTCCGCGCCTGCGATCTTGGTTCGGTCCTGCGTTCGCCGGCATGGCCGCGGCATTGGTGGTCGGCGCCATTGCCTGGTTTGCGCTCCTCAAGCCGAGCGTCGAGAACATCGCGATCGATACCGCCACCGAGTTGGACGCCATCCAGCAGGCCGACCTGGACGACCAAGTCGTGGCGATCGAGGCAGCAGCGGAAGAAGCGTCCGAGCTCCCGCTCGGCGACCCGACCGACCTCCGCCTGTCCGTCACTGCAACGCCAGCCACCACGTCGACCGAAGAATTCAACTTCGACGCGGCTGGCGTTGGTCGCGTGCTGTCGATCAGCGACGTGATCTTTCAGAACCCCACCGGAGCGGTGGGCCGAGTCGAGCTGCTCCGCGACGATCAGGTACTCCTCGATCAGGAGATGGCGAACTTCCGCGACCTCGACTTCCATCTGGTTGCGCCGCTGCGGATCGACAGCGGCAGCAGCATCGCGCTGCGAGTGACCTGCACGACGCCGGGCCCCGGTACCGAGGCGTGCGAAGCCGCCGCCACCGTCATCGGTTTCGTCGACGACGTCTGAACAACGGTCTGGTCAGCGACCGATGTTCGGCCCGACGCCGTCGATGACGGAGGGGCTCGATCGATCGCTGGTATCGGTCACCAACACGGTGGCCACAACGTCGCCGAACAGGTCGGTTTGGCCTGCGATGCTCGCTTCGGCTGGGCCGCGCGGTGTGTTGGTGAGGATCACGACCGGAACATTCAGGGTTCCGGCGTCGTCGATCAACACGTCCTGTGTGGTGGAACCCCAGGTCAATGACACGCTGATCCCGGTCGGGAACCCCGATCCGCTCAGCGTGACCACTTGACCAACTGAGGCAACGCCTGGGATGACGGCGAGCACGGGAGCCGGCGCACCAGTGCCCGTGACGGCCACAGTGATATCGGTGCCACCCTCGAGTGATCCAATCAGTTGGACGCTCTGCTCGCCGATCTCGGTGGGAGCGAACGCCACGGTCACTCCGCACCGGGCGCCAGCGGCAATGGACTCGCCTGCGCAGGTGGTGTCAGCGATGACGAATGCTCCGGAATCGGCTGGTTCCAGGCGTACGCCGATCACCGTGACCGGCCGCGTTCCGTTGTTGACGATTTCGACCAGGCCGGTGCGACGACCGGCGTCGACAATGGTCGGCGCAAAGTCGAACGCAGCGGGGCTGGCCACCACTCCTGCCCCCAGTGGCAGCGTTGTCGTGGTGGAGGTGGTCGTGGTGGTCGCCGTACCTCGTGAGGTGCTCGATGTCGTGCTCGATCCGCCGGTCGACGACGAACTGGTGCCACTGGTGGAACTGCTCCCGCTGGTTGACGACGCTGCCCCCGTCGACGAGGTGGACGAAGATCCACCGGTCGTTCCCGAGATCGTGGTGGTCGTGACCGTGGTCGGTGGCTCGACGAACGGAGCCTCGCCGAGTGCGGTGACCTCCGTCGTGAGGGCAATCGAATCGAACCCGGTGGGTTGCAGGGTGATCACGCCGAACGCGTCCTGCAGGCGCTCGACATCGAAGGCCACGTCGACCGAACAGGTGGTACCCGGCCGGATGCTGCGACCGCATCCGTCGTCGGTGATCCGGAACGCTCCGTCGACGGCGAGCGACGCGACCCCGACGCTGGCAGGGCCCCGGTTGGAGAAGGTGGCCGACGCGGTGAGCGTCGTGCCGACATCGCCGGCGCCGAGGTCGAAGAGTTCGGCATCGAACCCGGCGTCTGCGGCAAGCGTCGTGAGTGCGATGTCGGTCTCAGCAGTTTCTGCGTCGATACCCACGGGTACGTCACTCACGATGGTGGTGCCGAGCCGATCGATCGCCGGCCCCGTGACGGTGGGCGCGATCGTGGAGCTGAGCGTGGTGGTCTCACGAGTCGCAAACGGCTCGTCGCCTTGCCCGATTCGCGACACGATCGACAGTACGCCGGACCCTTCGATCACCACGTGGTTGCCATCGCCCGAGATCGCGGGCCGCACACCTGGGCCGAGGTCGATCTCCGCAAACGGCGTGACGCCCCTGCCGATCACCGACACGCCGAGTTCGGTGACGACCGCGACCGTGCTGGCATCGCCAGACATGCTGGGCTGATCCGCAGCGGCAAGGATTGCTTCGATCGTCGCAACACCTTCGACGACGGCATGCTCGAACACCGTGATCTCGTTGATGTCTGCGAGGTCGGTGCCGGCAGCGAAGACGACCACCGAACCATCATCGGAAATGTCGACGGTGGCCGAGGTGCTGAAATCGGTGTCGGCGTCATCGGCACCGTCGAAGCGATGGGTTTCGACATACGTGCCGTCGAGGACGCTGCGTTCGAAACGAATGATGTCGTTGCCGTTGCTCACCGCAATGACCTCGCCGCCCGAGGAGATGGCCGCCTGGCCGAACGCCACGCCTGCTTCAGCAACGGTGACGACTTGTGGATCCACCACCGGTTCTGCGCATCGGTCGACCATCAGGAGTCGAGCTTCGAGTGACTGGAGCGGCTCGGCACCATCGTCGACTGGATCGTCCACATCGACCGGATCGTCCACATCGTCCACATCGTCCGGATCGTCCGGATCGTCGTCGACGACCGGATCGTCCTCGGCAGCCGGATCATCTTCGACGACGTTGGCAATGGGATCGGCTTCGTCGGGGTCGACGGGGTCGGCCAGTTCGGCAACGACCGACCATGTGACGATGCATCCGTTGCCACTGATCGAGGCATGCAGCGCTCCTTCGGTGCCCGCCACGACGTCAGTGGTTGCGCTCGAGACGACGCCCTCGGCATCGGTGGGCGCGCGATCGTGGATCATCAGGCGCGCCGGATCGAGGCTCGGCGCAACGGGGGTCGAGATGAACGCAATGACGCGACCATCGTCGGACACCACAGGGTTCGTGTCGGTGCCGGGGTGCAAGATCGACGCAGGCGGCTCGGTTTGCGCTCCACCGGGGACGCCAAGAACAGAGACACCCGCCACGGCAACCACGGCCATGGCACCAACGGCACCCGCCCGGGTCCACCTGGACAACATGGCCGCCACACTACTCCCCCGGCCGCCGCTCATTCCTTCGCCAATCTCAAGGAAGCGTCAAGGCCGACCTCAGCGAGTAACCCCGCTGATGATCACGGCAACCCGGCGCTGGGTCCATGCGGGTTCCCGCTCCAGCACTTCGAGCAGACCGGCCAGGCTCGCGGTTCCTGTCGGGCTTGCGTCAAACCCCGCCTCGTGGGCCAACTCATGAGCGCGCACGATGTTGGACTCGGCCGCCACGATCGAATCGCCATGTGTCGCTCGAATCGCTTCGAGCACCGCAATCCAGTCATAGGTCTCGTCGTCGAGAATGCCGTCTGCGAGGGAGGCCGGATCCGGCCATGGCGCCATGACGGTTGCCCAGTCATCCGATGCGGTCGCCCCGAGCTGCCACGCCCGGTCCAGTGGTGCGCAGCCCGCTGCTTGCACCGCCATGAGCCGCGCCGCGGAACCGGCTTCGATCAGCCCGGCACCCACCGAACCAGCGAACGCACCCCCACCCACCTGGACGAATACGGCATCGAGTGCCGTGCCGTCGTGATGACACTCGGCAATCTCCCAGCCAATCGTGCGGCCACCGTCGAGGCACAGTGCGTTCTCGGGGCCCTGCACGGTGAATGGCACCGAACCAGCATCGACCGCCTCGCGGAACCGCAGCATCGCTGGGTCACCCGCTGGGTCCTCGGCGCGACGTTCACAGCGGTGTGTGGTTGCACCCAGCTCGTCGAGGCGGCGCGCAAACCCGTCCGCCATCCACGTCGGCACGAACACGTCGATCGGCCAGTCGGCGGCTTTGGCAAGGGTTGCTGCAGCCAACGCTGCGTTGCCACATGATGCGATCGCGAGCCTCGGTCGGGTGTCGAGTTGACCCAAGAGTTCGAGCGAACGCAGGTGCAACAGAATCGAAAAGAGGTGGCGAGCTTTCTGACTCCCTCCCACGCCTCCGGTTTCGTCTTTGACCCAAACTCCCCCGCCGCCGTCGAAGCCCAAGGCCTGAGAGAGTGCGTCGCAACGCTCGAACGGTGTTGCCACGAAGCCGACGTCGTCGACGTCGCGAACCGCTGCATCGAGTTCGCTCACCAGCGCAGCACGCGCCGCGTCCGTCATGCCTCTTGCGGCTGCCGCTGCACTCCAGGCAAGTCGACGATCGTGCCGGATGAAGGGGTGCGACGAGCTGATGGCGTCGCCGGCTGGGTCCGCCGATCGCGCCGCAGCAGGCGTCAGCGTTGCCTGCAGTACGTGATGACGGTCGGTTGCGGTGGAATTCGGGCAACGCCACGGTGTGGGATGTTCGAGCCCCACCCGTGCGCCGCAGACGGCGCACTGCCAACCCAGGACGTGATGCATCAGCCGGCAGCGACGCGACCGTTGAACTCGGTGATCATCTCGTCCCACACGCCGGTGTACCGCCGCAGACCGCGCCAGAACGACTGGTTGCGGCGAGCTTCGAACAGCTCGAACGGTGTCCCCTGCTGTTCGACCCACGTGTAGTAGCCGAGGTTGAACAGCCGGCGACGGTCCACATCGGTGCAGTCGATCATGTGGTCGGTCGATGCGCCCGTCAGATGCTCCGCCACCGCTGCTGCTGCGTCGGTTGTGGTGAACTCGTTGCCGTAGCGGGTTTCGAGCAGCTTCGCCCGCTCGCTCGGGTACAGCGCTGCACCGTCGGTTGCCACGGTGAGCAACGCATCATCCGGGCCGAGGTTCAAGAGCTTGGCGGTCTTGATGGCGGCAAGGGTGTTGGCGATCGCCGAAAACCCGAAGTGTTCGAGCTGCGCAACCAGTTCCGGCGACACGCCCTTGGCCTGGGCAAGGTAGGCCCGACCGGCATCGGTGTTGAACGCCACATCGAGCTCATCGGTTGCCTTGTCGGAGATCGCGACGACGACATCGGTGTTCGCGATGTTGTGAATCAGCGGGATGTGCTTGTCGCCAATGCCCTGAATGTTGTGCTCGCCGTATCCGTTCTCGAGCATGGTCGGGCACTCGAGTGCCTCGACCGCAACGATCTTGGCGCCGTACTCCTCTTTCAGGCGGTCGCCGGCAGCGATCGTGCCAGCCGAGCCGGTGGCGGAACTGAACGCTGCGAGGTTGATGTCTCGACCCTGTGCTTTGAATTGCTCGCGGACCGTTTCGAAGACGTGCCCGAATGCGCGACCGGTGACGTTGTAGTGGCCGAGATGGTTACCGAACTCGGAGAATTGGTTGAGGATGAAATTGCCCGGATCCTTCTGCAGTTCGTTGCACGCGTCGTAGATCTCCTTGACGTTCGACTCGGTGCCGAAGGTCTTGATGACGTCCTCTTCCGGGTTGGCGCACCAGGTGTCCAGCCAGTCGAAACGCTCCTGGCTCATGCCTTCGGGCAGGATCGCCACGCCACGGCTGGCCATGATCTTGGAGATCGCAATACCGCCGCGGGCGTAGTTGCCGGTGGACGGCCACACGGCGCGGTGCACGGTCGGATCGAACTGCCCCGTGACCACCCGGGGGGCGAAGCAGGAGTATGCAGCGAGCACCTTGTGTGCGGTGATCATCGGGAAGCGGTCACCGAACACGACGATGATCGGGCTCTCGACACCGGTGAGCTCTGGCGGGAGCACCACGTGTTCGGGCACGTCCACACGGTTGCCCTGCAGGTCGTTGTACCAGTGGCATCGCCAGAGGTTGCGTGCGTCCGGGCCCTGCGGATCGGCGTCACCGACCTTCGCAACCTGGTCGAACAACGATGGCTCTGCAAGCTCGGCGAAGGTCGGCAGCGTGATCTTCTGCTCACGGAACCGCTGGATGCTGTTTGCGAGCGACTCCTCGTTCACGACCCGGTCGGCCAGACCGAACTGGTTCTCCATCGCTGCCGTGGTCACGGCGTCGGCGGGCACATCAGAGGGAGCATCAATGGTGGTCGTCACGCTTTACATTCTGTCAAGTCCGCAAGGCAACCGCCACGCCCTTCGCGAATCGACGTGGTCACACGCCGAGACGCTGATTGATTCGTTGCACGACGAATTGTTCGAAGTCCCAGGCATCGTTCGCATTGAGACCGAAAGAGCGGCCCAAGAACGAGAGTCGCGGGAAGGAAAGCACCTCGTTCGTCGTGAGGATCGACTGGGTTGGCCCGGACGACGTTTCCCACGGACTCTTCACCGCCGCAACGAGCTCACTGAGCGGAACGCGCACATCGTCGTCGCCACTGCGTTTCACCCGCTGCACGCGGAGCCCCTCGGCATCGAGCACCACTCGCCACGTCTCTTCGAACGTCGAGCGCCGCATCACGGTTCGAGCGAGGCGGCCCGGATGGTCGAACTTGCCGAACATCACATCGAAGCGCTCGACCGAATCGACGATCCTCGCGTGCGGACCCAACTTTCCCGGCGGGCGCACGACCCGAGGGGCATAGAACACGTCAGCGCCGGATCGTCCGGCGATCAGTCCGCCACGACGAAACGAACGGACGACACATCGGTGTCGTCGTGCCGCAAGCAGCGTTCTGCGCAAGATCTCGTGGTGTTGGCGCGCTCCGTCGAAGACGACACTCGCCACGATTGCTCCGGGTTGCGCCCATTCGACTCGGATCTGGCGCCGCTCGCCATCCGGCATCGGTTCCGTGCCTGCCACTGCGTGGACCACATCGGTGAGGACGCCATCGCCGATGGTCTCCACCACACCACGACGTTGGATCTCGTCGGTGACATGCAGCTCGATCGGGTGCGGCGGCGAGTCGACCAGAAAGCGATCCAGCACCGATTCGAACGACGGCGGTGGGGGCTGCGACATGGTCAGAAGGGACGATCGCCGGGAGGTTCCGTACTCGGCCCCACGTGCGCATCGAGCCAGTCGCAGACTGCACGCGCCCCTTCCCAGCACTCCAGTGTCTTCGTTGCGGCTTGCTTGGTGTGGAGCCACTTCGGTGTACCGAAGTCCTTCGACAGCATGAGCCCTTTGCGGCGGATCAACTCGATTCGTGGGTGTTCTCGGTCGTAGCCGCGAGGAGCGGTCTTCAACTCTGCAATGGCCCCGACCGTGTACTTGCGTTTCGTGGCGTCGGCCACCAGCGCAGCGATTTGTTCACCGGTGTTGTCGGCAACCACCGCGTCGCGAAACCGCTTCAACTGATCTTTCCCCATGAAGAAGTAGCCGGCCGCGGCCATGAGCCCCGACGCCGAGAACTGGACGTAGTACCCGCTGCCGCCCTCCAGCTCGCCGAACGCCCCCTGATGCGTTTTGTACGGGGGCTTGTTCTTCGAGAACCGCAGGTCGTTGTGTGGGCGGAACATCTTGAACGGTCCATAGTCGTCGAGCGCTTCGGTCAATTCAGTCATCGGCGCCTTGACGTGAGCAGCGAAGCGCTGCTTGTTGTCGGCCCAGAACGCCTTGGAATTGTCGGCTTCGAGTTCGTCATAGAACTCGATTCCCTCGTTGGGGAACCCGGTGAACGCCATGGACCGGACCGTAGCAACCCGGATGCGTTTGCCCCGCTACTCTCGCCGACATGGCAGACCTCTTCCTGGGCGGCGCAATCGACCCCGGCACACACGAACGAACCACCGACGATTCCACCAGCCACATCTCGGTGGCGACCGACAAGCTGACCACCCACGGGGTGATCGTGGGCATGACCGGTTCCGGCAAGACCGGTCTTGGCGTGATCGTGATCGAAGAGGCGTTGCAGGCCGGGCTGCCGGTGATCGCCATCGACCCGAAGGGCGACCTCACGAACCTTTGCCTCACGTTCCCGGACCTGGCCGCCAGCGACTTTCGACCATGGATTGACGAGGCTCAGGCAAAGAACGCCGACAAGACACCCGATCAATTCGCTGCTGACCAGGCGGCCCTCTGGGCCAAGGGGCTGGGCACTTGGGATCTGGGCGGTGCGGACATCGGCGCACTGCGCTCCACGACCGACTTCACGATCTACACCCCAGGATCGCAATCCGGCGTGCCGATGAACATCGTCGGCTCGCTCCAGGTTCCCGCCGACATGAGCGACGCAGAGGTCGTGAGCGACGAGATCGACGGCTACGTGTCGGGCTTGCTCGGATTGGTCGGCATCGAAGCCGACCCGCTGTCGAGTCGAGAGCACATCCTCATCTCGAACCTGATCAACCACTCGTGGACGCAGGGCAACGCCCTCGACCTCATGACGCTGGTCGGGATGATCGCGACGCCGCCGATCCGCAAGCTCGGCGTCTTCGAACTCGACCAGTTCTTCCCGGAAGCCGACCGGATGAAGTTGGCAATGCAGTTGAACGGCCTGCTTGCGTCACCGGCGTTTGCATCGTGGGCGGCCGGTCCGCCGCTCGACATCGACTCGATGATGTTCAGCGCGGACGGCAAGCCCCGTTGCGCCATCGTCACCACCGCGCATCTCTCCGACGACGAGCGCCAGTTCGTCACCTCGCTCATCCTCTCGAAACTGGTGACGTGGATGCGCCGCCAATCGGGCACCACCGACCTGCGCGCGATGCTGTACATGGACGAGGTGGCCGGCTACCTGCCGCCCACGGCCAACCCACCCACGAAGAAGCCGATCATGCTGTTGATGAAGCAGGCCCGCGCCTTCGGTGTCGGGGTCGTGCTCTCCACACAGAACCCGGTGGACATCGACTACAAGGCGATCTCGAACGCCGGAACGTGGATGATCGGTCGACTCCAAACCGACCGCGACAAAGCCCGCCTGCTCGACGGGATGTCGTCGGCGTCGGGTGGCGTGGACATCAGCGCCGTGGGCGACACGATCTCTGGACTGGGTAAGCGCGAGTTCATGCTCCGTCGCGCCGGCCAGGATCTACCCGAGGTGTTCACCACCCGCTGGGCCATGTCGTATCTGCGTGGGCCGATGACGCGCGATCAGATCGAACTGATGATGGACTCGGAGAAGGTCGCTGCGGAAACCGCGGCGGCACCGGTCGCGAGCAGCGGACTCGTCGGCCAACCCACTCCCGTGCCCGGCCAGGCTCCACCCGCTCCGGTTCTCGATGACGACGAGAGCGCCGTGATGCCTGACGTCGCCGACGGCACTGCCGTCCGATGGGCAGACATTGCGTCGCCGTGGCTGAGCGACATCGGCGGTGACTCACGCGGCACGAAGCTGGCCGCAGCAGCGGTGGCGCGGGTCAACCTCCGCTACGACGAGACCAAAGCCGACCTGGTGCACGACGATGAGTTCGAGTGTGTGGTCTTTCCACTCGGAGAGCAGATCGACACCTCCGAGATGATGAAGGTCGACTACGACGATCGCGACCTGCGGACCGATCCCCCCGGCGACGCCGTGTACCAACTGACCGAGGCCAAGCTCGCAAACAAGACCTACTGGAGCAGCTTGGAGAAATCCATCCGAGATCAGCTCGTGCGTACCTCGACCGTCGACATCTCGATGAACAAAGCCCTCAAGCTGTACGGCCGACCCGGCGAGGATGCCGACGAGTTCGAAACGCGTTGCCTGAAGGCCGCTGACGACAAGGCCGATGCCGAGATCGCCAAGCTGCGCGACAAGTACGAAACCAAGGCCAAGCGCCTGCGTGATCAGATCGACGGCCTCGAAGACAAGATCGATCTGCTGGAAGAACAGTCCAAGAGCAAGCGCAATTCGGAGCTGTTGTCGACCGCAGGCGGTTTGCTCGGCGGCCTGCTCGGCGGACGCAAGTCGAAAGGCGGCATGCTCGGCGGCCTACTGGGTAAAGCCGGCACCGCGGCGCGTCGCCGTGGCACCACGAAGGCCGCCGGCGAGCGCGTCGATGCCGCCGAGAACAAGTTGGAACGCCTCACGATCGACCTCGAGGACCTCGAGGTCGAGTTGACCGAAGAGGTGATGGAGATCGACGAGAAGTGGATGGACACCGCCAAGTCGGTCGAGCAGCTCAGCGTCGGATTGGAAGCCTCCGATGTGAAGGTCGCCCAGATCAGTCTCACCTGGGTTCCTGTCAGCTGACGTCAGCTCGTGGGCGCTCGGTGGCGTGGCCGTGGTATTTCACGCGTCGATTCGAGCACTCGATCACGGTTGAACAACGCCTCGCCGAAGATGACTGCTTCGGCGTCGTGAGCGGGCATCGGGCGAGCCATCAAGAAGCCCTGACCGTGAGTGACGCCCGCATCGATCACGTACGCCAGTTGCGCGACGGTCTCGATTCCTTCGGCAACGATCTCCAGGTCGAGTGCCTTGCCGATCGTGACGATCGTGTCGACGATCGTCGAGTCGAATGAGTTCGTGGTGGCGCTCGCAATGAAGCTCTGGTCGATCTTCACCACGTCAACCGGCAGCTTCTGGAGGTAGGTCATGGACGAGTAGCCGGTGCCGAAGTCGTCGATGGCTACCTTCACGCCACGGCGCCGAACTTCCGCGAGCACCGCGCTCGCCCGAGGCACATCGTCGAGCAGCTGTGATTCGGTCAGTTCGATCTCGAGCAGATTGGGGTCGGCTCCTGTTGCAGCGAGCGCGTTGTCGATGTCGGCAATCAAGCTGCCTTCGATGAGGTGACGCCCGGAGATGTTCACTGCGAGGCGCATTCCCGCACCCTTGCCCATCAGCTTCCATTCGGCGATCCGTCGGCACGCTGCCTCCAGCATCCACCGTTCGAGTTCGAAGATCAGCCCGGAGCGCTCGGCGATCGGAATGAACTCCGAAGGCGGCACCAACCCGACACCGGGGCGGTTCCAACGGACCAGCGCTTCAGCTCCACACGGCTGCCCCGTGGACAGGTCGGCCATCGGCTGCAGGAACATCATCAGTTCCCCGTGCTGAATGGCCTGGCGCAGTGCGAGTTCGAGGTCCGCCTGGTGCTCGATCGACCGCTGCAGTTCCTTGTCGAAGATCTCGACACGGCGGCGCCCTCGGTTCTTTGCCTGGTACACGGCGGCGTCGGACCGTTCGATGACCGACATGGAGTCGTCCCCCGCTTCGATCACGGTGATTCCCACGCTTGCAGAGACGGCGAAGAGTTGATCACCGATGTTGTACGGCTGCTCGATCTGTTCGATCATCCGCTCGCCGAATGCAACCAATCGGCTGGCATCGGAAACGTCGGCGACCACCACGAGGAATTCGTCACCGCCGAGTCGAGCAACGTAGTCAACATCGCGCACCGACCTACTGAGGCGTTGTGCGATCTCGCGGAGCACCACGTCACCAACCGCATGTCCATGCATGTCGTTCACGCTCTTGAATCCGTCGACGTCCAAGAACATCACGCCAGTCGAGCGTTCGATGCTGTGAGCCGAGTCACCAGCGAGGTGCGATGCCAACGTCTCCTCGAGATACTCCAGCACGGCAAAACGGTTGGGAAGACCGGTCAAGTTGTCGATTCGAGCCTGCTCGGCGAGCCGCGACTCACTCATCTTCAACCGGGTGGTCAGCGCAACAACACGCTCCACCGACGTCCGCATCGCTGCACCAACATGGCCCGGCAATTCTTGGAGCGCCGGTGCGGTTTCCATCTCCGCCTGCGCAAGCGCATCCATGTGGTTCTCGACGAGCGACAACGTGCCGGCCATGTCGTTGATCGCTCCGGTGACTTTGCGCACATCGCTTGGACCTTCGACGGGCAGCAGTTCCGCATTCAGTTCCCCGCGGCTCACGCGTTCGGCCTGCAGGCGCAGTCGTGTCAGCGGACTCGTGAACGAACGCATGACGATGAGCCCGAACAGCATCGAGGCGATGCCAACGATGCCGAGCATCAGCAGCGTTGACCGGTTCTTGTTCTGTGCTGCGCCAGCCCACGCTTCGATCTCGCCACTGAGGCGATCGCCTGTTGACGACACGAACCGGTCGAGGTCCTCGACGTATTCGATTCGGTCGGACACTTCGCCGGACGCAGCCGTGGACCGAATGCCCGAGTGGTCCGCCCGAAGATTCGACACCGCCACCGGGTCCAGAGGGAGCGCAGCTCCGAGTGCGTCGCTGTGACGAACATCGTCGCCCACGCGCTGCGCCGGTGTGATCGCCGTCGAATCTGAGGCCGACAGCGAAACTGCGTCGAGTTCGGTCACCGCTGTCAACACCAGGTTGCCGGTGAGGATCAGCCCGCGAGTCCACTGCAGCACTTCCGCCGGAGCGGAATCGATCGACTCCAGCGTGCTGACCGTGCGCTCGACGATGTTCTCGATTTGATCCTCCAAGACCGCGAATGACGTCACGATCGACGCAGCAGTCGCCGTGCCGCGATCGAGTGCAATGCGTTCAGCTTCCACGACACCGCGCGCTTGGCGTACCACTTGCAAGAAGAGCGCACCTCCGCGCTCGTCCTCGCTGAGCTCCAACTCGAGACGATCCAGGGCAACCTCGGCATCGGCGCGAGCGGACTCCAGGGTCAGCCAGATGCGCTGGGCATCCTGCCCCTGGGGATCATCGACGAGGGCGAGCATTGCGGCTCGCTCGATCGATGTCGAGCCCACCGAGTCGAGCGCTGCGACATGAATCGACGCTGCGGTCGAGACGATCTGACTGTTCGATGCAGCCGCATTGTTGCGATCGACCTCGCGCACGCTGAACACACCCACTGCGGTGAGTGGGATCATCAGCAGTGCTGCCACGTAGACAGCAAGCGGAAAGCCACCGAGGCGGCGGTGCGCGAACATGTGGACCAATCATCGGTCTGACGACATGACAACTTGAGCCGGAGGGAGTGCTGTCGTGCCGACGGTGGGACTCGAACCCACACTTTCGGCCACCTAAAAACCGTGCCTCTGCCAATTGGGCTACGTCGGCGCACGAGCAGCGGGCCCACCCTACGCCGATCCATCCGCGAGGCCTTAGCCTCGCCACAGATGGACCGGCGCACACTCCCCCACCGCGTCGGTGAGCTCGTTGGGTGGGGGGCTGTTGCCGGCGTTGGTGTGGTCATGCTCACCCAGACGTTCGGAATCGACGGAAACCGACTGGTTGCTTCGGTCCAAGCACTCACGCCGTACGGGCTCGTGCTGATGGTTGTCGTTGCTGCGATTGCGCTGTGGCAGCAGATTCTGCCCCTTGCGCTCACCGCGGCCGTGGTCGGCGTGTCAGTGCTCGGGCTCGCCACGCCGATTGCGTTCCCTCCGGGCCAGGCGATCCCGGCAGCCGATGCCACCGAGGTCCGTGTCGCTGCGGTGAACCTGCTGTTCAGCAATCCTCGGATCAACGATGTCGCCGACCTGATGATCGAAACGAATGCTGACGTGCTGGTGTTCAGCGAATACACCGTCGATCACAGCCGGGCTCTGCTCGCCCACCCGCTCGCCAGCCTGTATCCGTTCCAAGTCAACCGCGACGGCCTCTTTGCTGGCGGTACGGCCGTCTGGTCCCGCCTTCCGATCGTCGAAAATGCGCGTCCAGTCTCGATCAACCGGACGATCGATGCGACCGTGACGACCGCCGACGGGCCGATTCGAGTGCTTGCGGTTCACCCACCGACACCGATCTTCGACTTCGGGGAGTGGAAAGCAGACCTCAAGCGGATTGGACAAGCCGCCGAGTCAGCGACCGAACCGATTGTCGTTATCGGCGACTTCAATGCGAGCTACTGGAACCCGGCCTTGCGCCGACTGCTCCGCAATGGCCTCACCGATGCGCACATGGCGAACGGAGCTGGATGGTCGGTGTCATGGCCCACAGACAAGATCGTTCCCCCGTTCGTGCGATTGGATCACGCACTCACCGGCAACGGACTCGTGTCGACCAGCGTCGAGGACTATCGGGTGCCCGGAAGCGACCACGCGGGTCTGACCGTGACCGTTGCACTCGCAACGCCCTGAGCCCCGAACTCAGCGCTGAGCTTCGAGGCGTTCCAATAGCGCGCGAAAGGCGCGTCCGCGATGGCTGATCGCATGCTTCGCGTCAGCATCCATCTGCGAAAAGGTCGCGCCGCCGCCTTCATTCGGAGTGAAGATCGCGTCGTAGCCAAAACCCGCCTCCCCGCGTTCTTCGGTCGCGATCACGCCAGCGCACACGCCTTCGACTGCCAGTTCTGACCCATCGGGCCACAACGCGAGCGCCACGGTCTTGAACGCCGCCCCGCGGTGTTCCACCCCGGACATCTCGGCGAGCATTTTCTCGCGGTTGTCGGCGTAGCTGCATCCTTCACCGGCGTAGCGCGCCGTGTAGACCCCCGGCCGCCCGTCGAGCGCATCCACCTCGAGCCCCGTGTCATCGGCCAGGGCAGGGAGCCCGGTTGCTTCGACGATCGCTGATGCCTTGAGTCGAGCGTTCCCGATCAACGTGTCGGCGTCTTCGACCACATCGGGGATCGTCGTCGGTCGCGGCAACAGGTCGACCACATCGACCAGCAGGGCTTGGATCTCCGCCACCTTGTCCGGGTTCGCCGATGCGCAGACGAACTGTGGCAGCACGCTCATCGAGCCGGCGGGCGAGGTGTTGGCGCGGTAGCGATCAGGTCGGCCTGCATGGCGGCGATCGTGGTGAGGCCACCCTCGGCAAGTCCGAGCAACTGATCAAGCTCGGAACGACTGAAGGCCATGCCCTCAGCGGTTCCCTGCACCTCGACGAAACGTGCTTCGCCGGTTGGGCGACCGCCCGTGTTCGGCTGCAGCATCACGACGTTCATGTCCACTTCGGCAGCAGAGTCCTCGACGTAGGGCAAGTCGAGGACGGGGTTGCCGTCAACGATGCCGACGCTGATGGCCGAGCAGAAGGAATGCAGCGGATTGCTGGCCAACTCGCCTCGGTCGACGATGCGTTGCAGCGCGTCGTGCAGGGCCATGAATCCGCCACAGATGCTTGCCGTGCGGGTTCCGCCGTCGGCTTGCAACACATCACAGTCGACGGTGACCTGGCGCTCGCCAAGCACGGTCATGTCACACGCAGCGCGCAGCGAGCGGGCGATCAGCCGCTGGATCTCGACGGTGCGACCGGACTGCTTCCCCTTGGCGGCTTCACGGTTGATCCGTTCGGGCGATGCCCCAGGCAGCATGGAGTACTCGGCGGTCACCCAGCCTTTGCCGGAGTTGCGCATCCATCGGGGCACGTCGTCGTCCACGCTCGCAGTGCACAACACGCGGGTATTGCCGAAACTCACGAGCACGGAGCCGTCGGCCATCTCGGTGAAGTCGCGCTGGAACGTAATCGGGCGGAGTTCGTCGGCGCTGCGGCCGTCAGGTCTCGTCATGGCCCGCAACCTATCCGCACCCCCACTTCAGATGTTTGAACCGGCTCGCAGAATCCGTAGTCAGCTTGGCCACGGTTCGGTGCGGTCGAGTTCGGGACCGAGCAGGCGACCACCGAGCTCGCGGAACACCTCGATGTCGCCACTCGACGCGAACCGCCAGGCGCCCACTCCCCCATCGGTTCGGAGCAGTCCTGCGGTTTCGAGTCGACGGCGAACTGCGAACGCCGTCTCGTCGGCCGAACTCACCAGCGTGACCCCAGGCCCCATCACGTCGCCGATCACTCGGGCCAGGAACGGGTAGTGGGTGCAGCCGAGCAGCAAGGCATCGACTTCGGCTTCGACGATCGGGGCGAGAAGCCGCTCCGCAAGCACGGTGACCTCATCGCCCGAGGTTTGGCCGCGTTCGACGAACTCCACGAATCCTGGGCACGCAGCACTCCGCAGACCGACGGGAACGCCGGTGTCGGCAATGGCGCGGACATAGGCACCCGACTTCACCGTGCCAACGGTGCCGATGACGCCGACGCGCCCCGTCGTGGTGGTGCTGACCAGCGCCTTCACGCCGGGTCGGATCACATCGATCACCGGAACGTCCAGCTCCGCTCGCAGATCGTCGAGGCCTGCAGCAGTGGCGGTGTTGCACGCCACGACGATGGCCTTGGCCCCGAAGTCGTCCACGAGGCTGTGCGCCAGTTCGTGCGAGAAGGCCCGCACATCGTCGAGCGGCTTCGATCCGTACGGATACCGACCGGTGTCGCCGATATAGACCAGGTCTTCTCGCGGGAGCAGGTCGATCATCGCCCGTGCAACCGTGAGGCCGCCGAACCCGGAGTCGAACATTCCGATCGGACCGCTCATCGCAGCATCTCGGCCAACAACGGTCCGTTAGAAGTAGATGATCTTCTCTGCGGCGGCTTCGGCCACGTCGAGGTCATCGGTGTACGCACCCGTGGAAAGGTACTTCCATCCACCGTCACAGACGATGAACACGATGGTGCCCGACGGAATCTGGCTGGCGACCTTGGCCGCTCCGGCCAGTGCAGCACCAGCGGAAATCCCTGCGAAGATGCCGCATTCGCTGACGAGACGACGGGTCCATTCGATCGATTCACGAGGCCGCACCACGCGCTTTCGGTCGAGCAGGTCGTACCCGTTCCAGTTCTCGAAGACCGGCGGAATGTAGCCCTCGCCGATGTTGCGAAGACCTTCGACTCGCTCGCCCAGTGGCGGCTCGACCGCAATGATCTGAATGGACTGGTCGTGCTCTTTCAGGAAGGTCCCGGTCCCCATCAACGTGCCGCTCGTTCCGAGTCCAGCAACGAAGTGCGTGATGTCGGGGACATCGCGGACGATCTCGGGGCCGGTCCCTTCGTAGTGCGCCCTCGGATTCGAATCGTTGGCGTACTGGTACGGGAAAAAGAAGTCGGGGTGTTCCGCGGCCATTGCCGTCGCTCTCGCCACGGCGCCGTTCGAGCCCTCTCCACCGGGGGTCAGGATGATTTCGGCTCCGAAGATCTCGAGCATCTGACGGCGTTCGATCGACACCGACTCGGGCATCAAGATCTTGATGGGGTACCCCTTGAGCTGGGCAATCGCAGCGAGCGCGATGCCAGTGTTCCCCGATGATGGCTCCAGGATGGTCTGGCCGGGAGACAGTCGACCGTCGGCTTCGGCGGTCTCGATCATCCGCTTGGCGATTCGATCCTTCACCGACCCAAACGGGTTTTGCATCTCCATCTTGCCGAGAATCCGGACATCAGGGTTCGGCGAGAGGTTGGAGACGTCGACCATCGGGGTGTTGCCGATCATGTCGAGCACGCTCGAGTGCCGAGTGGCGGGCATCGGCACCTGCATCGGTGCGGTCATCGGGGTCGTCATCGTGCTCATCTCCAAGTCCAACCGTGGCGGCCTCGTCGGCATTCCGACAAAGCCGATCCGCTTGGTCGGGAATCTATCTGCGTTCAGATGATGGTGAGCGGTTCAGCGACGATTTCACCGTCGACGATGCGATAGCTGCGCACTTCTGGCGTCTCACGTTTCAGGCTGACGATCACGTAGTGCCAATCCGCTGAGATCGCTGCGTCGACATCGGTCGGGCTCGGATACGGCTCCGAATGCGTATGGGAGTGCACGACCGTGTTGATTTCCCAGTCGCGATCGTCCGCATCCATCTCCGCACGCATGAAGTCCTGGGGATTCACCGTGTACACCCGAGCCGATGCCGCGTCGTTGCGACACGGGTAGAAAATCCGCCCGAGGTCACCTGGCCCACCGGATGGTGACAGCGGCCCGGCAATCAGACCGCACGCCTCCAACGGGTAGGCGTCGAGCGCCTGGCCGACGAGTTGGGTGTAGGCCTCACGGGTGATCTCCAGCACGCCGTCAGCGTACGGGTCTGCATCGATGCCGATGTCAAGTGGTCGCACGCCGGAGCCGATGACCCACCATGCATCCGAACGAGGCGGACGTCGCGACGACCGTGGCACCGCTCCTGCCGTCACTCCCCGACCGGCCGGTACCTCCGCCTCCAGCCCCGGCGCCAGCCGCCACAGATCCGGGAGACACGCTCTGGCCCGTCGATCCACAATCGAGCCAGGTACCGAATTGGAAGCGTCGCCGCAACGGGCCCGTTCGTCGCCTCCTGCGGTACTCGTTGCGGCTGGCCTGCATGGTCGCAATCGGCTACGGCGTGCTCTGGGCCGTGAACTGGTACGTCGGCGACGAGTTCGGCACCGGTCCAGCGGATGTACCGAACGCGCTGGAAGCCCACTCCGTCCGCTTTGCCACGCTGCATCCAACCGAAGGCGGCCTGATCGAGGTTCACGCCGACCTCGTCACTCGCGACGGCGAAGCAACACACGACGGCCTCGCCGCAGCGCGTCGGCGCGAAGCAGACTTCGTCCGACTCGACGACGGCAGTTGGGTGGCGGCCTCACCGGAGCAACGAACAGCGCACCAGGCACTCTTCCTGGCAATCGATGCAGCGATGGTCCGCACGCTCGACGATGTGTTCCCACGCCGCGTGTGGCACCACCTCGAAGTCCTCGATCAAGAAGCGGTGACCATCGACGGCCCCACGTTCGTGGCCGCCGCGCGCCTCGACATCGCCGACATCGGCCACGAGTTCTCCGACCGGTCGCTCGAACGAGCCTTTCCCATTCCGCGTCTGCCGGTGACTCCAGGCCTCGCCCCAACGCAGTTGACCGCCACGCGACTGACGGTCGAGGCTTCGGGCACAGCAACCGCCGGCATCACCCCCACCGCTGCAACACGGTTCGGTCTCGAGCCAGATGCGTCGTCGCAGCTGACCATCGTGGTGGACGACGTCGGTGTGGTGCGATCCATCGACTCAGCTGAAGGCACGATGTACGCACTCCACGATGCCAGCGTCGGCCGACCAACTTCCGAAGCGAGCACGGCACTCGGCAACATTCCCGCATCAGCACCGATGGGCGCAGCCGGCGACTTGCCAGCGATGACCCGAGATGCCATCGGCCCGCGTCGGTTCGACCGGATCGTGGAGCACACCGGCGTCACGATGGGCTGGGGCTCGGTCGGCGCGTACGACGCGAAGGCGTACTGGAACGAGTCGGGTGGGCTCATGACGATGAACGTGCGGGTGGCAGGCTTTTGGTCGGGCAAGCGGGAAGATCTGTTGGCACATGAACTGGCGCACATCGCCGGATTCGGTGCAGGGATCCTGACGTCGGGTTCACATGAGTGTCTGGCAGACATCGTTGCCAGCCACTGGCTCGGCCACAAGGTCGAAGCAGGCGCGTACGACTATCGGCACTGCGCAACGCATGGCGACGCTCAACGGGTGCTCGATATCTACGGATAGGCCGCGGCGCCGGACCGGTAGCGTGCGTGTCGTCATGGCGAAGAAGGGCAAGAAGACCAAGAAGGCGAAGCCCGGCGACGGCACCGAGCTGATCGCTAGTTACAAGCGCGCATACCGCGACTACGACATCCTCGATACCTACGAGGCCGGCATGGTGCTCACCGGAAGCGAGGTGAAGAGCCTGCGTGAAGGCAACGCTCAGATCGCTGAGGGCTACGCACGGGTGCGGCGTGGCGAGATGTGGATCGATGGGGTGCACATCCCTCCGTACACGAATGCAATCGGCTTCGGTGCGCACGATCCGGACCGAGAACGCAAGCTGTTGCTGAACCGCGCGGAGATCGACAAGTTGGACATGCGGACTGCGCAGGGCGGACTCACCATCGTTGCGCTGCGGCTGTATTGGAAGGGCGGGCGTGCGAAAATGGAGCTCGGTCTTGCCAAGGGGCGAACCAAGGGCGATAAGCGCCAGAACATGGCTGAACGCGATGCCGATCGCGAGATCGAAACCGCGTTCAACCGAGCGCAGAAGTACCAATACGACTGAGCCGGTCTTCGAGCACCGACCGGCGCGTGGCGTAGGGTGAAGGTTCTTCACGCTGATTTCTCAGGCGAGGAAGCAACCAACGACACCGTCCACACGCCGAGGAGGCCCGCCCATGCACGCAACCGCTGTCATCATCGGCGCTGGCCAAGCTGGTCTCGCCATGAGTCGCCGTCTCAGCGACGCCGGAGTGGATCATGTGGTGTTCGAGCGGGGAGCGATCGCCAACGCATGGCAGACCGAACGGTGGGACTCGCTGTGCCTCCTCACTCCGAACTGGATGACGCGGCTTCCCGGCTCGACGTCACCAAGCCAACACCCTGATGGTTATGAGTCAGCCCGCCAGGTCGCGCAACGACTCATCGACTACGCCACTTCGTTCGACGCTCCTGTCCACACCGGTGTCGAGGTCACGCATCTCACTCGAGACGCTCAGGGATACGTCGTGTCGACCAACTGCGGTACCTGGTCCTGCTCAACGGTGGTGATTGCGTCGGGGGCGTGCAGCACTCCGTACGTTCCGCAACTCGCTGCGTCATTGCCCGAACACATCGAACAGATCACGCCGATCCACTATCGCAATCCAGCAATGCTCCCCGACGGGGACGTGCTGGTCGTTGGCGCATCGGCATCTGGACTTCAGCTCGCCGATGAAATCACACGGTCCGGTCGCACGGTCACGGTTGCAGTCGGCGCACACACACGGATCCCACGCACGCACCGAGGACGAGACATCTTGTGGTGGGGCGAGACGATTGGCTGGCTCGACGAGACCGTTGCGGAGATGGGGACCGATGTCGACCTCGACGCGCTGCGCCGACGTCCTTCGATGCAACTGGTCGGAAGCGCCGACAGGCGCAACCTCGACTTGAACACATTGGGCGAGCATGGCGCGAACATCGTTGGGCGCTTTGTCGAGGTGCGTGATGGGCTTGCCTGTTTCGACGACTCACTCGCAGCCACCACCGCCGCTGCTGACCACGCGATGTTCGACCTCCTCACCGACATCGAGAAGTTCATCGCCCACAGCGGCTTGGGCGCAGAGCTCGCGGAACCGCAGTTACCTGCTCGCACCTGCGTCGGTCCTGGCATCGAACCGCTTGATCTCGATCGACTTGGTTCGGTGATCTGGGCAACAGGATTCCGCCCGCACCTCCCTTGGGTCGACGGTCGCTGGCTGAACGAACGCGGCGCGATCGTCCACGACGGTGGTGTCGTCGATGACGGCCTGTACGTACTCGGGCTTCCGTTCCTGCGGCGACGCAAGTCGAGCTTCATCGACGGCGTCGGCCCGGACTCCGCCGACATCGCAAACTCACTGCTGGCACACCTCGAGTCGGCCTGACGCTCAGTTCGGCGTTGCGTCACACGTGACCAACCGCCGATCGAGCTGTCGCCAGTTGTCCTCGGTCGGGAACGTCCCCGAGAGCGAATCCGGATCAGCCGACAGACCGCTTGCTGCCAGGATTGCACCACAGCGCTCGCGCCGCACCTCACGAATCGCGTCTTCTCCGAGGTAGTCGCCGTCTTCGAGCGTGAAGCTGCCCACGCTCATCAACGCCCCGGCATCACCACAGTTGGCTGGCGTGCCGTAGGCGAAGCTGTCCTCGTCGAGCAAGAAGCACGCACCCGGAGCCAATTCGTGGATTCGGACCAACCCGTTCAGCACTCGGTCGACTCCGAGCTCGGCGATGGATCCAACCAGCCCCGCCGGCAGGTTGGTGGTTGCGAAACACTCGACCATGGCGTCGGCCGACTCTCCCGGGCCAGCGTCCGAAGAGAACCCGACGCCGAAGCCCGGCGGTGTGACCGACCGTCCAAGGAGCTCCTCGACGAGCGGACGGCACGCAGCGATCAACACGTCGGACGCCTCGGCCGCATCGTCGGGCAACACCTCGACTGGTGACTCGATCAGCCCGGCGAACTCCGACCCGTGCGGTTCGCCGCAATCGACCCGGGCGAAGTCATCGTCGGCAAGCCCCGCACAGACCGACGCCGTGGACGCTTCGACCCCGCTGACGCTGAGGTCTTGTCCGACACAACTGACGGCGCGCTGGCCGTACACGGTCCAACCGATCTGCGACGGGGTCAGCACACTCAACGTCGGTGCAATGGCCACCTCGAAGTCGGTCGTCTCAATCAGCTGCTGACATGCAGCAATCGCGTCGTCGGTGAGCACGTCATCGTTCGGGAACGGGCCATCGTCGAGCACCGCAGCACCAAGGTGCTGACGCACCGTGTCATCGACAGCTGCCGATGCGCACGCGGCGGGCCGAACGAAGGAGAACTGATCTCCCACGAACCGGTAACACTCACCTGCACCCAATGAGTCGACCAGCACTGCGTCACCGAGCGCAGCGTCGAGCCCCACCTCTCGGATCGATCCGGTGAGCACGTCCGCATCGACCGAGACCCAACAGTCAACGGTCTCAGCGCCAACGACGAACTCCGCATCGAGAAACGTCGAAGCCGGATGATCGCCGAGCAACGCTCCTCGAGCGTCCAGACAGGCTCGGTGCATTGCGGGGTCGTCGGTTGCATCGAGCGACGAATCGACGTCAGGCGGCAACGCCACGCTCGCGACGAACTCACCGACATGAGTGATCGCACATTCGACGTCCACGAACGAGTCCGCACCGTCCGGATTGCCGCATCGCCCAGCCTCCAACGTTGCTGTGGCTTCTTCTGGAGGCTCCTCGATCGGGTCGGAACCGATACTGACCTCGGGCGCAGCCGTGGGCGTCGGGTTGCTCTCAGAATCACCGCCGAAACCCGACGACCCGCCGCTGCACGCAGCAAGTGCGAGCACTCCGGTGATCAACAGACCGAAACGAGAAAACCCATGTTGTGCCATGGCAGGACTCTCCACGCAACGCGTGAACGACACGTGAACGAGCGCTGGTAGCCTACGCGCCACATAGGAACACCGGCGGCAACGCCATGCAATGACAACACGGGGCTGACTGGATTCGACGTCAGTAACGCTGTTCGAGTTTGCGACCCGAGTTTCTCAGACTCGTAAAACGGGGAAACCACAGAATTGCCGATGAGCAGTTCGCTCTCGCCGCCTGATTTATTTCAGATGAGCGAAGAGTCATAGTGAGCAGAAATGTCGCACGGGGCCACTCCACCACAGCCTGGCAACAGAAGTGGGGGATGACGATGAGAAAGACCATTGCCAGCGGGAAAGACTGCTGACTTTCAGGAAAGACTGAGCGTGGCCGGGCTTGACCCGGCAGCCGACCCGTCGGTGTCTCAGCGTCAGAGGCAATGCCGGGAATGGTCGTAGCGGGTTCGAATATCGGCTGAGGGACGGGGGTTCGATTCCCCCCAGCTCCACACAGCGTTTTACGCAACACTTGAGGTCCGCCATCGTGCGGACCTCAAGTCGTTTACCAGGACTTTTGTACGCCAACGCGTCCTGACGTGCGGTTTCGTTGCTGGAGCGTTGCTCCGCCGGTTGCTCCGCCAGATGGTGATTTCCGGGCGCCGCCAATGGGCCGTTACGCGGCGCGAGGATCCCCCGGCCCGGCCGCTCCTCGTCGACGTTGCCGGGGCGGCCAAGATCCTCTGGACCAGCCGGTCTTCGGTGTATCAACTCATCTGGAACGAACAGCTCACCCCGTCCGCTTCGGGCGAAGCGTCCGCTTCTCCATTGCTCAGCTTGAACAGTTTGTCGCCGACCGCATCGCCGAGGTGACACGTCCAACCAGTGGAGCGCGCTGCTGAATGAACACGGTCCGCGAAAGGACCACCTACCGAATCGGAAGATCGCGGACCCGCAAGTGCGTTGGACTCAACGAAGCGATCGCACCAGCTTCGAGATCGTCCATGATCGACGCCAGGTTCTCGACAAGCAAGACCGACGGCGTCGACGGCGGCGCATCGGCAACGCCGCGCAAGTGGACGACCGATGGACTCGACGCCTTGCGGAGTGCGAGCAGCATCGCAAAGTCGGAGTCCGACGTCACGACGGCAGCCCCGTGCTCGACGGCCCAATCGAAGATCTCTTCGTCGGCTGCCGTCAGCAAACCGTGGTCACCGACATGAGAAACCTCGAAGTCGGCTTCCCGAAGCGCCTCAGCAACGGACGGCGACAAGTTCGCGTCGAGGACAAGCCTCACGCAGGGCGTGCGATTTCGACCTCGCGCTCGTTGACCCGAGCTGCACCGAACTCGAGCGCCGCCGTGATGTCGTCAGCCTCCAAATACGGATAGTCCTCCAGGATCTGCTCTCGCGTCTGGCCTGCAGCAAGTTGACCCAGCACCAGTCCGACCGTGACACGCATGCCGCGAATACATGGCAGACCGTTCATCTGGTCGGGATCAACCGTGATGCGATCAAGGAACATGATCTCACCGTAGCGAAATGCCGCACGTCGGTCTGGTTGCGTTCGGGCGCTTGTCTGGACGAGCCGACGGCAGATTCGCAAGAAGACGTCGATCGTCCGTAGGCGATCGAGATCGAGCGCCGATCACGTCGGTTGGCGAACTGTGGGTCTGCCGGAATTCCGTGAGAAGGCTGACGACGCTGCAACGCAGCTTCGATTCCCTCCCCATCGGCGACCATGTCGCCGCGAGCTCCGGACGACTTGCTGCGGCTGGGGTCCATGCCGGACGTCAACCACGATCGCCCACGTCTCGTAGCATCGCTCTGGTGCGACTGGTCCGAACGCTCTCGATTGGTTTGGGCGCATCGATCATCGCCGTTGCGGACATCCCAGAAGGAGTGTCGGCCTGGCAGCCCTGGGCTGGCGTGCTCGGCCTGGGGAGTGCACTTCTCGTTGCACTGCGTCGATACATACGCCCGGTCGGTGCGATCCTCTCCCTGATCGCACTCTCGGGGATCGCCGTCGGAGCTGAGCTCGCCGGCTCTGCTGGCCAGCTTCCCATCGGAACGTTGCTGGCCTGGCCGATGTGGCCTTCGTCGGGCTGATGTGGGGTTTTGCGGGCGCTGCAGCGTTGGCTGTTCGATCATGGCGCCAGGCGTCCGAAGCCCACGATCAGCGAGTGCGAATGGCCGAGCGCGAACGCGTTGCGCGCGACCTCCACGATGTGGTTGCCCACCACGTGTCGGCAATCGCGCTCACTGCGGAAGGTGCACGCGGGCTCGTGGGCACCGATTACAACACCGTTCGAAAGTCACTCGGGTCGATCCATACGACCTCTGCAACAGCACTCGATGAGATGCGACGAATGGTGGCGCTGCTGCGCACCGACGCCGATCAGATCGACTCCCCGCTCCGATTGGCCGACTTGGCGTCTTCGATCGTGCAGGACGACTCGTTGACGGTGGTGGTGAACATTGCCGAGGACACTCTCGAGCCACCCGCCGAGCTCGTTGCTGCGGTGTCGCGAATCGTCCAGGAGGCGGTCACCAACGCGCGGCGACACGCACTCAACGTCACGACCGTGACGATCGACGTGTCTCGAGACGCCGGTGAGTTGCTCGTGACGGTCATCGATGACGGGCGCCCCTCCATGTCACGCAGCGGGAGCGGCTACGGCATTGCAGGGATGCGCGAACGCGTCGACCTGCTCGGAGGTCGCTTCCACGCTGGCCCGCGAGACGTTGGTGGGTGGATCGTCGAAGCTGGTCTGCCGATGGGACAGCCGAAATGATCCGCGTCATGATCGCCGACGATCAAGAGATGGTCCGTACCGGCCTCGAGATGATCGTCGGTGCGGCCAACGACATCGAGGTGGTCGCCTCCGTCGAAGACGGGCGAGCAGCGGTTGAAGCAGGTCGACAGCTCCGACCCGATGTGTGTCTGATGGACATTCGGATGCCCAAGCTGGATGGCATCGCAGCGTGTGAGCAACTGATGAACGATCCGGGGCCAGGGGTCACCCAGGTTGTGATCGTGACCACCTTCGATGACGACGACGTCGTCGACACCGCGCTCGCCGCGGGCGCTGCGGGGTTCCTCCTGAAAAGCGCGAGTTCTGCACTGGTGCTCGAGGCAATACGAGCGGCGGCAACGGGAGACCAATTGGTGGCGCCCGAAGTGACCCGCCGCCTCCTCGCACGAATGTCGACCAATTCAAGTCCGATCCCAGAGCCAGCGAGTTCGCACGGCGCCGAGTTGACACCACGAGAAGAAGAGGTCGTTGCCCTCATTGCTCACGGCGACACCAATGCCGAAATCGGTGAACAGCTGCATCTGTCGGTCGCGACCGTCAAAACTCACGTCAATTCGATCCTGTCCAAACTCGCCGTGCGAAACCGGGTCGAAGTCGCCGTGTTCGCGCTGCGTACAGGCCGTTCGCAGTAACGAGCGACCTGGTGCTCCAGCCGCATTCAGGTCGATCCCTTCAGGGTTGCCGGTCGGAGTGGAATCCAGCAGTGACCGAAACCGCTGCAGTGGGGCGTCGACGACTGGGAGGCCCGCCACGATGTCGCCTTGCCCGAGCTGCTCCGGGATGGTGAACTCAGCCACCGCATTGTGGTGGACGGGCCCAGCGATGAAGATCGAATGGCGTTCCGGATGGTGTGCCAGCGTTCCGACGGCTCGGTCCGATCGAGCACCAACGAGAGGAATTCGATCGATCGCTCAAGATGCGTGCGTTCTCGAAGTTCAGCCGGACAGTTTCCTTCGACCTCTCCCAGATCAAGGACTTTCCTCTCGTGAACAATCGCTTCAGCCTCCACAACATCAGCGTTCCCGCAAAACTCGGGATGCTCGCAGCCGTTGGCCTCGTCGGCCTCGGCGCCTTCGCGTATACCTCGCTGAACACGCTCGACAATGTGCGCGTCGGGTCTGACGACTACTCACAGATCATCGAGAACAACGTTCTGCTCGCCGACGTGCTGCCGCCTCCCGCCTACCTGGTCGAGGCCAACCTCGTGGCTCACCAGGCGTACCTTGCCCAGTTCAACAACGACCAGGCAGGACTCGAAAACGAGCTCGCACAGCTGGACCAGCTCGAGCAGGACTACCTCGACCGCCAGGTGTACTGGGCAAACAGCACACTCATCCCCGAAACCACCCGCACGCTGATCTTGGAGACCAGCCGAGTGCCGGCGTTCGAGTACTTCGAGCTCGTCAACGGCGACTTCGAAACCGCCGTCCGCGGTGACGATTCATCGATCACACGCGACCTTCTGAGCGGCCCAATGAACGATGCATACAACGAGCACCGAGCCGGCGTCAACCAAATCGTCGAAACGACCGTGAGCGAGGCGCTGGCCATCGAAACCGCCACGATCGATGCTGCAGACTCCGCGTCGACCACGCTGATGGTGCTCCTTGCGGCAATTGCCGTCGCCACTGCGGCGTTGGCGTACTTCATCGCACGCTCGATCAGTCGCCCGCTCGGCGACCTGCGCTCAAGTCTTGCCGGTATCGCCGAAGGCGGTGGTGACCTCACCACCCGCCTCGACGACAGCCGCGGTGACGAGCTTGGCGAAGTGGCCACCTCGTTCAACGAGTTCATCGAATCGCTCGGCGGCACCGTCGATCGCATTCGTGCCACAGCTGAGTCGCTCAATGGCGAAGCCGGCCTCCTCCAAGAAGTCAGCGAGCACTCCTCGGCCGCCACACTCGAAACCGAAGCACAGGTGTCCGAGCTCGCCGGCTCCACGAATGGTGTTGCCAATTCGATCAACGAGGTCGTGATGGCCACGTCGGAAATGCACGACGCCATCAACGAAATCGCTCGCTCGGTCGGCCAAGCCGTCGACGTGGCACGTTCGGCGGTCGACACCGCTGGCCGCGCCGACCAGATCATCGCCACACTCGGCGACACCTCCGGCGAGATCAGCGAAGTCATCCAGGTCATCACCGGCATTGCCGACCAGACCAACCTGCTTGCCCTGAACGCAACCATCGAGGCTGCTCGAGCCGGAGAAGCCGGCAAGGGCTTCGCAGTGGTAGCTCAGGAGGTGAAGTCGCTCGCCACGGCAACGAGCAAGGCCACCGGTGACATCACCGACCGCATTGCTTCCATGCAGTCCGCTTCGGGCAACGCCATCGGCGCTCTCGCCGAAATCCGCGACATCATCGCCCAGATCAGCGACACCCAGACCCTGATTGCCTCGGCCATCGAAGAGCAGACCGCTACGACTCAGAACATTCAGTTCAGCGTCCGCTCGGCCGCCGAGACCACCGACGCCATCTCCTTTGGTGTCACCCAGACCGCTGAGGCGAGTGGCGAGACCGCACGAGGCGCAAGCCGGGCCCGTGACTCCGCTGCCAACGTCGCTGCCGCATCCGACGAACTGCGTGAACTGGTCGGATTGTTCCGCACCTCGTCCACCCACGAGCTCGTCTGAGATCTGGCGATCACGTCATGAGCGCCCAGCTCTCCCCCGACGACTCCGCTGTACTGCGAGAGATCGTGCGACAGGACTCCTCCATCGTCCTGGACGCCAGCAAGGACTACCTGCTCGAGAACCGACTCGGGCCCATCATGAAGGCCCACGAGGTCACGTCGTTCACCGACTTGGCAGCACAGGTCCGGCGCACGCCAGGCAGCCCGCTGCGGTCCGCAGTGGTCCAGGCAATGACGACCAACGAGACGTCGTTCTTCCGGGACGTGCACCCATGGGAAACCATGCGCACCGATCTGTTGCCACAGCTGATCGAGACACAAGCCTCACAGCGTCACCTCACCTTCGTGTGCGCTGCCTGCTCCAGCGGCCAAGAGCCGTACACGATTGCGATGTTGCTCCACGAGTACTTCCCACAGATCGCGGCCAGTTGGCGCATCCGGATCATGGCGAATGACCTTTCGAACGAGATGGTCGAACGCACGAAGGCCGGCGTGTTCTCCCAGATCGAGGTCGGACGCGGCATGCCCGCCGCCCTGCTGGCGAAGTACTTCACCCGCAAGGGCATGAAGTGGGAGGCGCGCAGCGACCTTCGCTCGATGATCCAGGCCACACCCGGCAACTTGGCCCAAGGTGCAGCGTGGGACGCCCTGCCCTTCGTCGACGCCGTCTTCTTGCGCAACGTGCTGATCTACTTTGCCCAAGACACAAAGACGTCGATTCTGCGTCACGCGCATGCACGCCTGAAGCCGACTGGGTTCTTGATGCTCGGCTCGTCGGAAACCACCATCGGCGTCGACAACCAGTTCGAACGTGAACAAGTCGGCCGCACCGTCGTGTATCGACCAACCGATACCGGCCGTCCTGCGGCAGCGCCGCCGGCTGCGGCCACATCGGCATTCGCGTCGTCGACGCCAGCCAGCCGCCCAGCGTCGTTCGGTGCCACACCAGCGACCCCCGCTCGACCGCCCACCACTGCGCCAGCGCGAGCCTTCGGAACGACTCGACCATGAGTAACTCCGACCTCGACGAGATCGTCGACGAGTTCGTCGTCGAGAGCTTGTCCGACCTTGACGAGCTCGAACTCGCATTCGTCACGCTCGAGCAACACGCTGAGCCGGATTCGCTTGCGAAGATCTTCCGCACGGTCCACACGATCAAGGGCACCTCTGGCTTCCTCGGCTTCGGCCGCCTCGAGTCGCTGACACACGTCGGCGAGAACGTGCTGTCCAAGTTGCGTGACGGCGACCTTGCAATGTCGACCGAGATCACGAACGCACTGCTTCAGATGAACGACGCCGTGCGCGAGATTCTTCAAGGCGTTGCAGACAACCATGAAGAACCTGCTCAGGACTACGACCAGCTCATCGCGACCCTGACGGCAATCGACAACGGCGACCCAATGGCCGGTTCATCCGACTCGGAAACTGCCGTTGAAGCAGTCGAAGACGAACCAGCCGCCCTGGACACTCCCGCCGTTGCGTCCTCGCCAGAGGCCCTCGACCTGGTTCTGGAGTCCCTGGCAACTCCGCCTGCTCCGACCCCGCCAGACCACGCACCTGCACCAGCGACCGCGACACCCCCTACGACTCCCACGGAGTCGGCACCGGACGAGCGCCACCAAGCTGCTGAGTCGATCCGTGTCGACGTTCGCCTCCTCGACGAGCTGATGAACAGCGTTGGCGAGCTCGTGCTCGCTCGCAACCAGGTGCTGCAGTTCACCGAATCGCATCCCGACAACGGGTTCCCTGCAACGAGTCAACGTCTCAATCTCATCACCACCGAGCTCCAAGAGAGCGTGATGCAGACCCGGATGCAGCCGATCGAGAACGTGTGGAACAAGTTCCCTCGCGTGATTCGTGACCTCACACAGTCGATCGACAAACAGGCCCGCCTCGAGATGGAGGGCAAACACACCGAACTGGACAAGACGCTCCTCGAAGCAATTCGCGATCCGCTGACACACCTGGTTCGCAACTCGGTCGACCACGGCATCGAGACCGTGGCCGATCGTCGAGCCGCCGGCAAGCCCGATGAAGGCGTCGTCCGATTGAGTGCTCGCCACGAAGGCGGCCAGGTCGTTGTCGAGATCAGCGATGATGGCGCCGGAATCGAAGCGGACAAGATCCGCGCCAAAGCCGTCGAGAAGGGCATCCTCACGCCTGAGGATGCAACGAGCTGGAACGACCGGGACATCATCGGTCTGATCTTCCGCGCCGGCTTCTCGACCGCTGCTGCCGTCACCAACATCTCGGGCCGCGGCGTCGGGATGGACGTGGTGCGCACGAACATCGAGAACATCGGCGGTTCCGTCGACATCCAGAGTGTCCCGGGATCCGGCACGACCTTCGTCGTCCGTATTCCCCTGACCCTCGCCATCATTCCTGCGCTCATGGTCACGAGCCGCGGCGACCGCTATGCAATCCCGCAAGCGAATCTCCTCGAACTGGTTCGGATCGAAGCCGGAGCGGTGGAGGAGATCAACGGATTCCCGATCTACCGCTTGCGTGGCCGTCTGCTCCCCCTGGTGCGGCTGTCGACCGTGTTCGACCCCTGCAACGATCGAGTGGACGGTGAAGTAGCCGTCGAACAACCGTGTGCGGATGAACCCGACCTGATGTCTCACGCGTCAAACGTCGTGGTCGTCCAAGCCGACGGATGCCAGTTCGGCATCATCGTCGACGAAGTGAACGACACCAATGAGATCGTCGTCAAGCCGCTGGGCCGATACTTGCAGCACGTGTCGGCGCTTGCCGGCGCGACGATCCTCGGCGACGGGTACGTCGCGCTGATTCTGGACATCGTCGGGTTCGCTGCCCACGTTGGACTCAGCTCCGGTGCCGATGGAGGACGAGCGCTCGACCTGCGCCGAGACCTCGCCTCCGACCTCGATGGCCAGGGCCAACTCCTCCTGGTCCGGGTCGGCGATGGCCGCTTCGCGCTTCCCCTCCATGCGGTGGAACGGCTCGAGCAGTTCGCACTGGATCGTCTGGAACGCACGAACCATCGCTTGGCGGTCCAATACGGCCCGGAGATCATGCCGATTGTTCGCCTCGGCGACGAAATCGGAGTGGCCAGCGACCACGTGGACGATCTGACCACGACGACACACGCCATCATCTACAGCACCGGCGCACGAAGTGTGGGCCTGCTCGTTGACGAGGTGGTCGACATCGTGAGCCACTCGCTCGAGACCCAGAACACCAACTCGACGGGCACCGTGGTGGGCTCATCGGTCATCGATGGCCGGATCACCGACTTCATCGATGTTCCGAGCTTGTTGCAACGAGCCGTTCCCGATGCGTTCGAGAACGACCCATCCGACACGGAGGCCGCATGATGGATACGCCACACACCGAGCAATGGTGCACCTTCTTCCTGCACGATCTGTATGTCGGACTTCGAGCTGACTCCGTTCGCGAAATGATCCACACGACTGAGCGAACGCGAGTGCCACTCGTGTCGCCTCTGGTCCACGGCTTGGTGAACCTGCGCGGCGAGATCGTCACGACGTTCGACCTGCGTCGCTGCCTCGGCTTCCCTGCAGCTTCAGCTGACGCTCCGTGGACCAACGTCGTGGTGCGAGTCGACGACACCGTCGTCAGCCTCGTCGTCGACGCCATCGGTGACGTCTTGACCCTCGACAGGAACCAGATCGAACCGCTTCCGGTCACGGTGAACAACGAATGGCGTTCGTTCATCGACGGAGTGTTCCCACTTGCGGACAGCCTGATGCTCGCGATCGACCTCGATCGGTTCCTCGCTCAGGGAATCACAGAACCGGCATCGAACAACGACCAGCCGCCGACACCGAATCAACCCCAGACCCAACAGCTGAAAGCAGCATCATGATGGACCAGACCGACTCGCTCGACAGTGAAGCGACCGCAACAGAAGGCCTGAAAGTGCTCGTGGTCGACGACTCGCGCACCATGCGCAGGCTGTTGGTGCGGATGCTCAACAGCATCGGCATCACCGACATCGCCCAAGCCGAACACGGGGAGGAAGCACTCGAACGGCTCGCCGAGGAGATTCCCGACCTGGCGATGGTCGACTGGAACATGCCGGTGATGAACGGCCTCGACTTCGTCAAAGCCCTCCGCGAGAACAGCGAGTGGGAGTGCGTGAAGGTGATGATGGTGACATCGGAAACCAACCCACGCCAGATCTATGAAGCGCTGCGCGCCGGTGCTGACGAATACGCAATGAAGCCAATCGACGGCGGCATCATCACCGACAAGCTCGCCATGCTCGGCCTGTCATGACTGCCACCCGAGTGCTCGTGGTCGACGACTCAGCGGTCATTCGCAAGGTCGTCACCTCGGTACTCGACGCCGTTCCGGGCATCGAAGTCGTCGGCGTTGCCCACAACGGTGCGGTTGCTCTGTCCCAGATGGAGCGTCTCAAGCCTGACCTGATCACGCTCGACATCGAGATGCCCGAGATGGATGGGCTCGAAACGCTTCGCCAGATGCGCCGAACCGGCGTCAAGGTGCCGGCGATCATGTTCAGCACGCTCACCGATCGCGGCGCCAAGGCCACGATCGAAGCCCTCACCCTCGGGGCGCGGGACTATGTCACCAAGCCGTCGAACATGGGCTCACTCGACCTGGCGATGGAACGCGTCCGCGATGAGCTGGTTCCCAAGATCAGTGCGATCTGTCCACGATCGAACGGTGCGTCGACCACGACCGGCTTCGCACCGGCGTCGCTCCCGAAGATGAACGTCGCACCAGCTGCTCCGAAGACGACAGCCATCGAGGTCGTCGCCATTGGAGCGTCGACGGGCGGAGCAGGCGCACTCGTCGACATCCTCCCGGGCCTCTCGGGTTCGTTCCCGCTTCCCATCGTCATCACCCAGCACATGCCAGCGATCTTCACTCGTCAACTGGCCGAGCGACTCGACTCCATGTCGGCCATCACCGTGCAGGAAGCCCAGACCGGCATGCCGCTGCGTCCGGGACTCGCGCTGATCGCACCCGGCGACTTCCACCTGACGTTCGAGCGCGGTCCGTCTGGCGTGGTCACGAAGGTGACCTCGGGGCCGGCTGAGCACTTTTGTCGACCATCGGTCGATGTGATGTTCCGCTCCGTTGCCAAGATTTACCGCGGGCGCTCACTCACCGTGATGCTGACCGGAATGGGCCACGATGGCTGCGCCGGAACCGGCGAACTCCATCAACTCGGTGCCCAGATCATTGCTCAGGACGAAGCCACCAGCTCGGTGTGGGGCATGCCCGGAGCGGTGGTCGGCGCAGGACTTGCCGACGAAGTGGTTCCGCTCGCATCGATCGCACGAAGCATCACCGAGCGATCAAATCTCAGCACCCTGCAAACATCTCGCCACGCACGCCGTACGCAAACCACGCCGACTCCTGCCTGACGAGCAGGAGCGTTCAGCGCATCCAGTCGAACCGTGTGCCCTCCCCGAGCGGGGCGAACTCGACCTGGCGCTTCTCCAAGAAGCTGGAGATTCCTTCCGTGACGTCGGCGCCCGTCAACGACTCGCGCATCAACGCCTCGGCATGGTGAAGCGCCTCGTGTGCGGACATGGCGGGCTCGCTGTTGACCTGGTGCTTGATCGTGGCCAACGATGCGGGTGATGCGTTTGCTGCCACGTCCCGTGCGTAGGTGAGCACGTGCGACATGAGGTCGTCGCCATCCACCGCTGCCGAGATCAGACCCAATTCCGCAGCTTCCTCGGCAAGTACCACACGAGCTGACAGCAGCAGGTCGAGTGCCACCTGGCGGCCGGCGATGCTGTGCAGCAGCCACGCCATTCCGTACTCGCCAATGAGCCCTCGTCGGGCGAACGCCGTGGTGAACTTTGCGCCGCGTTTCGCAAAACGCAGGTCGCACTGCAATGCGTACGCCAAGCCAACGCCGGCGCACGCTCCGTTGATGGCAGCAATCATCGGCTTGGAGATGTCGAGCGGTGTCGTTCGCTCCATCGAGGTGTTCGGGAGCGGTTCGTCCCCGGGGCCTGGCCGGTGGGCGAGGTCAGCCCCAGGACAGAACGCACGACCTGCGCCCGTGACGACGATGACCCGGACGTCGGGATCGGCTTCAGCCTGCAACAGACTCGTGAAGTAGGCGACCTCCATGTTGCCCGTCATGCCGTTCATCGCATCTGGGCGATTGAAGGTGAGCACAGCAACGCCCTGATCGACAGAATAGGTACAGAGATCTTCGGCCATCTCCACACCTCAGCACAGTCGATGCAACCGAACACAGTCGGCTCGATGGTGTTGTCGAAGTGATGACACTCCTGCTGACTACGTGGCGGCCTGCCGCAACCTCTAGCGTCCGATCATGGACGACCTGCTCGAACTCTCGGCCGACATCATCGAATCCGGAGCCAGCGATCGTCCGTTCAACCGGATCACACAGGAACTGACAGAGGTCGCGGACGGGCTGGCAGTGGTCGAGTCCTTCTCGCACAGCGTCGTGGTCGACTCAGGAGATGGTCTCGTGGCGTTCGACGCGTCTCACGAGAACACCGGCGAGCAGGTGGTGAGCGCCATCCAGGGATGGAGTGCCGCGCCGGTGTCATACCTCATCTACACCCATGGCCATGCGGATCACGTCGGTGGCTCCGGCGCGTTCGACGCAGCATTCGATGGCATGACGGTGGTCGGCCATGAAAACGTCGCCCATCGCTTCGACCGGTACCGAGACACGAACGCCTGGAACGTACTCATCAACGCACGCCAGTTCGGCGGCGTCCGTGGTGACTTCTCGATGGGCGACGCCGATGAGCCCGACTTCATCCCGAAGAACACCCTTGCTCCGAGCCACGTGGTCGCAAACCACGACACGTTGTCCGTCGGCGATCGCACGATCGAGCTCCACCACGCCCGAGGCGAGACCGATGATCACCTGTGGGGATGGATGCCCGAGGAGAAGTGGATGTTCGCCGGCGACTTCGTCATCTGGAACTTCCCGAATGCTGGCAACCCGCAGAAGGTCCAGCGCTTTCCTCTGGAGTGGGCCGCCGCGCTGCGCGACATGGCATCGCGACGCCCCGAAATCCTGATGCCCGCCCACGGCTTACCCGTCGGTGGCGCCGAGCGGATCCACGAGATGCTCACCACCATCGCCGGAGCACTCGAAGGGCTCGTGCACGACGTGGTGTCGATGATGAACGCCGGCGAAGTGCTCGACACGATCATCCACAGCGTCGGCGTGGACCCGGACCTGCTGGCCAAGCCGTATCTGCGCCCGCTCTACGACGAGCCCGAGTTCGTGATCCGCAACGTCTGGCGCCAGTACGGCGGCTGGTGGGATGGCGCGCCGAGCCGACTCAAGCCAGCTCCCGACGCGGTGCTTGCCATGGAGATCGCGCATCTGGTCGGTGGCGCAGATCGCTTGGCGAGCCGGGCGATGGAGGTGCTCCCCGACGACGTGCGACTCGCCGCTCACCTGGCCGATCTCGCAGCGTGGGCAGCTCCCGACGACTCGTCGGTCCACGGCACCCGTGCGGAGGTCTACGCACACCGACGCCAGCTCGAGACGTCACTCATGGCCAAGGGCATCTTCGCCGGAGCAATGCGCGAGTCGAAGGCAATCAGCGACTCCTGAAGTGTTCTGATTCGGCGGTGTGGATCCACCTGGTGAAGCCGCGCCGCTTGACGACACGCACCACGTCGACATCGCAGTAGCCAGCGGCGCGCAGCCACAGCGAGAAGTCAGCGGGCGCCACGAACACTGCGTGCGGCGCGAGTTCGCTGCAGTTCTCGAGAATGCCTCGAATCGTTGCCTCGTCCGCATCGATCGCATGACCGTACGGGAGGTCGGTGACGATGGCGTCAGCCCGCTGGCGATGCTCGCGGGAGTCGGCGCGTTCCACCACCGCTGAGTAGCCGAAGTGCGCCAGGTTCTCGTTGGTCATTCCGACCATCGCTGGTTTCCAGTCCACTCCGAATGCGTGAAGGCCCAACGACGCGGCTTCCAGCACGATCGAACCGGCACCGCAGCACGGATCGAGAATCGAGCGGGCCGCCGGCACGAGGTTCACGAGTCCTCGCGCAAAGCGCGCATCCAGCGACGACGACGTGGTCCACGGCTTCTCATCATGACGTCGGTAGCCCGCATCGGTCACGGCAACCACCTCACCAAAGCGCCACCCATCTTCGCCAGGGATCACGAGGAAACGATGCTGCGGATCTCCCAGGTCTGGGCCGAACTGGATCACGTCCGCAAGGGCGATCGCTGCAGCGGTGGCGCCGATCGCCGAGCGCTCTGATGGGTCGTGCAGGTCGATGCGAAAGCGATCGGCATCGAAGTGGCTGACCGCGACCTCTTCGACCAGTGCCTCGAACGATGCCGCCTCCGCAAGCACTCGTACTCCGAACTGAACGAATGCAGCCCGACCGACCAGGTCGATGGACGTCGCTGCGCTCACACCGTCCGAGTTCGGAACTCCCCCGGTGAGACTGCGACACTCCGCAGCGATCAACCCGTGCTGGGCAATGCGCGCACTGATCGTGAGCAGACTCTGCGATGAGAACTGAGTGCGGGTGGCGCGCTCAGATCTCATCGGAGCGCTCATCTTTCCGGATGGTGGCAGGCAACCCAGTGGTCCGGCTCCACCTGCACCAACTGCGGCTCGACGGTTGCGCAGTGCTCGGTGGCCCGAGGGCAACGGGTCCGGAAACGGCAACCCGACGGCGGATCGAGAGGCGACGGCAGCTCACCGCTGATCAGCTCACCAGCCGGAGGCAGATCCAGCGTGTGGCCGGGGATCGAAGCGAGCAACGCTCGACTGTACGGATGCGTCGGGTTCGCATAGAGGTCGTCGGTCCTCACGATCTCACACACCTTGCCCAGATACATCACCATCACCCGGTCCGAGATGTTCTTCACCACGGCGAGGTCGTGGCTGATGAAGAGCATCGTCAGCCCGAATCGCTGCTTGAGTCCTTCGAGCAGGTTCAGGATCTGAGCCTGCACCGACACGTCCAGCGCCGAGACCGGCTCGTCCAGAATCAACACGTCCGGCTCCATCACCAGCGCACGGGCGATATTGATTCGCTGACACTGCCCTCCTGAGAATTCATGAGGCCGTCGATCGAGCACACTCGCATCACCGAGGCCGACCGATTCGAGAACCTCGGCAACCCACTCATCGACGTCGTCTCGCTCCGAACCCCAGATGTCGATTCCTTCGCGCACCAAATCCCGAACACGCCGGCTCGGGTTCAGCGACGAGACCGGATCCTGGAAGATCATCTGCATCGCCCGGCGGGCTCGGCGCAGTTCGTCACCGTCGAGCGCCGTCAACTCCGCGTGGCCGAGTCGCACCGAGCCACCTGTGACCTGCTCCAAGCGCATCACGGCACGCCCCGTGGTGGTCTTGCCACACCCGGATTCGCCGACGATGCCGAGCGTCTCCCCGGCGACCAAGTCGAAGCTCACACCGGAGACCGCGTGTACCACTTGCTTGCGCCGAGCGGGAAACTCGACCACGAGTTCGTCAACGCTCAACACCGTGTCGTCACGAAGATGGTCGCGGCCCGTTCCTGCCATCAGTCGACTCCCTGGTTTGCAACAGCAGATTCTTGCGCTGGGAAGTGGCAACGGAACCAATGATCGTCCGTCTCGACCGCCGACGGCGTGAGCGATCTGCACAGGTCCTGGGCCGCCGGGCAGCGATCGGCGAAGCGGCAGCCGGACGGAGGTCGCAGCAACGACGGCGGAGTCCCCTCGATCGTGGTCAGCTCGGAGTGGCTCGGTAGGTCGAGGTTCGGCATCGATTGCATCAGTGCAACGGTGTAGCGGTGCCTCGGGTTCGCGAAGATCTCGACCGTCGGGCCGTACTCCACGACCTGCCCGCCGTAGACGATCGCCACATTGTCGGTGAACCCGCGGACCACGGCCAAGTCGTGGGTCACCAACACCATCGCCATCTCCCGATCTCGCTGCAAACCGGACAGCAGCCGCAAGATCTGGTCTTGAACGGTCACATCGAGTGCTGTCGTCGGCTCGTCTGCCAGCAGCACCTTCGGCTCGTTGGCCAGGGCAATTGCGATGGTGATCCGCTGGCGCATACCGCCCGACAGCTGATGGGGATACTCACGCAGGCGCCGTTCCGGTGCTGGAATACCAACGAGACGCATCAGGTCCAAGGCTCGGTCCCGCGCCTCCGCCTTCGACAATCCACCGTGGACTCGCATCGGCTCGACGATCTGCGTCTCGATCCTTCGAACCGGGTTGAGCGCCGTGAGCGGGTTCTGCGACACCATGCCGATTTCGGTTCCGAGTGTCCGCATCAACTCCGATTCATCGGCACGCAACATGTCGACACCGCCAACGGAGACGGACCCGGAACGGGTGACGTCGGACAGCGCAAACGCTCCGACGATCGAACGCAGGATCATGGTCTTGCCCGAACCGGACTCGCCGACGATGCCGAGCGCCTCGCCAGCACTCACTGAAATGGACACGCCATCAACAGCATGCACGTCGCCCTTCGGCGTGTGGAGGGTGGTGTAGAGATCGGCAATGTCGAGCGCCGCTCCCGGAACGGCGTTCGCAGGTTTCCCGGTGACTCGCAGCCGGCGCTGGGTTGCCACCTCCCTGGGCGAGTACAGCCGCCGGATGCTGTCGCCCGCCAGGTTGAACGCCAGGATCGTCAAGAACATCACGGTGGCCGGGATGAGCGACACGTGCGCGTGGTCGCGGATGTCGCCGGCTCCTTCGGCAATCAACTTGCCCCAGGTGACCTCGTCGAGCGACAGGCCGATGAACGCCAACCCACCTTCGGCAACGATCACCAAGGCAAAGCCGATGAAGGCGAACGACAGCACCGGCACGGCGACGTTGGGTGCGAGTTCTTTCCACAGCACCCGGCGCTTCGTTGCTCCCATGGCCGCAGCTGCATCGACGAACTCGCGCTCGGCGAGGGCAAAGGATGCGCCACGCACGATGCGGGCGTAGGCCGGGATGCTGGTGATCGAGAACAAGATGATGAACACCTGCATCGAGTTGCCAAACGATGCACGAACTGCCACGAGCAACACGAGGCCCGGGAAGGCGAGGAAGATGTCGATCACGATCGTGGTGAACGCATCGACGCGGCCGCGCAGGTAGCCAGCGGTGACACCGACGGCGGTGCCGAGCAACCCTGCGATGAAGGTGACGGTGACGCCGATGATCAGTGCCGGCCGGGCCCCTTGCACCACACGGGCCAACTGATCGCGCCCTTGGCTGTCGCCACCGAACCAGGCATTCCAGCTGGGATCTTCGAACTTGCGGACCTCACGGGTGCGAATACCGAGTGCTTCGGGGTCGCGCAGCGGCAGGAGATCTCGAAACACCGCAACGAAGATCAGCAGCAGAATCCAACTCGCCGGGATCCAGAACGACCAACCGAGGCGGCGCTGTGCAAGGTCTTCGGCGGGCTGGTCGATTGCCGCCTCTGCTTCGGCGGCGGTCTTGACCCCGGTGGGGCCTGGTTCAACGAGCGCCATGTCGGATCCTCGGGTCGAGCGCGGCGTACAGCAGGTCCACGATGAAGTTCAGGCCCACGTACGCAATGGTGAGAATCGCAACCACGGCGGCGACCACGTTGAAGTCTTCGAGCAGGACGGATCGGATCACCAGGTTGCCCATTCCGTTGATTGCAAACAACACTTCGATGATGAACGCTCCGCCGACGAGGCCGGCCACGTTCAGGCCGACCGCGGTGGTGAAGTTGAGCGAGGACGGCCGCAGCACGTGACGCCACATCACTCGCCGTTCACTCAGACCACGCGCCTGGGCCAGCATCACGTAGTCCTCCTGCAGCGTCTCGATGAGATCACTGCGCAACAGCCGCAGGTATACCGCCACGAGGTTCAGTGCCAGGGTGACCGATGGCAGCAGCATCTGGCGCAGGTTCTCGATGGGGTCGTCGTTGAGCCCGGGCAGGTTGTCGACGATGGTCGGAAACCAGCCGAGGCGAACTCCGAAGACATACGACATGTAGATGCCCAGCACGAACGACGGCAGTGCCAACAGTCCGAACGCCGAAGATGACGACACGGTGTCGACCCATCCCCCGGGCCGACGGGCCGACATGATCGCGAGCGGGACGGCGATACCGATGGCAATCAGTTCGGCGAGCACCATCAGTTCCAGTGTCTTTGGCAACGACTCGCGGATCAGGTCCCAACTGGTGAAGCCCTGCACGGCAATCGAGTCACCGAAGTCGAAGGTCACCGCATTGCCGAGCCACCGCATGTAACGCTCGATCAGCGAACCGTCGAGGCCGAGGTCGATACGAATCTGCTCGATCACTTCTGGCGTGGCGTTCAGCCCTGCGAACCGTTCGGCCGGATCGCCCGGCGTCAGGTCCAACAGGACGAACGTCACGAAGGTGACGATAAAAAACACGAACACCAGACGCAGCACGCGTCGCAGGATCAGCATCTCAGATTCATCAACATGTCAGGTGAAATCGGTCGCCCGGTCGAGGCTCAGGTCACTCCTCGATCCACACTTCGGACCAACTGAAGAACGAACCGCTGGTCATCGGCAGGGTGGCCGGAACTTCCGGCGTGGTCCCGGGTGTGCCGATTCCGTGGATTTCCGGGATGGTTGCCACCGCTTCCACACCGTTCAGGTGGTCCACCCACAGCAGCGGAACTTCGTTACCGAGTCCGGCGAGGAACTGTGCGTAACCAGCTTTGCGGGCATCAGGATCGTCGGTGACGCGGCCGGCGTCGAGGCCAGCATCGATGTCGGCGCTCACCAGGTTCGACCAGTTCAGTGCCCCGCCGCTCGAGTGGAAGAACACATACAGGCCGTCCGGGTCGGGCGTGCCGAACTGGAACCACGAGAACGCCTGGAAGTCATCCTGAATCGCGGTGAGTGCGGATTGGCCTGGGCCGATCTCCTTGATCGTGCCGTCGATACCGATGTCGGAGAGGAACGACATCATCACTTCGGCGACTTCGATCACGGCCGGATTCGGTTCGATCGACAGCTCGAACTCGATCGGGCCGACCTCGGCCTCGTATTCGTCGACGAGTGCCTGCGCTGCCGCCGGGTCGAACACCGGGTAGTCGTTCTTGGTGTACCAACGCGACGACGGGTTCAACGGTCCATCGGCGGGCACCGTCAGGTCGGACCGGAAGACTTCGACGAGGAAGTCCTTGTCGATCGCGTGTGCCATGGCCTGGCGGACACGCAGATCGTCGAATGGAGCGGCCGTGGTGTTCAGGACCCAGGCGTACTCGTTTGCACCTGCTTCACCGATCCACACATCGACAGCATCGTCTTCGAGGAAGTCGACGATGTCGGTGTCACCCGGGCTGAGGTAGCCGTCCACGTCACGAGCATCGAATGCCTGGCGACGAACGGTTTGCTCGACGAGGAACTTGAAGTTGATGGCGTCCAGGTAGGGCAGCCCTTCGTCCGCTCGCCAGTAGTTCGGGTTGCGCACCACGCGAGCGCTGTCGTTGGGCGTCCAGCTCTCCAGCATGAACGGGCCCGTGCCGACAAAGGTCTCGTTGGTTCCAATGGTGGAGGGCGACACCATCCAGCCAGCCTGCCCGTTGAGCGTGAAGGGGAAGCTCGCCCATGGGCTCGACATGGCCACTTCGACGCTCAGTTCGTCGACTGCGGTAATCGACTCCACCGCACCGAACACGAAGCCGACCGTGGGGCTGTCCTTGAAGGTTTGCAAATTCGCTCGGACGGCTTCGGCATCGACGGGTTCGCCGTCATGGAAGGTGAGACCCGGTCGCATGGTGATGGTCCACGAGGTGAAGTCGTCGTTCGACACGAGGCTTTCGGCGAGCAATGGCTGCCAGTCGCCATTCGTGTCGAAGGTGACCAACGAATCGTTCAATGCAGTGATGACACGGATCGAACCGGGAGCGATGGCGCCGGTCGTGTTGAACCCACTGCCGTCGTTCGACAGCGCCCAGTCGATTTCGCCGCCGGTGACCGGGGCGAGCGTTGCCGGGTCGATCTCGCCGCCCTCACCTTCGCTGGTGATCTGATCGTCGGACTCCAGCGGCGCGGGGTCGTCGGACACCTCGGGTTCGGAGTCAGCGGGCTCGTCGGGCTCGGTGGCGTCCGGCTCGGCTTCCTCGGCCTCCTGAGCAACGGTTGCGTCGGGTTCGGTGTCGGTGCTCTCGGCACCGTCACTCCCCGAGCTACACGCTGCTACGACCAGTCCTGCACTCAACAGCACTGCTGACATCCGGCTTCGACGCTGACGCGACATGAAATCCCCGATTCTTCTGTCGGTGGCCTCTCGGCCACGGCCACCACACCCCTCGTGGCGACCTGTCGTCAACATAGCCACTTGCCACTCGCTCCTCGGCAATCGGCGCCGCGAGCCCTTCCCGATGACGATGGACGTCGAAATCTCACTCCGTGTCGATGAGATTCAAACGGCTTCGATCGCTGTCTCGGGCAGCGTGACCACCAGCGCCTGATGATCCGGGCTCGTGTCGCTCCAGCTCCAAGCGAGGCCTGCAGGAACCGCGACCGAGCTGCGCGGCGTGAGGTCCACCGACTCCGCCCCGAGTTCGATCCGGGCGCTCCCGTGCAGACCCACGATCATCACGAACTCACCATGATGAACGAGCTCGCCGGTTTGTCTCCGATCGCCGGACCGGCTCACCACCACGGCTCCCGCAAGCCCTCCTGTCGCTGCACCAATTCCGGTCTCGCGAGCTGACAGGGATCGGTCGATCCACGAGCTGAGCGCTGAACCGGATGCCACATGGCGTACAAAACGCTGTCCCCAGAATTCACGACCTGGTTCGGCAACGCCGGTCGGCAACACCATGTCGTGATCCGCAATGGTGTCGTGTTCGGCCGGGCTGCCGATCTCGATCACCTCGAGGCCAGCGGAACTCCGTAGTACGCGATGGCGAATCTCGGGCGGCTGGAGCACGCAATCTCCAGCGTGCATCCGGAAGGGCTCGCCTTGTCCTTCGTACACGACGTCGACCCAGCCGCTGACGACATAGATCATCTGAAAGCGGATGCGATGGAAGTGAACCCAGTCGCCGACATCGCCCTCGTCGAGAATCCGGATGTGACTGGCGATGAACCGGCCGCCCGAACGATCGGGAAGAAGGTCGCGATACTCCATGCCGGCCCGGCCGACCCCGAACGTTCCAGCGGTCGTTTCCACCACCGACAACGTTGCGTGGTTGTGCGGAACGGTCATCTCGGCACCGAGCGCTTCGAGCACCTGCGAACCATCGGGTCGCTGATGGATCACCGTTCCGCCCGGCGACTCCAACAAGCGATCGTCATCGCTCGGGACCCGCAGCTGGATCGGCCAGTTCCGATCGCTGCGCCGAATCTCGATCCGTGATCCGAGCGTGTGCTCGAGGACCACTGACCGAGGGTCGTCCGCTGGACTCACCAGATGGATGCGAAACCCAGCGTGCTCGCACAAGAATGCGACCTCACCGTCGAGGTCGATGCAGTCGATCACCGCTGCGAGCATCGGCACAGTCTGGTCGACGCTGCGACGCCCCACCACCTCACGCCGAGGCGAGTACCGGCAACGTGGGGCTCTCGACCTCCGTTGCGCTCTCCTCCGTCACCCCGAGCACGAATCCGGTGGGGTCCACATCGTCGACTCGCAGCAGCACGTCCCCAGCTCCGTCCGGTCGGAACGTCTCCACCAGCGTGGCACTGTCGTCGTCGACGAGCCAGAGCGCGAAGGTCCGGTCGTCATCGAGCACCGGGAGGCTGGCGCCCTCGACAACGATTGCGCCCTCGCTTGGTGAGTGGGTGACGGTCAGTGTTCCGATCAGGCTGCCGTCGAGTTCGCGGACCACTGCGTCCTCTGCTGCAACCACATCGGCAACGCGGTCCTCACCGGAGTCCGACCCCTGACCAACGAACACGATGCCCACGCCGGCCAACAGCACCAGCGCCGCGGCGGCCGCGAACGTCGTTGCCAGGCGACGCTTGCGCCGTGATGCGAGGTCGACGACCGGGGTGCTCTGCTCGGCATCGGGGCTGGCGACCTGAGCAGTGGTCGCGATCGCAGCGAGCACTGACGACTTCAATGCGGGCGGTGGCGCGGTCTCGAGCGTTACCTGCAGCGCGGCCGCGGTCGCAAGCGCCTCATCGAGCTCACGAGCAACGGAGGCATCGTCAGCTGCGTACCGCTCGAGTTCGGCGGACTCAGCGTCGCTGATTTCGCCCATCGCTGCGAGCGCGATGAGTTCATCCACACGGTCCGTGAGTCGGTCATTCATGTTGCATCTCCAGTTGGGCTCGGAGTCTTCTCAGCCCCCCGCGAACGCGTCCCTTCACGGTCCCGAGTGGCACGTCGAGACGTTCGGCGATCTCACCGTGTGCGAGTCCCTCGATAAACGACAACGTCAGCACCGATCGTTGATCGGCTGGCAACGCACCGAGCGCCACCTGAACAGCGCCCGCGTCGAGATCAGACAGCACCTCGTCATCGGGTTCGGCCACATCAGCGCGTCGCTGCGCCGCCAGTGCGTCGACCCGGTTGCGCTGCGACTGCTCGCGACGAACGCGATCGACTGCACGTCGACGAGCCATGGTGAGTGCCCAGGCGGTCACACTCGCTCGTTGCGGGTCGAAACGGGCTGCCTGCTGCCACATCTCGACGAACACCTCTTGTGTGACCTCTTCGGACATCGCTGGATCGCGAAGCACCCGCTTGATCGTCCCGAAGACCTTGCCAGCCAATTCGTCGTAGACCGTTGCGAACGCCTGTTGGTCGCCGCGCTGGACACGCGAAAACGCTTCAGCGAGAGTCTTGTGAGGAGCGAGTTCGAACACCGGATGAACAGTCTGGCGAGGAAGTCGCCGAATTGGGCGCCACCACGCAAGGTCGAACGTCGACGGATCAGCACGTGCAAACACCATGGTCATCGATGCTCGCCAACGAACTCCGAGAACGACATCGCGGTCAAACCACGCAGTGGCATCGACTCCGCCATCAACCACTCGGGCGCCATCAGCACGACCGGCGCACCCCAGTCGGGGTCTGTATCCAGGTCGGGGCCTCCCAGCAACAATCGCGTCGTGGCATCTCGCAGGATGCGCTCCACCGGTGACGCCACCCCACGGCCGTCGATGCCTTGCCACATGATCAATTCGGCATCCACCTGGACCTGGAGCGCGCCGAGCAGGTCCGGCATCTCGATCACTCGATCGTCGAGACCGCAACGTCGACAGGGACCGGCAAGCAGCCTCAGCTCCGTTCTCCCCACCATCCCGCGTCGGTCGAACTGCCCATCTGCTCGAAGGAACATCGAGTTGCCCGCCAGCGCGTCGCTGTGGCGCTGTTCGTAGCTTGCGACGGCGTGATGGTCGAACAGTCCCACTCGGGTCGTCCGATGGCGAGGCGAGCATCGTCGGGTCATGCCACGGGTTCGCACGCGAGCAACGACTGGATCATCCCGAGCCAGAACCTGAGATCACACTGCCGTCGATGGCCCTGATCCTGCCGAAAGTGCTCCGGCGCAAAGCAGTACCATCGTCGTGTGACATTGCACGACGCAGCATTGCGGCCTCGCCGTGCTGGCCTCGCACCGTCGCATCCGCTCCTGCTCGGTGTCGTCGCAATGGTGTTGCTGGCGAGCTGCGGGGCCGGCCAAACCGACGTGGCGGTACCCGTCGCCGGCGACGTCTCGCGAACCGTGTCGTCACCTCCGACTCCGCAGACGAACGATTTCACTCCCGTGCCAGCCACGGCTTCAGCGCCGACACCCGTCGCAACGACGCAAACAGACATGACCCTGCCGTCGACCACGATGCCCCCGTCAACGACCACCAGCACGACCACCGCAACCACGACAACAACGACACCGACCGCCACGACGACACCGACCACGGCCACGACCACGACGATTCCGCCGGCCACCACGTTGCCGCTTCCCCCAACACCCGTTCGCGAGCTCGCCGACCCCGACTTCACCGCCACGAACGCCGCATTCGACCGGTTTGCGGCGTCCAACAGCGCGACGTCGATCACCGTGACACGCGGCGGTCAGATCGTGTACACCCGAGCAGTCGGTCGAACCGTCGACGATCGAGAAGCAACCGGAGACTCGCCGATGGTCGTCGCGAGTGTCAGCAAGATCGTCGTGGCCGTCGCAGTCGCCCGGCTCCACCAACAGGGAGCCATCGATGTGGCCGCTCCCGTCCCGTGGACCGACTTAGGTCTGGCACCACACCCCGGTTGGGCGGATGTGACGGTGCGCGAGTTGCTGGACCATCGCAGCGGCCTCGCGAAGGCCAGGTTCTCGTGGTTCACCGGCCAGGGAACGTGCCCGGAATACGTTCCGTCACTGCTCACCTCGCCTCCGCTCGGCCACCGGGGAACGTGGGTGTACTCGAATGGCAACTACTGCCTGCTCGGGTTGCTCGTTGCCGAACGCACCGGTCTCGCGCTCGACGACGCATTGCAACACCTCGTGTTCGATCCAGTTGGCGTGGATGGTGTGCACCTCACCGACGGTGGGTTGCAACCCGGAGACCTCCCTCACTTCGAAGGCGTGGCCCGACTGTCTCGCCTCGGTGGCGCCGGAACACTCATCGTGTCGACCGATGACCTGGCCGTCATGCTCGGCCGCCTGATCCCCGCCGATTTCGAGACCCTCCAAGCCCCCGGCGTGTTCACCGATCAGTACGGCTTCGGCCATACCGGCACGATCGACGGCGCAAAGGCCTGTGTCTGGCTCCTCGATTTCGGCACCACGGTGATCTCCGCAACCATTGCGGGCAACTCGGTGAGCTCGGGCGGCAGTGTGTGTGATGCGGTGGTTCCCGCCGTCGCAACCGACCTCGGGATCGGCGCAGGTCGGCCCGATCGCACTCCCTGACGGGTCAGAGATCCCAGAGTTGACGCGCTGCGGTGATGACCGGAATACCGATCTCACCTGACGATGCGTGCTCGGGGCGATACGCCTCGCCGACCAGCGCGCTGAGCGTTGCACCCGTGGACATCGACAGCGCATCGAAGTCGTACCCGCCCTCGAGCGCTACGACGGTGCGTCGAGCGGGCACCATCTGCTGCAGCCGAAGCGCCAGGTCGGCGTAGTCGGCCGACGTGAGCTGCAACGCCGCAAGGGGGTCGTTGCGGTGGCCATCGAATCCTGCGGAGATGATCAACCACGTCGGAGCGAACCGTTCGACCACGGGGGCGATCACTTCGTCAAACGCGCGGCGATACACATCGCCTCGTGTCCCTGGAGGGAACGGCAGGTTCAGATTCGTGAACGGCGCCAGCGCTCCTCCCGTCTCGGTCAGGTTGCCGGTGCCCGGATACAGCGGTGACTGATGCGTCGACACGTACAACACGTTGGGGTCGTTGAAGAAGATGTCCTGGGTGCCGTTGCCGTGGTGCACATCCCAATCGACGATCGCAACGCGCTCACCGCGGTCCACCAGCGCAGCTGCGGCGACCGCGACATTGTTGAACAGACAGAACCCCATCGACGTGGCGGCCTCGGCGTGGTGGCCGGGAGGTCGGCTTGCCGCAAAGGCGACGTCGGCGTCACCTCGTTCCAGCGCATCGACGGCGTCGATCACCGCCCCGGCAGCTCGACGTGCGGTCATCCACGAACCCGGCGCTGCAAACGTGTCGGCGTCGATACTGCCGCCACCGTCGGCACAGAACCGCTCGACCCGATCGACCAGCACCGAGTCGTGCACCCGGACCAACTCGTCGACCGTTGCCACCCGCGGTTCGGTCATCGTGACCGCATCCGTCAGGCCCGCCGCCGGGATCCCGCCAAGCGCGGCGTCGAGGCGCCCCTGGCGCTCCGGGTGCCCCGAAGGTGTGGCGTGTTCGTCCAATCCTGCAGCTGCGAACACGGCAATCGGCTGATCCACGCCCTCATCGTACGCGCCGTGTTTCCCGGTGCCATGCTGGAGCGGTGACCGACACTCCCGACTCCGAGGCGACCGCCAGTCCGTGGGCAACCACCGTCGTGCTCGGCGACGGAGAAACCGCCTACATCCGCCCGCTGGTCCCCGCTGACCAACCTGCGCTGTTGGAGTTCCACGAACGCCAGTCCCCCGAAAGCCTGTACAAGCGGTTCTTCTCACCGAAACCATCGCTCACAGCACGCGAACTCGAACACTTCACCACGGTGGACATGGTCGATCGCGTCGCGCTCGCTGTCGAGGTCCGAGATCGCCTGGTGGCGTGGAGCAGCTACGAGCGCTGGGCAGCACGCGACGAGGCCGAGGCAGCGTTCATGGTCGACGATGATCAGCACGGACGCGGCATCGCCACCCTGATGCTCGAGCACCTTGCAGCGATCGCACGCACGAACGGCATCGAGCGATTCACCGCCGAAGTACTGAGCGACAACCGCGGCATGCTCGCCGTGTTCTCGAAGGCTGGCTGGCCCCTGCAACGTCGTTTCGAGTCGGGCGTGGTCGACCTCGACTGGGAGCTCGCCACCACCGACGAGTTCATCGACACCGTCGAGCGGCGCGAGCAGCGCGCCGACTCTCGCGCGGTGGCGCGCATCCTGCTCCCCCGGGCAATCGCGGTCGTCGGCGCCTCGGATCGAGAGGGCTCGGTCGGCAAGCTCCTGTGGGACCACATCCGGTCGAGCGTGAGCGTTCCGGTGTATCCGGTGAACCCGCGGCTCGAAGACCTCGACGGCCGACGCTGCTATGGATCGATCGGTGACGTCCCCGACGATGCCTCGTTGGCGATCGTGGCGGTCCCCGCTCACTCCTTGGTTTCCTCCATCGATGCCTGCATCGCGAAACGGATGCGTGGCGCCGTGGTGGTCACCAACCTCGACGATCAATCGATCACCGACACCGACACCAACACCGACACCGAGATCGACATCGCTGAGCTCGTTGCACGCTCGCGGCGCAACGGTCTGCGAATCATCGGGCCGTCCAGCATGGGCCTTGCGGCGCTCCACGACGAGTCACTGCTGCAGGCAGCGCTCGTCGAGGTGACGCTGCCGCCAGGAGGTATCGCTGTCTCGATGCAGTCAGGAACGCTCGGCGCATCACTGCTTCGGCGGGCGAGTGATCTGGACCTGGGTCTCAGCTGGTTCGTGTCGCTCGGAGACAAGTCCGACGTGTCGGCAAACGACCTCCTTCAGTTCTGGGAGGACGACCGGCGAACCAACGTCATCGCGCTGTACACCGAGACCTTCGGCAACCCGCGCAAGTTTGCTCGAATCGCCCGCCGGGTGTCGCGGTCCAAGCCGATCGTCGCAGTGCGTACCGGTGCCGCTGCTGATGGCTCGTTGGGCAACGCGATGTACCAGCAAGCCGGCCTCATCGAAGTGCCCACCGTGCAGGCGCTCCTCGACACCTGCCGGGTGCTCGACACCCAACCCGTTCTGCGCGGCCCGAACGTGGCCGTGCTCACGAACTCGAACAGCCCGGGCACGTTGGCGTTTGCTGCGCTGGAGCGAGCCGGTCTCCAGCCCGTCGTCGTCCGATCCGGTCTGGACTGGCGTTCAGGATCGAACGAGTACCGAACAGCCATTGCTGGCGTGCTCGCCGACGACCGCTTCGACGCAGCGATGGTGGTGTTCGCCCCACCCATCCCAGCAGAGGCATCGGCCATGGGTCCCGTGGTCTCCGCTGCAGCGACAGGCGCTTCGAAGCCGGTCGTCGCAGTGATCATCGGTTCCGGTGACGGCCCCGTCTCAACGAACTCACCGGTTCCCGGTTTCGCATTTCCCGAACAAGCAGCGGACGCTTTGGCCAAGTCGTACGAGTACGCGAAGTGGCTCGCCACGGAGGCGGACGTGGCAACCGAGTCGCGCACCGTCGACCCCGCTCGTGCCTCCGCATTGCTCACCTCACTCCTTGCGTCGGACTCCTCCGACGATGTGAACAGCTCCACGGTGCTGAGCATCGAGGCCAGCGCTGAGCTGCTTGCCACCTACGGCATTCACGTCGCCACGGCGTCGACCGTTGCACACGACAGCGCTGCGGACGCTGCGGACGCGATCGGGTATCCGGTGGCCGTGAAGGCGACCCGTCGAGGTCACGGCCGATCGGCAAAGGCAGGCATCGCGCTCGACCTCGCTGACTCGAACGACGTTGTGGATGCCGTTGCCACCATGTGCGCGTCGCTGGGAGTCGATGCCGACCAGGTCATCGTTCAGCAGATGACCACGCCGGGCGTCGACGTACGCGTGCGCTGCGAGCGCGACGATCGGCTCGGGGTCATCGTCCACGTCGGCTACGGCGGCATCGACGCGGACCTGATCGATGACCGTTCGAGTCGCCTCGCGCCACTCTCTCCGGCGAGCGCGCTCGCCATGCTGAGCGAGACCAAGGTCGGCGACGCATTCATCGGCGATGCCGACTCGTCCCGACTCGTCGATGTGATCGTGCAGGCAGCGCAGCTGTGCGCCGAACATCACGACATCGAAGCGCTCGATCTGAACCCGGTGATTGTCTCCCACGACGCTGCAATCGTGGCCGACACCGAGATCACCATCCGCGACCGTCCCGACATCGAGAGCCCGCTGCGCCGGTTGGGCTGAGCTCGTGGCGATACATCGATGCAGCGGATCCCCAATCGACGCGACCCGAGCTGCTGAAATGGCGTCGTGCTGAAGCTCAGCGTGCTCATCCCCTTCATCCTGTTCGTTGCCGCGCTCGTGGGCTTCTACCTTTGGTACAAGCGCAAGATTCGCGACATGGACGTCAACGATGGCGAGCGCTCGCTCCCCGGAGCCCGGCTGACCGCCGAGCGGCTCCGTGCCCTGGCGTCACCACCTTGGCGAGTCGTGTTCGAGGTCGGCGAACGCCATCTCGGCCCTGTCGACCATGTGGTCATCGGAGCCACGGGCGCCATTGCGATCGAGACGCTCATGATCGATCGACCACTTCACGCCGAGGCTGCACAGCACGCCCAGCTCATTGCCAACGCGGCGATTGCTCGTGGGGACGTGGACGATCTCGCAGCAAGCGTCGGCGCCCAGTGCAAAACGCTCGTCCGGGTGTACTGGGGCGAACCAAAGCCTGATGAGCCCGCTGGCGTGGAGTTGGCTCCTGGCCTCATCGCGGTTGAGGGGCAACGACTGAACGACTGGCTGGTGTCGCTTCCTCCAGGCCCGCTGCTGTCGGCTCAGGTCGATCAGGTGTGGCAAGCGGTTTCCACCGGCATTGGTCGTCCCGACCCACTCGGCTGACACGATCCGGCGTACCGACACCGGTTCGTTAGGGTGCTGCGATGGCCAGCGCCGAGGAGTTCGAAGGTCCCACCACCGAGTTGTTGCAAACGCTCATCCGAAACGAATGCGTCAACGACGGAACGGGTGACACGGGAGGTGAGACTCGCAACTCCGATGTGCTCGTGAACTATCTCGAAGGCCCCGGCGTGGACATCGAGACCTTCACGCCACGCCCAGGACGCGACTCCATGATCGCCCGCATTGCCGGGTCTGACCCCGACGCCCCATCGCTGTGCCTGATGGGCCACACCGACGTGGTGCCCGTCAACCCCAGCGGATGGAGCAACGACCCATTCGGAGGCCAAGTCATCGACGGCGAAGTGTGGGGGCGCGGTGCGATCGACATGCTCAACCTCACGTCGTCGATGGCGGTGGCGTTTCGCTCACTCGCCGATTCAGGCTTCACACCCAAGGGCGACCTGATCTACTTCGGCGTTGCTGACGAAGAAGCGGGTGGCGTGTGGGGAGCCGAGTGGATGGCCGAACACCATTGGGATGCCATGCGCGCCGACTACGTGCTGACGGAACTGGGCGGTTGGTCGCACGCCGGCCCAGACGGCACCCGCCACGTCACCGTAAACGTCGCAGAAAAAGGCATGTCGTGGCGACGCCTTCGGGTGAAGGGAACCCCGGGGCACGGATCGATGCCGTTCGGTGCCGACAATGCGTTGATCAAGGCCGCCGAGATCGTTCGCCGGCTCAGCGAGTACCGACCGGCACCAAACCTCGACGAGGTGTGGGGTGCACAGGTGGCATCGATGGACTTGTCCGACGAACAGCGCGATGGGCTGATGGACCCGAGTGCGATCTGGTCCACACTGGAATCCATGCCGGTGCCCCAAGCGCGCACCTGCCATGCCTGCACGCACACGACGTTCTCGCCGAACGTCGTCCACGGCGGCCAGAAGACCAACATCGTGCCCGACACGATCGATGTAGAGGTCGACATCCGCACCGTGCCGGGCACCACGCACGAGGACGTGATGGGGCACTTGCGTGAAGCGCTCGGGGACCTGCTCGACCACGTGGATGTCTCCGACCTGCAGAACTCGAACCCCACGACCTCCACGTTCGGCGTGAGCAACCCGCTGTGGGAATCGGTGAAGACCCACACCCAGGTTGCGTACCCCGGCGCGCAGCTCGTCCCGGGGCTCGTGGTCGGCGGCACCGACGCCCGCTTCTACCGCGAACGTGGCGTCACGGCATACGGCGCCGGCTTGTTCTCGAAATCGGTCGACTTCGCCACCTTCGGCTCCCGGTTCCACGGGCACGACGAACGCATCGACATCGAGTCACTCGGATTGTCGGCGCAGTACTTCCACGGCATCGCCAACGACATGCTCAGCTGAATGCTGTCCCTCGGTTCACGCTCGGCTGCCAACGCCTACCCGGTGGCAGCGGCGCGCCGTCGGTCGAGGCGCGCCTCAACGGTGAGCGACACCGACGACAGACCACCGAGCACGATCGGGAACAGAAACTGCGCGACGCGGTAGCTCGTGACCGCGATCGTTGCCTGCTCGAGGGTTGCACCGAACGTGATGAGGATCGGCAGATACGCCCACTCCACGATCCCGATTCCACCAGGGCTGATCGGGATCGCCGCGAGCACGTTCGCAACGCCGAACGCCACCAGGACTCCTACCGGGTTCATCGCCACGCCGAACGCTCGGAGAAACACCCACAGCGACAGTGCGTCGAGCAACCAGTTGCACGCAGCCCAACATGACAGACGGCGCAAGAGGCGGCGATTGCTCCCCAGCAACTGAATCTGCTCACCGAAATTTCGCACCGACAGCATCACCCGGTCAGGATCTGCCCCGACGCGTTGTGAGAAGAACCGGACCGGACGCTGCACGAACTGGCTGCCGTCCACGATCGACAACAACACCGCTGCCACAGCGAGCATCAGCAAGATCCCGAGCACGGCGGCACCGGCGTACACCGCGTTGAATCCGTAGCTGGGAACCGACACCACAAGCGCCGACCAGAGCAATACGTTCAGCACCACTGCCGAGATGACCGATGCCGAGGCCAGCGCTGCACTCGCACGCTGGCCGTAGACGCCTGCCGAGGTCATCAGGCGATAGCCCACCGTCGGGCCAGCAGCGGCTCCGCCAGGGACCGTTGAGCTCACCGCGCGAGACACCAACTGGATCCGAAAGAGCCTGCCGAGACCGATGACGTTGCGACCCTCGCCGAGCGCCGCGCGAGTCATCACGGAGTAGCACAGCAGCGAGGCAACCTGCAGGCCGAATCCCAGCGCCGTGAGCCACGGGTTCACGACTTCCAACTGGCCAGCGGCATTGCCGACTCTCGGAACGAGCGGGCGAACGAGAAAGAACAGCACCGCCAACAGCACCAGGAGTCGCACCCAGAACCTGCGCGATTTCAGCAGATCGGCGCCGCTGCCCAGGCGTCGCTTCACGAGTCGCACGCCCGAGTATCGCAGAAAGCCAGCCCGCCCTCGCCGATCCTCGGCGCCGCCCCTCCGTCAGTGGCGACCGAACGGGTTGATCGAGCGGGTGGTGAACGCGTCGAGCGCCCGCACGACATCGTGGGCCACGTGGCGTTGTGGGCCTCGGCCTGAGCGATCGACCGTGCGCAACACCCCTTTGGTGACCAATTGAGCGAGCGCTGCGGCGATGGTCGAGCGGTTTGCTTGAACAATCGGCTCGAGCATCACACTGTCCACCACAGGATGACTCAGCAGCGCGTCGACGATGCGATGCGCAACGGCGTCGGCACGCACATCTTCGATTCGCTCATGCCATTGGCGCTGGATCTGCACCACGTCATCGAAGAGATGACTGGCGTTTCTCAACGCTGCGAAGGTTGCGTCCGCGCCCAACTCCACGATCGGCACGAAGTCGCCGTGGCGATACTCCGTGAGCGCTTCGATGTAGCGATGCTTCTGGGACACGATGCCCGCACTGATGGGCAGCGTTGCCGACTTCGTCAGCCCATCGCGGCGGAGTAGCGCATGGATCAGCGCTCGCCCCACTCGCCCATTGCCGTCAGGAAACGGATGGATGGTCTCGAAGTGAGCGTGCATGACCATGGCTTGGATGAACACGGGCATGTCGGTGCGGTCGATGAACCAGCAGAGGTCTTCGATCGAGTCAGGAATCCGAGGAACGGCGGGTGGCACGAACTCCGCCGCAGGCGGGCCGCCGGAGTAACTCCCGATCCACACCGCCTCGTTGCGCCATCGGCCGGCGAGAACCGGATGCGTGTCTTTCAGCAACGCACGGTGAATTCCCAAGATGGCATCGGGCGAGATGTCGTTGGACAGGTCGATCGCCGCCGAGGTGGCGTCAACATTGCCGATCACGTCTGCCACCGACCGATCCTGGTCACCGCCCACCTCGCCGATCAGCAGATCCGGCACCGGCGCAGCAACGTTCTCGATGCGCGACGACGCCGACGACTCGATTCGAACCAGCAGCGACTCCAAGGGCTCCAGCGTGTTGCCGACGCGCAGATCGAACGCTGCAATCGCGGTACGGACGTCTTCGGAGATGAGCGCGGTCTCCGATGGCAGCAGCATCGAGGCGTCGGCGATCTCTGGAACGATTGCAGAGTCGTAGCGCTGACCACCGACCGAACGGCGTGCGTCGCCGCCTTCGGCAATGAGCCACGTCAGGCGCTCGAATTCGACCGGCGGCCAGGAGGTTTCTCGGGGCATCGAGCCGACTCAGCGGAACAGATCTCGCTCGGAGTCGCGCAACACCGGCCCCATCGAGGCAGCATCGTCGAGCTCCCAGTCGAACCCGCGGATCACGGCGACCGGTACCCGACTGGTGTTGCCTTTCACCAGCTCACCGGCGCCCGCCAACTCGTCAGCCGTGCACACTTCCTGCACCCGAAACTCGTGACCGTGAGGATCATGCTGCCCGATGTAGCTGTACAGCGGATTCATGCCTGCGATTCCGATGGCAATGTCGGTCTGGCCTTCGCGCCACGGCCTCCCGAACGTGTCGGTCATGATCACGACCACGTCCACGCCCAACTCGGCAAAGCGCTCACGGTGGGCGCGACATGTGGCATCCGGGTCCACGGGAAGCGTGAGAATCCGATCGCTGCCACCGCTCGATGACTGGTCCACACCAGCATTCGCGCAGCAGAATCCGTGGTGCGTCTCGGTGATCAGCACCGGACCGATCTGGCGAATGACGCGCTTCGATTCACGCAGTACCACCTCGGTCACGCGCGGGTCCTTCTCCCATTTTTCGGACCAGCGAACGGCAAACGGTGACGCTTCGATGTCATCGAGCACCACGATGCAGTCCTCGGCCTTCGACACGATCTTCGACGTGACCAGCACGATGTCGCCGTCGGTCAACGGGTCGCCTTGCTGCACCGCGGCGGTGTGGATCATTTCCGCCAGGTCCATGCCCGGCACGATCTCGGGGAGCCCCTCCACCCCGAAAATACTCAGGTGTGCCATCAGCCCGGAATGCCCGCAAGGAACGACACGATTGCTTCGTTGACCGGTTCGGGATTCGTCAGGTTCGCAGCGTGCGCGCCGCTCACCTTCACCACGTCTCCCGATCCCGGCAGACCCTCCGCCATGATCTCGGCGAGATCCATCGTGATCGCGGTGTCTTCGGTGCCGTGGACCACCAGTGCCGGGCAGGTGATCTCGCCGAGCCGGTCCGTGATGTCTTCGCGACCGAGCAGGCAATCGCTCGCAGCGCGCACCCCATCACGCCCCGCTCGCTCGTCCAGTTCCTTCCACTTTGCAATCCACTCCGCGTTTGCTGCTGGCTCGGCAATGATGATGTTCGAGACGATCTCGGTGAGTTCGTCGATCGGTCCTGCAGCGATCCATGTGTCGATCATCTGCTTGTACCCCTCGGCGGCTGCAGGATCTTCCCCACCGGCCTGGGAATCGAGCAGGATCAAAGCCCGCACTCGATCCGGCTCGGTGAGGGCGGCTCGTAGCGACAAGAACCCGCCCTGGCTCATGCCTCCCAGCACCGCTCGTTCGATCCCGAGATGATCGAGGAGCCCAATGCAGTCCGCCGCCGAATCCCAGTACGTGAATGGCTGGCCATCGAACTCTGTGAGGCCGAATCCTCGCTCATCCCAGGTGATCACTCGGTAGTCGGTGTCGAGTGCCGCAACCTGGTGGACGAACATGTCGCCGCTCATCATGAATCCGTGAGACAGGATGATGGCGGGGCCGTCACCTCCGGAATCGGTGAAGTGGATCTTCTGACCGTTGACGTCTGCGAAGGGCATACGCCGAAACTAGTGCAGCGCTCAGCAGGGATTGTCCTCGTCGGTCTTCACCACCGAGAGCACGGCTTCGTTCTCGCCGATCGGTTCCCCTGCCTCCGGATCCTGGCTCACCACGATCCAGTTTCGATCCCAGAGTTGTCGACGCCCCTCGCCCGTCGCGTCGACACTCTTGGAGAAGAACACACCACGATCCTGAATCTCATCTTGCGCTCGCTGGAGCCCCATGCACACCACGTCGGGCATCCGTTTGTCCTCCGGGTCGTCGCCGCCCAACGGGTTGAGTCCGTCATCGGTCGATTCCTCCGCTGGCTCCGGAGTCGCCGGTTCCGAAGCCGCATCCGTCTGGTCGAGTGGCGCAGGCTCAGCCTCCAGTACCTCCATCTCGCCATCACCATCGGTGTCTCGAAGCACGATCCGCTCACCCGTCAATACGTCGGTCGGTACCGTCAGTACGACATCGTCGAGTTGCCCCAAGGTCACGGGCACCGCGGAATCCGTGGTGGCGATCGAGGCCGAGTCGGAGCCACACGCAGCAAGCAGGAGCGTCGAGGCCCCGAGAGCGACCGCCATGCGCGTGAACATCGCCACGGTCTAGCACTCCAATCTGTCACTGCACCGCTTTGGTCGGGCAGACTGCCCGCATGACCGACAGCAGTAGCGGCACCGTCTCGGAAATCTTCGATCCATCGTCGTGGTCCGAAGTCCCCGGGTTCGGGTTCACCGACATCACCTATCATCGAGCCGTCGACGCCGGCGTGGTTCGGATCGCCTTCGATCGCCCCGAGATCCGCAACGCATTCCGCCCTCATACCGTCGACGAGCTGTTCCGGGCTCTCGACCATGCACGCATGTCCACCGATGTCGGCTGCGTCCTGCTCACCGGGAACGGCCCATCACCCAAAGACGGCGGCTGGGCCTTCTGCTCGGGCGGCGACCAGCGAATCCGCGGGAAAGACGGCTACAAGTACGCCGAAGGCACCACGGCCGACACCATCGAGCCCGGCCGCGCCGGACGCCTGCACATCCTCGAAGTGCAGCGGTTGATCCGCTTCATGCCCAAGGTCGTCATCTGCGTGGTGCCCGGGTGGGCCGCCGGCGGCGGGCACTCGCTCCACGTCGTCTCCGACCTCACGCTCGCAAGCACCGAGCACGCTCGCTTCAAGCAGACCGACGCCGATGTGGCCAGCTTCGACGGAGGGTTTGGTTCTGCGTATCTGGCACGCCAGGTCGGCCAGAAGTTCGCTCGCGAGATCTTCTTCCTGGGCGACGAGTACTCCGCTGACGACATGGTCGCCATGGGCGCGGTGAACAAGTCCGTTCCTCATGCTGATCTGGAAGCGGTTGCGCTGGACTGGGGCCGCAAGATCTGTGCAAAGAGCCCCACTGCTCAGCGGATGCTGAAGTACTCGTTCAACCTGATCGACGACGGCCTCGTCGGCCAACAGGTGTTCGCAGGCGAAGCCACCCGGCTTGCCTACGGCACCGACGAGGCTGCCGAAGGCCGCGACAGCTTCCTCGAGAAGCGTGACGCAGATTGGTCCCCGTACCCGTACCACTTCTGACTCTCGCCGAGCGAGCGGTTCGAGTTTGCCGCTCGGTCAGGCAACGCGCTCGAACAGTGATCGGCGACAGCGTCGAGGTCGCCTCGGAACCGTTCGCCATCGATGGCCGTTCGGCCCGGCGCTGGTGTCCCGAAGAGGAGTTGTTTGAGATCGGGTGGAGTGGGCACACCCGAGACATGAGCATCACCTGGGGACTCTTCAACCTGGCACCACTCGCCGTTCCGCCACTCGTGTTGCTTGCCAGCTCGATCATCAGCGCCACGACCCACGCCAAGACGCAGCGCGCTGCTTGGATGCGTGCCACGCCAGCTCCGCACGACCGTCATCGCCGACGACACCAGCGACGTGGACAACGACCACACGCTGCCTGATCGCGCGATATCGCTCAAATTGGCGCCACACTCCGGGGATGGCCGGTTCCGACGCTGAGCATCCAACGGTCATCCTGATCGACGATCCCGACCACCCGCACTTCGCACAGTTCCGACTGAACGAGCGCGGGTTGGCAAGCCGATCCGACAAGCGCGACGACGCTGGCGCCGGAATGTTCCTGGCAGAAGGCGACCTCGTGGTCGAGCGAGCGCTCGCTGCCGGCTGCGTACCCGTTGCCGCGCTGGTGGATTCAGCGCGAATTCCCGAGGTCTCGAGACGGGTGAGTCGTGCAGGTGCTCCTGTGTACGCAGGTGGCGAACAACTCCGACGAGTCATCAGCGGGCTCGGCATGCCCCAGTCGATCATCTGCCTGTTCCACCGTCCGTCGCGACCATCCGTGGCCGAACTCGCCGGGCGCTGTCGACGTCTGGTCATTCTCGAAGCCGTCGACAACCCCGCAAACGTCGGCGCGATCATCCGCAATGCGGCCGGACTCGGCTGGGACGGGCTGATCCTCGACCACACGAGCGCGGATCCCCTCGCCCGTCGATCGTTGCGCGTTGCCATGGGCACCGCATTTGCGCTTCCCCACGCACGCACCACCGACTTGGCTGGCGATCTCAGCACACTGGATGGCATCGAGCTGTATGCGATGACGCCGAACGCCGGCGCACAAGCACTGGACACCGTTCGCCCTGCCGAACGATCCGCCGTGCTCATCGGGTCAGAACGAGGTGGCCTCAGCAACACACTGCTCGACATGTGCGTACCCGTGATGATCCCGATGCACGCCGGAGTGGACTCGCTGAACGCCGCTGCGGCCTCGGCAATCGCCTGCTGGGCACTGCGCTGACGCCACCACCGGCGATAGAACGTCATCCATGTCGAGCGTGCTCCTCCTCTCGTGCCCCGACCAGCAGGGCGTGGTGGCAGCAACCGCTGCGGCCATTGCCGAGCACGGGGCGAACATCATCCACGCCGAGCAGTACGTGAAGGGTGCTGTTGGCGACGTGGACGCCGTGTTCTTTCAACGGCTCGTGTTCGACCTGGTCCGTGACGGCACCGACGCCACCACCTTTGCTGCCGCATTCGAGCCGGTGGCCCAGCGCTTCGACATGACCGTGGAACTTCGCGACCTCAGCGTGCCGACACCGACCGCCATCATGTGCTCGAAGCAGCCGCACTGCCTCTATGACTTGTTGACGCGTTGGCGTAGCGGCGAACTGCCGATGGATCTGCGAGTTGTCGTCTCCAACCACCCCGACCACCGAGACATCGCCGAGCACATGCAGGTACCGTTCGTCCACCTGCCGGTCACCAAGGAGACCAAGCCCGAGCAGGAACGCCAAGTGCTCGCCGCGCTGGCGGAGCGCGGTGTCGAACTCGTGGTGATGGCTCGCTACATGCAGATCCTCACCGATGAGTTCATCTCCCACTTCCCGATGCGGATCATCAACATCCACCACTCGTTCCTGCCCGCATTCATCGGTGCCAACCCGTATCGCCAGGCCCACGAACGCGGCGTCAAGCTCATTGGAGCGACGGCGCACTACGCAACTGCCGACCTCGACGAAGGGCCGATCATTGCCCAGGACACGCACCACGTCACCCACCGCGAAACCGTTGCCCAGCTGACGTCCACCGGGCGCGACATCGAAACCACGGTCCTCGCCCGAGCGGTGAAAGCTCACCTGGAGCATCGAGTGGCCACCCATGGCCACAAGACCATCGTGTACGCCTGACGGCGCCCGCTACTCAGCTGTGGCGACCGCCGACGCTTTCGCTCGTCGGCCCCGACGCGACGGGGCGCCGGACGGCTCCCAACTGAAGCGCTTGATGGCAATTGCCAGCCCCACCGCTCCCCACGCCGCCACGAACGCAAGGCGACCCGGCGAGAACCCGGACCCGTCCACGAACGGGTTGAAGCAGTCCTGGAACGCATTCACGAACGGCTTGAGTGGGAAGATGCTCGCAATCGTGTGCAGGAACCCCTCGTCCTCGGTCGCCACGAACACATCGGAGATGAAGGCGAGCGGAAGAATGGTTGCGTTCACCATCGCCGCTGACGACGACGCCGTCTTGATCACCGACACGAGCGCCATCCCGAGCGCAGCAAAAGACGCCACGCCGATGAGCAGCGTGACCGCCGCAGCAGGCATCTTGACCCAGTCGATCTGCAGGTCGTAGAGCACGACGCCCATCGTCAGCATCAACACGACACTGACGACAGCGATCACGACCGATGACAGGATGAGGCCCGCCATATAGGTCCATGTCGGCAGCGGCGTGCTTCGCCAACGCTTCAAGATGCCTTCATCACGGCGAATCGGCACCATGTTGCCGAGGTTGCTATAGGTCGCAGACACGGCGGTGTATGCAGCCAAGCCACCGGTGTAGAACTGACGAATCGGCCACTCCCCTTCGTCGGTGCTGATGGTGTTGTCGCCAAACAGTGCGTTGAACAACACCAGCATCACGATCGGCAAGATGATCGTGAAGAAGAGCGCCACCGGCACCCGGAGGAAATAGAGAATCTGATAGCGGGTCTGGCGAACCACCAACGATGCAGTCGAGGGAAATGAGCTCATGTTGACTCCTCCGCCCGCTCGGTGAGTTGCAAGTAGACCTCTTCGAGCGTTGCCCGCTTCACGCTCAACGCCTCCAGTTCGACGCCGTTCTCCACGGCCCAACCGGTCAACCGGTGAACGACCTTGGTCGACCGGTCGACGGTCGCTTCGACGAACCGGCCGGACAGCCGAACTTCGTGGTCGAGCACGCCACCAAACGTCGCCACGGCGTCGGTTGCCGCAATCGATTCCGGCAGTTGAAAGCTCACGACGGTGCCGCTGATGCCGTCGATCAGTTGCGCAGGCGTACCTTCGGCAATCATCTTGCCATTGGCGAGTACGCCGACGCGGTCCGCCAAGTGTTCGGCCTCGTCGAGATAGTGCGTGGTGAGCAACACCGTGGTGCCGTCCTCGCCCAACGCTTCGATCAAGTCCCAGGACAATCGACGTGCGGACGGATCGAAGCCCGTGGTCGGTTCATCGAGAAAGAGCAGCTCGGGCGTGCCCACGATCCCGAGGGCCAGGTCCACACGCCGACGCTGGCCTCCAGACAGCGACCCGATTCGTTCGTCTACCTTCTCGTCGAGACCGACCAGGCCGACCACCTCATCGATACTGCGCTGTCGTCGGTACACGCTGCTGTACAGCTCGATTGCTTCACGGACGCTGAACTCGTTCTCGACCCCCGAAGTCTGCAGCACCACGCCGATGCGATCCCGGAACTCGCGCTCCGCTTTCGACGGATCAAAGCCCAGCACCGACACGCTTCCCGACGTTGCCTCCCGGTGGCCCTCCATGACCTCGACCGTCGTGGACTTGCCGGCACCGTTGTGCCCCAGCAATGCGTACACCTCACCGGGCTCCACGTGGAAGCTCACGCCATCCACTGCGTGATTGTCGCCGTAGTGCTTGTGCAGGTCGTGAACGTCGATCGCAGCCATCGAGACCGACGATACCGCGCGACCTATTTGCGTGGGTCAGACGACGAGATCGGCAAGCCCGTGTCGTTGCGCAAGTGCTCTGCAGCGGGAACGAAGTACGCCATCAGTTCGTCGGCAATTCCGTCCGGGACCCCTTCGCTGCAGGCCACCTCGACCGCAGCAGCCATGTGCACCAACCAGCGATCGCGCTCGAGTGGACCGACGTGGAACGGGAAGTGGCGCATTCGCAGCTTCGGGTGCCCGCGCTCCTCCATGTAGGTGGTGGGGCCACCCCAGTACTGGGCAAGGAAGAGCACGAGTCGGTGCCGTGCGCCCGTCAGATCAGGTTGTTCCGGGTACATCGGCAGCAACACCTCGTCGGTCGCCACGCCGTCATAGAAGGCATCGACGAGGCGATGGAAGAAGGCCATGCTGTCGCCGGATTCATCCGCAACCCTGGAAAACAACGAAGACGCCGTGTCAGACACGGCGTCTACGTTACTGCCGGAAGGGGAACCGGCAGGTTTTGGGGGAGATTGAAAGCGCTCGGTGGCGCTGTTGCTCAGAACTCGTCGGCGTCGAACTTGCGGTACTCGACGAGTTCTTCGGCCTGCAGCACGAACGGCGTCGAGTCGTCACAGGGATCCAGGATCACGAAGTTCTCCGTGGCGAGGAGCACGAGCACCGTCATCACGTCGTCGTTGGTTGCCTTGGTGCGGATCTCGAGCACGTCACCGGCGAGCAGTGTTTCCATCAGCAGTGTGGTCATGGTGTTTCCCCTTGTCGAAGTGCTGCGCTCTCTGCGCTGCTGTGTAGTTCTTCGGTTCCAACCTCAAGCTTCTTGAGGATCTTCCGCGAAGAACCTGAACGATCTCTGAACGCCGATTCGCGCTGCACTCCGGTATGGGCGACTCAGATCAGCTCATAGTGCTGATGCAACGCATGATTCGTGGTCCGATCGACGAGGTGGCTGCGATCGGCCTTGGGCGCCGCTTTCACGATCTTCTTGTCGTACGGCACGACGAACTCGCCCGACTCCGACATGTAGCCGGCTGCGATGGGCAAGTAATGCGAGGATCGCAACAGGCCGAGGTCGACAACCGCCCACTGTGGGTCTCCGTCACCGTCGTACACGACGTCACTGATGGTTCCGATGAGGCGATGCGAAGGGTCCACCACATCATGGCCTCGATATCCGGCTGAGGAATGTCCGTTGGTCACCGTATGGCTCCGAGTCTCGCCCGCTGGTTTGCTCGATGCCCGCTGATCACACCCTGCCACGTCAGGACTCAGACGAGAGCGCGGCCCGACGAAATGTCACTCGAACTGCGGCGACTCCCAGTTCGGGAACAGGTCCGGAAGCTCGGTGCTCACGCTGTTGGAATACGCCGCGGGGCGCTTCTCCAAGAAACTCTCGACGCCTTCTCGCGCATCGGCGCTCGGGCCACGCATTGCAATACCTCGCGAGTCAGCTCGGTGAGCCTCCATTGGATGACTCGCACCGAGCATGCGCCACAGCATCTGGCGGGTGAGCGCCACCGAAACCGGCGCCGAATTCTCGGCGATGTCCGCTGCGATGGCCTGCGCAGCGGGCAACAGATCGTCTGCACCATGCACGCTGCGCACCAGTCCCCCGGCCAACGCTTCGTCAGCAGGGAAGACCCTGCCCGAGTAGCACCACTCTGCGGCTTGGCTGATCCCCACCAGGCGCGGGAGAAACCATGACGAGCAGGCTTCGGGCACGATGCCTCTCCGAGCGAACACGAAACCGAACTTGGCGTGTTCGCTGGCCAGGCGGATATCCATCGGCAACGTCATGGTGACCCCGACGCCGACGGCAGCTCCATTGATGGCACCGATGACCGGCTTCTTCGATTCATAGATGCGCAAGCTGACCAGACCGCCGCCATCACGCGGCACGCCCACATCACTCTGTACGTCACTGCCGCCCTTCGCAAAGGTCTCGCCGCCGCCGCCGAGGTCGGCTCCGGCACAGAATCCACGTCCGGCACCGGTCACGATCACGGCGCGTACGTCGTCGTTTGCGTCGGTGTGGTCGAAGGCATCGATGACCTCATTCATCATCGTGCCGGTGAACGCGTTGAGGCGATCGGGTCGGTTGAGTGTGATGGTGGCAACGTGATCGGCCACCTCGAACAAGATCTGGGTGTACTCCATGCCCCGACCGTAGAGCACCACGGATCCTGGACCCGGTTCGAACATCCGAACCGCGCTCGGTAGCGGGCGGGGTCAGACGTCGAGGAATCTGGATGCAGCGATGCCCGAGCCGATGGCGCCGGCAACGGCACCGATGAGCAGCATGTAGATCATGACGGTCTTGTCATAGCCGCTCGTGACAACGAGTGCCGCGAACCCACTGTTTGGTGGGAAACCTTGCACACCACTCGTCCACTGCGTGTTCCACACGAACAACCCACCGCTGGCGAGCGCGCCACCGATGAGTCCGTGGAGCAACCCTTCGAGCATGAACGGGACGCGAATGAACCAGTCGGTGGCCCCCACCAGCTTCATCACTTCGATCTCTCGTCGGCGCGCGAAGATCGCAGTTCGAATGGTGTTCCAGATCAGCAGGATCGCCGCGAGCAGCAAGAAGCCCGACAGCAGGAACAGTCGGAAACCAAAGAATGCCTGGAGCTGTTCGATCAGCGAGATCTGATCCTCGGCGAACACCACCTCGAACACGCCGGGCCCCTCGGAGAACGCTTCGGTCACCTGTCGAAGCAACTGGACGTTGGTGTCTTCGGTGGGCACGGCCTTGTATTGCGTCGGAATGTTGTCCGCCGTGATCAAATCGATGGTGCCGGGTTCGCCAGCAAGCACGCGGTCACGCTCCAGCAGCGAGCAATCGACATCGCAGTACGTCCACGACTCGATGAACTGGTTGTTTGCATCGAGGTTCTGCTCGATGAGCGAGCGCTGATCAGCGGTGACATCAGGACGCATGAAGATGATCATCTCCACGCCGCCCTCCCACTTCGACAGCAGATTGTCGAACCCGTGCTGGCTCAGGAGCGTGAGGCCCACGCCGAGCAACGAGATCGCCGCGGTGATGATCGACGCCACGGTCAGCGTGGCGTTGCGCCGAAAACTGTCGAAGGTCTCTCGGAAGATGTATCTGACTCGGGAAAGCATCTCAGTGAACGTCCTTTGCCATCACTCGTAGACGCCGCGCGCCTGGTCACGAACGATGATGCCGCGGTCGAGTTGAATCACTCGCTTACGCATGGTGTTCACGATCCGTTGGTCGTGAGTGGCCATCACGATCGTGGTGCCGGTCTTGTTGATTCGATCGAGCAGGCGCATGATGCCCTCACCCGTGGCCGGGTCGAGGTTGCCGGTCGGCTCGTCAGCGAGCAGGATCAGCGGGCGGTTCACGAACGCGCGAGCGATCGACACTCGCTGCTGCTCACCACCCGAGAGCTGATTCGGCATTCGTTCTTCCTTACCCGACAGACCGACGAGGTCGAGCACTGCAGGCACCTGCTGCTTGATGACGTGCTTCGGACGGCCGATGACCTCCTGGGCGAACGCAACGTTCTCGAAGACGTTCTTCTCCAACAGCAGCTTGTAGTCCTGGAAGATGTTGCCGATGTTGCGACGCAGCATCGGAATTCGGCCACCGGGCAGGTCGACGATGTTGCGTCCTGCGACCCACACGGCACCGCGCTCGGGGCGGTCCTGTCGGTTGAGCATCCGCAGCAGCGTGGACTTACCCGAGCCTGACGGACCCACGAGGAACACGAATTCCCCTTTGGCCACGTCGAAGCTGGCGTCTTTGACCGCGACGACCTCGGTGGAATAGCTCTTGGTGACGTTTTCGAGTCTGATCATGGTGCGTTCGCCCGTTCGTTGGGGCTGCGACACGGTACCGCTGTGCACAGGTCCAGCGGTGGCACCCCTCCCCCGATTGCGAGAGACTGTTGGCATGACGCTGAGAGCAGCGAGCCCGCATGCTTGATGAGACGACGCCCGAGGAACTGGTTGCCGGCCCACTCGACGACCCGGATCGGTACCGCTTGGTTTCGGTCCGCGGCGCAGGCGGGGAGGGAATTGTCTACCGCGCAGAACTCACGCACGGTGATCTCGTCCACGACGTGGCGGTCAAGCTGTTGACGGCCGCAAACGCGGCGGACTGGCGCGATCAGGTCGAACTGCTGCGTTCGCTCCAACACCCGGCGATCGTCACGGTCCGTGAAGGGTTCGTGGGACCCGACCCGCATCGGCCCGGTGCGATGAAGCCATCGCCACAATCCAGCTATGTCGTGATGAATTGGGTCGACGGGCCTGCGCTCGACGAGCTGATTCCGACCGGAGCGCTGACGCCGAGCGCGGCATTCCAGATGCTCGTTCCGGTGGCGGAAGCGCTCGAGCTGTGTCACAGCGGAGCACGAACCAGCGGCAGAGCGATCGTGCACCGCGACGTGAAACCGAACAACATCTTGGTGTCAGCGCGCGGACCGGTGCTCGTGGACTTCGGCGTCTCAACGGCCGCAGGCGAAGCGTTCAGCGCCGGCTCCCCATCGTTCCGAGCACCTGAATGGAACCAAGGAGTCGCAACGCCAGCGCTCGATATCTATGGTCTCGGCGCAACGGTTGCGTTCGTGCTGCTCGGCGGTGCGAACCCGAGCGATGACGCCGATGAGTTACATCACCAACTGCGCGAATCACCAGCGGCGCGACTTCGTGCCGATGCAGTCGATCGAGTGATCCGGCTCTGCTCACGAAACCCGAACGAGCGACCCACCGATCTGGCAACTCAACTTCGCGCCATCGCGAACACCACCGACTTCGTCACGCCGGGATCCGCTCCCACGATTGTGGCCCCGCGTCACGAGCCAGCGGCGACCGACACCGATATGCAGTCGCCTCGATTGGTGACGTGGCCGATCCTGGGAGTACTCGCGTTCGTCATCGGGCTCGCAATCGTGGGCGTCGGGATCTTCTTCGCAGGCAGCGACCGCAACGACGACATCGACGACGCACCCGCCATCGAGGTGTCCAACGTCGTGTGCGACCCGGCCGCGATGCTGGCCGCAGCCAACGAGCTCGGCGTGGCCTGGGAGGACCCGGACCTCGACTGTCTGACAACCCAGTACGAACGCGATGTGCTCGGCTCAGCAGCGAACAACCCGGACACCGACGCAGACGGCATCATCGATTCACTCGACGCAGACACCTGCTCGAACTGCACGGGGATCCCGACGGTCGGGGCACAAACCGCCCCACTCGACGTGATCGACGACCCCTAGGAGGTTGCTGCGATGATGGGGACAGCCCGGGTTCAGGATTCGTCGACGGTGGCGCGACGCTGTTGGAGGAAACCCTCGATCAAGAAGTCGATGTCGCCATCGAGCACGCCTTGCACGTTCGCAGTCTCGAGTTCGGTGCGCAGGTCCTTGACCATCTGGTACGGCTGCATCACATAGCTGCGGATCTGACTGCCCCAGCCGACCTGTGCCTGCTTGCCAGCAATGGCATCAAGCTCGGCTTGACGCTCTTCTTCGACCTTCGCCGCAATCATGCTCTTGAGGCGCCCCATGGCCCGCTCACGGTTCTGCAACTGGCTTCGCTCCTCTTGCGAGCTGGCAACCAGACCCGTGGGGTGGTGGATGTAGCGCACCGCCGACGAGGTCTTGTTGATGTGCTGACCACCGGCACCTGAGGCACGAAACACCTGCATCTCGATGTCGGATTCATCGACTTCGAGATCCACATCATCGAGCAGCGGCCACACCTGCACCGCCGCGAACGAGGTCTGGCGACGGCCCTGGTTGTCGAATGGGCTGATGCGGACCAAACGGTGCGTGCCACGCTCGGCGGTCATCAGCCCGTAGGCGTAACGACCACTGATGGTCACTTCAGCCGACATGATTCCGGCCTCAGCGCCTTCGCTCACGCCGTTGAGCGTGATCTCGAAGCCACGTCGTTCGCACCACTTCTCGTACATCCGAAGGAGCATTTCGGAGAAGTCCTGGGCGTCGACACCGCCGTCTTTGGCGTTGATCTGCACGATGCAGTCGGTGTCATCGTGTTCGCCGGTGAACAGACTGCGCAGCTCGAGCTTGCTCAGATGCACCGCCACGGCGCTGATCTCGGACTCGATCTCGGGTTCCTGGCTCGCATCATCGTCGTCACGCGCCAACTCATGAAGGACCTCGATGTCACCGACCCGCTCGGACAAGCCGTCGAACGTGTCGAGGTCGTCTTTCAAGTTCGCGTACTCGGTGTTGAGCTTGCGGGCGTTGTCTTGATCGTCCCACAACGCCGGGTCTGCAATCTCGGCTTCGAGCACAGCGAACCGCTCACGGTTCTCGGCGATTGCCAGGTAGCTCTCGGCCTCGTCGAGGCGTCGCTGAACGTCAGCGATGTCAGAAGAAAAGTCGCGCATCCGCGTGGCTCAGTTCTCGCCGTGGCAGTTCTTGAACTTCTTGCCGCTGCCACACGGGCACGGAGCGTTGCGCGGCGTCTTCTCGAACGAGTCCTTCACCACGGTTTGCTGCTTGGTGGCACCAGCGGCGGGCTGCGGGGTTGCCGCTCCACCGTTCGTTTCCGAGATGCTGAGGTCGACATCGTCCGATGAGCTGGTCTGCAAGTTGCTGACACCCGACTCACCGGCATCGATGACGCCGTCACCATCGGTGTCGGCCGGATCGGCAATCGCGGCACGCCCATCTTGAGCGTTTGGTCCCCCGGCCTGGTTCTGCACCACCTGCACGTGCATCACGTACTTCACGAAGTCCTGTGCGATCCCGGTCATCATGGTGCCGAACATCTCGAAGCCTTCGCGCTGCCACTCCGTGAGCGGGTCCTTCTGGCCCATTGCTCGCAGGTTGATGCCGCCCTGCAGGTAGTCCATCTCCTCCAGGTGCTCACGCCACCGCTGATCGATGATGCGGAGCATGACCTGGCGTTCGACCTGGCGAAGTACTTCTTCGCCCAGCTCCGTCTCGCGCGCCTCGTAGTGCGCCGTTGCATTCGACATGACCATGTCGTAGATCTCATCGGTGTCAGCGCACGCTCGCAGCTGCTCTTCGGTGCTGGAGTTCGGCCAGTACAGCGTCAGCTCCTTCGCCATTGCATCGAGATCCCACTCGTCGTCCGCAGCGGAGGCACAGTGCGTTGCGATCAACGCGTCAACCGCTTCGGCCAGGTACTCCATTCCGGCCGAACGAAGATCCTCACCATCGAGAATCTGATCGCGACGCTTGTAGATGATCTTGCGCTGCTCGTTCATGACCTCGTCGTACTTGAGGACGTTCTTGCGGATCTCGGCGTTCTTGGTTTCCACCGTGGTCTGCGCACGCTCGATGGCCTTGGTGACCATCTTCGCTTCGATGGCTTCGTCGTCCGGCAAGGCGCGACCCATGACGTAGTTCAGCGCACCCGTGGCGAACAAGCGCATCAGATCGTCTTCGAGGCTCAGGAAGAACCGCGAAGCACCCGGGTCGCCCTGGCGGCCAGAACGACCGCGGAGCTGATTGTCGATGCGACGGCTGTCGTGGCGTTCTGAACCCACCACGTACAAGCCACCGAGCTCTCGGACCTTCTCGCCTTCGGCTTTGCAGATGTCACCGTGATGCTGCAAGCGCTCGGCGTAGAGCTTCTGTGCCTCGGCACGCTTGGTCTGGTATTCCTCGGGCATCTGGTCGAGCGGCATGGCCAGTTCGAACTCGTGGGCGAGGTGTTCTTCCACGTAGCCCTCGCGCAACACGTCGTCGTGGGCAAGACCCTCCGGGTTGCCGCCGAGCAAGATGTCCACGCCACGACCCGCCATGTTGGTGGCCACCGTGACCGCTCCCAGGCGGCCGGCCTGGGTGACGATCTCTGCCTCGCGCGTGTGCTGCTTGGCGTTGAGCACTTCACACGGGATGCCACGTTGATCCAGCAGTCGACCGAGATGCTCAGAACGTCCAACGCTGGCGGTGCCGACCAGAATCGGCTGACCCTCCTCGTGGCGAGACTGGATGTCATCGATGATCGCCTCGAACTTGGCGTCCTCGGTTTTGTAGATCAGGTCGGCCTCATCGGCACGAACCACCGGTCGGTTCGTGGGAATCGGCACCACGCCCAGGCCGTACGTGTTCATCAGCTCAGCGGCTTCGGTGGCCGCCGTTCCGGTCATGCCGGCAAGCTTTTCGTACAGCCGGTAGTAGTTCTGCAACGTGATCGTGGCGAGGGTCTGGTTTTCCTCTTTGATCTTCACGCCCTCTTTGGCTTCCACGGCTTGGTGGATGCCTTCGGACCAACGGCGGCCTTCCAACACGCGGCCGGTGAACTCGTCGACGATCTTCACTTCTCCGGCCTGGACGATGTAATCCTTGTCGCGGCGGTAGATCTCTTTGGCCTTGAGTGCAACGGTGAACTGGTGCACGAGGTTGGCCTGCACGTTGTCGTAGAGGTTGTCGACATCGAGCGCCGCTTCGACCTTCTCGATGCCCTGCTCGGTCGGCACCACGATGCGCTTGTCTTCTTCGAACTCGTAGTCCTCGTCGCGCTTGAGCGAGCGGACGATCGAGGCAAAGCGGTAGTACAACTTGGCAGCGTCAGCGACTCGACCCGAGATGATCAGCGGGGTTCGCGCCTCGTCGATGAGGATCGAGTCGACTTCGTCCACGATGCAGAAGTTGTGGCCACGCTGCTGGACCTTTGCTTCCTTGCTCGACGCCATGTTGTCGCGCAGGTAATCGAAGCCCAACTCATTGTTGGTGCCATACGTGACGTCGGCTGCATACGCCGCTCGCTTCTGAGCCGGTGTGTCGCCCTTGCCCGGCAGAATGAGCCCGACTTCCATATCCATGAAGCGGTACACGCGGCCCATGAGTTCGGACTGGTACTGCGCCAGGTAGTCGTTCACCGTGACCAGGTGCACGCCCTTCTGCTCGAGCGCATTCAAGTACACCGCGGCGGTGGACGTGAGGGTCTTGCCCTCCCCGGTCTTCATCTCGGCAACCCAACCGAAATGCAGTGCTGCACCACCCATCAACTGCACATCGAAGTGACGCTGGCCCAGCGTGCGGTCAGCCGCTTCACGGATGACAGCGAATGACTCGACCAACATGTCGTCGAGGTCCTCACCGTTGTCGAGGCGTTGACGGAAGTCGCCGGTCTTCGCCTTCAACTGCTCGTCCGAGAGCGCCTTCATCTCACTCTCCAGCGAGTTGATCTCGGGGACGATGCCCTGGAGTGCTTTCAGTTTCTTGCCCTCACCGGCGCGGAGGATGCGATCGAGAATGCCCATGCGACGGATCATCCTACCGGCGCGACTCTGCTGCATGGGGAGCACCGACGCCGACCGCACCACCCTCGACCGACCGCCGAAGCTCGTTTCGCAGCGACGATCAAGCCGCGGATGAAATCTTGCGTCGCCGCATTGGCAACACGGTGGCGACACGAGGATCCGGCGTTGACGCCACGGCGGCCAGGACCGCTGTTGCCCCACGGTCAGCGAGCGCTTCGCCTGCAGCGTTCAGGGTGGATCCGGTGGTGACGACATCGTCGATGACCAGGATCTGGCGACCCTCGAGCCCTGGTCGGGCAACGAAGACCGGTGCCGACTTCAGCCGTTGCGCCCGGGTGCGCCCCGTTTGTGTCGCCGATGCATCCCGCTCCAGGAGTCGACGACACGGAACACCGAGCTGGCGAGCAACCGATCGAGCCAGGAGTTCCCCCTGATCGAATCCGCGCTCGCGCCGGCGCCGTGCGCTGGTGGGCGCCCACGTGACCACATCAACCCCGTGATGGGCCCGCGCCTCGACGAGCCGATTCACGATGAGCCCAGCCAGGTGGCGGCTCACCGATCGCCGATTCCGGTACTTCAGACCGAGCACGATGCTGCGTGCGCGGCCAGTGAATGGAACCGCAGCGAAGACACCGTGGGCCTGCGGTCTCGGAGCGGGGCCCACGAGTGCGAAACGACAGGTCGTGCAGATGCCAGCGCCCGGTCGATCACAACCAGCACATCGGGTCTCGAAGATCATGAGCACCATCTAAGCGAGGGGGTACCTCACAGTTCTTCGACCACTGTGAGCTGGGGCGATGCGCGACACGGCGCGGTGACGTGGGTGCCGGTGTGCGCCCGGTCCGGGCACCGCTGATACCAGGACCGGGACAAACCGGACGCCGACGGCGCCGCTGCTCCACGTACTCTTCCCCGGTGCCCACCACATCCGACGCAACGTTCATCCCGAGGGATCGTGCCGTCGAGCGAATCGCTCGATGCGTCTTCGGGCTCGCGTTGTTCGGGATCGGCATCACGCTGATCATCCAAGCGGACCTCGGAGCGGCCCCCTGGGATGTCTTTCACACCGGTGTGAGCGAACTGACCGGTGTGTCGACCGGCTGGATCATCGTGATCACTGGGGTCCTGCTCCTCGTGCTCTGGATTCCGCTACGCGAACGACCTGGCCTCGGCACCATTCTCAACGCCACGGTGATCGGCATCGTGGTCGACCTCACGATGCCCGTCATCGACGAAAGCAACACCCTGGCCGTCCAACTGGCGATGATGTTCGGCGGCGTCGTGCTGATCGCCATCGGCTCCGGCTTCTACATCGGCGCGGGTTTGGGGCCCGGTCCTCGCGACGGCCTGATGACCGGTTTGTCCAAGCATTCGGTCGCTGGCCGATCCATTTCGATCCGCTTCGCACGCACGTTCGTCGAACTGGTGGTGCTCGCGATCGGCATCGTCCTCGGCGGCTCGATCGGACTCGGCACCGCCGTGTTCACGTTCGGGATCGGGCCGCTGGTGCAGATCTTTCTCCCCCGACTCACGATGGCCCCAGCTCGAATCGCCACAACTGCCGACATGTGAACCCTGCATTGGGATACCCGGCTGCGTGACAGTGGTGAGGCGACCGCACCGAACCCCGGCTGCTGCGTCGTACCTGGCTCGCAGCGGCGGACTGAGCCGAAAACGGCGTGAGGCCCCGACCGGGTGTCCCGGTCGGGGCCTCACACAACAGACTCAGTACCGGTAGTTCTCCGGCTTGAACGGTCCCGATGGGTCGATGTCGAGGTACTCGGCCTGCTCGTCGGTGAGCTGGGTGAGCTTCACACCCAGCGCATCGAGGTGCAGACGGGCAACTTTTTCGTCGAGCGGCTTGGGGAGCACGTACACGTCCAGCGGGTAGCTCGCCGTGTTCTGGAACAGTTCGATCTGCGCCAACACCTGGTTGGTGAACGAGCACGACATGACGAAGCTCGGGTGACCAGTCGCGCAGCCGAGGTTCACCAGACGGCCTTCGGCCAGGATGATGATCTGCTTGCCGTCCTCGAACTGCCAGACATCGGTACCGGGCTTGAGTTCGTCACGGGTGGCACCCGAGCGTGCGAGCCCTTCCATGTCGATCTCGTTGTCGAAGTGGCCGATGTTGCAGACGATCGCGTTGTGCTTCATCTGCTTCATCGAGTCGATGCTGATCAAGTTGAAGTTGCCCGACGCAGTGACGAAGATGTCGATGTCACCAATGCAGTCTTCGAGCGGCATGACCTGCAGGCCCTCCATCGCCGCCTGCAGCGCGTTGATCGGGTCGATCTCGGTCACGATGACGCGTGCGCCCTGCCCCTGCAACGACTGCACGCAACCCTTGCCCACATCGCCGTAGCCGAGCACGAGTGCGGTCTTGCCGCCGATCATCACGTCGGTCGCACGAGAGATCGAATCGACGAGCGAGTGGCGACAGCCGTACAGGTTGTCGAACTTCGACTTGGTCACCGAGTCGTTGACGTTGATGGCCGGGAAGATGAGCTCGCCGTCTTCCATCATCTTGTAGAGGCGGTGGACGCCCGTGGTGGTCTCTTCGGTGACGCCCTTGATGTGAGCGGCCATGCGGGTCCACTTGCCCGGGTCCGACTTGAGCGTGCGCTGGAGCAGGCCCAGGACGATCGCGAACTCGGCGCTGGATGCCTCGGTCGGGTCGGGCACTTCCCCGGCCTTTTCGAACTCGACGCCCTTGTGCAGCAGCATCGTGGCGTCGCCACCATCGTCGAGGATCATGTTCGGACCGTCATACGACGTTCCGTCGGCAGCGTCAGGCCAGGTCATCATCTGGTCCGTGCACCACCAGTACTCCTCGAGGGTTTCGCCCTTCCAAGCAAACACGGGCACGCCGTCGGGGTTGTCGACGGTGCCGTTCGGGCCCACGACCACCGCAGCAGCGGCGTGGTCTTGGGTGGAGAAGATGTTGCAGCTCGCCCAGCGCACTTCGGCGCCGAGCACGGTGAGTGTCTCGATCAGCACTGCGGTCTGAATGGTCATGTGCAGCGACCCCGAGATACGCGCACCCGCGAGCGGCTTGGACTCGCCGTACTCCTTGCGCAGCGCCATCAGGCCAGGCATCTCGTGCTCGGCGAGCAGCATTTCCTTGCGGCCGAACGGGGCCATCGAGAGATCGGCGACGCGCCAGTCCTTGCGGTCGGCGAAGTTGGTGTTGGACATGTTGAAACCTCCGGTGGTTCGTGTGTGAGTCGAACCAGGCCGGGACCAACAGGTCCGGGTCAGCAAACAGCCCAGTAGAAGGGCCAAGCTTACCGCGAAAAAGCGGAGAGCCCGGCCGCAATGGACCGGGCTCTCCGCAAGAATTGTGTCGCTGTGAGGGTCTCGCAGCGAACGTGGGCACCGCCCACGTTGGAGCGTGCTAGTCCAGAATCACGGCGTAGACGTCGAGGATGTAGTGCGTGCGACCGTTGTTGTTGAACGCCGACACCATGTTGTCGTCGCCGTCCTTCGAGCCATAGGAGATGACTGCCGAGTTGGCGACCGAGCCGCCCTCGTCGAAGTTCAGGTTCGAGTTGCCAGGTGCCTCCGGGAAGGAGCCGTCGGTTGCAGGATTGAGCGTCAAGAAGCTCTTGACCGGCACGGTCGGCGTCAAACGCTCGAGACCCACCGCCGTGAGGTTGCCGAACAGGCCGGCCTGCTCACCGATCTCCAAGCCGTTCAAACGAACCGATCCGGCAAAGTCCTCGAAGCTCCAGTCTTCCCATGACGAGAAGCCGAGCATGGCGCCACCAAAGGCTGCCTCACGAGTGTCGAATGATCGGAACGGGGCTTCGAGCGGGACGAGACGACCGGTGCGGCTGTCTTCGGCGCCGCCCTCTTCGAGGTATGCAACCACGTCGACCGCCACGTTGATCGAACCATTTCGGTTGAACACGAACATGCTGCCGTCATCATTGAGCGGGACGATGGCAAGGTTCGCCTTCACGACGCCATCCGGGTAGTTGCCGTTCGAGAAGTCCGCATCGACTTGGCCCGCCGGAACCTGCTCAGGCGACAAGGACAAGTACGTCTGCGCACTCGATCCCTGGTTGTTGATGCCGGTCAAGTTGACTGCAACGGCGCTGACGGCGTCGGAATCAGGAACGCCACCCTCACCGCGAACTTGCACCTCGACCGAGCCCTGCGGTCCAAGCGGTGCGGAGTTGTCACGGCTGTCGAAGATGCGCTCGGGCGTGACGGTGACCATGCGTGCACCATCGGTGAGCGGCGCATCCGTGGTGCCCTCGAAACCAGAGGTGGCAACGAATCCGAAGACATCGACGATCACTCGCGACGTTCCGGCAACTCTGGACGAGAGATCGACGGTGATTTCGCCTTCACTTCCCACACCGATGATGCCGAAGTTCGGCACGGTGTGCCCGGAGTACTGGAAGTTGACGAGCGACGTCGGCTCGCTCGAGCCTGGGTCGAAGTCCGACGGGCTGACCGAGGCGAAGCCTCGCCCCGCTGCGTTGGCCACGGTGACGTTGACGGCAACGGCGAGTACGCCGTCTGCGGGAACGCCACCGACTCCCACGACCGGCACGGTGACCGAACCACTCGCATCGATGCCACGCTCGTCGAAGATGCGATCGGGCGCGACCGGGAAATACTCGCCTCCTGCGCACAGGCTGTCAGCGGTGCAGGTCTCGGGCGCGGCCGAGACGCTGGTCACGGTGGGGAGTACGCCGAGCGCACTCACTCCGAGAAGGAGCGCTGCGCCCCGTCGAAATGCTGTTGTCGAGATCATCGTTCCCAATCGTAACTCGTTCGTCATATTGACTGTGGTCGGACGCAGAAAGAAATGTGAAACACCGCTCTTGCAACCACAGGAGCTTCATCCGAATCATCGGTGCACCCCCCTGGCAACTTGACCAGCAATTTCGTCAAGAAACCTCGAAGGTCGGCAGGATTGCTTGGGCCTCGATTGCGCCCATGAGTCGGTCGTGCTCGGCATCGTCGACCGTGGTCGCTTCGTCGATCAGCATCACAGGAATGTCGTCGCGCACTGCGTACGTGCGCTTGAGGCGTGGGTTGTAGAGCACGTCATCGCCAGCGAGGTGGTACAGCGGCCCCTTGTCCTCGGGGCAGGCAAGGATGGCGAGCAGGTCAGGTGACAGCGACATGTGATTCCTTCAACGGTCGTGGATGGGAGAATCTAGGTGGTGATGAGCCCGAGCAGCTCGGCCACGTGCTGGTCACACGCGTCACGAGTGGGTGCTTCGAGGTTGAGACGCAGCAGCGGCTCGGTGTTGGACGGTCGCAGGTTGAACCACCAGTCACCGCAGTCCACCGTGAGCCCGTCGAGGTGGTCCTGGGGCGACTCGGCAAATTCGCCGCTCACTCGATCGATGACCGCATGGGCATCGTCGACTTGAGTGTTGATCTCGCCACTGGCGCTGTAGCGCTCGTACGGCGTTCGAAGCGCCGAGAGCGGCGCTCCGGATCGGCCGAGTTCGGCCATCACCATCAGCGATGCAATCAGCCCGCTGTCTGCGTTGAAGTTGCGAGCAAAGTAATAGTGAGCGGAGTGCTCACCCCCGAAGAGTGCACCGGTCTCGGCCATGACCTGCTTGATGAACGAATGCCCCACACGCGTGCGAACGGGCACGCCACCATGTTCGGTGACGACCTCGGGGACCGTCCGCGAGCAGATGAGGTTGTGCAGCACGGTCGCGCCTGGATGCTGACGCAACGTGGCGGCAGCGAGGATGGCGGTGGTGGTCGACCCGCTGAGCCCGGTTCCCGTTTCGTCGACGACGAACACTCGGTCTGCGTCGCCGTCGAAGGCGAGCCCGATGTCAAAACCACCAGCCACGACGCGGGCGCGCAGATCGCGCTGGTTCGCTGGCTGGAGTGGATCAGCCGGATGGTTCGGGAAGGTGCCGTCCAGTTCGGGATACATGATCTCGAATTCGACGCCCTCGAGTCGTGAGAGCACTGCGGGCACCACGAGTCCTCCCATTCCGTTCGCCGTGTCGGCAACGACCTTGAGCGGACCGATCTCGGAGAGGTCGACGAACGTCAACACATGGGCAACGAAGTCGTCGAGCATCGACTGTTCCGTGCGCGCTGCGAGTACCGCCGACCGAGCCGGCTCATGACCGTCCAACACCGATTGGGCAACGGACTGCACGGCGCCCAGGCCCGAGTCGGCACCCACCGGACGGGCCCCGGACAAACACAGCTTGATGCCGTTGTACCCCGCAGGATTGTGCGACGCCGTGAACATTGCTCCGGGAACGTCCAGCGTGCCGGACGCGTAGTACATCAGATCCGTCGATGCGAGGCCGACATCGATCACGGCGACCCCGTGCTCGTTGAGCCCTCGGGTGAACGCCTCCACCAGCGCAGGGCCGGAGGGGCGCATGTCACGCGCCACCACGACACGATCAGCGCCAGCCCCTGCAACGAAGGTTGCGAACCCGACACCGAGTGCATGCGCCACGTCGACGTTGATCTCGTCGGGCACCGTGCCTCTGATGTCGTAGGCCTTCACGATCTGGTCCAAGACTGACATGACGGTGAGCGACCCTATCGGTACCGGATGTCGCGGAGGTGACAGGCGTGAGACAGCTCCGCGCGGTTCACTCCGCCCGGTCGACGTCGTCGTCCGGGAACGACGATTGCAGCGGCGTCGGGTCCCACAGCCCGGTGTCGTCCGCAGTGTCCGTCGACAGCACAGCAAGACCTGCGAGCGCCCGGTCTTCTGCTCGTTCTTCGACCGGCGCCTCCACCGATCCGAACGACGGCACCTCGCTGCGATGAACGACATCTCCACGCCGACGCCACAGCACACACAACCCGATTCCAACCGCTGTGAGGAAGTAGAAGAACCAGTCGAGGCTGCCCCTCACGTCGTACGTCATCTCGACATCGGTGCTCGTGGGAATCACGACCATGTGGTTGGCTCCCGCACGGAATGGCCCCTCGGCACCTTCGACGTTCCAGTTCGGGAAGTAGCTCACCTTGACGATGACCGGCACGCCGACTTGATCGACGCTGAAACTCAACGACTGTTGCCGGATCTCCACGTTGCTGACCTCGACGTCAGGCAGAGCAGTGGGAACGATGCCGCCATCGGGGGCCACGTAGTCGACTCGACGACGTTGATCGTCGAACGGCTCGACACGATCCGCTTCCACGATCGATGCGGTGACTCGCTGCCATTCAGGTGGGCCCTCGTCGACCGGCAGCGCCGGCCAGGTCTCACGGTTCTGGAACCAGCTGGTTCCCAATTCCAGGTTGCGTTCGCGTTGGTCGCCCGGCTTGTACCAATCACCATCGGATGCCTGATCGACCACCACGGGTTCGACCTCGAGAGCTTCGACGATGTTCGAATCCTGCACCTCGTAGATCTCCCACGTGCCCGAAAGCGCCACGAACTCCAGCTCGTCATTCGTGGCGGCCTCGGCTTTGGCCGCATCCGTGCGAACCATCAGGTACCGCACGGCGAGGTCCTGCATGTGGCGCACTCCGAGGTCCGCATCGTTGTTCGTGTAGCGCAGCTGCCGGACGGGGTTTGACGAGCTCTCAGAGACGGCGGCTGCAGTGATGAAGTGATAGTTGGTCGACGCCGTTGCTTCGAAGAACAGCCCTTCCATCGACCCGATACAGCCGTCGGTCCAGTGCGGGAGCAGCATCAGCGACATCGTCGTTCCGTACTCGCTGTTGGCCGAATTGTTCTCCCACAACGCACGCCCACACCCGCGTTCGTCACCCAGGTCGCCCATCGTGGTGACCAAGTCGTGGTACGCCGGGTACGAGGGGCGACCTTCGTATCCAAGCCAGTTGTACCGGGTCCAACCGTCGGCAACGGCGCGACCTGACGTTGCGTTCTTGCGCAGCGGCCCCCATGCGTACACCGCAGCCTCGCCCTCGGCTTCGACGACCTTGCCGTCGAACGGCAGCACTTCGTACATCCAGCCGAACACCAGCAGGATCGACGCTCCAACCACCGTGTACGCAGCAGCACTCTCGGCAACCGAACGCTCACGAGAAGCAAGATGCTCCCGACCCATGCCGATCAGCCACCGCATCAGTTCATAGCCACCCGCAACCATCAACATGTAGCGAGTGAGGTAGACGAAGGGCAGCAGCCGCGGATTCCACAGGAGACCGATGATCGGCAAGCTGTCACGCGTGAAGTACACGCCTGCCACGAAGAACAGGCAGATGAGCCCGAGTGCAGTGCCCGTGAGTTGACGACGAAGCACGAACGACCCGAACCCGATGACCGCCAGTGTCGAGATGATGATGTCGAGCGCGGGCGTGAGTGGGAAGTACATGTCCCAGAACGAGTCGGCTGCTCCGCTCGGGCGGAACCCATACTTCATGTCGGTCATGAACTCGTGGCTGAACAGGAACGGGCCGACCCACCATGCGGACAGCAAGATCGTGGTGATGCCTGCAGAGACCGCGAACACGAGGCGCGACTTGTCGATCCACACGAGGCACATGATCAATGCTGCGAACGCCACGAAGATCAGCACGATGCCGTGCGACACCATTGCCAGCGACATCACCACGGCAGCCCAGACGCGGTACTTCCCCGTTCGCAGGCCGTGCGCGAGCAGTCCGAGTCCGAGCACGGCCAGCGTCAGGGCAATGGAGAACGAGTACTCCCCCGCCATGGTCGACTTGACGTTGCCGCCGTAGATCTCGAAGCTCTCGTCGAGCAGGAACGTGAAGCCCGCAAAAGCAAACAGTTCGGGGATCGGATGCTTGAACGCTGCAAGACGCCCGAATGCCCAGCACGCCGCCGGGAAGGTGATCAACCCGGACATGGCCACCAACTTGAACGCGACGCCGTACGAGATGAACGGCACCGCATCCAGCGCCACGATCGCAATGGCCGGGATCACCATGTAGAACCGGTAGAGCGGAAGCCCGCCATACCAATCCATCGTCCATCCCGAGATCTGGAAGTTCGGGAGGAAGTGGTCACGCAAGAACGCCGGTGCCCACACGTGCGCTCCCATGTCCCCACCGGTGGGCGTCGACTCGTCGAAAATCAGGTCCGAGTCGCCCGCAAAGGGAATGGGGGTGAAGTGAACCACACGCGTGATGAAGAAGGTGGTGAGCGTGAGCGACGACACCGTGACAGCGAGCCGAATGGCCCGCTCGGTGGTCCACGGCGCATTCCACCACCGACGAAACCGCCCGGTCAGGCGTTCAGTGATCCGAGCTCGATCGTCGGCCACCTCGACCTCATCCACGACTTCATCCACTTGCGTCTCGTCGAGCGTCGACACGTCGAGCGCCACGGCGGTGCTTCCGGAGGCCACAGATTCGTCGCTGCGAGTCGCGTCTGCGTCGAAGTGGTCGTCAAACCAGCTCGCGAAATCGTCGGGCTCGTCGGGCCGGTCGGGGTCTCGAACATCGTCGGTCATCGTGTCGCGCCCATCACAGTTGCATCATTGTGACAAAGCCGAACGGCGCCACGGTGTCACCCTGCACGGAACTCTCTGCTGCGGCACCATTCACAACGCAAATGCCAAGCCGGTTGCGTTGAACGCTGCGTGTGCCACGATCGCCAACCCGAGCCGGCCCGAGCGCCAGGCGCACACTCCGAACACCAGGCCGGCAACAAACAAGCCCGGGTACTCGATGGGTCGGAAGTGAATCACCGCGAACAGCGCCGCAACGCCGACCAACACCGCAGGTGTCGCAAAACGGCCGAGCAGCGGGCGCTGGAGCAATCCGCGGTACACGATTTCTTCGACGAGCGGCGCGCCGACGACAACGAGCGCGAACAGCAGCACGAGGGACGCCCCATCCGCGCGATCGATCAGATCCTCGGCGGTCTCCGACAACGCTTGTTCATCGAACGTGTCGGGCCACACCGCCTGGAGCGGAAGGTAGACGAGTGGAATCAACGCCAACTGCGACGCAACCCCGATTGGGACACCGATGAGGTCGCCGGGCCGAAAGCTGATCGAGAAGTCGCTTCTGGCATCACCGGTTCCGTAGGCCCGCGACGTCATGGCGACGCCGAGCAGGTACACCACCCATCCAGCGATCAAGGAGGCGGCGAGGACCGGGATCGGGGTCGCCTCGTCAGGGTCGGCGAACACGATCAGGGGAACGGCGGACGCAACCGCTGCAGCGAGCCACGTGAACGCAAACGCCGGGAGCGTGACCCGTGGCTCTAGCGCCGGGGCGCGGCGCTCATCGAGACCGGTGGGCTGCGTCACGAGCGCGACGCTATCGGCGCTGATCAGACGGCGATGAGCGCGCTGCGACGCATGCCGCGACGATCATCGAGATGCCAGCCACGGGGCACTGAGAGCCGATCAGCGTGGCGATCGCACATGTCGTAGTGATGCGGATCGCGCTCTGGTGTCAGATGATCGATCCACACCTGCGATTGCCCGTAGTGATACGTGAGCGTGACCGCCGCAGCATCAGAGCAGCCGGTCCGCGAGCACTGACGACTCGCGATCGACGGTCGTTCGATCTGCGTTGAAATGTCTGGTGCGGGCCACGCCCCGTCGCGCTCGAGCAGGATTCCCCCCGGCCCGGAGTCGTCGGCTGCCGGACGCATCAACTCCGCCGTCTCGTCAGCGGGAAACGCCGTTGCGGCGGAGGCGATTTCACGGGCGATGCGGTCGAAGAGACTCGCGTTGCTCGACTCGTCAGGCTGGTTGTTGTCTGGACCGACTGCCATGTGAGAAACGCTAAACGAACGTCCGCGCGAGGGGGTGGATGCTCTGCGAACGACGGTTTCCACAATCGTTCGCATGAGCACGACCGGGCAACGCCGGTGGAGCCTCGTATCATGGGGACATGAGCAACCTGCCTCCTCCCCCACCACCGCCTCCTCCGGGTGGCGGACGGGGCCAGCGGCGTCCGAGCAAGCCGGAGCGCCCAGCACCGAAGAGCAACTTCAAACCAGAGGGCTCGTCCGACCAGTCGGGCGATGGCGAGTCCAAGCCGGGCTTTCCGCGCTGGGGATGGTGGATCATTGGACTCGTCGCGCTCGGCGCACTGCTGATTCCCAGCCTGTGGCCCAGCAACGAAGGCGACAGCCTCACGTACACCGAGTTCATTGCCGAAGTGCAGTCGGGCAATATCGCCACGGCTGACATCAACACGGGGTCCGGCAAGATCACCGGCGACAAGACCAACGACGAGCGCTACAACGCATCGGGCGGCGGGGAGCGCGGCGTGTCCGAAGCGGACGAACAGCTCCTGAAAGACGCCGGCGTCAACTACGAGTTCACACCACCGAGCAACAACTTCTTGCTCAACCTGTTGGGCTTCATGCTCCCGATCTTCTTGATCATCGGGTTCCTCGTCTGGATGCAGCGCCGAGCGTCAGGCCAGATGGGTGGCGTGATGTCGATCGGCAAGAGCAAAGCCAAGGCGTACACCACCGACAAGCCGTCCACGACCTTCGACGACATTGCCGGCTACGAGGGTGTCAAGCAGGAGATCAGCGAAGTCGTCGACTTCTTGCGCTACCCGGAACGCTTCAAGGAGATCGGCGCCCGAGTGCCCAAGGGCATGCTGCTCGTCGGTCCTCCCGGCACCGGTAAGACCCTGTTCGCTCGTGCTGTGGCAGGCGAAGCAGGCGTTGGATTCTTGTCCGTCACGGGCTCGGACTTCATGGAGATGTTCGTCGGTGTCGGCGCAAGCCGCGTGCGTGACCTGTTCCAGCAGGCCCGACGCATGGGCCGCGCCATCATCTTCATCGACGAAATCGACTCGATCGGCCGAAAGCGGGGCGCTGGACTCGGTGGCGGGCACGACGAGCGTGAGCAGACCCTCAACCAGATGCTTGCCGAGATGGACGGTTTCGAGACCTCCGAAGGCATCGTCATCATGGCCGCCACGAACCGGCCGGACATTCTCGATCCGGCGCTGCTGCGCCCCGGACGCTTTGATCGCCAGATCGTGGTCCCGGTGCCCGAGGCCAACGAACGCAAGGCAATCCTGGAAGTTCACAGCCGCGACAAGCGCATCGGTGCTGATGTGGACATGGAGACCATGGCCAAGGCAACGGTCGGCATGGCTGGCGCCGACCTCGCCAACCTCGTGAACGAGGCAGCCCTCGTGGCAGTCCGTCGCGGTTCCACCGAGATCGAGCGCATCGACTTCGAGAACGCTCGCGACCGAGTCGTGCTCGGAGCACAGCGTGAGTCCGTGATCATGAGCGCTGAGGAGAAGCGCGCCACCGCATACCACGAAGGTGGTCATGCGCTCCTCGCAACGGTGCTCCCCAACGGCGATCCGCTGCACAAGGTCACCATCTTGCCGCGAGGCATGGCACTGGGCGTCACCTGGTCGCTGCCCCAGGAGCGCCACACGTACTCCAAGGAGTACTTCGAGGACACGATCTGCAAGGCGATGGGAGGTCGAGTTGCGGAGATCGTCGTGTTCGGGCACCTGAACTCGGGTGCGGCCAACGACCTCGAACAGGCCACGGGAATCGCCCGGCGAATGGTCCGCGAGTGGGGAATGTCCGATCGAGTGGGTCCTCAGGCCTGGAGCGGACAGCAAGCCACGTTCCTCGGTGATGACCTGATGTCGTCGGGCCGCGAATACTCCGAGGACACGGCGAAACTTCTCGACGAGGAGATCTCCAAGCTCCTCACCGATCAAGAACAACGAGCCAAGGATGTGCTCACTCGCCACCGACGCGGACTCGAATTGATCGCCGAGTCACTGCTGGAGCACGAAACGATCGACGGTCCAGCCGTCGCTCGGCTCATCCAGCAGGGCATGATCGAGTCCGGAGAGAACGCACCGACGCTCGACGACATCGTGCTTCGCTGAGCAACGCTCTGCGTCAGTCGTGACGCACGGGCTGGAGTAGACGCCCGGGCAGTTGCTCACGCTGCGTCTGTGTCAGCGGTTTGTTGGTCGGGATCGTCACGGTCGTGAGCCCGCCTGAGTAGTTCGTGATGGACTCGATCGAGCCGTGTCCAGCGTGCCACGCTGCTCCATCGACGGTTCGTAGATGAACCGATACGGGGCCGACCAGCTCGATGATCCCGGTGCGTTGCCGACGGCGACTCTGAAACCGCCAGCGCGGTCCGGTTCAACGGGCGTGATCAGCGCACGAATCGGGGGTGCTGCCAGGCTCGCGCACCTCGGCAACCGCCGCCCACAGATCCGTGGCCGACATCGGACCGAGAAAACTCTTCTGAGTCACACCCTGGTGATCCACGATCACCAGCGTCGGCACGGCGTCGATCTGATAGCGATCGTGCAGTTCTCGATCGCCCACGAAGTCCAGGTTCGCAACCGCAACGTCCTTGCTTTCGAGCACCATGGCTTTGGTCGCAACGTCTGCGCACTTGTCGCACGTGTCCGAGGTGAATACCGCAACCAGCCATGGCGCATCGGCACGGGGAAAGTCGTGGCGGTCCAGCTGCTCAGGAACGTTGTAGCGGCGCTGTGTAGGCGCATCGGGCTGTCGCCGACGTTGCGCAATGAAGGCAACACCTGCAGCAACGGCAACGATCACGAGCGCAATCAACAACCGAGTCACGTCATCAGGGTAACGACGCCAGGCCCGATCAGTTCGACTGTGGAAGCAGCCACGAACCAACGAGGCCAGGAAGATCATTGCCTCTCGGCAACAGCCGTTCGACGAAGACTCGACTGTTGGCGGACACGATGACTTCTCGCCCGATGACGTCCGGGTCGATCAGATCGATGGTGATGATCGAGCCGCTGGGGAGCCCCACGTTGGTCAGCGACGGCACCGGCGACGGCCCGTCCGGACCCACGACCGACACGGTCACCGCCGAGGCAACCTGGTCGATGTTGTACACGACCAAAGCTCCTTGCGTTGGCTCGGTCGGGCCGATGCCCATGTGCCAGACGGTTGGCACGAAGCCATCGGCACGGGGCGGCGCTCCGAGCACGGTCGACGTGGCGATGGTCCCCTCGACCTGTCGGGTCAACACACGTTCGACCACGATCGATGGTTGCGCAAGCGTGGAAAATACCGTCGAGTGTCGGCCTGCTGGCAACTCGGTCGACGTCGAGAAGATGTCCTCGAACCCGTCGCCATCTGTGGTCGGTTCCGAATCCGCCGTCGACTCACCGTCGGCCTCGCCATCGACATCGGCACCCTCGTCACCGGTTCCGGACTCCGTTGGATCGAACACGACCGTACGCAGTGGTGGCACCACGACAGGATCGCCTTCGTTCACCGCCGACGACGCCAATGCGAGCCCACCGAAGAACACCGTGACCTCGACCTCTTCATCGGTGGGGTTGTAGATCGAATAGGTCTCGGTGACCCCGTCGCTGCGTTCACCGTCCGCGAACCACCACTGATCTCGAAGCTCCGGGGCCGCCAGCGACACGTCGTACCCGAACCGGCCTCCGCCCCGGTACTCCTGTGCCCGACCAACGACCAGTCGACCCGATGTGGCCTCGATCGCGACGGAGATGATCGGTTCGTCCCGACCGAGCTCATCGATCTTGATCGTGCGCACCGATCGCGGTGGCACGGTGAATCCACGGAAGAGATCGGGCTGTGACTGACGGCCTTCGGTGGAGAACCGGAGTGCAGCAACGACCGGCTCGTCGAATGGGTTCGTGAGGATCAGTGTCTCGGAGCTTCCCTCCAGGGTGTATCCGTCGGCGACGTACCACTCGGCAGAGGTGTTGTTCGAACACGCCGCAACCGAGTTGCCGAGCGGGTGTTCAGCCATCTGCTCGACGAACCCCGCACCGCCCTCGATCTCGACCACGACACTGGCGAACTCCTCAGAGCTGAACGCATCCACGTCGATCGTGGTCTGGCTCCACGAACTGACGGTGAACGCGGCGTCCGCCACGACGCCCTGCTCGGTGAGGACGATGTAGCGCCCGACGATCTGAGCTTCGTCACGATTGGAGATCACCACGGCCCCACCGACACCTTCGGCGCCGTCGGTGGGCACGCCGGGACAGAACCAGCTGCCGGTCAGCGTCCCCGAGGCTCCAACCGCCGGCATCCAGGTTCCACCCGTTGCGGCGAAGAACGGATCTTCACGCTGGGGAGTGTCTCGGCCCACGACGAACAGACCCAACAGGCCCACCACGACCAGCAGCAATGCGGGAAGACCTCGGCGGCTCACGATTGTTCCTCCTCGGGTGCGACCACGGCGATCGGATCAGCAACTTCGTCCATCAACTCGTCGACCCACGGCAACTCATCGATCGCAGAGCCGTCATCGGCACCACCGTCGTTGCCCGGTGAGACATCCGGATCCATCGCCACGTCGCCGGTTGCCACACGTGCGATCTGGCCCGTCATGTCGAGACCAGGATCGAGTGTGTGCATCGATGACGTCTCCAACATGTCATCGAGTGTGATGAGCGTTTCGTCTGTCACCAGCGGCCCACGTCGCCTCGCCAGCGGAATGCTCACCCGTGTCGCACCGAACAGTGCCAGCGCCCAGACGAGGAACTGGAACGCCAGCGCCCCCGTACGAGAGCCCGGTGTCTCGTAGAAGAGTGTTGCTGCGCCAGCCGACTCGACGTCGAATGCCGTGGTGATGCCGAATGCGCGTCGGGGTGCGATGTTCGTTCCGCCCACCTCGAGTCGCCAATTGGTGTCGAACGGAACCGCGAGGTGCACGGTGCCGGCCACGACCTGACCATCGGCGCGCACCGACGCATCTGCGCCGGAGAACAATGGTTCGACAGACGTGAGCTCGGCGCGCACGAGTGCTTCGTTGCCCGCCGTTCGACTGGCGTCTGCGGTCGCGCCGGTGAGTAGTGCGGTGGTGGGCAACCACGACGTGTTTTCGTAGAACTCGAAGGTCGGCAACCCGACCACCGACACGATGTCGAGCTGTTCGTCCAATGCGTCGACGAGCCCCGTCGGCAAGGCAACGGGATCATCGGTCGTCGACACGACATCGTCGAATTCGGGTGCGACGACGTAGCGGATCCCGAGCGGAGCAAGCAGTCGGCCAGCACGTTGTGTCGAGCCCGCAGCGATCTGATCGAGCGCCCCAGAAATCTCGTCGATGCCGCTCGTCGGAGCGGACCATCGGGCGGAGATGTCGAGTTGCTCGTCCGAGACCACCGCGAACGAGATGCCGTCGCGATACGGCGCTGCAGGGACCGGCAACACGCGAGCGTCGCCGATCAACAACACGTTGTAGTGCCCCGGCCCGTCCTCGGGCACGTCCGGCAGGCCAGCTTCGAGCAATCGCGACAGCGGGTTGGCCGGCGCATTCCAATCGCCAGCTGTGACACCGACGAGCGCGGGGAAAACCCCGATGGCGATGGCGATGCTGGATGCGATTCCGAGCGGCTGACGCCACCCGAACGAACCACCTCGAACATCGAGATCGAACGCTGCGAGCGCCGCTCCGGCGGAGATCGCCAGGCCGACAGCGACGGGCACGAGCAGCACCCCGGCGTGCGGCGCAGCGACCGGCAAGGCGTCGCGGTCACCAAGAACCGCGAGTGCACCGAATCCGATCACGAGCGTGCCGGAGCGCACCGCCCACGTCAGCCGCCACGCACGGGCCAGCATGATCGCCGCGACGACCGGCAGGTACAGCGCCATCGTGAGCGACGCGAAGTCGGTGGGGCCGATCTCGAAAGAAGCCAGTGCCCGCAGACCGCGACCGGGATCTCCAACCGGGGTTGGCCCGACGATCCGGTCCCACGACCAACTCGACAACCACGGAACGTTCAACAGGACGGCGATCGCCACGCCGCTCACAGTGACGCCGAGGTAGCGCAGCGCCGTGCGCCAGGGCGCCAGGGCAAGCAGCGTCCCCACGGCCAACAACAGTCCGACGATCAATGCGACGGCGGCGACAACGGGCTCGAAGGCAGCAGCGAGTCCGACCGCCACGGCAAACTGCAGCGTGCGTCGCAGCCGCTCCGGCCACGACAGGTCCACCAGACCATCGGCCAGATCGGTTGGCGCCGCCCGTGGGTCCGCCGTCTCCACGCCGACGGCGCGACGGAGCGTGTGGAGCACCCACGGCACCGCGGCATACGTGACGAGCACATCGAGTGAGCCAATCGCGTAGGCGCCGCCGACCAGCGGCGTGGCGGCGTAGACCACCAGTGCAGCAATCCGCGCTCTCGTCGACGGGAAGACCGTTGCGAGTTTCCACAACCCGATGAGACCAACCACCACGAGTCCGAGCAGGAACACCGTGTGGAGCAACCCCATTCGGAACAGCGTGACGAACGACAACGCCGAGAGCACGGCCAGGCCCGTGGGATTCGACTCCGTTGCACCAAGTCCGTCGGGATTCCATCCCGATGCGTAGGCACTCAACAGGTCCCGAGGACTGTCGGGGAACCGCAAGAGCTCACCGACCGCTGGTACCCCACCGGACAGGAAACTCCGGCTCCCGACCAGCAAGAAACCGAGCACCACGATCCACGCGATGACGGGTGCCGTGGTGCTCTCGCGCCACCGCCGGACGCTCGTGCCCCCACTTGCGTAGGTGGTGGTCTCGCGGGTCCTGAGGAACGAATTGAGCTGAGCGCTCCCGCGCTGCTGAAGCCCCAGCACCTCGCGCTCGGGGACTTGCCGCCCCGACTTCACCGTCCGCCGGCGCGAGATGATCGACGGAATTCGAGGCACCAGACCCACCAGCGACCTGGTCGACGCCAGGCCCTGGCGGAACCTGCCGGTGAACAACCCGACGATCAGGCTCGCGAGTGTGAGGACGAACAGTTCCAGAATACGGCCCGGAAGCCGAGGGCCGCCGGTCATGGTCGCAACGGTTCGCAGTCGATGGCGGGCTTCGAGGCGAGTGTGGTTCAGGTCCGGGCGACGCTGTGCGAGCTGGTTGCGGTGGCGCACGCGTGCACTCGGAGCAACGACCACGCGCGCTCCGCCGTGGTGCACCCGCCAACACAGTTCCGTGTCCTCACCGTGCAGATCGATCGCGGCATCGAAGCCGTCGAGCGCCCGGAACAAGTCCGCACGCACCAGCATCGCTGCGGACGGAACGACGAACACGTCTTGCACACCGTCGTGCTGTTCCTGATCGACCTCCCCCGGCTCGATGACGTGGTCGATCTCACCGAAGCGGTCGAGACCGAGACCCACACTCTGGAGCACACCGGGGTCATCCCAGTCGACGAGCTTGGGTCCGACCACGCCCGCATTGGACCGATACATCTCCTCGACGAGCAACCGGACAGCGTCGCGATCGGGGGCGATGTCGTCATGGCAGAACCAGAAGAAGCCGTTTTGGCCCTCGACGAGACGCAATACCTCGTTCGCTGCGGTGCCAAAGCCAGGGTTTGCTCCGAGATCACGCACGAACGCCTTCGGCAACACTCCGAGGATGACCTCCGAGACCGACGGGTCACCCTCGGCGACGTCGGGGCGCGTGCCATCGGTGAGCAGAAACAAGAACCGAAGGTTCGGGTAGTCCTGCTCTGCGAGCGCCTCGAGCGTTTCCACGAACCAGTCTCCCGGTTCATGGACGACGACGACGGCCACGACGGGCGGTGCGTTCTGGGTCTCCGATTCCACGACGTTGCGAGGCTAGCGGCGCGTACGGTCTCGAATGGGTCACTCCACGTCGATGCCCGGCACAGCGTCGACCCTCGGGAGCCCAGCGGGGTTGGTAGCGTGTTCAGATGGCTGTGTTCCCGTCTGTGGACCTCACGAATTTTGACTTGGCTCCTGCGGCTCGGTCGGTTCGTGAGGCAGGTGAATCGGTCGCTGCCGTCGCCGCCGATGCGGGCAAGGATGCTGCCTACACCGCGATCGGATTGGGAATCCTCACGTACCAGCGCATCCAGGTTCGTCGGCGAGAGATCGAGCGAAGCCTCGGTCGCTGAGTCAACGAAGCCGTCTGTGAACACCTCGCCACCGAACCCCAGCCGCCGCATGCCCGTGCCCGACGGCACGATTCCTGTCGGCGTCGCTCTGCTGGTTGCCGGAGTGGCGACCTACGCCTTCTTCCGAGTCGGAACACTCGCTGTCGGTGGTGCGGAGGCCTTTGCGCCGATCGTATCGCTCTGGTTCGCCACGTTTGCCCTTGCCCCGGGCTTCTTCTTGCCACTCGAACAAGAACTTGGTCGTGCGCTTGCGCACCGTCGAGCAATCGGCGACGGCACACAACCGGTGATCCGCAAAGTCGTGCAACTCGGCATGGCGATGGTGGCAATCGTCGTCATCGTGATCCTCGTTGCGTCACCGATCATCACCACGTCGTTCTTTGACGGCGATTGGTGGATGGTCGTTGCCCTCGTGTGCACGTTCATTGCATACGCCCCGGCGCACCTCGCTCGTGGGGTCTGTTCGGGGAGCGGACGATTCCGGGACTACGCCGTCATCATGGGATCGGACGGCGTCATCCGAATCCTGCTGTGCCTGGCGCTCGCGGTGGTCGGAATCAAAGCGGCCGGAGCGTACGGCATGGTCGTTGCGGTCTCTCCGCTGTTCGCAGTTGCATACGTGTGGCGCCGGGGAGGCCTGCAGGCAATCTCCCGACAACTCGAAGATGGAACAGCGGATGCAGGGTCACCCGCAAGCTGGAACGAGGTGACGCCCAACCTCGGGTGGTTGCTCCTCGGTTCGGTCTTCGCTGCCACGCTGTTGAATGCGGGCCCGATCACCATGACCTTGCTTGCCGATGATTCCGAAAAGGACTTTGTCACCCGCTTTTCCTACGGGGTACTGCTCGCGAGGATCCCGCTGTTCCTCTTCCAAGCCGTACAAGCAGCACTACTCCCGGGTCTGAGTCGTCTGGCAGCACGCGGCGAGCTCGTCGAATTCCGAGCTGGCATGAAACGGCTCACCTACGTCGTCCTCGCGGTCGGCTTCGCTGGCACGCTCGGAGCCTTCGTCCTGGGCCCCTTTGCAATCGAGCTCGTCTATCAAGAGGAGCTGGGTGGCAGAACTCTTGCAGTGCTTGCACTGGCGAGCGCCGTGTACATGATGGCGCTGGCACTCGGCCAAGCCGTGATTGCACTCAAGGGCCACGCTCTCGTCGCACTCGGATGGGGTATTGGAGTGATCACGTTCGTACTGGTCACCCGGTACTCGACCGACGAGCTCTTTCGCCGAATCGAGTACGGGCTGTTCTTCAGCTCCGTGGCATCGATGACCGCGTTCGGCGTGGCGTTGCGGTTCCGCCTTGCTTCTGGCGTCGTGCCGGATCAGGGCTCGGTGATCGAGGCGACCACGCCACTCGAATAGCGCTGGCTATTTGGCTTTGGCGGCTTCGATGGCGAGGTCGTTTTCGACCATCATCGAGACCAACGTGGGGAAATCGACTTCGGGTTCCCAGCCGAGCTTTTCTTTGGCTTTGGCCGGATCACCGATCAACAAGTCGACTTCCGCAGGCCGGTAGAACTTCGGATCCTGGCGCACGTACTTTTCCCAGTCATCGATCCCGACCGCTCCAAACGCCAGCTTCACGAACTCCTCCACCGAATGGGTTTCACCGGTGGCGAGCACATAGTCATCGGGCTGATCCTGTTGGAGCATCATCCACATGCCCTTCACGTAGTCGCCAGCAAAACCCCAGTCCCGGCGAGCATCAAGGGTGCCCATCACCAACTCGTGCTGCAAACCCAAGCTGATCCGGGCCGCCGCATTGGTGATCTTGCGCGTCACGAACTCGATCCCACGACGCGGACCCTCGTGGTTGAACAAAATCCCCGAACAGGCAAACAAGTCATACGACTCGCGGTAGTTGACGACGATGTCGTGGCCGAACACCTTCGCACACCCATACGGCGACCGCGGATGGAACGGAGTGAGCTCCGTTTGGGGAGTTTCGCGGACCTTGCCGAACATCTCCGACGACGACGCCTGGTAAAACTTGATCGGGTTGTTCTGCGCGCCACCGACCATGCGGATGGCTTCGAGCATGCGCAACACACCCAACCCGGTGATGTTCGCGGTCAGCTCCGCTTGCGAGAACGACAACGCCACGAAACTGATGGCCCCCAGGTTGTACACCTCGTCAGGCTGGGCCAGCTGCAACGCTGCCACCAACGACGGCAAATCCGCCAGGTCCCCGGGAACGAGCTCCAGGAACGGCAGTTCCTCTTGCAGCTTGGCCGCCCGCGGGTTGTTCTGACCTTTCACCATCCCGTACACGTCATAGCCCTTGTCATGCAGGAACTTGGCCAGATGAAAGCCGTCCTGACCCGTGATTCCGGTGATGAAGGCGCGTGGCATGACGAGCGAGTGTACGCACGTCCCCACTTCCCCCAACTCGACAGCACCTCAAGATTGCAGCCGGACAGCCACGGTGCGCACCGTTGTCAGCACCTTCGGCGTCGCTACCATCGCGTCATGGTCCGAGTGGCGATCGATGCCGGTCCGCTCCACGGACCACGAACCGGCATCGGCAACGCGGTTGCATGGACGCTCGACGCGTTGGCTGCGTCCAGCAATGATGCTGCCGGGTTGGACATCGTTGCGTACGTCACGTCCATGCGTGCAAAGGTCCAACGGCCGCAACGGCGATTGCCGATTCCTGCCGCCCTCGCGCATCGGTTGTGGGCGCGGTCCTCGGCGATTCCGATGGACAGGTGGCTCGCCAGACCCGACGTCGTTCATGGCACGAACTACGTCGTCCCGCCAACGAAGGCACCGCGGATCGTCAGCGTCTACGACTGCTGGTTTCTCGATCACCCAGCCGATGCCCACCCTGACGTCCGACGCGCCGGTGAGGTGCTGCGGCGATCAGTCGCCGACGGCGCCACCGTCGCCACGAGTTCACACGCCACCGCCGATCGAGTTCGTGAGCTCCTCGGGGTCGAGGCCCACACCGTGCACCTCGGGCCGCCCCCGGTAGTGCCCGGGCCGGCGACTCGCCCAGCAGCCATCCCCCCACCGCTCGACTCCCACCCGTTCGTCGTGGCGATCGGGACGGCAGAGCGACGCAAGAACCTCCCCAAGCTGGTCGACGCCTTTGCGCTGGTGGCATCCGAACACCCGACTGCGCATCTGGTGCTCGCCGGCCGAGATGGCGACGACAGCGGGTCGATCGCCCGTGCAATCAGCCGGCTCACACCAGAAGCTGGTGAACGCTTGGTCCGGCTTCGCGACGTCGACGACGTTGCGAAGCGCTGGCTACTCGAGCATGCCGCAGCGCTGGCATATCCATCGCTCGACGAAGGGTTCGGCTTCCCGGTGCTCGAGGCGCAGTGCGTCGGCACGCCGGTGGTCGCCAGTTCGGCCGGCTCCATTCCTGAGGTCGCCGGCAACGCTGCGCTGTTGAGCTTGCCGAATGATGCCGAAGCGCTCGCAGCAAACCTTCACTGGGTACTCACCAGCGAAGCCCAACGCGACCGACTGATTCGACTCGGTCACCACAACGTCGAACGATTTTCGTGGAACGCCACTGCGACCGCATTGACAACGCTCTACGAACAGCTGGCCGAGGAGGCCCACACATGACCACCCCTGTTTCGTCCGCGCCCACCTCATCTCGCATCACCGTGGTCTCGGGCGGGGTCGGCGCCGCTCGGTTCCTGCTCGGACTCATGGATGCAGTGCCGGCGGAGCGAATCACCGCAGTGGTGAACACCGGTGATGACACCGAGCTTCACGGGCTCAGCATCTCACCGGATCTCGACACGATCACCTACACCCTTGCGGGCGCAATCGACCCTGAACGCGGCTGGGGACTGGTCGACGAGTCGTGGCGAGCAATGGGGGCGCTGGACCGATACGCCGGAGTGAAACCAACCGGCTCCGCTGCTGCACCGCAATGGTTCAACCTCGGGGATCAGGACCTGGCAACGCACTTTTACCGCACCGCACGTCTTCGCGAAGGCGCCACGTTGACCCAGGTCGCTTCCGAGATCGCATCAGCGTGGAAACTCTCGATCGGCGTGTTGCCAATGAGTGATGAGCGATGGTCGACCATGGTTGCAGTGGAGTCCGACCCAGCACTCGACGGAGCCCCCAACGAGGTGTCCTTTCAGGACTACTTCGTTCGCCTCCGCCACTCGGTTCCGGTCACCGGCGTTCGCTTCGACGGCGACGCCGAACTCTCGCCCGCAGCACGGGACGCGCTGGCATCCGCCGAGACCATCGTGATAGCTCCTTCCAACCCCATCGTGTCGATCGGGCCGATTCGGGCACTTCCTGGAGCCGACGAACTGTTGATGTCGCGCCGCGAACGCACGGTGGCGGTGTCACCCATCGTGGGTGGCGCAGCGCTCAAGGGACCAGCGGACCGCATGCTGACGGAACTCGGTCACGAACCCAGCGTCGTGGGCGTCGCCCGGCTGTACGCCGACATCGCCTCGGCGTTGGTGATCGACCCCGTCGATGCACATCTCGCTGACGCCGTAGAAGCCGCAGGTCTGCGCTGCGTCGTGGCACCGTCGATCATGTCCACCCCAGAAGTCGCGAGGTCCCTCGCCGTCGCCACGCTCGATGCGGTGTAGATCGCTCGAGCTGTTCCTCAGCACGGCGCGACCTGTCACACTGCGTGCATGACACAGCTGACGGTTCTGATCACAGGTGCGGGTTCCGGTTTCGGAAAAGGTGCAGCCATCGAGCTCGCAGCCCGCGGGCATGCGGTCGTAGCCGCGACCGAGACCACCGAACAAGCTGATGCGCTGGCAGCCGAGCACCCCGAACTCACGACGATGAAGCTGGACGTGACCTCGTCGAGCGACATCGCTCTCGCTGCCGATCTCGGCCTCGACGTCCTCATCAACAATGCCGGCCTCGGCGTGATGGCACCGATGACCACGGTTCCCATGGCCCGGGTGCGCGCCAGTTTCGACGTGAACGTCTTTGGCATGGTGGAGATGTGTCAGGCAGTGGCGCCCGGCATGATCGAGCGCGGTTCGGGTCGCATCATCAACGTGTCGTCGGTGGCGGGAAAGCTCGCATCACCGCTCACATCGCCGTACTGCATGACCAAGCACGCAGTGGAGGCATTCACCATCAGCTTGCGCGGCGAACTCGCCCCTCACGGCGTCGACGTGTGCAAGGTCAACCCCGGCCCGTACAACACCGGCTTCAACGATCGGATGGTTGATGGGATCACCGAGCACATCGCCGCGGGCGATGAGGCAACACATGCAGCGAACCAGATGATCCGGGAACTCGTGTTGACGGACCAACTCGACCCACTCGATGTGGTCACTGCACTGGCCGACCTCACAGAGGCCGATGAAACACCGGTGGAGACACTGCTGCCCGAGGGCATTGGCGAGCTCCTTCAGGCAGCTGTCGAAGCGAACGGCTGACCCCGGCTCAGAGCCTCGCGACTCCGTCGCTCAGATCGGTCCACGGGGACCAGCCCAGGTGAATTCGAGCACGAACCGGCGACACAGCGAACCGCAAGAGATCGTCTGGCCGCGCCGCGGCCACTTCGGGTTCTACCCCATTGCCGCCGCTCACAGCGGACCACAGATCCCGCAAGGTGGTTTGCGTGCCGGTTCCCACATTGATCACCAGGCCGCTTCCGCGCTCCCCTGCGCGGACCAACGCATCGACAGCGTCATCGATGAACAGCAGATCTCGCGTCTGACGACCGTCGGCATCGAAACGGGGCGCAGCGTTGTCGCGATGCGCAGCAGCGAACGCTGCGACCACGCCACCATCGCTGCGCTGCCTCGGCCCGTACACCGTCGACATGGCCAACGCCGTGAACTCGATCATGTCCCGTTCGCGATAGGTGGACATGAGGTCGATCACCGCGCGAGCGACAACGCCACGCACCCCGCGAGGTGTGAGCTCGCCTTCCTTGACCGGGAGCGCGCTCGCTGCGGGCTGTCCGTACAACGACGATGCGGGAAGCGTGGTGATCACTTTGGTGACACCGTGACGCCTGGCTGCCTCCATGGTGGCCAACGCTGCATCGAAGCCTCGCCCCTGAGCGCGTGCGGTGAGGTCGTGGCGCGGAAACAGCGAGAGTTGATACACCAGCTGTGGACGCCGCATACCGAACAGCGAGTCGGATTCGGAAGAGAGTGCGTCGATGTGATGGATCTTGAGCGTGCCGCCACTCGGAGCCGCGCTGGACTGACGCGCATCAGCCAGGTTGCCGAGCGAACCGGTGGACAGATCATCGATGACGTCGACTTCGTGTTCTTCAGCCAACAGACGATCGACCAAATGCGAGCCAATGAACCCGGCTCCGCCGATGACCGCGATCCGCATCGGGTCAGGTTAGGCGGCTCGACCGAGGGTTCAGACGGCGGGCACGGTGTCGAAGGCGACGTGTTCGCCAGCTTCGACCACGCCATCGGCACCGATGATTGCTTCGATCACCGTTGCCTCGGCCTCCACCCGACCCATCACGAGCGATGATTCGATTTGGGCACCAGCACCGACGAACGCTCCCGGCAGGATCACCGAATCGACCACGGTGGTCGTTCCTCCCTCGATGATGGCGCCCGCGCCGACGATGCAGTTCATCACCGTTGCGCTCGGATCAACCTGGGCTCCCGGTGCCACGGCCTCGCACGAATCGTGCACTCTCGCGCCACCCAACAGATCCAGATTCGCCGCCCGGTACAGGTCGGGCACACCCGCATCGATCCAGTAGTCGTCGGTCGCGAAACCACGCAGTGCGTTGGCGGCCACGAGCTTCGGAAAGGTGTCCCGCTCGATCGACAGCCGCTCACCAAGAGGAATCGAATCGAGCACCGATGGCTCGAACACGTAGGTGCCGGCGTTGATGAGATTGCTGGGCTCGCTCCCAGGAGCAGGCTTTTCGACAAACTGTGCGATGTTGCCGGCCTCGTCAAGGTCGACGACGCCGAATGCCGACGGATTCTTCACACCGATCAGATGGAGTGTGGCCGCTGCCCCAGACCCGCGGTGATCAGCCACGAGCGCGCCGACGTCGAGGTCGGTCATGACGTCGCCGTTGGCAACCACGAAGGTGTCATCGATTCCAGCAGCCCCGGCAGCAAACCGAATGGCTCCGCCCGTATCGAGGGGTTCCGGCTCGACCGCATACGTGAGTTGCACGTCGCCACACCGGCCGTCGGGAAACGCCTCGACGAAGGGCTCGGGTTTGAAGCCGAGCGCCAGCACCACGTCAGTGACGCCGCCACGAGCGAGCCGGTTGACCAAGCGCTCGATCATGGGCACATGCCCGACGGGGAGCATCGGCTTGGGAAGATCGTTCGTCAGCGGCCGAAGCCGGGTGCCAAAGCCCCCGACCAGGACAACAGCCTGCATCAGCTGTCGCTTTCCTCGTCCTCTGCAGGCGGATCGTCGGCATCGACGTCTTCATCAGCATCGACGTCTTCATCAACGCTGGCGTCAGGGTCGGCGCCGATGTCTTCTTCGACCGCAGGGCCCACGTCTTCTTGATCCAGCGGCGTCGAGCCAACGGTGATGTCGCCGTCTTCGCTCACATCGGCTCCCGGGAACAGGTCTCCCGCTCCGAGCTGCCCGCTGTCATTGGCAACGTTCTGGCTGAAGTCCGCAGTCCACGGCGGCATGTCGATGTCGGTGTCATCAGGCACGAATGCAATGACGATCGCCATGGCGTCCTGGTTGAGCGGGATGCCGTTGAACCCGGCGATGAACGTGGTGCCGTTGTCCGTGTCGGAAATGTTGTTCCAGCGCACGACCTGCAACGAACCGGTCTCGGCGTCCTGATCGCCGTTCGCCGGACATTCTGTTTCGCCGTCCTCGAAACGTCCGTCTTCACGGAACGCGGCGGGAAGCTGCGAGCGCTGATCCTCCGGGAACTCGAGCACGTCGTTGGACAGCTCGACTCCGTACACGTTCAAGAACACACCGAGGTCGGCTCGGGTGCCGACCGACGCCGACGAGAACGGGTGCCAATGGATGAGGCCGTCATCATGGCTGTGGATGCCGGTGCGGGCGTACTCCACGTTCGTGGGGCGGCCATTGGCATCGCGGGCTTCGCCGTCACCATCGAGCTGCACCCACTCACCGCAGATGAAGAAACCGTAGGAATGGTGCCAGTGATCGTTGATCGTGGGCGACGAGGCATCAGCAGCGGGCCGGGACTGGCGGGCGTAGACCACGAGGGCCAAGCCGAGCACGACCACGAGGGCAACGACCATGGGGAACAGCGTTCCGCCCTGGAAACGAACCTTCTGGCCCTTGCCCTTCTGAGCGAGCCGAGCGGCCTTCTTGGTGGATGACGAGGAGTTTGCCACGGCCCGCAGGCTAGCGGTCACCCATGCGATTCAGGGTTCAGGGCAAGTGTCTCGAGCAGCTCGCTGTACGCCCGACCGACCGCAGCGGGCGATGCGTTCGATTCCGCCCACGCTCGTCCGCGATCACCCATCGCAATCGCAGCCTCTGGGTCGGCGAGCAACCTGCGAAGGCCACCAATGAATGCCTCGAGATCATCGGGATCCACCGCGATGCCAGCATCGGCCTCGGCAAGGATCTGGGGAACTGCAGTGCCCGGATCGATGGCGGCGAGGACGGGTCGCCCGGCGGCCAAGATCGAGTATGTCTTCGACGGAACCGACACCCTGCCCAGCCCTGACTTCAACGGCACGACATGAATATCGCCCGTGGCGAGCAGTTCCGACAGCCGCTCGGCCGCGATGTAGCCACGAAACGTCACGTTCGCGAGCGCCGCAGCCTCGGTCTCGAGCGTGGAGCGAGCGGCGCCGTCACCATTGATCAGGAACTGGACCTCCGGCAAGGCCCGGGCGGCGCCCAACACCAGGTCGAGCGACTGGGAGAACCCGACGTTGCCGCCGTAGAGCACCACGGGCCCCTCGCCGAGCCCGAGCTCGCGTCGGTACCCGGTCAAACGGTTCATCGGCGCGATTGCGACCGTGTCGACGAAGTTCGGGATCTCGTGCACCCGCGACGCCAGACGCTCCGGCAGTTTGGCGCGCACGTTGTCGCCGAGGTCGCTCGACAGCACGGTCACCGCATCGGAGCAGCGGTAGCTGACTCGCTCGAGCCACGAGGCGGCTGCGATGACGATGCGATTGCTGATCGCCCCGGTCTCGATCGCTGCATCGGGAAACACGTCTTGGATGTTGAACACGAGCGGTGCTCGCCGAAGGGTGGCAACGATGCGGCCGGTGAGCCCGAGTGTGAGCGGCGGCGACATCGCGATCACCGCGTCGGCTCGCCGAAACCACCCGGCGACACGCAACCCTTGGAGCCCGGCAAGCACCGAGTACCCGAGAAAGCCGAGCGCACGTCGTACGAGGTTGGACTTGTCGTCGCCGGGAAACGGGTTGACGCGAGTGATCGAGCCCCACTGGGTCGTCTCGCTACGAACCCAAGAGCCTGCCCACTCGTCTTCGATTGCATGATTGCGGTACCACGGCAGCGAGGTGACGACGTGGACGGTGTGACCGAGGTCGGCCAGTTCGTCGACGATGCGCGTCATCACCGTGCCGGTCGGTGCGTTGTCCGGCGCAAAGTGCGGGCAGATCACCACGACGCCGCACCGACGCGGCTTCGTCCGGGTGCGTCGTCGCTTCATCGGCGGCGAGCCGCAGCTCGATATGCCGATGCCAAGCCTTCACCGGATTTGACGGCAGTGAAGTTCGCAGCGCGGCGACGCCCGGCTCGTCGCATCTCGTCGCCCTGCGCATCCACGCGGTCCAGCGCATCGGCCCATGCGTCGGGGTCCAACTCCAGCACCAACCCGGCATCGGCGACGACTTCGACAAGTGCGGCCTGATCCGAACAGATCACGGGCGTCCCCAACGCCATTGCTTCCACCACCGGGGCACCAAACCCTTCGTACTGGCTCGGGAACACCAGCGCGTGCGCGAGGTGCAACAGCCCATCACGGTCGTCGTCGCTGACACGGCCGGGCCGAACCACGCGCTTGGTGAGGCCCAGTCGAGTGATCGCCCGTTCGACGGCGATATCAGCAGCTCCCTTCCCCCCGAGCAGCACCAGACGCAGGTCAGGGTCCTTCCAATGCTCGGCCATCACCTCGAGGAGGAACTCGTGGCCCTTGTGCGGGTGCGTGATGGCAGGAAACACCAGCACGCGGCCACCACCCAATCCGAAATCACGCCGTAACTCGAACTCGGAGCGAGCGCCGCTGCCGATGTCGGGCTCCACACCGTGACGCACGACGACGACCCGGTCGGCGTCCACGCCGAAGCGGTCCACCACCGTGGATCGCACGTACTCGGTCGGGACGGCGATCACGTCAGCCCGAGCAACCGATCGCGGCATCGTGGCACGCAGATATCGCAGCTTGGCTGCCGAGAGGTACTGGGGAAAGGTCTCGTACTGCAGGTCGTGGATCGTGAGCACGATCGGGGTGCCGCCGACGCTCGGTGTGGTGCCGCCCCCGTGGTGCACCACGTCAGCACCGCGAGTCCGCCGGGCAAGCCAGGTGTGTTCTGTCAGCACACGCCGTTTGCGGTCGCGGCCTGTGATCCCGGCGGTGACCATCGGGTACATCCGTGCGAGTTCGGGGTGGGCGTCCACGAACGCGGGGAGGCAGTAGATCGTGGGCACGAACGAGGCGGGTTGGGCAGCGAGCCCCACGAGCTGACGCACGAGGTACTGCTCGGACCCTCCGACATCACCGGGAACACACCACAGCAGATTCACTGCGACATCGATCGCCGAGAACGACTCACTCTCGACCACGCTCAGCGATGACGGGTCGAAGGAACCCGAGCCCGCTGCATTCGATGACCCGCTCATGATGCAACCTCACGGTAGACGTCCAAGGTCGCCTGAGCCACAAGTTCCCAGGACATCGACGCGGCGCGTCGCCGACCCGGCTCGGCGAGATGCTTGCGTTGGTCATACGCCTCTGCGAGACCGCGAGCAATGTCGCCAACGTCGAACGGGTCGACGAGCACCGCGGCTCCACCGGCGACTTCCTCGGTCGATGTTCCACGGCTGGTGACGACCGCAGCGCCCTGCGCCATTGCCTCAGCCACGGGCAAGCCAAATCCCTCGCGCTCGCTCGGGTAGGCCATCACCGCGCACGAGGCGAACAGCGCGCGCAGATCCTCGTTGGTGACCTCTCCGAGGAACCGCACATCGAGGCCGTCGATGTCGAGGCCGTCACGCACCGAACCCCACCCGTCGACACCGACCACCACGAGCGGGAGATCGAACCCGTTCCCCTGCATCGTCGCCATCGCGGCAACGAGTCGAGCGAGGTTCTTGCGCGGCTCCAGCGTCCCGACGAACAGCACGAACTCGTCGGGAAGACCGTGTCGGGCGGCAGCGTCGTGAACTTCGGTCGCCGTAGCGGGCGTGGTGTCGACGCCCAGCGGAATCAGCCGCAGTGCCTCCGGGTCGAAGCCGTACTCGACACAGTCGTCAAACGTGGACCGGCTCGAGCAGATAACACGCTGTGCTCGATTGCGCGTCGTGCGCAGGCTCCGCGTCATCAGAGCAGCGCCACGCCGGGAGAAGCGCTCCGGGGTATGGATGAATGCGATGTCGTGAACCGTCACCACGAGCGGGGCATCGGTGGCCGCCGGGATCAGCCCGGTGGCGTGCACCACGTCGACAGAACCGGTGACCGCCTCCACCTTGGGCCAGTTCAGTCGGGTCCACGATTCGTAGAGCGAGCGGCGACCGAGCGGCAACATCGCCACCGGCCCCGGAGGAACGTAGAGATCGCCGGGCGGGCCCGGGTGCTTTCCCGCAACGAAGTGCAGATCGATCTGCGACGAGAACGCATCGCTGGCCAGGAGTTGGCGAGCAACCCGCAACGCAGCCACCGCCGTGCCACCCGGAACCTGATGCCAACACTGCTCGACCGTGTAGGCAACACGCAGCTTTCTCTCGGTGTCGTCGCCCATGGCCGCAGTGTCGCAGCGAGATCAGTCCGCCGACACCTTCGAGTGCGCGATGATCCCTGCGGCGTCTGCCGGTTCGCCATAGGCGATTGCGAGCGAGGCGGTTGTCTCATGGGCGTTCAGACCACTCGGGTTCGGAACGATCCACAATCGCGCCCCTTCGAAACCCCCAACCTGCTCGCCCATCACGGCCTTGGGCTCACCAAAGGCCGTCCGGTACGCCGTGATCCCTGCCACCGCCACCACCGGCGGACGCTCTCGGCGAACGAGCGCACGCAGTTCCTTGCCGCCTTCGCGCAGTTCGCTCTTGGACAACTCCGATGCCTTCGCCGTTGCTCGACGAGCCACGTTCGTGATACCGATTCCCCGTTCGATCACGTGCGTTCGATCATCGTCCGACATCCCGACCCCGCGATCCACCTCACGTTCGATGATCCCCGCCTGGTAGAGCGCCGGGTAGAACCGATTCCCCGGGTGCGCGAAGTGTGTCTTCGTTGCCGCAGTCCACAGCCCAGGATTGATACCAACGAACAGCAACCGCAGCCCCGGGCCGATCAGGTCATCGACGTGTGCACCCACGAACGATTGGAGTTCGGCCCGACCAAACCCCATCAGTTGAGCTCCATCACTCGGGTTCGGCGATCACGGTCACCGTGCCGGTGCCGCCGTCGACTTCGATCAACGCTCCGTCGGGGATTCGTCGGGTGGCATCGAGCACAGAGATCGCACACGGGATACCGAGCTCGCGGCTGACGATCACGGCGTGACTCATCGGTGCGCCAACATCGACCACCACGGCATCGGCAGGTACGAACAGCGGTGTCCAACTCGGGTCGGTCAAGGGCGCCACGAGCACGTCTCCCGGTTCGAGTCCGCGTGGATCGCTCGGATCCGTGACGATTCGCGCTCGACCTCTCGCGACGCCAGAGCAGCCGGCCAGCCCGACGATGGACTCACCCGGTACCAACTTCTCGCGCTCCGCGATTCTCAGCTCCCACTCCTCGATCGGTGGGATCTCACCTTCGAAATAGAACGGCGGAATTCGTTCGGCCAAGCGATCGTGGAGGTCGCGGCGCTCCCGAATCGCCGTGGCGAAGCCAGCAGGGTCGGCAACGTAGGCATCGAGTTCCTCATCGACGAGATACCAGAGGTCGCCGCGCTGTCCACCGCTGCGATCGACCATCCGGCGGTCGAGTTCTTGCGCTCGTAGACGTGCGCCGTGAATTGCTTTGACGATCGTGGTCTTGGCTCGTTCCCGACTGCGCATGTGGAACCGAGCCGATCGCAGCACTCGGAGCAGCATCCGGCGCTTTGGTCCGCGGAGCCGGCTGACCACGTCTGCCTCCAGCGATTCACGTTCAGCGGACAGCCGAGCATGCTGAGCGTCGGGCGCATGCGACGGATCGGTCAGCCGCATCCGGTCGATCAGCGTGAGTGCCAACTCGGGGTCGGTTTCCCACGTGTCGAACGCCGTGTCCCATTCGTTCGGACCGCGGGAACCAAACGCTGCGAGGAACTCCTCGAAGTCCGCAAGGAAGGACCGGGCACCGCTTCCTGGCCCCGCTGCATCCGCTGCTCGTTCGATCCGTCCGAGCACACCACTCACGCCGTCGTCGAAGAGCTGTGTCAGCTCGGCGTCGGCGGCGATCGCCCGGCCGAGATCCCACATCGCATGTGACGGTGCGGCGGAGTCGATGTCACCGAGGCCCGACATCAACCGTGTTGCGATCGATGCGTCATCGAGGAACTGCTCACACAACTGCGTCAACAGCGACATCAACGCTCCGGCGCCGAATGACACCACGAGGTGCGTTTCGAACCACGTCGAGAAGCGTTCGACCAGTTCATCGGTGGTGGCACCGCGCAACTCGTGGTCAGTCGCCGTGTCCGGGGGACCGAGCGCGTCCAGGTAGCGCTCGATGTCAGCCTCATCGCGGTCCAGTTCGGGCAGCTCGTTGGTGCCCGTGAGACGCCACACGTACCGCAATCCGGCGAGCGAAGCTCGAACGTTGCGTTCGCTGGCCAGCGGCACATGCTGCGGTGGGTCGCCGACACCGAGAAACGAAGCGTCGGCATCGGTGGCTGAGCCACCCGGGACACGTGCAGAGATCAGCCGCTGAATCGACAGGTTGAGGTAGGCGTAGCCACCGAAGACACCGCTCCCGATGCCCGTTGACAGCGGAATTCCTTCGAGCTCATCGGGGCGTACGAGCCCACTTCGCAGAATCGCCCGGCGCATTGCGCGCTCGCCCGATTCCTGGGCAATCGAGAAACTCAGCGGGCGATACACCAGCGGGTACACCTCGCCGGCGTTGCCACGCGTGTAGATCGGATACTTCTGACTGGCATCGGTCCCGACCCATTGCCCGCCGCCGATCTGCTTCCATGAGCCCATGCAACGACGGTAGCTCATCTGGAAATCTGGTCGACCGGGGGAGCCGGCCTCGACCACACTCATGCAATGGCACACCCGTATTGGCCACTGTTCGACCTGGAAATCCGGTTCGAGGAGCTCACCCTTCGATACCCGGACGACGACACGCTGCTGAAGATGGTCGCGCTCGCTGCCGAGGGCATCCACGATGACGACGAGATGCCCTTTTCCGTGCCGTGGACTCGAGGCGAAACGCCGGACCTCGAGTGCAACGCACTGCGGTTCCACTGGCGAACCCGCGCCGACGCCTCACCGGAATCGATTCGCATTCCGCTCGCCGTGTTTCGCGACGACGAACTGGTTGGAGCGTCCGACCTCATCGCTGACGACTTTGCGACGTTGCGTCAGTTCGAAACCGGCTCGTGGCTCGGGCGACGATTTCAGGGGCGCGGCATCGGCACGAAGATGCGCCGCGCGACGCTGTGTCTGGGCTTTGACGGACTCGGTGCCGAGTGGGCGTCCACCGCAGCATGGGAGGACAACCCTGCATCGCTTGGCGTGACCCGTTCGCTCGGCTACCAGCGCCAGGGCACCCGGCGCGCCAATCGCGAGGGCCACAGCACCAACCTGGTGGGTTATGAGATGCACCGGTCCCACTTCGACGCCATCCGGCCGGATTCGATCACGATGAACGGCATCGACGGAGTGTGCGAGTTCTTGGGCGTCGAGCCCCCGCAGTAGTGCTCTCGCTGTCAGAGCCGGGCGACCAACTCGGCGAGCGGTTCGCTGAAGTGACGTAACGGTGTTCGTCCCGACGCTGCCCAGCGCCGGTTGTCCAGAACGCTGTTCGCGGGTCGCGGCGCCGGACGCGGCGGGACGAGCTCGTCGGTGGTGATCGAAGTGACCATCGAGCGATCGAATCCTGAGGCAACCAGAACCTCACCGACGAACTCGTACCAACTCACCGCGCCCGCATTCGTCAAGTGAAACGTTCCCCCGTGGCGATCATCAGCCAGGTGCAACAGCGCCGGGGCCAAGTCCGCAGTGAACGTCGGACAACCGCGCTGGTCGTTCACGAATGCCATCGGCGAGCCGGCTCCAGCCAGGCGACGTACGAGTTTGACCATGTTGTTCCCGAACTCACCGCACACCCACGACGTGCGCACGATCGTCGCTGCGTCGCCGAGAACGTTCGTCGCCGCAAGCTCTCCTGCCAGCTTCGAACGCCCGTACACCGACTGGGGGTTCACGGCGTCAAGTTCGTGATACGGCCGGTCCAGCGTTCCGTCGAAGACGTAGTCGGTACTGATGTGGACCAGGTGTGCACCAGCACTGCGACATGCTTCGGCCAACGATGTCACCGCGTGTTCGTTGACCGCGTGGGCGAGGTCGGGTTGGGATTCGCAGTCATCAACGGCGGTGTAGGCAGCACAGTTGATCACTGCATCGGGTCGCACTTCGTCCAACATCGAGGTCAGTGCGGCCGTATCGGTCAGGTCCAGCGCCGAACGATCGACGGCGACCACCGCTCGATCCGATGCCTGGGCTGCCAGCGCCACGTCTCGTCCCAACTGGCCACCGCTGCCCGTGATCAAGATCTGCGAGGTGCCTTCCACGGGTCGTGAGGTTAGTCATCGAACACCACCCAGCTCGCGGCCGCCTAGCCTCAGCGGCCATGAAGGGCATCATTCTCGCCGGCGGCACAGGGTCGCGCCTCCACCCCGTCACGCTGGGAACCTCGAAGCAGCTGCTTCCGGTGTACGACAAGCCGATGATCTACTACCCGCTCTCGGTCCACATGTTGGCTGGGCTCCGTGAGGTATTGATCATCACCACGCCCGACGATCACCCAGCGTTCGAACGACTCCTCGGCGATGGAAGTCAGTGGGGAATGCAGCTGTCGTATGCGGTGCAGCCCAAGCCAGAGGGATTGGCGCAGGCCTTCGTGATCGGCGCCGACTTCCTCGAGGGCCAGGGAGCGTCGCTGGTTCTCGGCGACAACCTCTTCTATGGCGCTGGGCTGTCCGAGCTGGTTCGCGATGCCGCGACGGCGCCGACCGGAGCAACGGTGTTCGGGTATCACGTCAAGGATCCCGAGCGATACGGCATCGTCGAACTCGACGAAATGGGGGCGCCGTTGTCGATCGAGGAAAAGCCGTTGAACCCCCGCTCGCACTGGGCGGTCACCGGTCTGTACTTCTTCGATGAGCGGGTCGTCGAGGCAGCAGCGGGAGTGGAGCCGTCACCACGAGGCGAACTCGAGATCACCTCGGTGATCGACTGGTATCTGCAGCGCGACGAGCTCCGTGTCGCCCAGCTGGATCGTGGCTACGCATGGCTCGACACCGGCACGTTCGATTCGATGGTGGAGGCGTCGGAGTTCGTGCGAGTGATCCAGCACCGCCAGAACCGCCAGATCGCATGTCTCGAAGAGATTGCATGGGAGCAGGGCTGGATCGATGACGACTCGCTGCGCGCTGCCGGCACGGCGATGGAGAAGAACACGTACGGTCAGTATCTGCTCGAACGCCTGGACGGAGCGATTCAGTGAACCCCTCACCACTCACCATCCTCGTCACCGGCGGCAAGGGATTTATCGGCTCCGCAGTGGTTCGCCACCTGATCGACTACACCGAGCACCGCGTCGTAAACGTCGACAAGATGACGTACGCCGCCACGCACGGCAGCACCGAACGAGCGTCGGACAGTGAACGCCATGTGTTCGAACAGGCCGACATCTGCGACATCGACCACATCAGCTCGATCTTCGCCGAGCACTCCCCCGACACCGTGATGCACCTCGCTGCCGAGTCCCATGTCGACCGCTCGATCGACGGACCGGGTGCGTTCATCCAGACCAATCTGATCGGGACGTACACGATGCTGGAGGCCGCCCGCGCCGCGGGCGTCCAGCGCTTCCACCACATCTCGACCGATGAAGTCTTCGGATCGCTCGGCCCGAACGATCCTGGCTTCACAGAGTCGACTCCGTACGACCCTCGCTCGCCTTACTCGGCCAGCAAGGCGGGCTCGGACCATCTCGTGCGCGCCTGGGGTGAGACCTACGGGCTCCCGGTGTTGGTCACCAACTGTTCGAACAACTATGGGCCGTACCACTTCCCCGAGAAGCTGATCCCGCTCATCACCATCCGGGCGCTCCACGGCGAGCCGCTTCCCGTGTACGGCGATGGCCAACAGATCCGAGATTGGCTCCACGTCGAGGATCACGCAGCTGCGCTGACGGCAGTCGTCGAGCGCGGCACGCCCGGCGACACGTACAACATCGGAGGCAGGTCCGAGCAAGCGAACCTCACCGTGGTCGAATCGATCTGCGATCTCGTCGATGAACTCGCTGCTCCCCTCGATTCGGGCGATCAGCGACGTTCGCTGATCACGTTCGTCGCCGACCGCCCCGGACACGACCAGCGCTACGCAATCGACCAGACGAAGATCGCCACCGAACTCGGCTGGGAACCGGCGCACACGTTCGACACCGGACTTCGGGCCACCGTGCAGTGGTACCTCGACAACGAGTCATGGTGGCGACCGCTGCGCGAACAGGGCACCGCCCGGCGAGGCCTCGGCTGATGGAAGTGGTCCCGACCATGCTCGGCGATGTCATCGAGTTCCGGCCTCGCCGTTTCGGCGACGACCGCGGCTGGTTCGCCGAAACGTGGAAGCGCTCCGTGTTCGAAGATGCCGGCATCGACGCCGACTTCATCCAGGACAACGAGTCCGTGTCAGCCCCCGAAGCAACCGTGCGCGGATTGCACTACCAACTTGCGCCGCACGCGCAATCCAAGCTCGTACGTGTCGTGTCGGGCTCGATCCTCGACGTGGCGGTCGACATCCGTCGCGATTCGCCCACCTTCGGCCAACACGTGACCGTCACGTTGACGGCCGAAAAGGGGAATCAACTCTTCGTCCCCGCCGGCTTCGCCCACGGCTTTTGGACACTCGAGCCCGACGTTCATGTGACCTACAAGGTCACCGGCGTGTACTCCCCTGACCACGAACGCTCGATCCGCTGGGATGACCCGGCGCTCGGCATCGACTGGCCGGGCTCCGACGCGATCTTGTCCGCCAAAGACGCCGTGGCCCCGCTGCTCGCCGACCAACCCGACCTGTTCTAAGCGTTCGTTACGGGCCTGGCTCAGCGTTCGTTACGGGCCTGGCTCGTAACGAACACGCTGGAAACGTCAGCCGGGGACGGTGGTCGCCGGAATCGGGCCGAGACCGCGAAAGTAGTTCAGAGTCGTTTCGTTCTCGGGTCCGTCGAGCGCGAGGAGCACAGAGTTGCCGTCGATCGTGGCACCCTCGCTCGCCAACGTGTAGGTGCTCAACCCACTCCCGAAGGCCTTGCGCAACGTTCCCGCCGCACCGAGCGGATCGAGGTTGGGGTCGAGACGCAACGACCCTGACGTGGCATCGATGAGTTCTGATGCAAGGAACGGATCAGCGGTGAGCCGGTTGAGGGTCTGATCGACCGTGGCACTGATGAACGCCTGTTGGCGCTTCACGCGCCCGATGTCCGCAGTGCCATCGGTACGCCAGTCACCGTCACGAAATTCCTGGAAGTTGCGGCTGCGGGCATAGGCCAGGGCCTGGTCTCCCGTGAGCAGGTTGCAACCAGCGGGTTGGTTGAGACCGCTGCGCGTGTCGCGAACCGGCACGTCAAAGCACAGCGTGGTGCCGCCGATCGTGTCGATGATCTCTTTGAAGCCGAAGAAGTCGACGTCGACGACGTGGTTGATCGAGATGCCGTATTCCTGAGTGATCGTTGCCGCCAAGACGTCCGCCCCGCGGTTGTAGGCCGCATTGATCCGCTGCTGGCGCTGTGTATCGGCGTGTGTGACCCAGAGGTCTCGGTTGAGGCTCAACAGCGCAGCGCCGTTGCCATCTTCTTCTTGGCGCAGAATGATGATGGTGTCGCTTCGGCGCCCGGTGACGTCGGCAGAAGATCCAATGGCCCCAGCATCAGCCGCATCGGGATCGAATCCTTCACGGGTATCCGAACCAATGATCAGGTAGTTCACCGCCGGGCCGTCGACCGCTACGAGCACGTCCTCGAGATCGTCGATGCGTTCGACATTGCCGACCTGGCGATCTGCAGCGCTGATAACCCCAACTGCGCCGGCAACGGCCACGACGACGGCGAACAGCACCCCCAGCGGAGCGGAGCTCCGACGTCGCGGACGGTCGCGCACTGGTTCGTGACCGAGGGTCGCCGCTGGTTGCATCGGTGCGACGCTAGACCTCCTGCCGCGTCAGGGTTGGTCATTCTCGGGAGTTCGAAGGTGCACGATGTCACCCACATCGATCACATGGCGCTGACCGTCGTGCGACCGGACGACGAGCCGACCATCGCGCTCCACCGCTTCGGCCACCCCGACCAGGTCGTTCGCTGCCGGCAACTGAACTCGAACCACTCGCCCGAGCGTGCCGAGACGAGCCGCATAGCGGCCATGGCGTTCCTCGTCGGTCAACGCCAGGTGCTCGTCGAGGGCACCCAGCAGCTCATCGAGCAGCGTGGCGGGTTGCACGGCAAGGCCGAGCGTGGCCGACAGGCTCGACGCCGTGTCCGGCGACCACCCGACGTTCACTCCGATTCCCACCACGACGGCCCCGCTCGCCGCACGCTGTGCGAGCACACCCGCAAGCTTGCGGTCATCGAGCAACACGTCGTTGGGCCACTTCAACATCAGGCGCCCGTCCAGGCGCTCGCCGACAACCGCATCAACGGCGTGCACTGCGGCGATTCCGACCGCTTGAGTCAGCGTTGCGGGATGCACTGGCACGTCGAGAAAGGCGAGGGAGACCAGCAGATTCTCCCCAGACGGCGCATCCCACCGACGATCGAGCCGGCCTCGCCCAGCACTCTGGTGATCCGTGCGAAGCGCGTGCTTCGCACCCGCCCGCCCCGCCTCCAGATCAGCCAAGAGATCGGCATTCGTGCTCCCCGTCGAGTCGACAACTCGAATGGTCCACCCGTGGATGCCTGATCGGTCGCTCACGCCACCTACATTTGCAGTTGTGCTCAAGAAGATTCTGATTGCCAACCGAGGCGAGATCGCCGTCCGAGTCATCCGCGCAGCCCGCGAGATGGGAATCCAGACGGTTGCCGTCTATTCCGAATTGGACCGCGACTCGCTCCACGTCCGACTCGCCGACGAGGCGTACGCTCTCGGAGGCACCACGGCAGCGGAGAGCTACATCGATTCAGACAAGCTGCTCGACGCGATTCGTACCAGCGGTGCTGACGGCGTGCACCCCGGCTACGGCTTCTTCAGCGAGAACCCGGACTTTGCCCGTGCCGTGGCCGAACTCGGTGTTGAGTTCATCGGCCCGCCGCCCGAGGCCATGGACGAGATGTCCGACAAGGTGTCGAGCCGCCAGGCCGCCGTCCGCGGCGGCGCACCGATCGTGCCAGGGATGACCGAGTTCGCGACCGGCCCTGACGACGTCCGTTCATTCGGTGATGAGTTCGGCTGGCCCGCAGTGATCAAAGCCGCGTTCGGCGGCGGCGGTCGCGGCATGAAGATCGTCCACGGGCCCGACGAAGTCGACGACGCCTACGCATCGGCGCAGCGAGAAGCGCTGAGCTTCTTTGGTCGTGACGAGGTGTACGTCGAGCGATACCTCACCTGGCCGCGACACGTCGAGATCCAACTGGTCGGCGACAAGCAGGGCAACTGCGTGTGGATCTCCAGCCGTGACTGCTCAGCGCAGCGCCGCCACCAGAAGCTGATCGAAGAGGCTCCCGCTCCCGAACTGCCCGAGGGCCTCGAAGCCGCCATGGGCGAGTCCGCGGTGAAGGCCGCCCAGGCGGTTGGCTACTACGGCGCTGGCACGGTCGAGTTCATCTATCAGGACGGCGAGTTCTTCTTCCTCGAGATGAACACCCGCCTGCAGGTCGAGCACCCGGTGAGCGAGATGATCACCGACATCGATCTCGTCGAGTGGCAGATCCGTGTCGCGTCGGGCGAAGCACTCCCGATGACCCAGGCCGACGTCGACGCCAGCCGTCGCGGCCACTCGATCGAGGTTCGCATCAACGCAGAGGATCCAGCGGAAGGCAAGTTCTTGCCCTCCCCCGGCCCGATCACCAAGCTCATCCCACCGGACGGGTTCGGCGTTCGCTTCGACACCGGGTACATGTCCGGCGACGAGGTCAGCCAGTACTACGACAACCTGGTCGGCAAGCTCGTGGTGTGGGGACGAACCCGCGAAGTTGCGATTGCCCGCTGCATCCGAGCGCTGGACGAGTTGGTGGTCGAAGGCGTGGCCACCACGATTCCGGCCGACATGGCGATTCTGAAGCACCCCGACTTCGCAGCCATGACCTTCTCCACCAAGTGGGTCGAAGAGACCCTCGACCTCACCGGCATTTCGGGCAAGGCGGAGTCCACCGCTCCGGCTTCCGATGACGAGGACGCTCCTGAGCTGGTGCAACGCAAGACCACCGTCGAGGTCAACGGCAAGCGATTCGACGTGTCGATGTGGGTGCCCGATCAGCCCGTCGTCGCCGCCGGACCCGCTCCCGCGAAGAAGCGCGAGAAGCGGGCTGCATCGGGTGGCGGCGGCGCAGCAGCATCGGGTTCGATCGAAGCGCCCATGCAGGGCACCATTGTCAAGGTCCTCGTCGAAGTCGGCCAAGAGGTCGAGGCCGGCGCGGGCATCTTGGTGCTCGAAGCCATGAAGATGGAGAACCAGATCAACGCCGGCACCGCAGGAACGGTCAAGGAACTCAAGGTCACCGCGGGCGACACCGTCGGCGGTGGCGACATCTTGGCCATCATCGAATAGTCGCAGCGTCCGGGGTCGCACCCCGGATGCCAGGCCTACTCGGCGGCTTCGGCGAGCGCTTCGCTGAGAGCCGGGTGCACCAAAATACTCTCCACCAGGTCGGTCACGGTGAGCCCTGCGGTGACCGCAACGGCGATCACCGAGATCAGCTCCGCAGCGTGACGCCCCACGATCGATCCTCCGAGAATCACCCCGGTTGCCGGGTCCGAGATGATCTTCACGAACCCCCGGGTGTCGCCGTTGATCATGGCCTTGGCCGTGGCCGAGAACGGCACCTTGGTGACACGAATCTTGCGACCGGAGGCGAAGGCCTCGGCTTCGGCGAGTCCCACGTCGGCAATCTCGGGTTCGGTGAAGATCGCTGAGGCTGCCTTGTCGTAGTCCAGGTGCCGGTGGCTACGGGTGTGCATACCCATGACGTGTTCGGCGACCTTGCGCCCCTGGATCGACGCCACCGACGACAGCGGCAGCTTGCCGCTGATGTCTCCCGCGGCGTAAATGTGATCCACATTGGTGACGCAATGATGGTTGATGTCGACGTAGCCCCACTCGTTCACCTCGACGCCAGCAGCCTCGAGGCCGATGTCGCTCGTGTTGGGAACCGAGCCGATCGCAAGGACAGCATGTGATGAGGTGACCGAGCGACCGTCATCACAGCTGACCTTCACCAGATCGCCCGTCGGGTCTGCATTGCCGTCGGCGTCGACGCGTTCGATGCCTTGCGCGCGCGCACCCATCAGCAGCTTCACACCTCGATTCATGAATTCCTGCTCCAGTACCGCCGCCACCTCGGGGTCCTTGCCAGGCAGGACCTGCTGACGACTGACCACGAGTGTCACGTCAGAACCGAACGACGAGAACATGTGAACGAACTCCACACCCGTGACCCCGGAGCCGACCACGGTGACGCTCTCGGGAAAGATCGTGGGCGGGTAGCAGTGCCGTGTGGTGAGGATGCGTTCACCATCTGGGTGGCACCAGTTGGGGATTCGCGGCTGAGAGCCGGTGGACACGAGAGCAGAGTCGAACTCGATTCGCTCGACGCCCGTTGCGGTCTCTACTTCGAGTTCGTTCGGGCCGACGAAGCGCCCGTTGCCGCGCAACAACCGAACGTTCTGGCTCTCGAGCAGCTGCGTGGTGTTGTCAGCCATGTTGTTCTTGATCCGGCCGATGCGGTCGGTGAGCGCTGCCGTGTCGACCGCGGGCGTCTCGTGCTCGAGTCCCATGCCCTGGGAGCGCTGCATGAAGCTCATTGCTCCGCCGGTGGCAATCATCGACTTCGAGGGGATGCAGTCCCACAGGTGGGCAGCACCGCCGATGACGTCGCGTTCCACGACGGTCACCTGGGCTCCCATGCGAGCGGCATAGGTCGCAGCGACGTTGCCCGCAGGCCCGCCACCGATGATCACGAATCGTTCTGGCACGACCCCAAGGATACTCCCGGGCTCTGCGCCGGACGCCGATGTAGAACTTTGGGTCTGACCCCAACCTCTACAGATGTAGAACTTTGGGTCTGACCCCAACCTCTACAGATGTAGAACTTTGGGTCTGACCCCAACCTCTACATCACTCGGCGACGAGCCCGGCATCGTTGAACATCGTCGAGCGCTGCGTCATGTCGAGCGTGAGCGAGTTGGAGCTGTCGACGAGATTCGGGCAGTACCGCGACGGGTACGGCAGCTGATCGCGGCGTTCTCCCACGTACTCGAAGTGCATGCCGTCCGGGGTCAGGTAGTTCCCGCCCCAGGCAAAGCCGTGCTTGCGCATGATCCGCACCGCCGTACATCCACCGGGTCGGGTGACGAAGTTGGGTGGAGCGCAGCCCTGGCACGACCCAACTGTGTTCGTGTCGATGGCCATGCCCCACGAATGCCGTGACAAGAAGCCGATCGATGTGCTGTTGGCCAGCCGGTTGAAGCGAGCGTTGTGGCAACCACCTGCGGAGTTGGCATCAGCAAGGTCAAAGGCCGTGTGGGCGCCGACCGAAGCAATCTCGGCGAAAGCGTCACGAAGCGCCGGTTCGATCACCAGGTGACAGCGGGCTCTGATGGCCACGAAATCGTTCAGCAAACGTCTCCCGGATGGAAGGTTGGATGCCTGCCAGGCAGCTTCTTGCGTGACCGAGCCGTCGGCGTTGACCCGGAACGCGAACTCACCGAGCAACTCCTTGGTGCGTCCCATGCCGATGCCGGAGTCCGGGTCGAACGGATCCCAGCTCCGACGGATCCGAATTCGAGTGGATACCAGACCATTCGCAGCCAGTGCCTGGTCGATCGACTCCCGCGACTCGAACCCCCACATGACGACGCTGCTCTTGCGGCTGAGCGACAGCCGGACTGCTGCCTCCGGCGTGATCAGCAACTCGGTGCCACCGGTGATCTCATCAGCAACAATCGCTCCGATCGTGAAGTCGACTTCGGCACCAAATGCGGACAGCAAGGTCACCACGTCGCCCGCTTCGGCACCGCGTAAGCCCGCGGTCCGCCGGCTCATCACGATCGAGTTCGCCGATACGGCACCAGAGACTTCGAGACCCATCAGCCGGGCGATCACATCCGCGTCGAACACCGTCGTCCCCATGGGGATCGACATGGTGGCGGGAGCCGCCTGCACGACCAACGAGCCACGCATGATTCGCCGCATCGAAATCGATGCGGCCTCGCGAACGGTGAAGTCGGCGCCGGCTTGCTGCGCCGCCGTGACCGCAGCGGTCTCGGTGCTGGCGGTCAGCGCGCCGCTGTTGTACACCGAGACCACATCGCCGACCGGAGGGTTGACCCGTGAGGCCTGCTCAGACGCCGATGCTCCAGTCGAGCCGACCTGATCGATGGCGGCGCCAACTACGAGCGGGACGCCGAGTGCGGCGACTGCGAGCACGACTCCGAGACGGAGCCGGAGTTTCGGTGAGAGCAACACGAGAGGGCATGTTACGAAACGGTGACGAGCAGTGTGGGTCATCTTCACTGGTTTCTGTGACACGGCCATCGGCACAGAAACGACTATCCGTGTTTCCGCAGCTCCCTGCGTTGGCTACGGTCAATCAGTCGTGAGCGACGTATCTGACGAAGTGCCCGACGACATCGCAGGAAGCGGTCTCGACGCCGAGAAGACACGGCGGCTGGGGCTCCTCGACGACATGCGTTCTGCTGGATCGAACCCCTACCCGTACCGGTTCGATCGCTCCCATACGCTCGGCGAGGTGCGAGGTGGCTGGGGCAAACTCGAACCGGGTGTGGAAACCGAGGACGAGGTCACCGTCGCCGGGCGCATCATGCTCAAGCGTGACTCGGGCAAACTGATTTTCGCCACCATCCGAGATCGGTCCGATGACATCCAGCTGTTCATCTCGAAAGCCGTCGTCGGCGACGCAGCGTTCGCTGAGATCAAGCAGCTCGACCTCGGTGACTGGGTCGGTGTAGTCGGCACCGTCATGACCACGCGCAAGGGCGAGCTCTCGGTCAAGCCCGTCGGCGAGTCCGGTGTGCAGTTGCTCTCCAAGGCGGTTCGGCCGCTTCCGGACAAATGGCACGGGCTCACCGACGTCGACACCCGGTTCCGTCAGCGCTACGCCGACTTGATCGTGAACGCCGACGCTCGACGCAACTTCGAGATTCGCCACGAGACGGTCGCGAGCTTTCGCCGGACGCTTGCCTCCCACGGCTTCATCGAAGTCGAGACACCGGTGCTTCATCCTGAAGTCGGCGGGGCCCACGCCCGACCGTTCACCACACATCACAACGCACTCGACATGCCGCTGTATCTGCGCATCGCCGTCGAGCTGTATCTGAAGCGACTCATCGTCGGCGGCATGGAGCGCGTGTACGAGATCGCCCGCACCTTCCGCAACGAAGGGGTGTCCACCCGACACAACCCGGAGTTCACCATGATGGAGCTGTACCAGGCGTTCGGCGACTGGAACGATGTCATGGACATCACCGAGGAGCTCATCTCCACCGCAGCACGCGATGCGTTGGGCACCACGATCGTCGAGATCCGCGGCGAATCCGTCGATCTGGCGCAGCCATGGCCGCGCAAGCGCATGGTGGACTACGCATCGGAAGGCACCGGCGTGGAGCTCCATCCATCGATGCCCATCGACGCAGCACGCAAAGTCGCTGGCGACCACAACGTGTACGTCGAACCGTATTGGGGCACCGGCAAGATCATCGAAGAGCTGTTCGAGGCCACAGCGGAGGCCTCGATCGTCCGACCGACGTTCGTGACCGGCCACCCCGTCGAGATCTCTCCGCTCGCCCGCGTGGACCGCAACGATCCGTATCTGACCGAGCGCTTCGAACTGTTCGTCGATGGCCGCGAGCTGGCCAATGGATATTCAGAGCTGAACGATCCAATGGAACAGCGGGCACGTTTCGAAGACGAGCAGGCCGCAAAGGAAGCCGGCAACGACGAGGCCGGCACCGTCGACGAGGACTACATCCGTGCGCTCGAGTACGGCATGCCGCCGACCGGCGGGCTGGGAATCGGAATCGACCGCCTCGCCATGCTGTTGGCCGGAGTGGACAGCATCAAAGAGGTCATCCTCTTCCCCACACTTCGTCCCGAAGCCTGAACCTCGCGCATACGCTGCGCCGCTATGACACGTATGGCATGGGGCGCGGGACTCGCAACGATCGATTCGGCTGGCAACACACTGGACACCTGGTACCGATGGCTCGGTTGGGGTGAGTACGGCTCGGACCAGGGCGGCGATTCGGTGTTCTGGAGCGACCTGGAAGCCAAGCTCGGGATGCGCGACACCGCTGATGACGTGCGCAAGGTCACCATCCGTCCGGTTCGGATCTCGATCGACGTCGACGAAGCACCCGCATCCGCCGAGGATGCGTACCTGCGGCTCCATCTGCTCTCGCATCGTCTGGCGGCACCGCGCTCGATCGTGATGGACGGTGCATTCGGTGCGCTCAACAATGTTGCGTGGACCAACCTCGGGCCCGTCGCGATCGGCGACCTGGACGACGTCCGCCTCAGCGTGAAGCAAGGAGGCGGCGTGCTGAGCGTCCAGGGCGTAGACAAATTCCCACGCATGACCGACTACGTGATTCCGTCGGGCGTGCGCATTGCCGACGCCGACCGGGTGCGCCTCGGCGCACACCTCGCCGAAGGTACCACCGTCATGCACGAGGGTTTTTGCAACTTCAACGCCGGCACCCTCGGCGTTTCGATGGTCGAAGGACGCATCACCGCCGGGGTCATCGTGGGCGACGGGTCTGACATCGGCGGCGGGGCCTCCATCATGGGCACGCTGTCCGGCGGAGGAACCGAAGTGGTCTCGATCGGCGAGCGCTGCCTGCTCGGCGCAAACGCTGGCGTCGGTATCAGCTTGGGCGACGATTGCGCCGTCGAAGCGGGTCTCTACATCACCGCAGCCACGCCGGTGATGACCCCTGACGGCGTGAAGAAGGCGCGGGAGCTTTCGGGCATGAGCGGCTTGTTGTTCATCCGTGATGGCCAGAGCGGCCAGGTGATCGCACGGCCGCGTTCAAAGTCCTGGGGCGAACTGAACGCCGAACTCCACTCCGGCCAGTGAGCGAGCGTTCGTTACGGGCCTGGCCCGTAACGAACCGGTTCAGCGCTCGAGGAGGCTGGCGAACCTGCGCAGGTCGAGTGTGCGCGGGTGCTCTCGTGGGATCTGAGCGCAAAGGCCATCGAGCGCCGAGATGTCGACGCGACCCGGGGTGTGTCCACGCGGCGTGAACCGGCTTCCTCGACGTGTCTCGGCTTCGGCGGCGTTCACGGGGAAGTGCTCGTAGCCACGGCCACCGGGGTGGACGATGTGATAGGTCGCACCGCCGAGCGAACGGCTGCTCCACCGATCGATCACGTCGAAGTCGAGCGGCCCGGTCTTGGCAATGGTCGGATGCAGAGCCGACCATGGCGCCCACGCCTTGAACCTGACGCCAGCAACGCTCGTCCCGGCCGTCGAAGTCGACTGGAGCGGCAGGGGGATCCCGTTGCACGTGACGATGTGACGATCCGGATTGATCCCGGCCACCTTCACCTGCAGTCGTTCCACCGACGAGTCGACGTAGCGCGACGTGCCGCTTCCCGACGCTTCTTCGCCGAGTACGTGCCACGGCTCGATCGCCCGGCGAATTTCGAGATGTACGTCGTCGATGGTGGCTTCACCAATGAGCGGGAACCGGAACTCCAAGAACGGGTCCAGCCACGATGCGTCGAAGTCGATGCCATGGTCAGCAAGATCGCTGGCGACGTCGTGGATGTCGTTGCGAACGAAATGCGGGAGCATGAACCGATCGGTCAGTTCCGTTCCCCAGCGAACCAGCGGACCCGAGTACGGCGCATCCCAGAACCTCGCAACGAGCGACCGAACGAGCAATGCCTGCACCATCGCCATCTGCGCGTGCGGGGGCATCTCGAACGCACGCAGTTCGAGGATGCCGAGACGGCCGCGCTCAGAATCGGGGCTGAACAGCTTGTCGATACAGAACTCGGACCGGTGTGTGTTCCCGGTGAGGTCGACGAGGAGATGGCGCAGCAGACGATCGACGATCCACGGCGGTGCTGCTCCATCCTCGTCGCGGGCCCGCTCGAGCTCGGCGAATGCGACCTCCAACTCGTAGAGCGTGTCGGCTCGACCTTCGTCGACACGGGGGGCCTGGCTGGTCGGGCCAATGAACTGTCCGGAGAACAGGAACGACAGCGACGGATGATGCTGCCAGTACGTGATCATGCTGCGCAGCAAGTCCGGCCGCCGCAGCAGTGGGCTGTCGGCCGGGGTTGCACCGCCGAGCGTCACATGGTTGCCGCCACCCGTGCCGGTGTGGCTGCCGTCGAGGTCGAATTTCTCCGTGCCCAGCCGTGCCTGGCGAGCTTCGGTGTAGATCGTGTCGATGACATCGCGCATGTCGGACCATGAGCCGGTTGGCTGCACATTGACTTCGATGACGCCCGGATCAGGCGTGACCATGAGCGAATCGAGGCGCGGATCGCGCGGGATCGAGTAGCCCTCGAGCACCAGCGCGAGGTCGAGTTCGGTCGCCACGGCTTCGATCACATGGACCAGTTCGATCGCACGTTCTGCGTGTTCGATCGGCGGGAGGAACACCCGTACATGACCCTCTCGGCACTCGACCGCAATCGCCGTGGGCGCTGCGGGGTCGACCTCGGAGAGATCCGTGAAGTTGCGACGCTCCGAGCGGATCGGTTCCGGCATCATCCCCGGGACCGGAAGCACGTCGCGCTCCTCGAACGGCGAGCGTTGGAACGGTGATGGGAGGCTTCTCCACGTGAGTGAATCGATCGGCAGGCGGAGCCCGAGCGGAGAGTCGCCTCCAACGAGGTACAAGCGACCGCGCCGCAGCGTCCACTCGTCACTGAGCCAAGTGTCGTCGTCATCCGACGGCCGCAGCGGCAACACGTAGCCGGCAGGCTCTGCCGGCGTGCCGCCGAGTCGGTCGAGCAACCGACGTCGAGCATCGGGCTCGGCAATTCGATCCGCCTCGTCCTCGGTGACATCGATCGCCGGCGGATCGCCCGCCGGCATTCGGGCCTCGCTCCACACCTGCTCGATCGGATCCTCGTATGCGGGAATGATCCGCTCGGCAGCCAGCCCGAAGCGTTCGGCGATCCCGCGTAGGACGGCTTCGGCATCAGCGGTGGTGGAGGTGCCCGGTGCCGACGGATCGGCCAGCAGCTTCGGTTCGTTCCACAGCGCCTGGCCGTCGCGGCGCCACACGATGCCCATCTGCCAGCGCGGCAGCGGCTCGCCTGGATACCACTTCCCCTGCCCGTACTGAACCAGGCCCCCGGGTGCGAAACGATCGCGGAGCCGCTCGGTCAGGTCGTGCGCCAGGGAACGTTTCGCAGCGCTGTCCGCAGCGGTATTCCACTCGTCGCCCTCCATGTCGTCGATCGACACGAACGTGGGCTCTCCACCCATGGTGAGGCGCACATCGCCGGCCAGCAGTCGTTGGTCGACGCGACCGCCGAGCGCATCGATCGCAGTCCACTGCTCGGTCGAGTACGGAAGCGTGACCCTCGGATCTTCTCGGATACGTCGAACCGCGTTCGAGTACGCGAACTCCACTTCGGCCTTGCTGGTGGCACCGACGATGGGCGCTGCCGACACCGGATGCGGGGTACAGGCGAGTGGGATGTGGCCTTCACCAGCAAAGAGCCCCGACGTTGGATCCAGGCCGATCCAGCCGGCGCCGGGCACGTACACCTCGGTCCAGGCGTGCAGATCGGTGAAATCGGCTTCCGGACCGCTCGGGCCGTCCAGCGACCGCTCGTCGCTTTTGAGCTGAACCAGGTAGCCGGACACGAAACGAGCAGCGAGCCCGAGGTGACGCAGCGCTTCCACGAGCAACCAGCCGGTGTCTCGACACGAGCCGATTCCTCGTTCCAACGTTTCTTCCGGTGACTGGACACCAGGCTCCATGCGCACCGAATAGCCGATGTCGTTGCACAGTCGCTGGTTGATCGCCACGAGAAAGTCCTCGACACGGATGCGCTCCGTGAGGTCGACTCCGGACAACCACTTCTTCAACAGGGGCCCTGCCTGCATGGCGGGGCGAAGGTAGGCGTCGAGGTCTCGTGCGGTCTGGCCGTCGTACACGAACGGGAACTTCTCGGCGGACTCTTCGAGCCAGAAGTCGAACGGGTTCACCACCGTCATGTCGGCAACGAGATCCACGGTCACGTCGAGATGGTGTGCCTGTTCGTTGAACACCAACCGGGCCATGTAGTTACCAAACGGGTCCTGCTGCCAGTTGACGAAGTGATCCTTCGGCGAGACCTTCAGGCTGTACGCAAGAATCGGCGTGCGCGAGTGCGGTGCGGGACGCAACCGGAAGATGTGCGGATGGATGGTCGTTGCACGATCGAACGTATAACGCGTGTGATGCTCGATGGCGATGTGAATTCCCATGGTCGGTACTTCCCTTCGGTACGTGACGATCAGATCGACGAGATGGTCGATGACTGCGACTGGCTCTGACTCTGCGACTGGCTCGATGAGGTTGCGGAGCCGAGGCGTGTGACGTCGACCGCTACGTCCATCAGTTGGTTGGAACTCGGGCCGAGCACCACTCCGCGGAACGGCGCGACATCGGCATAGTCCCGCCCCCATCCCACGGTGACGTGCCTCGTCGGTGGCACCTGGTGGTTGGTCGGGTCGAAGTCCATCCACCCGCCGGTCCCCCACGCATCTTCGTCCGGCCCGGTCCAGACAGCGCACCATGCGTGCGAAGCATCCGCACCGATCGACTTCACCTCGCCTGGAGGCGGTTCGGTCTCGATGTAGCCGCTGACATACGAAGCCGGCAGGCCGACCGATCGCATCACGGCGGTGGCGAGATGCGCAAAGTCCTGGCAGACGCCGCGCTGCTTCTCCAGCACCGTGTCGAGCGGAGTGGCCCAATCTGTTGCAGCCGGGTCGAAACCATACGTTTCGAAGATCTCTTGCGACAACCCCGTGGCTGCTTCGAGAATCGGACGACCTGCGGTGAATACCTTGGCTGCCAACGCTGCAAGAAGGTCGCTGCGATTGGTCGGGCGAGATGCTCGGGTGGCAGCACGATACGGGCCCACCGACGTGGCGGAGCGCCCGCGCAGATCACGTGCCAGCTGCGCCACTTCCTCCCACGGCCGCTGCGTGGTCGGACGACGTTGCACCGTGGTGTCGACGACGCTCTCGGCAACGATGTCGAACGAATCATGGCTGTGATGCACACCCAGCTGCACGATTCGGTTCCCGAACACGTCACGTGTCTCTACGTACTCGTCGGGCGTGGGGGTTGCCACCACCGATGCGTACTCGACCTCTTGGAAATCGCGCTCACGCGGCAGCAGGCATGCCACCGAGTAGGCGTCGTTGACGGCGAGTCCGTACTTGTACGACGTTCGGTGCGTCACCCGATACCTGGTCATGCGACCGCCCCCGGTTCGGCGAGTCGGGCTCGAACCAGTGTCGGGTTGGGCGGCGCCACGAGTCTCGTCGAGGTCAGCTCGGTCGCCAAGCCCTCGAGGGTGGCCGACATCGATTGCAGATGTTCGAGCGGTGCAGCGCTCGACAACTCGGCGAGCTCACGCTCCACCGCTTCGAGCCGGCCATCGCCCGCCGTCCATCCAATCGCTGCAGCGTTGCGACGCATGCCGGCAACCGCCGCTGCGCCGGACCTCGGGTTTCGCTGATCATGCAACACAAGCGCGAGCACGGCATCCAGTTCCACGTCGCTGCGATGACGTCGGCGATACGCAACGAGGCTGTCGTTTGCACCCAGCACCGCTTCGAGACCGCGTCGTCGGTCGAGCTCGCTGAGCTTCTGGTCGCGCTCGATTCCAATCGCCACGGCTGCGCTGGTGAGCGCCACCAGAGCACGTTCGAAGCGCTTGGCGAAGTCACCGAACGACCAGGCCGGCCCGCGTACCACGCTCTCACTCCACAGCCCGCCGAACGCGGAGAGCTGCATGAGGAGTGCATCGAGCGCGTCAACGTCGTCAGGGCGCTCGGCGAGTCGAGTTCGTGTGTCGACCATGTCGCCGAGTACCCGCCCGGTGGTGGTCGAGAGGAACTCTCGAACCGACGCGGACTCAGCGAGCATCGAACCGATATGGAAGCCGAGCGAGACCGATGCGTTGGTGACAGCAGTTCGGCGAGCACGCGCAAGCGCCGCGTTGGGGTTGGTACCGACATCGGCCGCCACCGGAGCATCGTCGCCGGTGAGGCGAGCGAGCAGCAGCATCGCTGGTGTCGGGGTTCCGGTCCATGCCGGCCGCGGCGCTCCGGCTGCGATCACTCGCATGGCGCGCGCCACCGCTTCGGCACGCTCGGACGCACGACCCAACCAGTAGAGCGAGTGTGCTGCACGAGTCGGTACCGAGGTGATGAAGTCGACCTGGGGCGCCGAACGGGCCTCCGCGATCAACGACGGAGCAACGTCGTCGCCCAGCACCCAGATATCTTTCGCACGAGCCGGAGTGGGCAACGTGGGGTCGTCGAACGGTTCGATCACGCGACCGTTGCCTCCGGGAATCACCGCGATGCCGTCATTGGTGGCGACAGCGTGGAATCTCAACACGACCGGCTGATCGACGAGCCGGCCACCGACGAAGCAGCCCACGCGCTCAGCCGAACGGCCGAGCACATCGTCGATGCGAGTGGACCCCGGTGCGAGCTTCGGCGACTTCAACCGAAGCCATGGAGCCTCACCGGTGAGTGCCTCGCCCACCCGGTCCCACACGCCGATCAGCGCCGGATCCTCGATGAGGCCCGTGCCGTGCGCGTTCCCCATGGTCAACGACCCGGCGTCATCGGTCAGGAGCACCGCCGGGATACCCGCCGCACCGTACGTGTTGGTCTCGAGTGGATCGAGCTGACGATCGACGATGCGACGGTGCAGCACATCGACGCGTTCCAGGCCACCAAGGGTCTGCAACCACAGCTGGCCTTCGCGCACCACCAGGTCCGGGCCCTCGACGATGTTGAAACCCATTTGAGTTGCCAGGTATGAGTGATCGACATACGCCGGATGGTCGATGCCACTCGTGAGCACCACCACCCTCGGCCCTTCGACGCTCGAGGTATCCACGAGCGCACGACGCATCATCGCCAGGGCCGAGTCGATCGTGCGCGGCATGTCGCCGTCCACATCGGCAACCTGCGTCAACACGCCTCGGTCGAGCAGCGTGTAGCCGAGTCCCGCGGGTGTGTCGGTATGGTCGGCAATGGCGAACCACACGCCATCGGCGGTACGAACCAGGTCGACCGCATACGTCGACAGCCAGCGCCGTTGATGGCGCCGAGCTTTCGCTCCGACGGCGGAGAGCCGATACGCAGGGCTCGCCCACAGCATCGACGGGTCGATCAGCCCATCAGCCACCAGTTGCCGGTTGCCGTAGAGGTCGTCGAGGATTGCCTCGAACATTTGCATTCGCCGCGTGACGGCACCTTCGATCCAGGAGAACTCGTCCGCCGTCAGCACATACGGCATGGGGTCCAGCCGCCATGGTCTACTGGCCAGGCCGACGGATCGCCCGTCCGAGCGGACCGGGAGGTCATGCACGATATGACCAGCACCTTCGGCCATGAGGAGGCGATCGATCGACGCTTGTCGACGTGCGAGTTCAACCGGATTGATCGACTCGCTCACGTGGGACGTCTCCATCAATCACCATCGATACTGAGATAGCGATCCGTGACCGCTTCGTTGACCTTGCCGATGAGGGACTGTACCCAGTCCATTGCCTGATCGAGGTCGGCACCATCATTGGTGGTTGCCATGGTCGACATCAGCGCATCACGTGCCTGCGACACGGCGTTGCGCACACTTTCGGGCCGCGACAGTTGATCCAACGAACGGTCGATCTCGTCGAGGCAGAAGCGGACAGAGCGGGGGAACTCCGGATCGAACAGCAAGAACCGAACGACCGACGAGGCCTCGATGGCTCCGTGCTTGGAACGCTGATACATCTGCAGCGCCGACAGCGACCGCAGCACACCCATCCATTGCACTTCGTCGTACCGCAGCGCGTCGCCCGCGCGCACCGGCTTCGCGGCCTGCGCCATCAGCACTGCAGCGCGAACGCCGACCACTCGCGTCGTCATGTCAGCCCGCTCGAGGTAGCGGCCCATCCGCCACATCTGCCACGCGGCATCGCGGCTCATCGACGAGGTCAAAATGCCGTCCATCCGGCGGCTGTCGTTCGCAACTCGACTGAGCACGTGGGACCGGAATCGCCGGTCCTGTGCCCGACTCACATCCAGGGACACGAACATCGACAGGTCGTTGACCGTGTGCCAGGCCTCACGCGGCAGCACCTCGCGGGTGGTGCGCAGGTTCGATCGTGCCGCCGCCACACATCCGGCAACGCTGCTCGACGACTCTGGATCGCACACCAAGGTGTTCACGACATCACGCTCGCTGGCCTCGGCTTGCAGCAGCGTTCGGTCGCCGCAGACGGCAAGCAACGGAGCCCAACGAAAGATGTTCTCGTCCGGATCGTTCGTTGGCATGTCGTCGAAGAGCTCGCCGAACTGCAGCACCATCCGAGCGGTGTCCTCGGCGCGCTCCAGGTAGCGGGCGGCCCAGAAGATTCGATCGGCGTTCCGTGAAAGCAGCGCCATCAGCCGATTCCTTCCAAGTCGACACCGGTCTGCTGCTGCGACTGCCCCAGTGGGGGTGGTGGTGGCACAGGTTCGTTCATGGTCTGCCAGCCCCCCTGGTCGTCGACGATCCAGGTGTCCTTGCTGCCCCCACCCTGCGAGGAGTTGACGATCAGCGAGCCTTCCTTGAGCGCTACCCGAGTGAGTCCGCCTGCAGTGACGTAGCTGTTCTGCCCTGTGAGGATGAACGGGCGAAGGTCGACGTGGCGAGGTTGCAGTTCGTTGTCGATCAGCGTCGGCACGGTCGACAGGTTGATGATCGGTTGTGCGACCCAGTTGCGTGGATCTTCGAGAATCGCTGCCGCACACGCCTTCAGCTCGTCCTCGCTGGCCCGACTTCCGATGGTGATGCCGTACCCCCCGCTCTCGTTGGCCGGCTTCACGACCAGCTCGTCGAGGTGCTCGAGGACATATTCGAGCTCGTCTGGATACATGCACCGATAGGTCGGGACATTGGCGATCTTTGGCTCCTCACCCAAGTAAAACCGAATGATGTCGGGCATCCACGCGTACACGCACTTGTCGTCGGCAACACCGGCTCCGGGCGCGTTGGCGATTCCCACGTTGCCCGCTTTCCAAGCACGCATGAGTCCAGCCACCCCGAGCAGCGAGTCAGGACGGAACGCCTCGGGATCGAGGAAGAGGTCATCGATGCGCCGGTAGATCACGTGCACCCGCTCCCGGCCCTCGACGGTGTGCATGTAGACACAATCGTCGTCATCCACCACGAGGTCGCCACCTTCGACCAACTCGGCCCCCATTCGCTCGGCGAGGAACGAGTGCTCGAAGTAGGCCGAGTTGAAGATCCCCGGTGTCAACACCGCAATGGTCGGCTCGACGACGTCATCGGGTGCCAGCGATGACAGCACCTTGTTCAGCTCGTCGGTGTAGCTGTCGACCGGTCGAATCTGGTTTCGGCCGAACAACTCGGGAAACGCCCGCTTGGTGACGGCGCGGTTCTCGAGGACGTAGCTCACGCCTGACGGCACCCGCAGGTTGTCTTCGAGCACGTAGAACGTGCCGTCGTCGTCGCGCACCAGGTCTGAGCCCGAGATGTGCGCCCACACACCGAACTTCGGGTGGGCGCCGATGCACTCCGGCCTGAAGTTGACCGAGGCCTCGATCAGTTCGGCGGGGAACACACCTGCTTCGATGATGCGTTGGTCGTTGTACAGATCATCGATGAACATGTTCACCGCTCGAAGCCGCTGGTGCAGGCCGAGTTGCACCTCGTTCCACTCATGGCCGGGGATGATCCGCGGCACCACGTCGAACGGCCACGCTCGGTCGATGTTCTCCCCATCGCTGTACACGGTGAACGTGATCCCCATCGTGAGGATGTCGAGCTCGGTGGCTTGCTGACGAGCCTCCAACTCTTCCGGGCCGAGCCGGGCGAGGAGTTCCCACAGCGCCACCGCAGCTGGCCTCGGTGTTCCGTCGTCGTTCAGGAGTTCGTCCACAGCCTTCATTCATACCGCACGCTGACCTTGGTGTGTCACTTCCGTCGTGGAACGCTCTGTGAACACCACTCCGCTGCGGGGTGCGACGACACGAGACCGGGACCGTGCCATCGTCTCGACCAACGTGGCGTAAGTTCGGGTCCGTGGCGACGTCTGAGGAGTTCGGGGCACCCGTGGAACTCGTGGTCGAGCTGCCCGATGGCGGCCAGCGAACCGTCCCGATCACGAACCCCGGCAAGGCAATGTTCCCGTCGGTAGGACCTGCCAAAGCCGAGCGGACCAAGCTCGATCTCGCCCGTTTCTATCTCTCGGTCGGCGCGCCGATCATGCGCACGCTGCGAGATCGAGCGGTGCTGCTGGAGCGCTACCCCAACGGCGTGCGAGGCAAGTCGTTCTTTCAGAAACGAATTCCGGCATCCGCACCCGACTGGCTGACGACCACCACGGTCGAGACGATCAACGGTACGCCGTCGCGGGCTCTGGTGATCTCGGATCTGGCACATGTGCTGTGGGCGGCCAACCAGGGAGTCTTGGGGCTTCACGTGTGGCAGTTCCGCGCCGCTCACCCAGATGACGTCGACGAGATGCGGATCGATCTCGACCCCTCTCCCGGCGTCACGTTCGACATGACACGCGAGGCCGCGGGCTACACCCGCGATCTGCTCGCCGAGCTCGGGATGATCGGGTTCGCCAAGACCACTGGGTCCAAAGGCATCCACATCTATGTGCGAGTGGAGCCCGGCTGGGACTCGTTCGCAGTGCGCGGTGCCGTGGTGGGCATCGCTCGGATGCTCACCGAACGGCACCCTGACCTGATCACCGACAAGTGGTGGAAAGAGGAGCGCGGTCCGCGCGTGTTCGTGGACTTCAACCAGAACGCCCCGCACAAGAACATGTTCGGAGCATGGGGCGTTCGACCTCGTGTTGGAGCTCAGGTCTCCACGCCGTTCGGGTGGGATGAGCTGGACACCATCGACCCCGAGGCCTGCACGATCGACACCGTGCCGGAGCGTGTGGCGAACCTCGGCGACCCTTGGGAATTGATGGACGAGGCACCGTGCTCGATCGCTCCGCTGGTGGAACGCTTCGCTGCAGATCTCGCCGACGGCGTTCCCGATGCACCGTGGCCGCCGGTGTACCCCAAGATGCCGAATGAGGCACCGAGGGTGCAGCCAAGCCGGGCACGCCAGCGCGACGACGAACCAACTTGATCAGCGCAGCGGCGTGTCAGCGACGCCGACTCGACCCCCTGCTCCGCCGCTGTGCTGGCGGCGGACGGCGACTGCCGTGCCGTTCGAGCACGTCGGCGAGGCGGCCGGCACGTTCGGCTCGTGTGCGGATCCGCTGGATCTCCGCAGTGGCGCGCCGCGCAGCGGCCGCATGGTCGACGATCGGTGGTGGATAGTCCGCCCCTGCCAGCTGCGGCTGATGAATGAGGGCGGTCGGAACTTCGCGCAGCTCGGGAACCCACCGCCGGATGAACTCGCCATCGGGATCGTGTTCGATGGCCTGCTTGGTCGGGTCGTACACCCGCAGCGCATTGATGCCGGTCGTCCCCGACTGCATCTGCACCTGGCTCCAGTGGATGCCGGGCTCGTAGTCGGTGAAACAGCGAGCGAGATGCAGCCCCGTGGATCGCCACGGCTGCCACAAGTCATAGCTTGCGAAGCTGACGACCATCGCCCGCATCCGGAAGTTCAGCCATCCGGTTGCATCGAGCGCCCGCATGCAGGCGTCGACGAGCGGATACCCAGTGCGCCCCTCGCGCCATGCTGCGGCTTTCGCCTCGTCATCTCGCTGCCGGATCTCATCGAAGTCGCTCACGAAGGACTCGAACTCGATCCGAGGTTCGTCCTCGAGCTTCTGGATGAAGTGATCGTGCCAGTGGAGTCGTTCACCGAATGCGCTGAACGACTTGGCTGCCGGGTCGCCCTTCTTCAGTCCGCCTTGAATTCGTTGGAGACGCCGCAGGACCATCCGCATCGACACGGTTCCGTATGCCAGGTGTGGTGAAAGCCGCGAGCACGAGTCCCACGCCGTGACCGGGCTCGACAGTTTGTACTGGTAGCCGCGGTGGCGTTCGGCGGCAAAGGTCTGCCAGACCTCGCTGGCGTTGCTGCGTCCACCGCGCTGGACGTCTCGGTTCAACTCGGCCAACCCCAATTGGAGGCCGGTCGGGATGGGGCCGATGTCGATGCCCTCGACCGGGGGTATTCGATCAGGGGTGTCCTCGATCGGAGCTGCCATCCGCGAGCGGTGAATCGCGCTCCACTGATCACGATCCGACAGTCTCCGAACCACGCCGTTCGTGGGAGCTTCACCGACGTCGACGCCACTCGTTCGCGCCCACGCTGCAACCGCGCGGTCGCGGGAGTAGGTCACGTCGTTCCCCGTCTCTTCGTGCGCAACGAGTCTCGCCACACCGTGTTGGACCCGCAGCGCTTCCAGCACCTCTACCGCCTCACCCATGCGAACAACGAGTGGCGCTCCGAGCGCAGACAGATCCTCTCGAAGCTCCACCAGGCAGTCTCGGACGAACGCGTAGTGCGCCGGATGAAAGTCCACTGCGGCCAGCATCGACGGCTCGATGATGTACAGCGGCAGCACGGGGCCGCCCTCGCGGACCGCAGCCATCAGCGGTCGATGGTCGCCAACTCGAAGGTCGCGTTTGAACCACACGACGGTTGTGTCGACCCGACCCACGAGGTGCATCTTCACGCATTGCGCTCGTGTCTGGCCTGTCGTGTTCGAACATCGCAGTACACGCCGCCTCATGCGATGATGGCGACGTGACCGCACCCCTCGATCCCACTGCGTTCGACCACTTCTCGGCGCTCGTGAGAGCGCGACGAACCTCGATGCTCGTGGACCGCGATCGCAACGTGCCCGTCGAGAAGGTGCAACAGCTGTGCGAACTCGCATCATGGGCGCCGAACCACAAGCGAACCTGGCCGTGGAAGTTTGCGCTGTTCACCGGAGAGGGCCGGGCGCTACTCGGCACCACGATGGTTGACGACATGGTCGACGCCGACTTCGGCGACGAGACCAAGCGACTCAAGACCGCCGGCAAATATCTGCGTACTCCGTCCACGCTCGTGATCGGTTGCGAGCCACATGCGAACGAAATGCTGCACCAGGAGAACCGCGATGCGGTGGCCGCTGGCATCCAGAACCTGCTCCTCGGTGCCACCGCGTTGGGCCTTGCTTCGTTCTGGTCGACCCCGGCCCTCACCCGCCCGCCAAAGGTGCTCGAGCTGTGCGGGTTTGCCCAGGAGGACCGCATCATCGGCGTCGTGTATCTCGGCTGGCCGCTGCAGCCTGCACCGGCCCCCGAACGGCCAAACGTCGATCTCGTACACATCGCTGGCTGAACCCGATCTCGACCCGAACGAATCGCCGTTTCGGATCTGAGCTCCGGCCAGCCACAATGGCGTCGTGGCCGCAGCGATCGAACCAACTCAGACCATCGTTACCCTCGACCTCGAGGGTGTTCTGATTCCGGAGGTGTGGGTTGCTGTTGCCGAGACCACCGGGATCGAAGGTCTGTTGCGAACCACTCGTGACGAGCCTGACTACGACGTGCTCATGCGGTACCGCCTCGACCTCTTGTCGGAGCACGGTTTGGGGCTCGGCAAGATCCAAGAGGTGATCGCAACGCTCGCTCCGATGCCCGGCGCACGTGAGTTCCTCGATGCATTACGCGAGCGAACTCAGGTGATCATCCTCTCCGACACGTTCGAGCAGTTCGCCGAGCCGTTCATGCGCCAGCTCGGATGGCCGACCATCATGTGCCACCAACTGCTCGTCGATGGCGATCGCATCGCTGGCTACCAACTGCGCCAACAGGACCAGAAGCGCAAAGCCGTCGAGGCATTTCAATCGTTGAACTTCAAGATTCTCGCTGCCGGAGACTCCTACAACGACACCACCATGCTCGGCGCAGCCTCGACCGGTTTTCTCTTCCGGTCACCCGACAACGTGATCGCCGAGTTCCCCCAGTTCCGTTCCTTCACCGAGTTCGACGACCTCCTCGCCGCCTTCACGGCCGAACTCTGACCTCGTACGTTCCAACCCGGTTCGAACGTACGAGGTTCGCCGGCGCCAGGCACGGCGAACGCCTTCGTCGATCAGCAGTGACAGCCCGATCAGGCCGAGCGCGACGATGCCATCGAGCCACCAGTGATGGCCGGTGACCACCACGACGAGCACCGTGAGAGGGAGGTGTGCGGCAAAGAGCCACTTCCAACGGCTCAGGCCCGCTGCGAGGATGCCGAAGCCGACCACTCCCGCCCAGGCCACGTGGATCGACGGCATTGCCACGAACTGACCGGAGACGCCGGTGCCGACCTCGCCGTACACCGACAGGTCGTACACCTCGGACAGGTCCTGGTACCCGAGGTCGGTCAAGAAGCGCGGCGGGGCCACGTGCACGAACCGGATGAACAGGCATCCGGCAGTGGTGAGAGCGAGCACATTGCGCCAACGGGGATAGTGATCACGGTGCCTCCAGAACATCCAGGCGAGGAACGCAAACAATGCCGGCACGTGCATCACGATGTAGTACGCCGCTGACAACCAACCGAGTGGATCGTGGTCGATGACGAAGCGCTGGAGGCTGAGCTCGGTCGGGAGCCAGATTGCTTCTTGGAAGTCGACGATGGATCGTGCTCGTTCGAGGGCGCCCTCGGACTGGGTGAGCGGGAGCTTCTTGGCGGTCCGCCACAGCCCGTACAGCCCGGTCAGCACCGCCAGTTCCTGCAAGGTCGGCATCGAGAACTCGGTGAAGCGCGACGGCCGCATCCGGCGAACCATGAGCAGCAATCCAAGACAGATCAAGGTGGCAATCCATGCCTGCTGCCACGTCGGCCACTTGGTGATGCCCGCAGCGATCATCGTGGAACAGTCTGCCCGGTCCACGGTGCGTCCGGGCTGTCAGCTCCGGACCTGCCGCTTCAAGAGCGACGGAACCAACGGCGACCGGAGCTGACGGGGCGTGGCTCCGGTCCGAGCACCGCGCAGCCCCAACCGTCGTAGGTGGCGCCGAAGCGCTCGGCGATCTGACGGATGATCCAGGACGATTCCGTCACATCTCTCGGATCGGCGCGGTGCGTGAGCAGCGCTCGGCCCGGATGATCGACGTCGGTCATGGCGTCGAGCCCCGGGATTCCTGCGGTCACTGCGGTGACGTACGCCTCGACCACGTCAGCACCGAGACCGTTGACGACGTGTTCGATCGGGCGCTCGCCACCGAGGTCACCCGCGTCGTGCAGCTGCGTGCGCATGCGAAAGTCGAGCATCGATTGCTCTTCGATGCCAACCGGGCGGGCTCGTTCGAACATCGTCCACTCCGGGTCGATCGCAGGAGCCACAGAAATCGAGGCCCGCCCGGGCAGCGCGATCTTCGAGTACCCGTCGGCTCCGTCGTCGCTGGTCAAGTACACCAACGACGTCAGCGTGGTGCGGGTGCGTGACGTGGCAACCAGGCGCCCGCCGAGCGAGTCGGTCACTCGCTCCAGGTCCCGTTCTGTTGCTTCGAGCGCAGCAGGCGCTGCCGATCCCGCAGTCACCGTGATGTCACACGCCACCGGCAGCTCCGCGATCGGGGCGTGCACCAGCGCATCTTCGTCGACCCCGCAGATCTGGAACCCGCCCACATCTCGATCGAACAGTTCCCACGCCATACGTTCAGGGCGTGTAGGTGCCGAAGACCTCGCGGAGGCTGTCGCTGATCTCGCCGAGTGTGCAGTCAGCGCGCAACGCCTCTTTCATCGCGTACAGCAGGTTGTCACTCGACTCGGCGGTCGCCTTCACGGTGGCCAGCGCTGATTCGACCCCAGCGGTGTCTCGGGCGGACTTGTATGCCTTGGTGCGGGCGATCTGATCGACTTCCAGTTGCGGGTCGATCGGGAACGGCTCGATCTCGGCTTCGTCTTCCACGGTGAACTTGTTGACGCCGACGATCACGCGCTCGTCGTCGTCGATCGACTTGGTGTACGAGTACGCCGCGTCCATGATCTCGTCCATCTGGTAGCCCTGCTCGATCGCTGCGACGGCGCCACCCTTTTCATCGATGGTGGCGATGTACTCCCACGCCAGCTTCTCGATCTCGTCGGTGAGCGTCTCGACGAAGTAGGAGCCGGCCAACGGATCGACGGTGTCGGTCACACCCGACTCGTAGCCGATGATCTGTTGGGTACGCAGTGCGATGCGGGCAGCGGTTTCCGTCGGCAAGCTCAGTGCTTCGTCGTAGCCGTTGGTGTGCAGCGACTGCGTTCCACCGAGCACTGCGGCCATGGATTGAATGGCCACACGCACCACGTTGTTGATCGGCTGCTGTGCCGTGAGCGTGGAGCCGCCGGTCTGCGTGTGGAACCGCAGCATCTTCGACTTCTCCTTCTGGGCACCGAATCGCTCGGTCATGATCGTGTGCCACATGCGACGGCTCGCACGGAACTTGGCGGCCTCTTCGAAGAAGTTGTTGTGCCCGTTCCAGAAGAACGACAGGCGAGGAGCAAAGTCGTCGACGTCCAGGCCGGCGTCCACGGCTGCCTGTACATACGCAATGGCGTTGGCGAGGGTGAACGCGATCTCCTGGACCGCCGTGGAGCCCGCTTCGCGGATGTGGTAGCCGGAGATCGAGATCGTGTTCCACGACGGCACGTGTTTCGAGCAGTACTCGAAAATGTCGGTGATGATCCGCATCGACGGTCGCGGCGGGAAGATGTACGTGCCGCGGGCGATGTACTCCTTGAGCAGGTCGTTCTGGATCGTGCCGTTGATCTGATCAGGCGACACGCCCTGCTCTTCGGCGACCAACTCGTACATGAGCAGCAGGATCGCGCCCGTGGAGTTGATGGTCATCGACGTCGAGACCTTGTCGAGCGGCAGGTCCGCCAGCAGCAGACGCATGTCGGCCATGGTGTCGATGGCCACGCCCACCTTGCCGACCTCGCCCTCGGCGCGTCCGGCGTCCGAGTCGTATCCCATCTGTGTGGGGAGGTCGAAGGCGCAGCTCAGGCCGGTCTGGCCGGCGTCCAGCAGAAACTTGAACCGCTCGTTGGTCTGCTCGGCCGACCCGAATCCGGAGTACTGACGCATCGTCCACAGTCGGCTCGTGTACATCGACGGGTACACGCCGCGCGTAAACGGTGCTTGGCCGGGCAGCCCGAGCCGCTGCTCAGCATTCCAGTCCGCCAGCGCTTCGCCCGTGTAGATCTTCTCGATCGGGATCCCCGAGTCGGTGGTCGCAAGTGGTGCATCAGCCATCCTTGGATCGTACGCAACCGACATGGGCTCGCACCCAACCACGCCGCACGATCCCGTCGATTGATGTCACCGAGCTGCGACGATCGCCACTTCCATTCGCCACAGTGGTTGTGCCAGCTCGGGCACCGTCACGAGTGTGGATGCTGCGAGGTGCCCAGCCAGGAACTCGTCTCGAGCCGCCATCACCGGGCCCAGCGGCTCGCCAACCACGACATAGGTCACCACCGACACGATGTCAGCAGCGTTCATGTCGGCGTCGATCAGCATTGCGGCGATGTTCGCCCAGACAACGCGCGCCTGATCTCCAACATCGGCGGGTGTGCTCCCATCAGGGCCCACCGGCACCACCCCAGAAGTATGCAACCAGCGCCCCGGAGCCTCGGTGACGACGGCATGCGCGTAGTTGGCAGCGGGCGCCGCGATCGAAGTCGGATTGATCGAACGGTTCATGTCATCACTCTGGCATCCTCACTGCGTGACCGCCGAGAACAGCTCATCAAGCCCATCCGACGGTGCGGTCACTCGGTGGTTGAACTCGACGCCGCCCGAAATGCTGTTCGTGCTGTCTGCAATCGCTCAGTACGTCGGAGCGGTCATTGCCGTTGGCTTGTTCGATCGAGTGGAGCCCCAGACCGTTGCGTGGTTCCGCGTGATGGGCGCCGCCATCGCGCTGCTCGCGGTGTCTCGCGGTTGGCGTTCCGGCTGGACACGACAGCAACTCGTCGGTGTGGCGATGTTCGGAATCGCTACGGCACTGATGAACACGTTCTTCTATTTGGCAATCGCCCGGATCGACCTGGGCAAGGGCGTCACCATCGAGTTCATCGGCCCCATCGCCGTTGCAGCCGCGACGACACGAACCGGTCGCAACGCGCTCGCCTTGCTGTTCGCGATCGGTGGCGTGTGCGTGCTCGGTGGCGTCGAGATCGACGACGGCAACACCGCCGGGCTGGTGTTCATCCTGCTCGCATCGGCGATGTGGGCGGCCTACATCGTCATTGGATCACGCGTTGCCCAGGTTGATCGGGGCGTTGCCGGACTCGGGCTCGGGCTCGCCATCGGCACGGTGCTGACCACACCGATCGGCGCGCCGTGGAGTGGCCCGGTGTGGGTGGCCCCGAGCCTGCTTGCGCTGTGCTTGCTGGTCGGCGTGTTCTCGAACGCACTCGGGTACGGCATCGACCAGTTCACGATGCGACGGATCCCGATTCGTCGGTTCTCGCTGCTCCTTGCACTCCTGCCCGTCACCGCTGCCTTGATGGGATGGGTCTTTCTGGATCAGCCACCATCCAGGATCGACCTGGTCGGGATCGCGCTCGTACTCGTCGGCGTCGCCGTGCAAGAACGCGACGAGATCGAGCGAGTCGAAACCGTGGTGCGTACCGACCCCGCCTGATCATCGCAAGTGCCAGGCACTGTTGACGACGTTGCCGAGTCGCGGCGTCCTTCACGGCTGTTCTACACTTTCGCCATGGCCAACACGATCGACGAGAAGCTCGCAGAACTCGAAAAAGAGGCAACCACGCCGAAGGAAGACTTCGCAGCAGAGCGCCTCCATCGCAAGCAGCGGTTGGCATGCGGCCTTCGCACGATGGGTCGCTTGCACCTCGCCGAGGGAGTGCCGGGTCACGTCACCGTTCGAGACCCCGAGTTCACCGACCGATTTTGGGTGAACCCGTTCGGAAAGAACTTCAAGTTGATGAAGGTGTCCGATCTCATCTGTGTCGACCACACCGGCGAGATCGTCGAAGGCACCGGATCACTCAATCAGGCCGCGTTCGCGATCCACGGCCAGATCCACCAGGCACGCCCAGACGTCATCGCCGCAGCGCACTCGCACTCCATGTACGGCAAGACCTTCTCGACACTGGGCAAGCCACTCAAGATGATCACGCAGGACTCGACGATGTTCTACAACGACGTCGCGCTGTGCAACGACGGATCCGGCGCCGTGGTGCTCTCCGAGGAGATCGGCAAGGCAATGGCCGTCGCGCTCGGCGACAAGAAGGCACTGATCCACCAGAATCACGGACTCATCACCGCCGGAGGTTCCGTTGATGCAGCCGTGTGGTGGTTCATCGCCCTCGAGCGTGCCTGCCAGAGCCAACTCGTGGCCGAGGCTGCTGGCACACCGATCGAGATTCCCGAAGCGTTCTGCATCGACGGACACGAGTCCCAGGGCAGCGACATTGCCGGCTGGTTCCAGTTCCAGCCGTTCTGGGAAGAACTCGTTGCACGCGAGCCCGAATTCCTCGACTGATCTCGCCTGCCAGCGATCACCTTTTCTCTTCTCGAAACCAGCCGCTATGACCAGATGGCGATGGCGTCGTCGATCGACTCGCGACGCTTCGCGATGTGTATCGAGCCAACGACATCGCTCGATCGGTACAGAAGCACCACGGGGAACGCACGACTGCAGTGACGTGACCAGAGCGAGAATGTGTTTGCCCCGGTGTCGTTCAGCATCAGCCAGTCGCCTGGCTCGGGCAACGCTCCATCCACATCGCGTGCGATCACGTCGCCCTCGAAGCACAGTGGACCGACCACGTTGAAGCCGAGCTCCGACGTGCTGCCGGGCACGTCAGACACTCGGTCCCGGTCGGCGATGGTCACCTGCCAGTGCTCCGAGTCGTAGACCTCTCGAACGAAGGAATCGGCGCCGACATGCACCACGACACTCGTGTGCGCGGACGACGGCGTCACGTACTCGACCCGGGTAGCCGTACGACCAGCACCCAGATGATGGAAGCGACCGAACTCGGTGACGATTCGATAGCGGCCATCGAACAATCCAGGCACCTGGGCCTGCAGCATCGCTGCGTAACGCTCAACGGAGAGTTCCTCGTCACCGTGTTGGGTGAACCGCAGCCCACCCCCGATGTCGATCGTGTCGATCCGTCCGCTGGTCTCGCTGCGACCGTTGATCTCGTCAGCGAGTTCCACGACTGCGGCAACACCATCGACCATGGGTTGTAACGACCGGGAGTTCGACCCGCTGTGCACGTGGAGCGCCGTCAGCCGTTGCTCTCGGTCGAACGCATCGATGATCTCCACACGCTCGGAGATCGGGATGCCGAACTTCGACCCGGCCACACCAGTGGCCAGCGATGAGATCGAGTTCGGCCGACGCTCCGGATTGATCCGCAGCCCGAGGCGGATGTCGCCGGCCTGGTAGCGATCGAGCTCGGCGATCGAGTCGACGTTCACCAACCATGGCGGGTCGGTCATCGCCGCGGCGATCTCGAGCTCGGTCTTGGCGGGCGAATCCCACACGGTGCGACCGTCGAACCCGGCCGCACGTGCAAGCGCAAGCTCCTCCGCTGATGCAGCCTCTGCGTACAAGCCGGCTGCTGCGATCTCACGCAGTACACACACCAGCGGATTCGACTTCACGGCCACCGCGTGATGCGCCGTTGGCGGAAACGACGCTCGCACGCGTTCCATCTGACGGTCGAGCACGTCGAGGTCGTAGAGAATCGCCGAGGTGTCCGCGTCATCGATGAGGCCGGCGTCGAGGGCCGCCCCGAGTACAGGATCCGAGGTCACCGCAACTCCTCGGCAACACGTTCGAGCGCATCGATGAGCGCCAGGTCGTCAGCGGGGTCGAAACCGCTCGCTGCGCTGCACCGAACATCGGACGACCCGAGGGCAACTCGCAGGAACGCACCGGACGGATACGCCACCGGCTGTCCGATGAGGGCCCGTTCGAACGCGGCCAGTTCGGGCACCCCATCCACTGCGAGCACACGACGAAGCTCCCCCAGTCCAGCTTGATCGAGGTGTCCGCCATGACCGTCACGCACTTTGAACGACACGATCGAATCGTTCGTGCGAGCATCGTCACGTAACAGGTCGAGTATGTGGGACTGGCCGATCCGTTCGACCACGCACGCACTCCACTGAGCAATCACTTCGGCCGTGTCCGGCTTCGCGACGGCGTCGAAGGCCTCCATCTCCTGCAGCGCCGCTTCCCACCGCAGCCGCAAGCCGACGTTGTCGAAGTCGGAGAATGCTCTGCCCATCTGCGAGAGGCGCTGGGGGAAGTCCATCGACGAGAACAGCGTGTCGAACGCCGTGATCGACGCCGTGTCTGTCGACGCCTTGGCCAGCTGATCGATCCAGACCGGCGGAGCGAGCATCGCACCACAGAACGGCGGCGCTTCGTAGAACTTCGATCCTGTGCACAGCAGGAGACAGCCGAGTTCGAGCAGTCGTTCGAAGAGCGCAGGCCGCGCCCTCATCTGGCAGAGATCGACCGTCCACATGATGTCTTCGGAATCGAATCGCTCGATGATCCGCACGCCGTTCTCGATGCCTGATTTGCTGCCGATGACCAGGTTGACGATCAACACCTCGCCGTCGCGACGCTGAGCGATCAGCCGCTCGATGACACCGACATGATCGAAGATCGCACCCCGCTCATCACGCGCGGGAAGCAGCACGCACTCGACGTCGAGATCACCCGACACTCTTTCCCCGATGGGCAGATCGTCGTGGAGCTGGGACTGGACGGCGTAGTACCGACCGTCATGTGCAAGCAGCGAGCCGGATCCGAGCTCCTCGCTGGTGGCCACCACGTTCACGATGCGTTGGCCGGGATACAGCAACGATGAGAACATGAGCGGCAAGTAGCAGAGGTCGCTGCCGGACGGCGCAAAAATGACGCCGGTGCCGTCGAGCGAGTCCGGAACGAACAGCTCGAGGAGCCGGTCGCGCTGGCGCTCGGCCAGGTCGGCGCTGGTGACCGTTCCATTGCGCAACTGGACGAGCACCGTATCCACGGTGCGTTGGCCCTCCTCGGTGAGCGGAGAGCAGGTACACGACCCACGGTGGAACAATCCCCGGGAGGTCAGCGGGTCGAGGTGGTACTTGTTTCGGCCGTTCGAGTCGAGCGTCAGGCGCTCGTCGCCGCCTGCAACCAGCAGCTCGCCAACCGCCTCCGGTGGTCGCGAACGGACATCCGGTTGTGTTGACTTCACGCCGCCGAACCTATCGACACGACGAGAATTGGCCCCAAATGTGCCCGATGACGCCGCGCCTCGATCGGTCCGGATGCTCAGTGATCGAGGCCGGGGGCACAGAGCCCGTCGAGCTCCTCGATTCGAATGCGATCACGATTCGCGTACGTGACCTCGTTGTCGGGATTCGACTTCAGGTTGAACACGCGGAACTCCATGTCGTTCGTGTCGACCGTGAGGATCCGGCCGATCAGCGGATCGCCGAGGCCGAGGATGACCTTGATGGTCTCCAGCGCCTGGATCGAGCCGATGATTCCGGGCAACACACCGAGCACACCAGCCTCGGCGCAGCTCGGGGCGAGCTCGGCGGGCGGCGGCTCGGGGACCATGTCGCGGTACGTCGGCCCTTCGGTCGGGTGGAACACGCTCACCATGCCTTCGAATCGGAAGATCGAGCCATGCACGACGGGGATGCCGAGCTTCACGCTCGCATCGTTGAGGAGATAGCGGCTGGGGAAGTTGTCGGCGCCGTCGACGATCACGTCGTAGCCCTCGATGATGTCCATGATGTTGGACGCATCGAGGCGCGTATCGTACGTGACCACGTTGACGTCTGGGTTCAGCCCCACCAGGGTCTTCTTGGCCGAATCGACCTTGCGGTCACCGATGCGATCGACGTTGTGCAGGATCTGACGTTGCAGGTTGGACGAGTCGACATCGTCCATGTCGACGATGCCGAGCGTGCCCACGCCAGCGGCAGCCAGGTAGAGCGCAGCTGGTGAACCAAGCCCACCGGCGCCGAGCATCAGCACCTTCGCGTCCAGCAGTTTGAGCTGGCCGACCGTCCCCACTTCAGGAAGCAGCAGGTGACGCTTGTAGCGATTGTTCTGTTCGGGAGTGAGCGATGCAGGCTGCTTCCAGTCGCGCCCTTCGTCTTTCCAGCGGCCGAAACCGCCGTCCATCGACAGCGAGTTGGTGTACCCCAACTCGTTCATCGTCTGCACCGCAAACGCCGAGCGCACGCCACCTGCGCAGTAGACCACCACCGGGACGTTCTTGTCGATGATCTTGCCTTCGATCTGGGCTTCCAAGTGGCCACGAGGAATATGGATGGCACCGGGGATGGCGCCCTCTTCGTACTCATCTGGCTCGCGAACGTCGAGGATCACGGCGCCTTCATCGATCCGTGACGACGCCGTGTCGGTGTCGATCTCGGAGATGGAGGACTTGGCGGCGGAGAGCAGGTCACGAAACGTTGCCATGGGAAAAGCCTAACGGGAATAGTCGAGTGGTTGAGTCGGGTTTTGGTCAACCCCGGTGGTGCACCATCCATTCCCGTGAAAAGTGCCTGACACCTTTGTCGATGGCGGGATTGCGTGACGCGGTGTCCGAAACCGGCCAGGCGTCGAAGGGGTCGGAGCCGTAGGTTGCCTCGGTGACACAAGCCGACGTTCCTGCTTCGACTGCACAGCGCAAGCTGTTCGAACAGTCGACTGCTGCCAACGATGGCTCGTTCACACCTCAGGACTGGGTGCTGTTCGTTTCGGTCGCTGCCATTTGGGGTTCGTCGTTTCTGTTCATCGACATCGGCCTCGATGCATTTCCGCCCGGACTGATCACACTGCTGCGGGTTGGATCAGGTGCGATTGCACTGCTCTTGCTGCCCAAGGCATCGATTCGGATCAACCCGGACGATCGCGGTCGTCTCGTGCTGCTTTCGGTGATCTGGGTTGCGGTCCCATTCACGCTGTTTCCGATCGCCGAGCAGTACATCAACTCGTCGGTGACCGGACTGTTGAACGGCGCCACCCCAATCTTTGCCGCCACCGTCGCTGCGGTGCTCCTGCGTCAGCGCGCACGCGGGGCGCTGCTTGCCGGCATCGCCATCGGCTTCGTGGGCATCACGCTGATCAGTCTCCCGTCGATCGGCGACGGCGACAACGGCGCACGCAGTGTGCTGCTCGTGCTCGGTGCGACCGTCTGCTACGGCTTTGCGATCAACCTGGCCGCCCCGCTGCAGCAGCGCTACGGGTCGCTCCCGTTGATGACCAGGATGCTTGCGCTGGCCACACTCTGGACCACGCCGTACGGCCTGTGGGAAATCGGCGACGCATCGTGGGAGATGGGTCCGCTGGTTGCGGTACTTGCGCTTGGCGTGTTCGGTACCGGCGTGGCGTTCGCCATCATGGGGTCACTCGTCGGGCGCGTCGGTTCGACCCGGGCATCGTTCATCACGTACCTGATCCCGGTCGTATCGCTCGCCCTGGGAGTGGCCTTTCGAGGCGACACGGTCGCTCCGTTGGCAATCGGCGGCATCGCGCTGGTGATCATGGGTGCGCTCATGGCCAGTCGCGCACGCAGTTGACGATCAGCTCGACAGTCTCTTCGTCACCGGCGTCGGTTCGAGCTTGGAGCGTCAAGTAGGGCGTCGACGGGTCGGTGGAGTGATCAGCGCCGGAAGCAGTTCACCGATCGAACCAACCAAGCGGTGGTCGGCGTAGCGATCCATCTTCGTCTCATCACCATTGAGGATGACGACCTGCGCTCCCCCGGCTTTCGCACGCGGCACGCAGTTCGCAGCCGGAAACACCGACAGCGTGGATCCGACAGCGAGCAGCAGATCGCACTCATCGCTCACCCGCAGGGCACGATCGATCACTTCTGGCACCAACGCCTGACCAAAGCTGATCGTGTCACTCTTCAGAATGCCATCGCATTCCAGACAGGACGGGTCCAGTTCGCCGGCTTTGACTCGGTTCAACGACTCCTCCATCGGACGTTGATCGTCACAGCTCCAGCACCGGGTGAACCACACGGTGCCGTGCACCTCGATGACGCGGTTCGGGTCGGTGCCCGCTTTTTGGTGCAACCCGTCGATGTTCTGCGTCACCAGTGCATGCAACCGCCCCTGGCGTTCGAGCTCGACCAGTGCGCCGTGCCCCCGGTTGGGCTGCGCCGTCCAGGCTGGTGCCGTGAGCCGGTTCTGCCACGCCGCTCGGCGGGTCTCGGGTTCGTTCAAGTAGTTGGAGAGGTTCGCTGCCTTCTCGGCTGCCGGGTTCTTCGTCCAGACACCGTTGGGGCCGCGGAAGTCAGGGATGCCTGAATCGGTCGAGATCCCGGCTCCCGTGAACACAACGATTCGCTCAGCGTCGGCAATCGCGCGTGTTGCGTCGTCCAAGGTGCTCTGCTCGATTTCCACGACGCAGATCCTGGCGCACCAGACCACGAGGGTCCACTCATTCGGACGACGGAGTCGGCCAGAACGACGGTCGGTCAGCGGTCGATCGCCGAAGCGGTGAGATTCGTTGCTGCGACGAGTTCAGTTGCGCGACCGCGACGCCACTGATCCTTGCCGCGCCGTTTTGCTTCGTAGAGCGCCTCGTCAGCGGCTTGCAAGAGGTCGACGACACTTGCGAACGGCGAACCGATATCGAACGTCGCGACTCCGATCGAAATCGTCTGCGGGATCGAGAGTTCGGCGTCGAGGTTGAAGCCGCGCGTTCTGAACTGGCGGACGAGCCGTTTGGCAACCACTTCCGATCCCTCCTCGTCAGCACCCGGCAGCACCACGACGAATTCTTCGCCACCGAAACGGCCGACGATGTCGCCGTCGCGAACGCCCGCGCTGATGCGGCGCGATGTCTGCACGAGCAGCTCGTCGCCGACCTTGTGCCCGAATCGGTCATTGACCTTCTTGAAGTCGTCCAAGTCACCGAAGAGAACCGACAGCGGGAACGACTGGGTTCGCGAAAGTGCGAACTCTCGCTCCAACACTTCGTCGAGCTCACGCCGATTGGCAAGCCCGGTGAGCGGATCGAGGCGAGTCTCGGCTTTGAGCTCCTGGGCAACGACGGTCAGGGATGCGAGCTGGTCGTGAAGTGCGGCTGTTGCGGTCTGTGACTTCATCTGACGCATCACGATGAGCTCTTCGGCCAGCTCGGCGAGCACGTTCGGATCGGGTGAATCGGCCTCGAGGATCTGAGCGAGATCGGGGAGCGCCACCATGAGGTGCTCCACTGCCAGACCAAACGTCGACTCGTCCACTCCCAGCAATTCGTCCGCCGCTCGCGAAGCCTTTCGCAATGCATCGCCTTGGCCGCTGATGCCATCTGCGACCAGACCGCTGATCGACGCAACCGCCGAGAGGTTGCTCTGCTCCTCGGCGCCGAGCTCGTGGCTGTGCAGCACCGCGTCGACGATGCGTTCGGGGAGCAACCAGCTGCTCAGCAGCTCGGCACCGATCACGGCATGATCGCATCCGAGACTGGCGACTTCGGCAGCCATCACCTGATCGTGCGTTCCGCCGTCGCCCAGCTCCTCGTACGCAGCGGGCTCGATCCGGGCAACGACATTGACACCGATGTCTTGCAACAACGCTGCGAGGAAGGCATCGGCCGGGTCGACACCGGCAACGAACTCAGCCAGGTGCTGAGCACATGCCGCGGCATGAACACTGCGCATCCAGCGACGCTTGCGGAATGCCGGCGACATACCCGCTTCACGACTTCGATCGTTGATGAGCGTCAGACTCAGCGATGCGGTCAATACCGCATCGAGACCGAGGACCACAACGGCTTGGCGGAGGTTCTCCGTGCGACGGCGACCGGCGTACAGGGGGGAATTGGCCAACCGGAGCAGACGGGCGGCGAGCGTCGGGTCGGTGCCGAGCACTTCGATGATCTCGTTGAGGCTCGCTTCAGGATTGTCCCCGAGTTCGATCAGCCGAGCGGTGACGATCGGAGGCGACGGAAAGGCGCGCTCCGCGTGGATGCGCTTGCGCAGTTCCTCGTTCATACTCGTCATCTCGGCCATATCAGCATCGTCCATCGTCGGTCGTTGTGAAGAACAGTCCAGGTCAGCCCAGGTCTTGCCTGGATTTCGGCAACATCTGCACTCGGCATCGGTAAGTGAACGTGTCCTGCGTTGTGCTCCCCCGAACCAACAAGGGCTTCTCGGCGGTCCCGGTAGCGTGCTCAACCGTGTCTGAACAGGTGATCCACGAAGCTCGACGTCGACGGACGTTTGCGATCATCTCGCACCCGGACGCCGGAAAGACGACGTTGACCGAGAAGTTCCTGCTGTACGCCGGCGCCATCCAGTCCGGCGGAGCGGTGAAGGCACGTGAAGACCGTCGCTCGGCAACATCCGACTGGATGGACATGGAGCAAAAGCGTGGCATCTCCATCACATCGACTGCGCTGAACTTTCCGTACCGCGAGCAAGAGTTCAATCTGCTCGACACGCCCGGTCACCGCGACTTCTCCGAAGACACCTACCGCGTACTCTCCGCCGTCGACGCCGTGGTGATGGTGCTCGATGCCGCCAAAGGCATCGAACCACAGACACTCAAACTGTTCGAGGTGTGTCGGTCACGGGAGCTTCCGGTTCTCACCTTCTTGAACAAGCTCGACCGTCCTGGACTCGAGCCGCTCGAACTCCTCGACCAGATCGAGGAACAGATCGGCCTGCGACCGACTCCCGCCACGTGGCCGGTTGGTTCGTACGGTGACCTCCGCGGCGTACTGGACCGGCGAACCAACGTGTTCACCAGGTTCACACGCACTGCGCGAGGCAGCCAGATCGCACCCGAAGAAGACGTTCCTGCCGAGCGCGCTGCAGCCGAGGAAGGCGCCGCATGGGAGAAGTGCGCCGAGGAGTCCGAGTTGCTCGGCGCCATGGGAGCCGACGTTGACCTTGAGTCGTTCCTCGCTGGCCAGTCCACCCCGGTGTTCGCTGGCTCCGCACTCACCAACTTCGGAGTCCGCCATCTCCTCGACGCCATTGTCGATCTCGCCCCCGCTCCAATGGCGCGCGAGGACATCGATGGCTCCGACCGGCCACTCGACAGCGCATGTTCGGCGTTCGTGTTCAAGGTCCAAGCCAACATGGACCGTCAACACCGAGACCGCATTGCGTTCGCACGCATCTGCTCCGGCAAGTTCGATCGCGGAATGATCATGACCTGCGAGCGCACCGGCAAACCGTTCGCCACCAAGTATGCGTCCACCGTGTTCGGCGCCGAGCGCACGACGATCGAGGAAGCCTTCCCCGGCGACGTCGTCGGGTTGGTCAACGCCACCGGGTTGAACATCGGCGACACACTCTTCGACGAAACAGGAAAGCGGGTGGAGTTCCCGAAGCTGCCGCAGTTTGCTCCTGAAGTATTCGCAACAGCACGTCCGCAGGACTCCGGCAAGGTCAAGCAGTTCCGCAAGGGGTTGAGCCAACTCGGTGAGGAAGGGGTCGTGCAGGTACTGCGCGACCCGGACTGGGGCGAGGCATCACCCGTGTTGGCCGCGGTCGGCCAACTGCAATTCGACGTGTTTGCGAACCGACTCGATGTGGAATTCAACGCACCGATCGAGATCTCCGGCTCTCCGTATCAGGCCATTCGACTCACGGACACGACATCGGCAGCCGTGCTGCGAGAAAAGCCTGGGGTGCGCATCTTGCAGCGCACCGATGGGGCGCTGGTTGCACTGTTCGAGAACAAGTACGCCCTGCAACGCATCGAGACCAACGAGCCAGAGCTCACGCTCGAACACATCGTCGCCTGACGACACTGAGCGGCGATTCATGATGGCGCCCCGTGCGCCGAAATTCTCGACATCGCCGACCGTTGTTTCGACACAATCGGCAGCCGTGAAGCATCTCAGTCAAAAAAGCACCATCTCCTTGCTGACCGTGCTCGGCCTCACGCTCGCAGCGTGTGGCGGCAGCGATGACAGCGCATCAGACTCGCCGGGCACAGCGTTGCCTGACACGGAACAAGTCGACGACGAGATCGCCGCCGACACTCCGGACGAGCAAGCCACCGACGAAGGCGACGGCGAAGGTGACGACGACGCTGAACGTGAGGCGATCCGACCGAGTCGCGACGAGCTCTGCACAATCGTCGAGGAAGCAAGCGACGAACTGGCTGCTCTTGCCGGCCTCACCGAGATCGAGGAGCGGGCGGGCACCGTTATCGGCCGCGACTGTGCGGTCACCTCGACGTCGGTCGGCTACGTGTCGTTGTCGCTCCTTCCCGCTGTGACGCAGAGCCTGCAGGATGCCGCCAACTCGATCGACGGCGTACAGAGCACGTCACCGGGCCTCATCGACGGGATCTTGATCGAGGACCCCGGCGGGCTTACTCAACATGGCGTGTTCGAACTCGATGGGGCGGTTTACCTCGTCCAGGTGGAGAGCGACGCAGCGTCCACGTTGCTCAGCCAGCTCGAAGAGATCGCAATCCAGCTGCGGTTCCGGGTCGCGAATCGTTGACGCTGGCGCACCAGCGCCTCACTCCCGTGCGAGCTCGATGAAGGTCTTGCCCGGGACGAGCCGGATCGGTGTTCCGGTTGCAACGTCGGAGAACCCGAATGCGTCGTACGCAGTCGCACGACCCCAGACCGCTTCGATCCGCTCGCCGTTTCGGTGAACAACCGCTCGTCCGCCGCCGACGGTGACGGGGTTCGGCGAACGCGCATCAACCGGTGACGGCGGGTGCGCCACGTACAACTCGACCACGTTCTGCACTGCGATCCGATTGCCGGAGACGGCGAGGTGCGGGTTGCCGTTCTGAGAGCGCAGGTAGCTGCCGCTGGTGGGATCCCAGGTCCAGTCGACCTGCACCCCATCCATCGGGACGCGGAACGTCTCGTCCGGCGTCGCCCCAGCTTCCGGTGCGGGCGACCAGTCCCCATCGTTCCACCAGAGCACGTTCGCCGGACCGGCGGTGGTCGCGGTATTGGTTGCACACTCCGGGTCGAGCAACAGGTTGTGTGGTGCACGACGGCTGGAGTTGCGCTGGTAGCAGGGGTTGCGCTGCGCGGTGAAGTCCACGAGCAGCTGAGAACGGGCAGCAGATTCGATCCAGTTCGTCACACCGCGGTTGCCACCGGACCACGCCACGACCGGCCGATTCATCGCAGCGAACAGGTCGAGGTCACCGGTTCTGGCCGAGCGGACCGGGCCCACGCGATCGGGCAGACTCGAATGGAACAGCCCGATGAAACGAGTAACGCCCTCCACGTTCTCCTCGATGATCGCGTCGGCTTGGTCCAGGCCCCATTGCGGGCGGGCCCGCGCGAAGTTGTCGATTTTCACGGCAATGATCGGGCGGTTCGCCAACGCCTCGTCGGCAGGCAGACCCGTCAGCCCGGCAATTCCGTTCAGTGGCGGGTCAGGTTCGTAGAGCGGCCACACGGGAACGCCGTTGTCGAGGATCGTCGTCGGCGGCGGAAGGGTCGTCGTCGTGGTCGTCGTCGTGGTCGTCGTGGTCGTCGTGGTCGTCGTGGTGGTGGTTGTGGTCGGCGGCAGCGTCGTGGTGGTGGTGGTTGGCGCAACGGTGGTGGTCGTGGTGGTGGTGGACTCCACCGAACCGAACGCTTCGGGCTCGGCTCCGTTCAGGACCACTGCCGCGCCGATTCCCGCGAGCAGCACCGCACCGATGCCGATGCCCACCGCAGCACGACGCCGCCGGTACACCCCTGGTGACAGCGGGTCTGGCAGAGGTGGAACACCCGCTGGTTGGATCGAATCGGTCACGGCGGTCGACGGTAATCCCGCAACGTCACCGCACCTCGTCAGCAACAGATGATTCTGCGGCCGGCCAGGCATCGGTTCCCGTTTGCCCGACTGGCCACCCACTGGGGGGTACCGGCTCCTCTCGACGCGCATCTCTCACACTCGGAGGACTCCGTGACCCGTATCGATGAACTGCCAGCGTTTGGTGACCGCCGCCCGATCCCTCCACCGCCGCCGCAGCGACGTTCCGAGCAAGAACACCGGTCGGTGGTCGAAGACGGTCGTCCCCACGCAGATCCTGCGCCGAACGCACTGGTGAGGGTGCGCCCATGGATCGATCCGCTCGTCGACGAAACCGGACACGACCCGCGATCTCGCTACGTCGAGCAGTTCTGGCTCGGCGTGCTCGGCCCAACCGCAACCTGGGTTCTGCGACGTCTCGTCACCGGCTTCGAGCAACACCCCGATGGCTACGACATCGACCTGACGCTCACCGCTCGTTCCATGGGCTTGTCCTACGCTCCTGGCCGGTCATCGCCGTTCTCGAAGGCAATGCAGCGATGCACGATGTTCGGCCTGAGCCATCAGACCGGCGACGGCATTGCCGTGCGACGCCGGGTGCCGATGGTTGCACATCGCCACTTGCGGCGCATGCCCGATGCCGTGCAGGAAGCACATGCTCGCTGGGACCGGTCCAACGTGGCGGTGGACGCATTTGCTCGGGCCCATCGACTCGCTCTTGCGATGCTCGAGTCCGGCGATGACGCCACCGTCATCGAGCACCACTTGGTTGCGGTCGGTACCGACGCGGTCACCGCCGCTGAGGTGGCAGACAACGCCTGTCGCCTCTGACTGCGCTGATGCTCAAGTGGTGGGGGACGTGAAGTTGCAAGCGAGATCGATCAGCAATCGGGTGCCGAAACCGCTTGCCCCCTTGGAGTAGATGCCGTTGTCACTGTCGATCTTCATCGGTCCGGCGATGTCCAGGTGCGCGTACGGCACGTCGCCGGTGAACTCGGACAGGAAGATGGATGCCGTGATCGTGCCGGCGTACGGTCCACCGATGTTCTTCATGTCGGCGTAGGGCGAATCGAGCAGCTTGCGGTACCGCTTGCGTTCCAGCGGCAACTCCCACACCGGCTCATCGACTGCCTCACTCGATGCCTTCACCGCATCGGTCCAGGCGCGGTCGGTGCCCAGCAGGCCGGCGATGTCTGGACCCAATGCACTCAGCACGGCTCCGGTGAGTGTCGCGATGTCCACGATTGCGTCGGGAGCCTCTTCCACTGCCAAGGACAGCCCGTCAGCCAGCACCAAACGACCCTCGGCATCGGTATTGAGCACTTCGACGGTCTTGCCGTTGCGCATCGTGAGCACGTCGCCGAGCTTCAAGGCCGAACCCGATGGCATGTTGTCGGTGCACATCAGCCAGGCGGTGACCTTGGTGGTGCATCCAACGGCTTGGAGCACCGACATCGTGGCCAGGACCGCAGCAGCGCCGGACATGTCCATCTTCATCGCCTGGTGGAAGGCGTCGCCACCCTTGATGCTGATGCCGCCCGAGTCGTACATGATTCCCTTGCCGACCATGGCGAGGTGGCCCGTTGCCTTCTTGGGTGAGTAGCTGAGCTTGACCATTCGCGGCGGTTCGGTCGATCCGCGGTTGACGCCGATCATTCCGCCGCATCCCATGGCTTCGAGGTCGTCTTTGTTGAACACCTCGACGGTCAACCCGGCGTCAGGTCCGAGGGCCACGGCCTTGTCTGCGATGTCAACAGCGTTCAAGTAGGTGGGCGGCGTGTTGGCCAGTTCGCGAGCGAACGCCGCAGCGGCAGCGATGGAGTGACCGGTCGACACGCCCGACGCCACACCGCTGTGTCGCTTCCCGCCCGCCACGACCGTCAGGTCCGTGAGCTTCGACCCGGTGTCGTCTGCGGTCTTGAGCCCGACGTATCGATACGACGCCAAGAGGACTCCCTCGGCCACAGCCTGGCCAGCCGCACCCGGATCGACGTCGCCTGCGTCGGCGAGCGTGGTGGCGAGTCGGGAGTGCTTCGACGCCGCCCGGGCAAAGGCTGCACCCGCATTGCGCAAGGTGTTGGTGTCCACCTCGTCAGGCGCGCCCACACCGAGCGCCACCACGAGTCCGTCGGCGGAGGGGATGCTCAGGACTTGGCCGGCCTTGCCCTCGAACCCGCTCGCGGACAGCGCAGCACGATTCATGCCGAGTTGGCGCGGCACCGTTCCCTTCGTGGCAACCGGGTAGCCGACTGCGGTGGCATCGGCCGGCACCGACTTTGCGGTCGTGACGTTGGCGGAACGGACGGCGTTGCTGGCATCGGTCATCTCAGCAGTCTGGCGGAACATCGACGCGCCCCGCACATCTCTGGAGCGTGAACGCTCGGTTGCGGATGTGACCTCTGTTCGGCACGCCGTCATGACCGTGTTAGGTTTCCGGCGTTCCCGGGCGGCCCGCCTACGGACACAACGATGTTTCTCAAGGAGGAGAAGTACATGATCAACAGGGGGAAGTCTTCCGCATGGAAGCGCAGCGTGGGAGCCGTCATGGCTCTCGGACTCGTGGCAGGAGCCTGTTCCAGCAGCTCCGGTGACGAAGGCGCTGAAACAGATGATTCCGTCGTCGAAGCAGACGACAGCGCAGACGCAGGCGACGACGCTGGCGACGACGCCGGTGATGACGCAGCCGACGAACCTGCTGGTGACGACGCAGCCGACGAGCCCGACGACACCGTCGAAGTGGTGCAGTCCGAAGGTGGCCGCCTGGCCGCCGTGCAAGAAGCAGGCGTGTTGCGCTGCGGCGGTAACGAGACCCTCCCGGGCTTCGGCATCGTGGACAGCGACGGCAACTACTCCGGCTTCGACATCGACTACTGCCGCGTCGTGGCCGCAGCGGTGCTCGGCGACGCCGACGCTGTCGAAGTCGTTCCGTTGAACGCTGATGCTCGTTTCCCGTCGCTCCAGTCGGGCGACGTGGACGTGCTCATCCGCAACACCACCTGGACCGGCAGCCGTGACGGCGAGCAGGGCGCGAACTTCTTGTTCACGACCTTCTATGACGGCCAGGGCATGATGGTCCCGGCCGAGACCGGCTTCACCGCCCTCGAAGATCTCGCTGATGCGAGCATCTGCGTGCTGTCGGGTACGACCACCGAGCTGAACCTCACCTCGGTCTTCAACGCCCGTGGTATCCCGTTCACCCCGGTCGTCTTCGCCGACAACACCGCGCTGCAGCCGGCCTACGAGTCGGGTCAGTGTGAAGCATGGACCTCCGACGCCTCGCAGCTCGCTGCGTTCAAGTCCTCGATCGAGGGCGAAGGCGGCTCCGAGCAGTTCATCATGGCCGAAGTCATCTCGAAGGAGCCCTTGGGCCCCGTGGTCGCCGACGGTGACACCGAGTGGGCACAGGCTGTCAACTGGGCCGTCATGTCGACGGTGCAGGCCTGGGAATTCGGACTCGACTCGAGCAACGTCGCCAGCTACAGCGGTGACGACCCGAGCATCCTGGCCTTCACCGCTCAGGCCGACAACCCCGCTGCTGGTCTCGGTCTGCCCGACGACTTCGCCGTGCAGGTCGTGAGCCAGGTCGGCAACTACGAAGAGATCTACAACGAGCACATCGTGCCGATCGGTCTGAGCCTCGAAGGTTCGCCGAACGATCTCTGGACCAACGGTGGCCTCATGTACGTTCCGCCGTTCCGCTGATCACTCAGCTGAATACCTGAACACCTGAACACCTGAACACCTGAACACCCTCGTCGATCAGGCCCGGTGTCACCGCCACGGTGACACCGGGCCCGGTCCGAGGCACTCGCATCACTTCTTTCCTTGGGGGAATGCCGCCGTGGCGGAAACGATCACCGCACCGACAACGCCGTCGGTGCCACCCGAGCCGCCATCAACCGGCTCCACCCGTCCGCCGATCTGGCGAGACATCCGCGTCCTACGCGTCGTTGCTCAAGTCGTCACGCTCGGCGTGGTCGTCGGCTTGATCTACGTGCTTCAGCGCAACCTGTTGAACAACTTGAACGATCTCGGCATCAGTACCGGGTTCGACTTCTTGGGCACCGAAGCCAAGTTCACCGTTCGCGACTCGGGCTTCACCGCCGAGCAATCCGTCTGGCGCATGATCCTCGTTGGGGTTCAGAACACCGCTGCCGCGGCCTTCGTCGGTATCGCAGTGGCGCTGGTACTCGGCACGCTCGTCGGCATCGGTCGCCTCTCGAGCAACTGGGTGCTACGCAAGCTCGCCACGGTGTTCGTGGAGACACTCCGCAATATCCCGCCGCTCGTCATCATCATCTTCGTCGGAACGGCGCTGTTCACCGCAGGCCCGCTGCCGCTCTTCACGCCCACCAACCCGCCCGGCGAACTCGGCATCCCCGGCACCGACTCCAACTTCCTCATCTACTCGAACACTCGTATCGGCTTCCCGTCGTTGATGAACGACACGAACTCCACCGGGTTCTGGATCGCCATGCTGATTGCGCTCGTGCTCGCCGCTGGAGTGTGGCGCTGGCGCACGAAGGTCAACGAAGACACCGGCCAGGACCACCACCGTGTGCTGTACTCGCTCGGCACCATCTTCGTCATCGGTCTCATTGCCTACATCGTGCTGGGCGGGCCCGTCGACTTCTCGTTCCCAAGCGTCTCGGAATCCGGTCGCAAGATCGAAGGCGGCCTGGCCACCAACGATGCGTACATCGCACTCACGCTGGCGTTGGCGCTGTACACCGCCAGCCACATCGCCGAGATCGTGCGCGGCTCGATCCTGGCCGTGAACCAGGGGCAGAACGAAGCCGCCAATGCGCTGGCACTGTCCGGCTTCCAGCGCTATCGCTTCATCGTGTTGCCCCAGGCAGCACGCATCGCGCTTCCGTCGATCATCAACCAGTTCTTGAACCTCACGAAGAACACCTCGCTGGCAACCGCTGTTGCGTACCCCGAGATCACCGCACTCACGCAGTCACTGATCGGCAACGATCAACCTGCGCCGCAGATGATCCTCATCCTCATGGGTCTCTACCTCTCGTTCTCGCTCACGATCTCGTTCATCCTCAACATCGTCAACCGACGATTCCAACTGGCAGGGAGGTGACCTGACATGGCTGGTGGAGAACTACCAATCGCAGACCCGGACATCCTGAAGGCGCTCTCGGACGACAGTGCGCCGCGACACAGTGACCAATCGGCGGGTCAATGGGTCAAGTCGAACCTGTTCAACACTTGGTACAACTCGATCATCACGATCGTGTTCGGTGCACTCGGATTGCTCTTTGCCTTCCTCGTACTCCGGTTCGTGTTCATCAGCGCACGCTGGGAGCCGGTACGTGACAACCTGCAGTTGTTCTTCGTCGGGCGCTTCCCGCGCGAGGAGACCACCCGCCTCGTGGTGCAGATTCTGATGCTGTCCGGTGCCGTCGGCCTCGCTGCTGGTTGGCGCGGCCAACAGGCCCGGATCGAAGCCGAGCAGGCCGGTGTCGAGCTCAAGAAGACCTCACCTCGCGAGTTCGTCGGCTCGTACTGGGCGCTCGTGCTGTTCCTGGTGGTGTCGATGGCAGTCGGTGTCACCACGATGCGGCCGTGGTTGCTCGTGGTCGGCGGCATCGTCGCTGGCGTCACCGGGTATGCCGTCACACTGAAGCCTCGTCGCGGCCCTGCCGGGGTGCTGCTCGCGATCGTGCCGTTGGTGCCGTTCCTGCTCGCTGGTGGCGTGCTCTCCTTCGTTCAGGATCTGTCGAACAGCTCGGCGTACCTCCTGGCACTCGGCGCCACCGTGCTGCTGGCAATCACCCAGTACCTCCGCAACCCCGCGGCAACGCTCAGTGCTGCGCTGCTGCTCGGTGTGGCAGCGTTCCAGGTGCTCAGCGGTACCGGGCAACTCTCCTGGGTGTTTCTCACCCTGGCGTTGGTCCCCGGCGCGTTCGCGCTCGTTGCGGACGGCGGCGACGTCACGAAGTCGGCACCCGGTTTCGTGGGAGCTGCACTTTTCGGCGCTGCGACCGTGTTCTACGTGCTGTTCAACGGCATCACATCGGTCCGCTTGATCGTGCTGGTGGCCGGCGTCGGTGTGGCGGTCGCCGCGCTGCTTGCAGCCTCATCGGGCGACAGCGGAAGCGGGCGTCGCCTCGGTGTGGTTGCCGTGCTCGGTGTGGTCACGTGGCAGGTCGGTCGCCTGATCGACCTCGAAGCCATCGATTGGGTCGACTGGGGTGGGCTCCACCTCAACTTGATCATGGCCGCAGCGTCCACCGCACTCGCATTCCCGATGGGCCTGCTCCTTGCGCTCGGTCGACGCTCGTCGCTGCCCGTCATGCGCTGGCTCTGCACTGCCTACATCGAGATGATCCGTGGTGTTCCACTGATCTCGTTGCTGCTCATGGCACAGCTGTTCATCGGGTTCTTCTTGTCCTCTGGCGGCAACAGCAACACACTGTCGACCAAGGCGCTGGTGGTCATCACGATGTTCTCGTCGGCCTACATTGCCGAGATCGTGCGAGGCGGTCTGCAAGCCGTCCCGAAGGGCCAGACCGAAGCCGGCCAGGCCATGGGCATGTCGCCTGCGGCCATCACCCGACTCCTGGTGCTCCCCCAGGCTCTCAAGGCCGTCATTCCTGCCATGGTCGGCCAGTTCATTTCACTGTTCAAAGACACGTCGCTGTTGACCATCATCGGCGTGCTCGAGTTCCTCGGGGTGCGCGAGATCGTGCACGCCCAACCTGACTTCCGCGGCTTCGGTCTCGTGGAGACCCTGGTGTTCGTGGCGTTCAGTTTCTGGGCGATCTCGTTCACGATGTCACGCGAAAGCCAGCGGCTCGAACGACGACTGGACACCAGCCGATGACCGGTGAAGAAGTGCCAGGCACTTTCTCACTGGAACGGCGAACACCTGCACGACCTTCGAAAAGGGACACACGATGAGCGACACCACGAACGACACAGCCGGGGCCGAACAGGTCTTCGCCGACGCCACCCAGATGATGGGCAAGTCGGGCGAAGTGATGATCCAGGTCGACGGCGTCGACAAGTTCTTCGGCGCGTTCCAAGCGCTCAAGAACATCAACATGCGCGTCGGCAAGCAAGAAGTCGTCGTGGTGATCGGACCATCGGGCTCCGGTAAGTCCACGCTGATTCGTTGCATCAACCGCCTCGAGAAGCACGATCGTGGAGAGATCGTGGTCGACGGCGTGGAATTGGGCGAGGACATCCGCAACATCCAGGAGATCCGCCGCGAGACGGGCATGGTCTTCCAGAGTTTCAACCTGTTCCCGCACCTCACCGTGCTCGACAACATCACGCTGGCTCCCCGACAGGTCCGCAAGATCCCCAAGGCCGAAGCCGAAGCTACGGCCATGGAATTGCTCGAGCGGGTGAAGATCCCCGACCAGGCACGCAAGTTCCCGGGCCAGCTGTCCGGCGGCCAACAGCAGCGTGTGGCCATTGCACGATCGCTTGCGATGGCACCCAAGGTGATGTTGTTCGATGAGCCCACCTCGGCACTCGACCCCGAAATGATCAAAGAAGTGCTGGACACGATGAAGGACCTGGCCAACGAGGGCATGACGATGATCTGTGTCACCCACGAAATGGGCTTTGCTCGCGAGGTGGCTGACCGGGTGGTGTTCATGGCCGATGGACAAGTGGTCGAAGTGGGCACACCCGAACACTTCTTCGACAACCCGCAAGAAGAACGCACGAAGCTCTTCTTGTCCCAGATCCTCTGACCACCTCCACGGCTCTCGATCGGGCCGACTGATGGATACCACCACCGCACTCGGTCTCTTCGTGCTCGCGCTCGCTGTTGGCACCTACGGGTCGGTGATCGGAGCAGGCGGTGGCTTCTTGATGGTCGCCGGCCTCGTGCTCGCGTTCGATCTCAGCGGCGCGACCGCAGTGGGCACCAGTGTGGTGACCACGCTGGCCATCCAGGTCACCGGTGCGTACACCTATACCCGCAAGGGGCTCGTGGACCGGCCGTCCGCGCTCTGGTTCGCACTCGGCTCCGTTCCGATCGCACTGCTGAGTGCAGTGTTCCTGGCCGACCAGATTCCGGAGGACACCTTCGAAGCAATCATCGGCGTGATGATGCTCCTGTTGGCGGTCTTCGTCTTCGTGGCCCGACGCCCCGATGCCGACAGCCAAGCGGTCGATGAGCCACGCCGGGCACCGCTGGTGGCGTCGGGCAGTGCGATCGGTGTGCTGTCGGGTGCATTCGGAGTCGGCGCTGGGCTGGTGACCGTGCCATTGCTCGGGTGGCTCCAGCGTCTTCCTGCGCACCGTGCTGCAGCGACCACCACCCTCGTTGGCTCGCTCTCGGGAACCGCTGCTGCGATCGGCCACAGCGCAGTCGGCAACCCGCGTTGGAGCTACCTGCCGTTCCTGCTCGGCGGTGCAGTGCTCGGCGGACGGCTCGGCTCCAGCAGCGCCGGTCGCCTCAGCAGCTCGACGATGCTGCTGCTGCTGGCAGCGGGCCTCATCGGTGCGGGCCTCCCTCTGGTGATCCGAGCCATCTGATCGACTCCGGAAGCCGGCGAGTACGTCAGGCAAACGGGGCCGCGAGCGTGTTGGCGATCTCAGCCACCGCGCTCTCGTACTTCTTGTTCATCCCCGACTTGATGCCCACGCCCATTGCATCACCGACATGCAGTTCAATCTGAGTGCCAGAATCGAGCGCAGTGAAGGACGCCTTGGCCCGAACCGGCAGCCAGGATGCGGGCGACAACCAGCCTCCGATCAGACGCATCAGCACCTGCGAGCCGAACTTCGCAGCCACCCCATCAGCTTCGTCGGTGAGCTTGCCGTTGCGAGCCGACATTGCTTGGCGCATCACGTCACGAGCGGCGTCGGGCGCCATTGCGGTGGTGATGGAGCGGGTGGTCGTGATCGTGTTACTTGCCATGTCGACCATCTTGGCTACCGAGCGCAATCGAGCCGTTAACGACCAACTTCGGATGTTTGAACCGGGATGCGGAATCCGGACGTTTTTGGGTGGAGGATGGCAGCGGCGACAAGCACGCCAACCGCTCCGATCGCCACCGCAGCGACGTTGCCGAGCGACCACACCTTGATCGACGTGGACACCAGCAGGGCCACCGCGATCGCTGCAGCGTTGCTGCGACCCCAAGCCACACGATCCGCCAGCAGTGCTGTGCGCTCGACCCGACTGACGACCGCCACGATGGGGACCAGAACCATCAACGACAGCAGCACGCCGGGCAGCTTCTGCATCCACCACTCGCCACTCCCGATAGGTGCCGACGGCAGCAACCCAGCGGCATACAGCGCCGCCGATGCAGCCACCGCCGCGGTGAAGTGCCAGAGGTACACCGACATCGAGATGGAGTTGCCTGCCACCACGCCAGCCCACGCACGCGGATGTCGTTCCAGCCAGCGCGTCACCCCTGGCGCCGCCGCGATTGCTGTGGCGGTCTGCGCGAGGCCGAAGATCACCAGCGCAATCGACGGCGGATGGGTCGGCGACAGTGGCTGGCCGGACACGTGGATCATCGTGGCCGACCACGGCCCGAGCACCACGAGCGCCACCGCTGCGCCCCACAGCACGGTCGCAGCTGCGACCAGCCGTCGACCGGTCGGGAGCACGCCGTCGCGCCACAGGAATCCGATCATCTGGAAGATCAGCCAGCCGATCACCCAGTTGAGGTGTTCGATCCACGGCACGCCAACGACGACGTGCAGCACTTCGACCACGGCGAACGTAGCGAACAGTGTCGACATGGTGGCAACACGGTTGCGCAGCACCAACGTGCGCATCGTCGGAGCAAGCGCTGTGTCGATCGTGTAGTTCGCCAAGAACCACAGGGGGATTGCTGCACCCACTGCACCAACGGCAACCAGCCCGCCGACGCCTGCAACAGCACCAAGAGCCAACAGCACCAGCCACGTTGCTCCCAGCAGTGCCGTCGGCGCCACCATTCTCCGCAAGCGCTGTACGACCCAGTCGCCATCCGTTCGGCCATCGGCTGCGGCGCCGCCAGCCTGACGCTGGCGGCGGTGAGCATCCAACGACATGGCCGAGGCAAAGCCGCCGACGGCGAAGAACAGCGGCATCACCTGAAACCCCCAAGTGAGCCAACCGAGCTCCGGGGCCACCTCGAGTGCGTTGCGTGCGAACAGCTCGCCATCGACATCGGTGCCAATGGCGATCACCAGCCAGTGCCCGAGCGCCACCAGCACCATTGCGATGACTCGATACAGGTCGACCGCCCGGTTGCGACCCGTCGGGGTGGTAGCGGCCAGATCGCCGAGCGCAAGAGTGTGTACAGCAGTGGTGCCCATGGATCCCATCAAGCCAGATCACGGGCGTAACGTGAATCCGGACAATCCCCTACGCGTGCTTGGGGATGCCCCAGAACCGCAACCGTCAGGATGGCAAGGAGGACTCCCACGCCGAAGCGAGTGCTGCGTACCGGCCGCCGAGCGCAACCAATTCGTCGTGCGAGCCGAGCTCGGCCAGCTCGCCGCCATCGATCACAGCAATCCGATCAGCGGTGCGGATCGTCGACAAGCGGTGGGCGACCACGATGGTCGTACGCCCGTTCATCAGTTTCTCGAGCGCACCTTCCACAATCAACTCGGTGCCGGGGTCAAGGCTGCTCGTTGCTTCGTCGAGCACCAGCACGGCCGGATCAACCAACGCAGCCCGGGCAAGCGACACGAGCTGGCGCTCACCGGCCGACAGTCGCGACCCGCGCTCACGGACCTCGGTGTGAATGCCGTCCTCGAACTCTTCGAAACGTTCGAGCGCACCGATTGCGCCGAGCGCCTCACGCAATTCTTCGTCGGTCGCCTCAGCTTTCGCAATCCGGACGTTGTCGGCAATCGTGCCGCCGAACAAGAAGCCTTCCTGTGGGACCACGACGACTCGTTCTCGCAGCGAATCAATCGTTGCGTCACGCAGGTCGACACCGCCGAACGAGATTCGTCCCACCGTCGGGTCGTAGAGGCGAGCCATCAGCTTGGCAACGGTCGACTTGCCCGCACCGGTGGGGCCCACCAGTGCGAGGCGTTCGCCATCGCCGACCACGATCGACACGTCATCGAGCACCTTCGTCGTGGTGCCCGGGTAGGCGAAGCCGATTCCGTCGACCTCGAGCAACCCGTGATCGGGCAGTTCGCGATCGCCGTCGACGACCTCGGGCTCGGTGTCGAGAATCTCGAAGAGCTTGTTGAGCGCCGCTGCCGATGACTGCACGGTGTTGTACAGCTGAGATAGCTGCTGCACCGGTTCGAACAGCAGCGAGAGCAGCAGGATGAACGCAACGATGGTGCCGATGGAGACATCGCCTCGGCCCGCAAGCCAGCCACCGATTCCAATGGCCAACGCAGTGGCGAACACGCCCATCATCTCGACGAGTCCGAAGTACCACGTGGACACTCGGATGCTGTGCACGTGGGACTTGTAGAGCGATCGATTCGACGCAACGAACTGACGCGTCTGTTCGCGCTCCTGTGCGTAGGCCTGAATGACTCGAACGCCTGAGATGCCCTCTTGTAGTTCCGACAGATTCTGGCCGACCTGTTCGCGCACCAGCAGGTACGCCGCATTGGAGTCGCGCTGGAACTTGCGCGACGCAATGATGATCACCGGCATCACGAGCAGCGCCACGATCGTGAGCTGCCATGACAGCCCCAGCATCAGGACCAATGCAATCGTGATGAGGAACACCGCTGCCACGAACTGCAGGAGCCCCCACTGAACCAGCTCGGCCATCGATTCGATGTCGGCCGTCATACGCGAGATGAGTACGCCTGACTGGTGACGATCGAAGAATCCGAGCGATTGGCGCTGGATGTGATCGAACACCCGCACGCGGAGCGCACGCAGGAAGCCCTCCCCCGCCCGGTTCACGAAGATGTACTGCTGGCGAGCAGCGAAGTACGCCAGCGCGACGACACACATGTATGCAATCACCGCGTTGCGCAACACGTCACGGTTCCCGGCATCGATGCCCGAGTCGATGCCGTATCTCACGATGACGGGTCCGAGCAGCAACCCGACCGTCGATAGCGTGACGAAGCCCAGCGCCGCTGCCACCGTGCGTTTGAACGGTGCGCCCATTCGCACCACCCGAGACAGCACGCGGCGTGTGGCCTCCGTATCGAGCTTGTCGCCGTCCTCGATGCCGCCCATCCGAAACATCAGCGCACCTCGCCAGCATCTTCGCCGCCGCGAGCATCGACACCATCAGCATCGTCAACCTCGGCGTCGTCGTCAGTCTCCATCGCCGCCAATACGTCGCGATAGCGCGGCTCGTTCACCAAGAGCTCGTCGTGTCGACCGCGAGCCACCACGCGTCCACCGTCGAGCAGCACGACGGTGTCGGCAAGCGCGATCGTTCCGGGTCGGTGAGCAATCACCACGGTCGTGCGACCTTGCATGACCGTCGACATCGCCGAGCGGATCTCGTGTTCCTTCGACGGGTCGACTGCAGACGTGGCGTCGTCGAGCACGAGGACACGGGGGTCGGCAAGGATCGCTCGCGCAATCGCAATCCGTTGACGTTGCCCGCCCGACAGCGAGAATCCGCGCTCGCCCAACATCGTGGCGTATCCCTCGGGGAGCCGCTCGACGAACTCATGGGCTCCAGCAAGCCGAGCCGCTCGTTCCACGGTGTCGTGGTCGGCATCGGGGTGAGCAAAGGCGATGTTTGCGCGCACCGTGTCGTGGAACAGCAGCGTGTCCTCGAACACGACACCGACCGCGCGTCGGACATCGTGAACAGCCAACTCCCGGACGTCGACTCCGTCGATGGAGACCGAACCAGCATCCACGTCGTAGAAGCGAATCAGGAGGCGGGCAACCGTGGATTTGCCGGACCCTGTTGCACCGACGATGGCGACCGAGTCACCGGGTTCGAGTTCGAGATCGAAGCCATGCAGCACCTGCCCGGACGAATCGTCGCCTCCACCGACGCGATCATCACGCTCGGTCGCTGTGGTGTAGCCGAAGTCGACGTTCTCGAAGCGCACGGCGCCCACCGGCGGCTTCGTGGGCAGCTGGCGCGGATCGACCGGATCCGCGACTTCCGGCGCAACGTCGAGTACTTCGTTGATTCGCTCCAGCGCCGCCGATGCGCGTTGAGCGAAGGCGAGGGTCATGCCGATCATTCGCAGCGGCTGGACGAGCATCGCAACGAACACGTTGAACTGCACCAGTTGACCGAGTCGCAGGTCGCCATCGATCACCCGATTGCCACCAAACCACAGCACGGCGATCAGACCGAGCTGAGGCAACAGTTCGATGGCCGGCAAGAACTTCGCTCGGATTCGAGCAGCGTCGATCGACACGCGCCGGATGTCGTCCGCAGCCGTGCGGAGCTTGGTGGCCTGGACCCGCTCGGCGCCGAACCCCTTCACGACTCGCACCCCACCCACGGTCTCTTCCACCACCGTGGCGAGCTGCGCCTGTTCGGCCTGGACTGCGAGCACCGCTGGATGGATCGCCTGCGAGAACTTGCGACCGGCGATCTGAATCAGCGGCAACGAGGCAAGCGCCATGAGCGCAAGGAACCAGTCCGTGATGAACAAGATCACCACGACGGCGCTGATCATCGCCAGATTCGACAGCGTGATGGGAATCATCACCACGAACATCTGGACCGAGTTCAGGTCACTCGACGAGCGACTCATCAGCTGGCCGGTCTGCGCTCGATCGTGGTATCCGATGTGCAGCGACATGATGTGGCCGAAGATCTGCTCGCGCAGGCGAGTTTCCGTCCAGCGAGCCTCACGGAAGGCAAAGAACCGACGCAGCGCCGTAAAGGTGCCTGCGACGATTCCGGCGAGGCCGATGAGCCCGGCCCACAGCCACAACTTGTCGTCGTCGCGGATGCCTCGGTCAATCCCGTACCCGACCAGCACGGGTGTGGCCACCTTGCCGACCGTCCACAGCAGACCAATCAGCGTCCCGATCGTGAGGTTTCGGCGCTGTGCGTGCAACGTCGAACGCAGAATCGCCCACCGTGACCCAGCAGCCCCCGACGAACCGTCGACGCGCTGCGGCCCTCGGTTCGGGCGCGACGACTCAGGCGTTTCGGACGAAGCCGTGCTGGTCGAAGCGGACGCCGACGTGGCGACGGGTGGCGTCATACGCGTTGAGCTTCAGCCGAGCAGTTCGGCGACTCGGCTCTTCGGGCGCCCGATGATCGCCGTGTCCTTGGTGACCACGACCGGCCGCTGCAACAGCTGCTTGTGCTTCACGAGAACGGCCACGATCTGGTCGTCGGTGGCAACGTCGTCATCGGTCAACTCCAACTTCTTGAACTTGCTGTCGCGACGAACAAGATCGGTGGCTGGATCTTCCAGCTTCGAGATGATGTCTCTCAGCGTGGCTTCGTCCGGTGGCTCTTTGATGTACAGCACCACGTCGTGTTCGACGCCGAGATCTTCAGCAATGCGCACGGCATTGACCGACGAGTTTCAATGCTGGTTGTGGTAGATCGTCACATCTGACATGGCCTCGACACTACGCCGAGCGACGCGAATCACACGGATCGGTTTCGATCCGTCCGCACCTCAGCCGGTGGATCGAAGCGGAGGGATCTCCGCCATGTCATCGGGGTACTGGCTGGTGCCCTCCGGCACGGTCGCATCGAGGCGTTCGATCTCGGCCTTGCTGAGCTTCACGTCGATGGCCGCAAGCGAATCGAGGATCGTGACGGGGCGGGTACTGCCCGGAATCGCCAGCACGTGGTCGCCCTGCGCAAGGAGCCACGCAAGCGCCACCCGATACGCACTACAGCCGTGCGCCGCACCGACGTCGCCAAATGCTGCGTACTGCGACGCGACGTCGCTTGCTCGATCCGCGCCACCGAACGGACTCCATGCGACGAACGCCATCTTGAGCTCACCGCACAGATCGAGCACGTCGCGCCCGTCTCGAAACCGAGGAGACCACTCGTTCTGAACCGCGGCGATGGGCGCGAGTTCGTGTGCGAAACGCAATTGCTCGCTGCTGACGTTCGACAGACCGATTGCTCGAATGAGGCCGTCGACACGCAGTGCCTCCAGCGTTTCGACCTGGGATTGAAACGACACGGTCGGATCCGCACGGTGCAGGTAGTACAGGTCGATCGACTCCACGCCCAGACGACTGCGCGATTCCTCGCACGCTGCACGCAGTCCCGCAGGGCTCCCATCGCGACCCATTCCCTCGGGCGCCGCCACAAGACCGCCCTTGGTTGCGAGCACCAGCGCCGAGGTGTCTCCATCCCACGTGTTGATCGCTTCTGCGACGAGCAACTCGTTGTGGCCCCGATCCTGCCACCCCGGTGCGTAGATGTTCGACGTATCGATGTGTCGGCATCCGGCGTCGAGCGCTGCGTGCACGGTGGCGATCGCCCGATCGCGCTCGCCAACCATTTCCGGCCATGACAGCGGCATCGCACCGAGCCCCACCCCCGGAACGTCGCGGCCGCACAGCATGCGGGTCATGACGTCGGCGTGTCGACGACTTCGTTGAGCTGGCCGGTGGTCACCTCGTAGACGAACCCGCGAACGTAATCTTTGTGTGGGATGAACGGCGTCATCGACAGCCGCTTCATCGACTGACGAACGTCCACATACGGGTCGTCGAATGACTCGAGCGCCCACCACGGTTTCACGCCCAGCTCGGCTTCGAGCTCGGACTTGAAATTGTCCTCGGTGACCATCTGCAACCCGCAGTCGGTGTGATGCACCAGCACGATCTCGACAGTGCCGAGGTACCGCTGCGACAGGCACAACGAACGGATCACATCATCGGTGATGACTCCACCTGCGTTGCGGATGATGTGCGCCTCGCCTTGCTCCAGCCCGAGCAGGGCGAAGATGTCCATACGTGAATCCATGCATGTCACCACCGCCATACGACGCGTCGGGGCCACGTGGAGATCATGATCGTCAAAGGACTCCACGAAGTGCTCGTTGCCGACGATGAGCTCGTCGGCAGAGGGCGCGAACGGTGCGTCGGGCACCGAGTCAGAAATAGCCACCCCAAGATTGAACCGCCTCGGCACCACCGAAGCAAGTTCAGATGCCGGGGTTGTTGCTGACTCGAACGGGTGGCGGCAGCAGCTCGCCGATCAGCGGCGCCAGAAGTAGGCGTCTCGCGCCGACGTTTCCATGACCTGCTGGCTCGGTGAGCTCATCGAACCAGGGTGTTGACGAACCCACCGGTTGACCTTGCGAAGGACGGGTTGATTGCGGTCTTTGACCAGTGCGCTGATGCCCATTGTTCGATCTCCCATTCGTGTGTTTGTCGGTCGAGGTACTCGGTTGCTACACAGCGTAGAATCAGAGATGTGAGACAAGGTGCACGTTCTCTGTCATCTGGCATACGGATTCTGTATGCCTGAACTGGAACGGCTCCTGCCGCCGCTCAGCACACTGATCCCGTTCGAGGCAGCCGTGCGGCATCAGAACTTCACTCGTGCGGGCCACGAGCTTCATCTGTCGCAGGCCACCGTCAGTCGACGCGTTCGTGAACTCGAAGCCGACCTGGGCGTCAGCTTGTTCGAGCGGCATCGCCACGATGTCTCGCCGACCGACGACGCCGAGTTGCTGGCTGCATCCGTGCGGCTCTCACTGAACGAACTCTCCGCCACCGCCGACCTCATTCGTCGGCGAGCACTCGAAACCGATTCGGTCACCGTGCTCACCAGCCTGTCGATCGCTGCCGCCACCGTCGCCCCCGTGCTCGGCGAGTTTCAGCGGACCAATCCAGAGGTCAACATCCGGGTCCTGGCATCTGATGACCTCGTTGCGTCCACAAATGAGGATTTTGACCTGGCACTCGGGTACGGCCCCGACGATTCGCCACGGTTCTCCGTCGAGTTCATTGCCGACGAAGCGGTGTTTCCCGTGTGCTCACCGCGGTTCGCCTCGCGGCTCCCCGACCCCGTCACCCCGGCCGACCTCGCCGTACTCCCGCTCCTTCACGTCGACTTCGTCGACCCCGGGTGGACCACGTGGCAAGACGTCCTTGCGTCCTCGCTGGTGGGTGATCCCGGCCGAGTCAAGTCGATCGTCTTCACCTCGTACCAGATGTGCCTGGAGGTTGCCGAGCAAGATGGCGGCATCGCACTCGGTTGGGAACGATCCGTTCGGTCTCGTCTCGAAGCCGGCACTCTGGTGCGGGTCCCCGACATCACGATTCCTCACGCCGGCCGGATCAACGCCTACTTCCCAAGTCGCACCGCTGCGAACCCACACGCGGTCGAATTCGTCGCACTCCTCAAACGCGAACTCGCCGAGGAGTAAGGCGCCCCGAGGAGACCACGCCGTTCACATCATGTCTGTGACACCCTTTGCGTACTGTGCACCGAACCGACTCCCTCCCTCGCACACGAACAGGCCGATGCCTGTCCGACACACAGGGAGCACCATGTTCCATCCAGAGTTCAACTCGCCCGAAGGACCGCATTCGCCATGGAGCAGGTCAAGCAACGTGCATCGTCGTCACCCCGGCCTCCTGCCGCACGCTCGAGCGCCACGAGCCAGGGCCGACCCCATCACCTCCGAGCCAACGGCGCTCGCGCTCATTGGGTTGGTCGCTTCGGTGCGACCCGCCCACGAGACCGTGGCGGTGCTGTTGGACCATCAACGCAGAGGACTCGACATCGTCAGCGTCGCCAATACGTTCTCGCCGGACTCGGTACTCCACGTTGCGGATCACGTCGTCGAGTCGGCCTACCTTCGAGACGAAGTCGCCGGTGCGGTGATTGCGTCCTTTCGCCCCGGAGCAGGCGATGAACTCGATGATCTCGAACGCTGGTTCACCATTGATGAGCAACTCGGTATCGCGGGCGTCGAACTCGTCGAGTGGTTCGTGATCGGCGACGGCGTGTCGTGCCCGCGATCGCTGGTAGGCGAACCAGCGAGATGGACGGCATAATCGAGAGGCGTCAAGGCGCCGTTCGCGCACGACGTTCGGTCGGGCTCAACCGCAGTCCCGCACCACGCAGGCGGCGCACGAGTTCTCGACTCTCCACCACCTCGGCGCCGGCTTCGATCATCTGCGGCCGGAACCGCTCGGGAATGTCGAAGTGGTCACCTTGGAATGCTCGACGCGGAATCTCGAGAGAGTCGGTGAACGCCAGCAATTCCTCGTACGAAACATCGCTCACCATGTGACACCACTTTTCGCCCTTGAACCACCAGCGCGCTTCGTCGATCAGGATCGCCACGCTTCCAGCATGCCATGCACTCGTGGAAGACTCGCCCGATGGCCGACGCTGCAGTATTCGCCGACGACCCGCTCTCGGACCTTCGCACGCAGTGGCAACAACTCGTCAGTCCCGACGAACACCCGATGGATTCGCTGGTCCAACGCCATCGGGAACGTCACCGCCGGTACCACAACGTCCAGCACGTCGTTGCGGTGGTTCGCCATGTCACCACGCTCGCCACCACCGAAACCGTCGACGACCTCGGCGTTGTCGTCGCTGCGGCGTGGTACCACGACGCGGTGTACGAGCCCCGGTCGTCGTCAAACGAGCGGGCAAGCGCTCGCCTTGCCACGCGTGACCTCGCTCGATTGGGGTGGGTGAACGACCGTGTGGAAACGGCGGCTGCGATGATCGAGGCAACCGCGCACCACACCGAACCCGTCTGCCTCGATGCCGCGGTGCTCTTCGATGCTGATCTGGCCATCCTCGGAAGCGACTCCGACATGTACGCGTCGTATGTGAGCGGCGTTCGCGGCGAGTACGCGCACATCGACGACGAGGCCTGGGTCAGCGGTCGAACCAACGTCCTGCAATCGTTTCTGACACGCTCACACATCTACGCCACAGCATCAGGCGCCGATCGGTGGGAATCAGCGGCACGAGCGAACCTCACGGCTGAACTCGACAGCTTGGGTTAGCGAGCGGAAAACGCGGCCACACGGTCGTTCGATCGGCGATCCAAGAACGAGAACGTTCCCGCAGCCGCCATCGCCACCACGCCCATCAGCATGATCGCTGGGCGCAGCCCGATCTGCTCCGCGAGCAGCCCGAGCGGAAGCGCTGCGATACCGAAGCCTGCAAAGCTCAACATGAGCAACGACTGCACTCTGCCGCGATGTCCCTCGTCGGCCAAGCCGAGCGCCAACGTGTTGGACAGCGACTGGTAGCCGGTGGCTCCAGCCCCAACCAATCCCACCACCACGAAGGCGGTCACGAAGGTCGGGGCCACACCGAGCAGCAACACCGCTCCACCGAACACTGCTGCAGACACCACCATCAGGTGATACGCCCTGGGTCCGTCAGCGTGACGCGCCAACGACAACGCCACCGCAATCGCTCCGATCGCACTCGCGGACATGAGCACACCGACGTAGCCATCCGACAACTCAAAGGTGTCTTTCACCAGGGCGGGGATGAACGCCACATAGTTGAAGCCGAACATGATCACGAAGAACGAGCTGACGAGCAGCCGCCGGAGGGCGGGCGCTCCGGCTACGTAGGAGATGCCATCGAGAATGTCGACGAACGGGTTACTTCCCGTCGCCCGCTGGGTCGCGGTCCCTTCCGGGCAGCGAGCAAGCGCCACCAGGGCGAGTGCCGAGAGCGCCGCACTCACCAGGTACGCGCCGCCGATTCCGAAGAATGCGATACCAGCAAGCATTCCGGCGAACGCTGGAGCGAACACCCGCGTTCCGTTGAGGCTGAGCATCGACAGCGTGATCGCGTTCCCGAGGTGCTCCGCTCCGACCAGCTTCGCTGCGAACGCCACGCGCGCCGGACCGTAGAAACCGAACGCCAACCCTTGTGCCACCGCAGCCGCGAGCAGCATCCAGAACTGCACCACGTTGGTCACGACGGCCACACCCATACCGAGTGCGCCCGCGAACAGCACGGTTTGGCTGACCAGCAAGACGGCGCGATTCGCAAGTCGGTCGGACGCCACTCCACCAAGCGGCGTCGCGATCAGCATCGACACACCAAAGCAGAGGTAGACCAGCCCGAGGGCTCCCTCTCGTTCTGTCAGATCCCACGCAAGGACGCCCCGGAGCAGAAACTGCATCTGCACCGACATGAACGAAAACGTTCCCGCCCACCACAGTCTCCGGTAGCTCTCGATCGACAACGAAGCAAACGCGCCAGAGCGACGCTCGGGAAGTTCTTGATCAGCGTCGGCTGACGGCGGGGTCTGGCTCAATCCGAACGCGGGCGCCGGGGCGTCTTGACCGGAATCGGGATGAGTGCCGGCTCGGGGTCACGCTGGGTCGCAATCGCTCCACCGATGACCGCTGCCGCAGCCCCTATGGCGACGATGATGGTGATGAGCACGAGTATGACCGTATCGCGTCAGCGGCGATGCCGGGCGGTCAAGCGTCATGTTCACCGAGTGTTGTGCACGGTTCGGGAAGGGTTGCTCAGCGCTGGGGACATCGGCTGGCATGATGGGTCGATGAGCGATCTTCAAACCATGCCGCAGATCGACCTCGACACGAACGCCGATGCCGAGTCCGAGACCGACGAGCCAACATCTGCGCACATCGTGAAGGCCCGCCCCGGAGAGAACGGCGCTGCCATCGTGCTGGAAGCACGGATCATGGGCACTCCGATCGAGGCGCTGTGCGGGTTCGTGTGGGTGCCGTCGAAGGATCCAAAGCAGTTGCCCGTGTGCGAACAATGCAAGAGCGTGTACGAGATGTACAAGTCGTTCAGCGACAACGTCAACCGTGACACCCCTGTCGACTGACCGCACCGTTGAGCGAACTTCGAATTCGACAGGCGGTCCGAGCAGTACTGATGGCTCCGGACCGATCGACGCTGCTCGTCCGCTTCGAGTTTCCCACCGCAACGGTCTGGGCGCTCCCCGGTGGCGGCTTGGACCCAGGCGAAGATCACCTCACCGCGCTGCACCGTGAACTCGCAGAAGAGGTCGGGCTGCGCAACGCGAGTATCGGACCCCATGTGTGGACTCGGGAACAGATCGTGACGTTCATCGACGGCGACTGGGATGGACAGCGCGATGTGTACCACCTGGTCCCCGTGGACTCCACGTTCGAGCCCACCCCAGACCTGAGCTGGGAACAGCTCCGCGATGAACGTCTCCATGAACTCCGATGGTGGACGATCGACGAGATCACCGCGGCCACGGCAACGGGCACTCGATTTGCGCCGGGCCGGCTGGGAGAACTCCTTGCGGACCTCGCCGAGAACGGCGCACCGACCGAACCGATCGACACCGGCGTCTGAACCCAGACGTCAGACTGTCGCCGAATGGTGACTCGTTCTGACGATCGCCGACTGCTGCGCGATGCCCAGCGGCCGGCCGTCCTCGCTCCACAGACGCGCCGTGGAGTGCCCGACCGACCGGTGGAACCCATCGGCTTCCACCTCGATCAGCACCCACTCACACGGGCGAGGGTCGATGACCCGGATGGTGTTGTCCAGGCTCGTCCCACCCGGAGCCACTCCGAGCGCTGCGCACACGGCGAGCGGACCCAGGTCGGCAGCGAAGCCCTGGGTGGCAGGGCTTCCAATCCCCTGGTCGTGGAGGCGAACCCACATCGCCAGCCCGTCACGCTGCGGGTCGCCAACTGCGTCGTGTGCAAACTTGCCCGCTGCAATCCGCCGCTCGAGGAAGTCAAAGAACGACGATTCCACGCCGGTGTCGAAGATCTCGTCGAACGGGCGCGACTCCGCCGGCCCGACCACGTCAGGCATCGACGTGAACGAGGTCTCGTCGCCAGCGACACGAGTGTTGTGTGCACACAGCGAAGCGAGCACCACCACACCATCGACACTGCCAGTCACCTGAGTCTGGGTCGTGACGCGGCCAGCAGCGGCGATATTGACCTCGAAATCCACCACATCTCCGGGAGCTGGCGACCCGACGAATTGGGTGGTGATCCACTGCAAGGGTCGACCGGTGGCCTGCTCGGATGCTTCGACTGACGCAGCGATGCCGGAGCCGCCATAGAGAAACGAGAACGGGGTGCACAGTTCGTTGCGAACGCCAAGCCGATATGTCCTCTCCCCCGGCCCATCCTGCAAACCGAGGAGGTCGAAGCGGGAAAGGGCAACATCGGCAGGATCCGTCACCAAGCCAGCGTGCCATCCGTCGGTACTCGGTCCGAAACCGACACGATGTGGCAGGCTCGTCAGCGTGAAGATCACCGACGTCACCACCTTCGTCATCAAGAACCCGCCGCCGACGTTCGGAGGTAAGTACTTCATCGTGGTGAAGCTCACCACCGACACGGGCATCGTGGGCTATGGCGAGATCTACGCCGCCACGTTCGGTCCGCACGTGATTGCGTCGATGGTCGACGACGTGGCTGAGCGGTGGGTCATCGACCAGGACCCCAACCGCATCGAGTTGATGTGGCGCCGGATCTACTCCAGCGGCTATTCGCTGCGTCCTGACCCGACACTCGTCGGCATCATGAGCGGTTTGGAAATGGCCTGCTGGGACATCGTCGGCAAGGACGCTGGCAAGCCGATCTACGACCTGCTCGGCGGTCGAGTCCACGAGAGGCTGCGTACCTACACGTACCTCTATCCGAGCGCAGGTTTCCGCGAGGTGTACACCAACCCCGACCATGCAGCTGCACGCGCGCTCAACGAGATCGAGCGCGGGTTCACCGCGTTGAAGTTCGATCCCGCGGGGCCCTACACCGCCTTCGATGGCCACATGCCGAGCCAGGACGACATCACCGCATCGGTGAAGATGATCTCGACGTTGCGTGCTGCGATCGGCCCGAAGGCCGACCTACTGTTCGGCACCCACGGTCAATTCACCGCTGCGGGCGCAATACGACTCGCACGCGAATTGGAACCGTTCGACCCGTTGTGGTTCGAAGAACCCTGCCAGCCGGATCTGCCACACGAGATGGCCCGGGTCGCCGCGTCGACAACGATCCCCGTGGCGACCGGGGAGCGATTGACCACCGTGTCGGAGTTCGCGGCCCTCGGGCGGCACCAGGCTGCGTCGATCTGGCAGCCAAACCTCGGGCGATGCGGGGGCATTCTGGCCGGCAAGAAGATCGCAGCGATCGCTGAAGCCAACGGCTGCCAGATCGCTCCTCATCTCTACTCTGGGCCGATCCTCGGAGCAGCGAACATCCAGCTCGCGGCAACGCTGCCGAACCTGTTGATCATCGAAGGAATCCGCGAATGGACCGGCTTCCATGCCGAGTTGTTGAACACCCCGATCGTGTGGGAAGAGGGCTACGTCATCCCGTCGAGAGAACCCGGGCTCGGCGTGGAGTTGAACGAAGAAGTCGCGCTTGCCAACCCCTGGCCTGACATGCCGGGCGGTCCGCTCCACCTCGGGATGAACCCCGATCCCATCCGCTGACCTTGCCCGCCTGACTACGGACGGGGTCGGTGCGGTTGGAAGACTGTGGCCATGATTGCGATCATCGGACATATCGACGTCGACCCGGAGGTGCGCGACGAACTCGTTTCCTCTACCGCCGACCTGCAACGAGCGACCGAGCGCGACGAGCCAGGCTGCCTTGCCTACACGATCTGCGCCGACCCAGCCCACGCTGGCCGTATCCGCATCACCGAGTTGTGGGAGTCGTCCGAGGCACTCGACGCACATTTCGAGCACCCGAACTTCCGCGCCACCGGTGCGGCATTGCGGGTGGTCACCCCCGTTGGCGGCTCGGTGTCCAAGCATCGGATCGACGCATCCGACGGCATCCGCGGCCCGGATGGAAATGTCACCTCGACATTCCATACCGCGACCTCCGACTGAGAATCACTCCCCGTACCATCGGGTTGCATGTCGTACGCCGAACCCGAGTACCTGCCGTGGGACGGACGGCGTGTGCCGATCACCTTCGTCGGGGGCTACCTGGGAGCGGGCAAGACCACGGCGATCAACGAACTGCTCGCCGAGACCGATCGGCCCATTGCGGTGATCGTGAACGACGTCGGCACCATCAACATCGACGCGAAATTGATCCGCAAACGCAGCGGCGACACGATCGAACTGACTGATGGGTGCGTGTGCTGCTCGTCGATCGAGGGATTCGGCGCGGCGTTCGACCAGATCCGAGAACGCCCTGATCCACCCGAGCATGTGATCGTCGAATTGAGCGGCGTGGCCGAGCCGGGCAACGTGTTGCCATGGGGCAACTCGGCGGGGTTCTTGCTCGACGGTGTGGTGATCGTTGCAGCGGTCGATCAGCTGGTGGATACGTCGATGCCCGCCTGGATTCGCAGACATGTCGACCGCCAGGTCAGCGAAGCCGACCTCGTGGTGTTGACCAAAGTCGACCTCGCTGAGCAGGACGAACATGGCGCAGCGCTCGAACGGCTCGCTGCGCTGGCACCCGGTGCGCCCGTGGTGGACGGTGGGCGCACTCGCCGCGAACCCGGTGCACTGGGACGCTTCTTGTCGCTCGGCGGTCACCGCGCTGGTGACGCCACCAGAGTTGCGGGCCCCACGCTGTTCGATCTTCACGAGACCAACACGGTGCCGATCGACGGTCCGCTCGACCGGGTGGGTATCGATGCGCTGCTCGACTCGCTCCCTCGACACATCGGTGGCTCGATCGCTCGGGCCAAAGGCGTGGTCGATACCCCCGATGGGCTGATGCTGGTCCAAATGGTTGGAGCTCGACGTGAAGTGACTCCACTGCTGGAGTTCGAACTGCAGGCACCCACCGACCTCGTGGTGATCTCCATCCCCACCCGTGACCCCGCAACGACGGATGTTTGAACCGGGTTGAAGAATCCGTAGTCAGCGGAAGTCGCGGCTCATGGTCTTGCCGGGCAGGGGGAGCACCGCAAGGTGGTCAGCAACGATGTTGATCACCCCCTCGGAACGTTCCAGCCTTCCGCGGATCACCATGGCCGGCGCCCCGCGAGCCACCTTGCGAAATCGCGCCCAGCAACCTTTTGACACCACGACGTTGATGAGGCCGAACTCGTCCTCCAGGTTCAAGAACGTGGTGCCTTGCGCGGTCATTGGTCGCTGGCGGTGCGTGACCACCCCGGCCACGCGCACGGTAGACGTGGGCTCGGCGTCCCACAGGTCCTTGGACGTGAGCACCCCGAGACGCTCCATCTCCTGGCGCACGAAAATGGTCGGGTGTCCTTCGGGCGACACCCCAGTGGCCCAGAGGTCAGCAATCGCGACCTCGACCGGCGTCATCCCCGGCAACCGAGGAGCTTCGGCACCGGTGACCATCCCCTCCAAGCGACCGGGTCGCGACTGCGCCGTGGCACCCACGGTCCACAGCGCCGATCGCCGATCCAACCCGAAACACTCCTCGAACGCCCCCGCCGTGGACATGGCTTCCAGATTGCCCAGCGTCAGCGTCGGCACCCGACGCACCAGATCCTCCGTGCTGTCGTAGGCACCTCCACGATCGCGTTCGGTCTGGATCTCAGCCGCGAGCTCCGCACCGATCGAACGGATCGAACCGATCCCGAGGCGGACCGCCAACCCATCCGCCAGCGACTCCTCCACCGTTGCAGCGGTGGCGAAGCCATGCGACGTGGGTCGCGCGGTGGAGCCGAGCGACCCTGCACACGGCTCCAAGGTGGCTTCGGCGCCAGAGGCGTTGAGATCCGGCGTGTGCACCACGACGCCATGGCGGCGGGCATCTTGCACCAGCGTGTGGGGCGACCAGAAGCCCATTGGTTGGGCGTTGAGCAGCGCCGCGCAGAACGCTGCGGGTTCGTAGTGCTTGATCCAGCTCGAGGCGTAGACCAGGTAGGCAAACGACACCGAGTGCGACTCGGGGAAGCCGTAGTTGGCAAACGCCTTCAATTTCACGAACAGCTCGTCGGCGATCTCGCCGGTGATTCCGTTGTCGGCCATGCCGTCATAGAGCCGTTGCTTGAGCGCTTCCATCCGACGCGCCGAACGTTTCGAACCCATGGCCTGGCGAAGCTCGTCGGCCTCGGCCGGAGCAAAGTTCGCCACATCCATGGCCATCTGCATCATCTGTTCCTGAAACAGCGGTACGCCGAGGGTTTTCGCAAGCGAATTCTCGAGGAGCGGATGCAGATATGTGACGGCTTCTTGGCCATTGCGGCGACGAATGTACGGGTGCACCGACCCGCCCTGGATCGGGCCGGGGCGGATGAGTGCGATCTCCACCACCAGGTCATAGAACTTGCGCGGCTTGAGCCGCGGCAGCGTGGCCATCTGCGCTCGGGACTCGATCTGGAACACGCCGACGGTGTCGGCTCGACACAGCATCGAGTACACATCGTCGTCTTGGGGCAAGGTGGCCAGGTCGATGTCGTAGCCGCGGTGTTCGCACACCAGGTCGACGGCGTAGTGCAGCGCCGAGAGCATGCCGAGACCCAACAGGTCGAACTTCACCAGGCCGGTGGCTGCGCAATCCTCCTTGTCCCACTGCAGCACCGAGCGCTTGTCCATCCGCCCCCACTCGACCGGGCACACCTCCACGACCGGCCGATCGGCAATGACCATGCCACCCGAGTGGATGCCCAGGTGGCGCGGCGCATCTTCCACCTCGATCGCCAACTCCAGCACCGCGGCCGGAATGGTGCAATCCTCCTGCTCGGCAGTGGCCGACACGTTGCCCCAGGCATCTACTTCCTTTGCCCACGCATCCTGCTGGCCGGGTTCGTAGCCGAGCGCCTTGGCCATGTCCCGGATCGACGACCTGGACCGATAGGTGATGACGTTCGCGACCTGTGCGGTGTGGTGGCGGCCATACCGCTCGTACACGTACTGGATGACCTCTTCTCGACGATCGCTCTCGATGTCGATGTCGATGTCGGGCGGGCCATCTCGTTCCGGTGACAAGAATCGTTCGAAGAGCAGCCCCAACGACACCGCGTCCGCAGCGGTGACACCGATCGAGTAGCACACTGCCGAGTTCGCTGCGCTCCCACGGCCCTGGCAGTAGATGTTCGAGCGACGGCAGAACTCGACCAGATCCCACACGATGAGGAAGTAGCCAGCGAAATCCAGTTCTTCGATCAACGCCAGTTCGTGATCGATCGTGGCCCACGCTCGAGCACGCAGCGACAGATCCTCTGCTGCATCGGGCCGGCTCCCGTATCTGCGCCCTGCCCCTTCGGCCACGATCAGGCGTAGGTGTTCCATCTCACTGATCGGCTCACCGTCATCACCGTCCGGACACGGAAACGGCGGAAGGTTCGGCGCCACGAGCGACAGGTCGAACGCTGCTGCCCGACCGATCTCGGCAGCCATCTCCACTGCGCCCGGGTACCGAGCGAACCGCGCCGCCTGTTCCGCGCCGGATCGGAGGTGGGCACCCGCTGACGACGGCAACCAGGCATCGACGTCGGCGAGGCTTCGTCGAGAACGCACCGCTGCCAGTGCTGTGGCGAGCTTGCGCTGGGCTGGCGTTGCGTAGTGGACGTTGTTCGTAGCCACACACGCCACACCTGCGCGTTGAGCGAGTTCGTACAGCGCGTCGTTGCGGGCGGTGTCAGCCGGGTCTGCGTGATCCCACAGTTCCACCAGCACTCGATCTCGGCCGAACGCAGAGACGAGACGTTCGAGTTCGCGCCGCGCTGCAGGCACCCCGTCATGAATCAGCGCTGCAGGGACGGCACCCTTCCGGCATCCGGTGAGCACCCATCCGTGTGTCCCGGTGGGCCCGACCAAACCCGAGTCCCCACCGCCGACCAGATCATCGAACGCAAACTGCGGCGCGCCCTTCTCTCCCGCCAGGTGTCCGTGACTCAAGACGCGTGACAACCGCGCGTACCCCGTGGGCCCATCGGCCAGAACGAGCAGGTGCGTTCCCCCTGGGTCAGGAGCGTGCGCATCCGGAACGAGACCGGTGTCGACCTGCTGGTGCGTGTTGCGCTCGGAGCGGGCCACCCCGTGCTCCAACAGGCTGCCGTCACTTCGAGCGGTGAGGGTGATCTCCGCCCCGAAAACCGTGGCGAGTCCAACAGCTTTGGCGGCCTCGGCAAAGCGGACCACTCCGTAGAAGCCGTTGTGATCGGTGACCGCGAGGGCTTCGAGGCCGAGCCGGGCAGCTTCCACGGCGAGTTCTTCAGGGTGTGATGCGCCGTCGAGGAATGAGAAGTTCGTATGGCAGTGCAGTTCGGCGTAGGGCACCACATCGTTGCGACGTTGCTGGTTCGAGGCGAGAGCTTCAGGTGGTTCGAACGGCTGGCGTTTGCGACTCCACGCCGGGCTGTCACCACCTCCGTTCCACGATGGAGACCCCGGGGCGCGCCCGTCGCGCCCCGTACGCGGCGGCTGTGGGGTGTGGCCCCGATCGGACAGCGTCGATTCCAATTCGCTCCATGACCAGGACGGGTTGTTGAATCCCATCCCCGACATCATCGAACATATGTGCTACGAACGCAAGTTCGATCTCAGGTGCATCAACGATCACCGAGGAAGGTCAACACAGCCAGCACGCGTCGGTGCGCTCCACCGAGCGGATCGAGGTCGAGCTTGGCGAACACGTTCGAAATGTGCTTCTCCACCGCGCCGAGTGACACCACCAACTGCTCGGCGATCCCTGCGTTCGACAGGCCCTCCGCCATCATTGCGAGCACTTCGTGCTCTCGCGGTGTGAGCCGTTCCAGCTCCGAGGTCCGACTCGTGCGTCCCAGGAGCTGACGCACCACATCTGCATCCACGGCGCTTCCGCCCGCAGCGACGCGACGCACGGACGCAATGAAGTCCTCCACGTCCACCACGCGGTCCTTCAACAGATAGCCCAACCCAGCGGTGTCGCCGCTGAGCAACTCGGTGGCGTAGCGCTCTTCGACGTACTGCGACAGCACCAGGATCGCAACGTTCGGCTGCGTAGCTCTGATGGCGAGGGCCGCTCTGATCCCTTCGTCGGTGTGGGTCGGCGGCATCCGGACGTCGATCAACGCCAGGTCGGGCAGATGCTCGGCAACGGCGCTGATCAGCGCATCGCCGTCGCCGACCGCCGCCACGACGTCGATGCCGCCGTCGTCGAGCAATCGCACGACCCCATCACGAAGCAGCACCGAGTCATCGGCCACCACGGCACGAAGCCGTGTCGTCAGCTCGGTCACGACCGCCTGCTCATCGGTTGAGTCTGCTCGGTATCCAGCGGCAGCACCGCCACGACCGTGGTCGGCCCGCCTGGCCGCGAGTCCACGTCGAAGAACCCGTCGGCACCTTCCACCCGAGCACGCATGCCTGCCAAGCCACTCCCACCGCTCGCCATCTCGGCGCCGCCGCGCCCGTCATCGTGCACCGTGAGTCGTACCGCTCGCGGCGAACGATGGTCATCCTCGAGACGAATCGACCCGATTCGGGCTTTCGAGTGCTTCAAGATGTTCGCGACCGCCTCGCTCGCCACGTAGTACGCCGTTGCTGCGACATCGTCAGGGAGCACCGCAGCGGTGGCGATCTGCACGCTGATCGGAATGGGTGACCCGGCCACCACCGCCGACAGTGCAGCGTCCAACCCGCGATCTTCGAGCACGGCGGGATGGAGCCCGCGCCCGATCAGGCGGAGCTCGCCGATCGACCCGCGCACCTTGTCGCGAGCTGCGTCCAGCAATTCGCGCGCACCGTCCGGATCGGTCTCGACACGAGCCTTCGCTCGCCCGATATCGATGCCGAGTGCCACCAATTGCTGTTGGACACCGTCGTGCAGGTTGCGTTCGATCCGGCGCCGTTCGCTGTCCACTGCATCGAGGATCTGCTGGCGCTGCCCCGACAGGGTGGTGACCCGTTCGCGAAGCTCTCCCTCGGTGCCGGGCCCCAGCAACGACTCGGCAAATGCCCTCCCCAGCCAGGCAACGCCGACGGTGATCCGAGCCGCACCCCCGGCAAGCACGACGCCCGCCAGCAGGCCAATGAGGCTGAACGCCTCGAGGTCGAAGTCTGCGTTGAAGAACCCCAGGAGGGTGATCTCGAAGTTCGCATCGAAAATCAATCCGAACACGAACGTCCAGGGATACACCCCCAGTGCGAACAGCGCCGGACCACCGATCAGAAACAGTCCGGCAAACAGGATCTGTTGCCATCGTGCGCCGTCACCGAGCCGCGTCGTGATCCTCGACCACAACCCGGCGCCCGCCGAGCGCAGACCCGGCGGAGCAATGGACTCACCGACCCAACTCGCTCGCGCCCGTTCCGCCGAGGAGAGCCCATTGATGACTGCGAACGCCGGGATGACCAGCACCAAGCCAACGCCAGTCAGCGACGCGACGCCTGTGACGATCACGATCACGAGGACCGCGCTGAACAACAGCGGCCCCCAGAACACTCCGACGAACAACCAGCCCATCGAACGCCACGTCTTGGAACCCACCAGCGGTCGAAACCACCATTCGATCGCAGAGCCGACCGAGTCGAACGGCACCTCGATCCCGCCGACCCAACGGTCGATGCTTTTCACGGCGTCGTCGAACAGCGTTGCAATCGCTGACGGTTCCCGCTCCGTGGCCGGAGCAGATGGGTCTGGCGGTGGCGGTGGCGGCTGTGATGGTGAGGTCGTTGACGGTGAGACCGGTGGTGGGGGTGGCGGCGCGGCACCCGGGTGCTGCCACGTCGGCGGCGGCTCGAACCGTGGCGGCGTCTGCTGTCTTGCGTCAGCGTGCTCACTCACCCGTGCAGTCTCGCGCATCGGCGCTGCAAGCTCACCGGTCGCCTCATCGGGATGATTCATGCCGCACCGCGCAGTGTCACGGCTGCAGGCTGACGGGTGACACGCCGGACCATCAGTCCGCCGAGTACTGCCGAACCGAGCAGCACCACCCCGGCCGCGGCGGGGATGGCACCGGTGGCGAACACGAAGCCGATCTCGATGGCGTTCGACGCCTCGAACGAGCCGATGATCGCTCGCGCACCCAGATACCCGGCAGCGAGTCCGACCAGAACACCACATGCAGCGATGGGCAACAGCTCGGCCAACACGACACGCAGCACATGACGACGTCGGCCGCCGATTGCTTGCAGAGCCGCGAACTCGTGTCGACGCTCGAACACGTTCACGCCGAGGCCAGCAGCAACGGCCAGACCAGCAACCGCGACCACGACCACGCCGATGGCGGTGAAGATCGCAAGGATCGCCGCTGTGCCGTCGTCGTCATCACCCGGCTCGGGGGCTCGCTGCACGTTGATGGCCCCGTCGAAGAGTTCGGGCGGCCGATCAGCGAGCGACATGACCGTGTTTCCCATGCCGGGGCGGTTCAGGTCGATTGCGAGTTGCTCTCGGTCGACGAACAGCGTGCGGTCGCGGTCGGGGTGTAGGCCAACCACGTCATAGCTGGCAACACCCGATGCCAACTCCACGTCGATGCGGTCGCCGACATCGATGCCGACCTGCTCGGCGAATCCTGCGGACACCACGGCATCTCGAGGCTGCGAGAACCAACGGCCGGCATCGACGGTCCGATCGAACATCGCAGTGTCCGGTGCGAATCCGAGCACATCGATCCCCCAGCCTTCGAGCTCACCCGAGACGTCGATACCCACCTCGGCATCGTCGAGACCATCCGCAACCGACAGGTCCATATCGAGGCCCGGTCCCGGGATGAACGAGCGAGTGGTCCAGCGCACCGACTCGCCGCTCGCCTCGTTGTAGCTCGTCACCGTGGTGGCCAGCGAGGCAATGATCATCAGCGCCGCAACGGCAGCGGTCACCTGTGCGACCATCGCGACCGAACGCGCCCGCTGGTGCACACCGTTGCGAACCGCGGTGCGGTCGAGCAGGCTCCCCGCCGAGATGCGTGCAGCCATCCGTTCGGACCAGCGCCGTCCGAACGGTGACCCGACCCGGTCGCGGAGTGCTTCTGCGAGCGGGCGTTTCGTCACTCGCTGAGCCGCGCCCGCTGCGACGATGCGTGCACCGATCAGCGCAAACGCTGCACTGCCGACGAGCACCGGCACGGAAACCGCGAACCCGGGCGTCAAGCCTACGAACTCGTCGAGCACCATGCGGGCGATCACGTTGGAGATGGCGATGCCCAGCGGCAGCCCGATCACGACCGCCGCTCCGGCAATGGCGAGCGCAAGGCGACGCAGGCGGCGGCGCATCGCTCGATCCGATGCACCCAGCGCCCGCATCACCGCGACCTCACGCGTGCGCTCGGTGATCAACGTGTTCGCGGTGGACCCGAGCAGCACGAGTGCGACCAAGCCGGCAACGACGCCCAAGAATCCAATGAGCGAGCTGATCTGATCGATGTCGGCCTCGATCGGATGGCGCCCTCCTGGAATGGTGAACGGCAGCGATTCGGTGACGATGCCATCTGCCGCGAGCGCATCGCGCACCTCATTCGCCGTGCCGCGCAGCGACGCCTTCGTCTGGTCAACCGTTCTGATCACGAGCCGGTTCGCGCCCTCGCGACCGTCGAGCGCTGCAGCGGTATCGAAGTCACTGAACACCACGTCGGAGTCGTTCCAGAACGTCGAGCCGCCGATGCCGACGACGGTCAACACCTGTGGCGAGCCATCGGCGAGCAGCACGTCGAACGCCGAGCCGAGTGGGGCAGTCCCTTCGGTCACCAGCACCTCACCGAACGCTGAGGGAACACGGCCCGACTCCGCGCTGACGATGTCGATCTCCTGATCGGAGATCTCCGTGCCGAGCACATCGATGGTGTCGCCGTCAGCCGTCTCGACACCGGTGATCACTTGACGTTCCACTCGGTCCACCTCGTCGACGTCGGCCAGGCTTCGAGTCACGTCGGTGGTGCCGGTGTCGCTGACGAACAGGACGATCTGAGGGATCCCGTCTTGCTCGGCGGCGTCACGCAGTGAGCTGGTCGACACGGTTGGGATGGCCAGCACCCCGATCGCCCCCACCGCAAGGGCGAGTGCAAAGATGCTGGTCAAGATTCGAGCAGGGGCTCGACGCACTTCACGCAGTGTTCGCAAGATTGCATCGATCATCGAACGCTGCTCTCGAGCGGCGCGACCACATCGCAAGCCTCGATGAGCAGGTCCTCGCCATCAGCGGTGTGCCTCGATACTCGACCGTCGAGCATCTCCACTCGACGGTCGGCTCGAGCGGCCAACTCGGGGTCGTGCGTGATGAACAGCACGGTCGTACCGCTCGCGGTCAAGCTGGTGAGCAGATCGAACACGACGCGACCCGACGCCTGGTCCAGGCTGCCGGTCGGCTCGTCGGCTACGACCAGACGTGGGCGGGTCACCACCGCCCTGGCGAGCGCCACACGTTGTTGCTCACCTCCGCTCAGCTGATTCGGAAGGCGCTTCAGCTTGTCGTCCAGGCCGACGGCGCCAAGCGCATCGCGTGCCCGGTCGTGCCGGTCGCGGCGGGATGAGGAACGGTCGGAGAGCTTCACCGCCAGTTCGACGTTCTCGACAGCGGACAGCGTGGGCAACAGGTGGAAGTTCTGAAACACGATCCCGACGTTGCGGCCGCGCCACCGGGCGAGTCGGTCCGTCGAGAGTTGGTCGATTCGGGTGCCGTCGACCACGAGCGAACCCGACGTCGGTCTGTCGATTCCGGCAATCAGCGCCCCGAGCGTCGACTTGCCACTCCCCGACGGGCCCACGATCGAAACCAGTTCGGCGTGGCGGACCTCGAGGTCGACTCGATCCACCCCGAGTTGGGCGTTGGCACCCTTTCCCCAACGTCGGGTGATGTCGTGGGCGACGACGAGCGGTGCTGTGTTGTTGATGTCCATGCAACGATCGTGCGCTGCCGGCCATCGCGAGTGAATGGCGCTGCCTGGCGGACCGATGGTGGGGAAAACCCCACCATCCGGTCATGACATCTCGTGCCGCGTCAGACAACGTTTGCTCTCTTGCGGGGGTGTGCGAACCAGTCAGAGGGGACGTCCATCCATGCTCGGCCGGTCGAGCGTTGTGGGTGTCGTCGGTTGCCGGTCTCCCGTGGATCGGGGATCGGGGATCGATCGACGCCATCGCCGCGTCGCCATGGCTCGGGTTGACCATCAATTCCACTGCCCAATTCCACTGGCGAACATCTGTACGTTTTGTGTCGCTCTCTGATGTACATTTCGGCTCCGACCAAAGCCGAAGCGACCCGTGGCTGAGATTGTCAGCGACGCTCGACTGAAGCCGAAGCGGGACGACGAGGGCCTCGTGACGCGTGCTCCTGGAGACGGCTGATCGGTTTGGCCTGCGGGTGAAGAGCGCGAGAGCCAACAACCACCGCTCAAGAACGTCGGCCCCCGGCACCTGACGGCCACAGATGCCCGGCAGTACTTTTCTTCGGATCTGCCCGGTAACGCTCACCGTCCGGTCCTAACGAGCGGTCCAGCCCCCATCGACCAGCAAACTGTGGCCGGTCATGTAGCCGCCGGCCCTGCTGGCAAGGAGCAGGAGCGCGCCGTCGAGCTCATCTTCGGCCCCCATTCGCGGCAGCAGCGCGTTCTGCTTGACGAAGCGCTGGCTGGATTCGTCGGTGTCCATGTCGCCGGTCATCTCGGACTTGAACCAGCCCGGGCTGAGGGTGTTCACACGGACGCCCTTACGACCCCACTGTGCAGCCAGCTCGCGCGTCAGGTTGATCACCGCTCCCTTGCTCGCGCAGTAGTGCGCCTGCTTGATCGGAGCTGAGGCGACATGGCCGAGCATCGACGCCACGTTCACGATCGAACCGGACCCGGCCGCCACCATCGACTCGCCGCACAACTTGGACAGATGCCAGATCGCTGTGACGTTCACTTCCATGGCGAACTGAAACTGCTCGAGCGTTTCGTCCTCGACTCGAATCGCGGCACCGATGCCCGCATTGTTGACGAGCACGTCGACGCGACCGAATCGCTCGATGGTCTCGGCAACGAGGCGTTCGCGATCCGTTGCGACCGACAGGTCGGTGGCAACAGCCATCGCCCCCGGCAACTCAGCGGCGAGCGATTCGAGACGATCGAGACGACGCGCTGCGAGCACGACGTTGGCGCCGACCGAGCTGAGCACTCGTGCGAATCGTTCCCCGAGTCCCGACGAGGCGCCGGTGACGATCGCGACCTGTCCGTCCAAACGGAAGAGGGCGAGAGGGTCAGACGTTGGAGAAGCGTTCATCGCCCGACTCTAGGAATCCTCGACCTCCGGTGTGGGATCGGCGGCGGCGGGTGCAAATCACATCGACACGAATCGGCGCGCGAGCCGTCATGTGTCCGACACATGACGGCTCGCGATTCTGCAACGATTGTCACAGTTCCGTGTCAGTTCGCGCGCAAGGCTCGATTGTTGACCTCCCGTTGACGATCGGGTTGCATGATCGAACACATGGAGATGAGCCACCGAACCTGGATCGCCGCCTTCAAGCTCGCAGCGGTGCTCTCGATGCTCGCCGCGGCCATCGCATTCGGCGTAACGCGCGCCGGTGACGTGCCCCAAGCTGCCGTCGTGGTTCCGGTGATCGTGATCGCCTTCGTCGCCAGCTGGATTCAGACCGAGCGCATCCGGCGCCGCGAGATCGCCGACATGGTGATCGTCTCCGCCCGGGCCTGAACCCGCACGCTGGAGACTTCCCTCTCGTCGGCCTCTACTGACAGCCATGTCGATGTGGCACGATCGGTCCATGCCCGACGCCACCGACGCTGACCTCCCGACACCACCGGCGCTCGTGGTGCTCGTCCACGGCGCCTGGCACGGCGCATGGTGCTGGGCCACGCTGCAGGCCGAACTCGATCGGCGCGGCGTTGCGTCCCTTGCCGTGGATCTCCCAGGACATGGCGCTTCGACCGAACCGCTGACCGGACTACACGGTGATGCTCGACTCGTCACCGACGTGCTCGACGCACTCGCTCAACGTGAGTCCGGCCCCGTGGTGCTGGTGGGCCACAGCTACGGCGGTGCGGTCATCACGGAGGCGGCGGTCGGTCGGTCCGATGTTGCACACCTCTGCTACGTCGCGGCGTTTGCACTCGACGAAGGCGAGTCGGTGCTCAGCGCACTCGGCGGCTTCGAGCGACGAGACGTGGCCCTCTCGGCAGCGATGATTCCCACCGCTGACGGCAGCGCTTCCACACTCGATACAACAGTGGCGGCTGGCGCCCTCTACGGCTCGTGTCCGCCCGCGGCGATCGCCGCAGCGCTGCCTCGCCTGTCGCCGCAGCCGACCGCCACGATGATCGAAGAGGCCACCGGAAATCCGCGCGACACCGTCCAGTCGACGTACGTGGCGTGCTTGCAGGATCGGGCGGTCCACCCCGATCACCAAACGGTCATGGCAGCGCGATGCACACACCGCATCGACCTCGACACCGACCACTCCCCCTTCATCAGCGACGTGAGCACCACCGCAGACATCGTGGAATCGATCGCACGAGGTCGCGCATGAGCGCCGACATGAAGGTCCGTGTTGGTTTTGGACTGGGCACGCGAACGAACCTGCACGGACCGACGTACGGCACCGTTGTCGACGCGCTGGAAGCCCTCGGCTTCGACTCGCTGTGGCTCTCAGAAAAGATCAGCGGGGAGGCCCCCGACCCGCTCGTGGCAATGGCGTACGGAGCCGGTCGAACCAAGAACCTCAAGTTCGGCATGTCGGTGATGGTGCTTCCGGGGCGCAACCCCGTGGTCCTCGCCAAAGAGCTGGCCACGCTCGCCACGATGTCTGGCGGTCGCCTGCTGCCGGCGTTCGGCCTCGGTGCCGTCGACCCGATCGAGCAGCAGGCCTTTGGTGTCGCACGAGGCGAACGGGCGGCGATCTTCAACGAGACCCTGGAAGTGATGCGCAAGTGCTGGACCGGTGAGCCGTTCACCCATCACGGCGAACGATTCAGCTACGACGGCGCATTCGTCCAGCCCGCCCCGAAACGAATGGACGTGTGGCTCGGCGGGATCGCTCCGAGCGAACTCAAGCGGGTCGGGCGCATGGCTGACGGATGGCTCCCGTCGTTCGTGCTCCCTGAAGACGCCGCTGCGGGCCGCGCGACGATCGAGCAGGTGTGCGCCGAACACGATCGCGAGATCGAAGACGACCACTACGGCGTGCTGATTCCTTACTCGTTCAGCGAGGTTCCCAAGCCGATCCAGCAACTGCTTGCCAAGCGCCGCCCCGACCTGAGCGACGTGACCGACCTCGTTCCCGATTCATGGGAGTCGTTGCAGCAGATGATCGGCCGCTTCGTCGATGTCGGAACGACGAAGTTCGTGGTACTGCCGCTCGACGAACCGGCCGACGCCGATGCGTGGGTCGAACACCTCACCGAAGCAGCCGACGTACTCAAGCCGCTCGAGGTCGGCTGATGACGCCAGCAACGCTGCCGCCGCTCTTCGTGCCCGCCGACGCTCCCGCCAACACCACAGACGACCGGGAATGGTGGGAAGCCACGGAGTACGCACGAGGCCCGTGGGACCCACTCCATTGCCACGGTGGCCCCGTGTCCGCGATGCTTGCGAGGACGTGTGAGCGCGTCGACGACGGTTCGGCCACCACCTGGCAGATCACCCGCCTGACGATCGAGTTGACGCGGCCCGTACCCGTCGGTGTGCCATTGGGCATTCAATCGACCGTCGAACGTCCTGGTCGCAAGGTGTCAGTCGTGGCGGCGTCGATGGCCACCGCTGCCGGCGTCGAGGTCGCAAAGGTGCGATCGCTACGAGTGCGTCGCGTCGAGTTCGAACTCGACGAGCATCCAATCGCTGCTCCTGAGATCACCGGCCCGCCCGGAGCTGGACGTCGAGAGCAGGTCACCTGGGCGTCCGACGGCACCCACACGATGTTTCACCGTGACGGTGCGGAACATCGCATCGTCGAAGGCAGCTGGACTGCGCCAGGGCCGATCAAGCTGTGGGTGAAACTGCTGACGAACATCGTCGACAACGAGACCCCGTCTGGAGTGCAACGCGCCGCAGCCGCTGCTGACTTCGGCAACGGCGTGAGTAGCGCCATCGACTTCGAGCGGTACCTGTTCATCAACCCTGACCTCACCGTGCACCTGTCGCGAACACCGGTCGGCGAATGGATTGGAATGTCCACGCACTCCTCGTACGGCTCGGCGACCGCGTCCAGCGGAGCGGGGTTTGCCGAATCGGCACTGCACGACGCCGACGGCAGAGTCGGGCGCAGCGTTCAGAGCCTGTTCGTCGACACTCGCTGAGCGTCAGATCGTCAACGGCTCGGCGAGGTCGCCGCCTGCAGCAGCACGCAGCACATCGATGTCAAACGTCTCGGGTGCGTACTTGACGATCCGATACGCAGCGTGGCCAGGGTTCAGCCCGATCTGCAGCACCGGCGCATCGTCAGGTCCGTACTCGACGAACATCGGTTGGATCTGCCCCCATGCGACGAGCACCGAGCCATCGTCGGCCGCTCGCGCACTTCCGAACGCTCCGCTCGGCTGTCCCAGCGGGCTGTCGATCTGACGGATCAGGGTGGCGGTCCACAACGTCGGATCCGGATCGCTGAGATCGAGTTGGTACGCCACGAAGCGAGCCGGGTCAGATGTTCCCGTTCGATTGTCGTGCATCGTCACGATGTCGCCGTGGAGGCGGGCGTCGTGCGGACGAAGCGGCCCGCCGAGCGGATCATCGACGATCGTCAGCCGGGGTGCACCGTTCAGGTTCGGTTGACCCTCGGTTCCGCCCAGGATCCAGTCGACGTATCCCGTCGCATCGGGAAGCGGGCCGGGCCCGTCGGGGTCGCGACTGTCCCGATCGACACGGAAAACCGCATCGAGGTGACGTCCGCTCACCACGTAATCGCACAGCGGCTCACATCCGGTGTCAGCGATTCGCTGCATGGAATTGAGATGGAAGGGGTCGACTTCGCCGAGGAACTCTCCGGTCGGATCGCCCACCATGTCGAGGACCGGATTCTGATCGTCATAGCGATCGAAGCACAGTGCATACGTCGACTCGTCGAAGCCGAAATGCTCAGATGCGTTCCACACCCAGGGCGCTGGGTCGGAGTCGTCGACCATCTCGACGATCGTTCCGTCGACGAACGCACCGCTCGGGCGGATCACCGACGTCCCTTCCGGATCCAGCGGATCGCCAGGGGCACACGGTCGGTTGCTCGGTTCGGTCGGCAAGACCAAACTGGTCAGGTCGGCTCCCGCCACCAACGGGTAGCTGAGCATCGCACGAGCCTGCCCGCTCACCCCCGCCGGTATTTCGGCATAGTCGTGGTGATCGACGGGGAACAGCGCCGTGTCCGGGGTTTGCTGAACGTCCAGCAGCTGCCCGTCGAGGTCATAGATGCGGTGGCCGAGTGTGGTCGAGACACCGAATCCGAACTCCGGCTCGGCAAGCAGAATGTTCCCGGCGGAGTCCAGCTTGGCGTCGATCAATCGCTTGTCCATGCGCTTGTACCAGATCGGCACGCCACGCTCGTCGAACACGATGATGAACGGGTCGTCGACGGTTGCGTTGCTGTTCACCTCCGTGAGGTACCAACCGGGAGCGGCGGTTCCGGTTCGCTCCACGTCGACGTCGGGAAAGTCAAGCGGGAGGCAACGAATGAAGTACTGCTCGACGAGGCTGCCGCGGGCCACGCTCACCTCGATCAGACGATCGGGTTCGAGGAGCACCGGTACCCCTGGATCTGCGGGGTCACCGGCCTCGACGGGCACACCGTCGACGGCTGCGCTGGCGCCGAGCGCGACTCCGAGTCGGAGCGTTGCGAGTTCGGCGGTGCCACAGGTGAAGGTGTAGTCACCAGCCGCTGTCGAGAGGTTCTGGTGGAGTGGCAGGAGGTCTCCACCCGCACGAATGAACGACAGTTGATGCACGAGTGCATCGGCGGGCCCGCGAACCACGCCGACGAGGTCGACGATGATGTGCACATCGGAGTTCGTGTACACGCAGAATTCCGCACCCAACGCGAGTGAGGTCACCACGAGGTTGGCGGTTTGACCGAGGTCGTAGTTGAGCGACGACGTGGTCGGCGTCCCAGGCTGGCACGGATACACGCTGGCGAACGCTGCGCGGTCGGCTTGCACCGCCGTGACGTTCAGGACCGCCGCGGTGACATCATCGGGGCGTTCGACTACGGAAGCGAGCTCGAAACGCTGCAGCGTGCCCTGCTCGAAAGGCTCACCAGGCAGTTCGCCGTCACGTGTGTCCACAACGCGTGTGTCCGCGAGCGGCTGCAACACGAGGTCAGGGCTCGTTGCACTCTGAGGAGCGTCGTACCCCGTGACGTCGATGATGAAGTGCGTGGCCACGTTGCCGGTGACACAGATGCGCCCGGCCGCTGCGGCATCGGCATCGCCGACCTTCACGATGGCTGCGACCGCACGGCGTTCGCCCGCCATGAAGTTGAGATTGGACGCAAGCGGTGGAAAAGTGCCGCACGGATACGCCACCAGGAATCCCCGCTCATCGGGGTCGACTGCTGCGAGGTTGATGTGCACCGACACCGCATCGTCGGGAATGAACAGCCCACCGACCTCAACGTCTCGAATCGCTTCACCGGGCAGCTTCACCGGTTCGTCGAGCGTTCGAGTGTCGTAGGCCCGCACCGGATCGACCGGCGTGAAGCGGTTCGATCCGGCGCTCCACCAGCCGGACACGTCGATCACGACCTCACCGCCGCGATTCGAAAAGAGACAGATCATCCCCGCAGCGTCCGGGGTTGCGACCACGAGGTTCGGCGTCGGGAAGCCGGGTCGAGCATTGACACTGGAGGTCCCCGGTTGACCCCCGGCACACGGGAACGCGGTGAAAAAGCCCTGTTCGTCAGCGACGACGGTGACCGACAGCGCAAAGGCGCTGACGTCGCCAGGCCCGAACGTCGACATGTCCACCATCAACGTGCAACCGGCGTCGAGCGGCTCGTCCACGCCACCCGTCCCATCCCGCGTGTCGATGATCCGCTCGGGATTCTGGGGTTCGAACGACGCGAGGACCTGTTCGGGCGCCGTGTCGGTGGCGGCAACCGGATCGCACGTGACCGCGGCGATGTCGGCCGCCCCGACCGTTGCGGCGGGGACAACGAGTACCACCGACGCAGCGACGACCACCGTTGCCATGAGGATGCTGCGCACCAACCCCCGTCTCAGCGTCGTCATGACGTCAACATAGTGACCGTTACCACCGGGGTGTTCGCGGCGTGATCGCAGTATCAACCCGGGTAGAAGACACGCAGCGTGTCGGCAATGAACTGCGAACGAGCAGCAAGGCCAGCACCATTCGGATGGATGCCATCGGAAACGAACCACGGCTCGCCGCTGGCAACCGAGTCCCAGTCGGCAATCACTGCGTTCGGCACCCCAGCGAGCAGCGTTGCCAGCTCGCCGTTCCATGCCACGGTGTTTGCGCGCGCCCAATGTCCGTCGGTACGGATCGTCGATGCCGTGAGCCAGAGCACCCGTTCACCGTCGACTGCATCGAGGACTCGATTCACTCGCGTCGCTGAGTCTGCGTTCGAACCAGCGGAGATGTTTGCCGCGTCGTTGGTGCCGAGCGCAATGACCCAACAGCCGTCGAATCCGCTGGACTGAATGGCCGCGATTGCGTCCACGCCGTTTGCTTGTCCGGGCAACGTCTCCACGATCGATCGGCCACCGCTCACCTCGAGGCGCACATCGGCGACACCGATACCGGCCAGCTTGGTGGTGAGTACCTGGTCACCGACGAGGACACCGCTCGCTCCGTCGAGGCCGACCGCAGTGGAGTCGCCGATCAGGGCCACACCGCGGCACGACGTGGCCGGTCCAGCGAGTGGCGCAACGGTGGTCGTCGTGCTGGAGGAAGTGGTGGTGGAGGACGTGGTGGTGGAGGACGTCGATGTCGTGGTCGATGTCGTGGTGGTGGGGGAGGTTGCCGTTGAGGTCGTGGCGGTCGTCGAGGTCACGGCGGAGGTAGCGGTTGTGGTCGAGGCGGCGGACGTGGCGGTCGAGGTCGGTGACGCAAGCGGGGACGCTGAACCACCGCACGCAGCTCCAAACGACAACAGCGCTGCCGACACCAACCAGGTGCCGGCGCGACCCACGGAGCGACTCAGCCCTTGCGCTTCTGGATGTTTGCCCACTCGTCGCGCAATCCAACGGTGCGGTGAAACAGCATTTCCTCGTCGAGATCGTGAGCGAAGTACCCGAGCCGTTCGAACTGCACGACCTGGCCGAGCGGCGTGTCGGCCAGTGCTGGTTCCAGCTTGCAGTCCACGAGCAGTTCTTTGGAGTCGGCATCGAGATCGTCGAGCACATCGCCCGTGGCGTCGCCCGGAACTTCGGCGGAGAACAGCCGCTCGTACAGCGCCACCCGAGCATCGACGGCGTGTGCTGCCGACACCCAGTGCATGGTCGACTTCACCTTGCGGCCGTCTGGAGCGTTGCCACCACGAGTTTCGGGGTCGTAGGTGACCAAGACCCGCACGACGTTGCCGTCATCGTCGGTCTCGGCTCCGGTGCACGTGACGAAGAAGGCGCCGCGCAGTCGCACTTCTCGGCCCGGTGTGAGCCGGAAGTACTTCGGTGGCGGGTCGGCCTTGAAGTCATCCTCTTCGATCCAGAATCGTCCGGAGAACGGCGCAGTCCGCGTGCCGTCGTCGGGATTCTCCGGATTGTTCACGAGCTCGACCTGCTCCACGACCGGCTCGCCAGCATCATCGGTCGGCCAGTTCGTGATCACCACCTCGACAGGACGCAGCACCGCCATCCGACGCTGGGCCACCTTGTTCAGACGGGTTCGCACGAACGATTCGAGGAGTTCGATCTCGTTGCGACTGTTCGTTCGCGACACACCGATGAAGTTGCAGAACTCGCGGATGGACTCCGCCGGATACCCGCGACGACGCAGACCACTCAGCGTCGGCATCCGAGCGTCGTCCCATCCGTCCACAAGGCCGTCTTCCACCAGCTGCAACAGCTTGCGCTTCGAGGTCATGGTGTGGGTGAGCGCAAGACGAGCAAACTCGGTCTGGCGGGGCTGCTCGAATGGCAATTCCCCCGCCGCCTGGAGACGGTCGAGATACCAGTCGTACAGGTCTCGGTGACTATCGAACTCCAGCGTGCACAACGAATGGGTGACACCCTCGATGGCGTCACTCTGGCCGTGCGCCCAGTCGTACGTCGGGTAGATCTTCCAGGCATCGCCGGTGCGATGGTGAGCCGCTGCCCTGATGCGATACATGATCGGATCTCTCAGCTGCATGTTCTCGTGCTGCATGTCGACCTTGGCGCGCAACACCATCGAGTTGTCCGCGAACTCACCGGCGCGCATCCGTCGAAACAGATCCAGGTTCTCTTCGACGGACCGATCGCGATACGGGCTCTCGATGCCCGGGTTGCCGTAGCCGCCACGCTGCTCCGAAATTGCTTCGCTGTCCTGTTCGTCGATGTAGGCGTCGCCGTTCGAGATCAACAGTTCGGCCCAGGTGTAGAGCTGCTCGAAGTAGTCGCTCGCATACAGCGGTGTGTCGACCTCGTAGCCCAACCATGCGAGGTCGGCAATGATGGCGTCGACGTAGCTGGAATCTTCGGTATCCGGGTTGGTGTCGTCGAAACGAAGGTTGCAGACCCCACCGAACTCCTTGGCGAGCTCGAAGTCGACCGTGATGGCCTTGGCGTGGCCGATGTGAAGGTATCCGTTCGGCTCCGGTGGGAAGCGGGTCTGCACGCGCCCCGCGAAGGTTCCCTGCTCGTTGTCGGCAATCACCAGATCGCGTACGAAGTTGGCGGCTGCGGGGCGTTCGGCGTCGCTCATTGCCCCCAGTATGCAGCGCGGCGGCCAGCTGGCGGGTCTTGTTGGAATCTTGTTGTTGGCTTGGCTCAGCCCAAGGTTGCGAGCCCGAGTGTCGTCTCATGCAGCAGTACCGCCCACTCCCCCATCCGCAGTCGATTCAACGCAATGTCCGCCACGTGTTCCCGCAGATCCCCGGCCTCGACGTCGTTCGAGTCATCGGTCACGGCGGACACGCCACCGTGTACCTCGCACGCCAGATCGATCACGACCGCCAGGTCGCGGTGAAAGTGCTCGACGCGGCGCTCGACGACACCGCTCGTCGACGCTTCGATCGAGAACGCTCCACCCTCGGTCGTGTCTCGACCCACCCCGGGGTGGTCGGGTTGTTCGACTCGGGCATCACCGCCGACGGCCGGGCCTACCTCGTCCTCGAGTGGGCCCCAGGCGGGTCCCTCGAAGATCACCTCGCCGATGTGTCCACCATGACCATCGATGATGTGACCGAACTCGGCATCTGCCTGGCAGGAGCGTTGGAGCAAGCACATCGTTCCGGTGTGATGCACCGCGACATCAAACCCGGCAACGTCGTGCGTTCGGAATTCGGCGACTGGCTGCTGACCGACTTCAGTGTCGCAGCATTCACCGATCCGGCGATCGCCACGGATGCGGTTCAGGTGAGCCTCGCTCACTGCCCGCCCGAAGCGTTCGACCGCCGCGAACCATCCGCTGCTGCCGATGTGTACTCACTCGCCAGCGTGCTTCGTACGGCATTGACCGGCGAGGAGCCCAACGCCCTACGGGCAGGTGAAACCGTTGCAGCAACCATCGCCAGGATCTCGTCGTGCGCCGTGGAACCGATCTCGAGCGACGTGGCTGGAGACGACATGGCAGAGCTGATCGATTCCGCGACCGATCTCGATCCGGCGCGACGCCCGGCAACGATGCGCGAGCTTGCCAACCGATTGGGCGACGTCCGCACCACCAGCGGCCTTGCGCCGGTGACCTTCCGCGTCGGTTCAGACGTGACGATGCCGGCGAACGGCGATGGGCCCAGTGTCTCTCGACCGAACGCTCAACAGAATCCCCGGCACGATCGTCAGCCCTTGACGAACGCCAGGGTCATTCAACCGACCACGGGGCGCGTGCGTCGATTGATGGGAGCCGTTGCACTCCTCGCTGGTGTCGTGCTCGGCGGGCTGGGCGCTACAACATCGTTGCAGTCAGACGGGATCGTTGCGTCGGTGGCAGCAGCATCGATCGAGGTCGTCGAGCCAGCGGTACTGGTCGCTGAGACACCGATCGCTCCCGAGACCCCGACAGGTCTCGACGCCGACGCTCCAGACGCTGAGACAGTCGACGACGACACCAACAACGACGGTGACAACAACAACGACGGTGGCGGCGACGGCAACAACGGCGGCGACCGGGGTGGTCGGGGCCCTGACGGTGGTGACCCAGGCGGCGGTGGCCCAGACGGCGGTGGCCCAGATGGTGGACGCGGCGGCAACCGGGGAGGCGGACAATGAGGCGCTGTTCACACGCCTCGCTCACATCTGCGAGAGTGTCCACATGTCGGTACCGGCTGAATCGATCTTCTTCGACCTCTGGTCAGCGAGCTACGACCGGCCCGGACTGCAGCAGACCACGTACCGCCCGATTCATGATGCGGTGCTCGATCGCCTCGCCGACGTGTCACCGAAGCGGATACTGGACCTCGGATGCGGTACCGGCCAACTGACCGAACGACTCCACGAGGCGTTTCCCGACGCAGCGGTAACCGGTGCCGACTTGTCGAACGGGATGCTCGAACGCGCTGCGCTGCGCGCCGAAGCCCGCGACGCCGAGACCGCCCCGGTTCACGCACTGTCAGGGAACTTCGTTCGTGCCGACGCTCTCCAGCTTCCCATTGCGGACAACACGTTCGACGTCGTCACCTGCACCGAATCGTTCCACTGGTATGCGGACCAGACCGCAGCGGTGCGAGAGCTCGCTCGCCTGTTGCGGCCGGGCGGGCGCCTCATCATCGCGTCGATTGCGACGGTCACCGGGTTTGCCGACGATGCAATCCAGCGCGCAACGGAGTTGGCCGGCCGGCCGATCCGCCCGATCCCGAAGCGTCGTCTGAAGCGACTCCTCGAGTCCGACGGCTTCGATGTCACGCATCAGGGCCGCATTCCGCGGCTTGGCTTCGTTCCGTGGCCGATGCTGACCGACGCCACGCGTTCCTGAACATCTGCTCGCCCGACGCCACCGTCGTCTCTTCGTCTGATCCACTGACTGCGTGGAATCGACGATGACTGCAACCATGTGGACCGCACCGCATGCTCGACCCGCTGTTGCGGTTCGCGTTGTCATCGGTCTGGCAGCTGCGGCAACCGCACTCTTCAACGTGGCACTGATGCTCTCCGACCGCGCACCCGGTCTCACCAAGCGACTGTTCGGTGACTTCGCCGTGCGGCTGTCGGCTCGCCTTGACGCCTCGGCTCGCTTCGGCGAACTCACCGACGGCAGAACACCCGGCAACGACGCCATCGTGCACATCGGGGTGTGGGCGGTCGCCATGACGCTGGTCGGCCTCGCGGTGTGGAGGTGGACCAGCCTGGCCATTGCGTCGCTGGTGTTGTTCGTGGGCAGCGTGTTCGTAGAGATCGGCCAGGGCCGCTACTCGTCAACGCGGGCGGTCGAAATGAGCGACGTTCTTGCCAATGGCGTCGGGGTGGGTGCAGGCGTCGTGGTGTGCGCGTTGACCTATCTCGCTGGCAGCGTGGCGGCAGCCGCCGCAACTGCAGCCAGGTATCGGCGTCACTGACGGCTCAGATTCCCGGGTCGACGCCGGTCATCGCGATCGATGTGTCCCAGAGACGCCGCGCCAGTTCTTCATCACGAGCCCGTTCGGTCGAGCTGACCTTCACTGCGGGGCCCGCGGTCTCACCTCGTTTGGCCGGACCCGTGTAGTCGCCGCCGTCGATGTCGGGCGAGGTTGCCGCCATCAGCGTCGGCCAGGCGCCCTGGGTGGGTGAGTTGAACACGAGCTTCACCAGCGGGAGCGCCAGCGTCAGCACCTTGGGCATGTGACGCCCAAGCTCGGTCGACGCGATGCCGGGATGACACGCCACTGCGGTGATGCCCGACCCAGACGCAACGAGACGACGGTCGAGTTCGTACATGAACAACAGGTTGGCCAACTTGCTCTGCTGATACCGGCTCTGTGCGTCATAGCCCTTCTCGGCTCCGAGGTCATCGAAGTCGATCTTGCCCGGCTTGTGGGCAATGCTGCTCGTGACCACGACGCGCGCACCATCGGTCTCGGCCAACTTCGACAGCAAGTGTGCTGTGAGGGCAAACGTGCCCAAGTGGTTCACACCGAACTGCGACTCGAACCCGTCGGCCGTGTACTGCAGCGGCGGCATCATGATCCCGGCGTTGTTCACCAGCACATCGAGGCGATCCTCGCTCTGCACCAAGTCAGCAGCTGCCTTGATGCTCGACAGGTCTGCCTGATCCAACGGGATGAAGCGAAGGTCCGCTGCGGGAACGGACTCGCGAATCTGGTCGATGGCGTCGGTAGCACGCTCCTCGGAACGACAGCCAAGCAGCACGCGTGCGCCGCGATCGGCCAGCACCTTGGCAGCCTCGAAACCAAGACCGGTGTTGGCACCGGTCACGAGGACGGTCGTGCCGGTCTGGTCAGGTACGTCGGTCGAAGTGAAACCCATGCCCACAGCATGCCGCTCCTGATCGATGTCCCTCCCCTCGAGCGATCACTTCACGCTGACGCGCTGTTCCAGTTCTTCGCCAGACACGGTGATCCGATGCATCACCCGACGCTGCCCCTGGTAGTCGTTCAAGGCCCAGTGCCAGGTCGAGCGGTTGTCCCACATGGCCACCGATCCCGGCTGCCACTCGAACTGATACGAGTACGGACCGTTCGAAACGTGCTGGAACAGGTAGGTGAGCAGCGGCTTGGACTCCTCGATGGTCCAGCCCACGAAGTGCGTGGTGAACGCAGCGTTCACGTACAGCAGCTTGCGACCGGTGGTCGGATGCCGAACCACGACCGGATGTGTGGTGCCGCCGACCCCCTCGGGGTTCTGGAATCGGTCATCGTCATCGTCGTAGGCGTCAGCTGCCTTCTTGCCGAAGACGTGCTCGTTCGTGTGATGCGCGCGAAGACCTTCGAGCGTGCGCTGCAGCCCCGGTGAGAGCGAGTCGAACGCTGCGCCAACGCAGAGGAACCGTGTGTCTCCTCCAGATGACGGCAGGTCTCGGGCAACCAGGATCGAACCGCGTGCTGGGACATCGTCGTAGCTGTGATCCGTATGCCAGCCACCGCCGACGTTCACCTCCTGGTCCGGCTCCTTGCGGACCTCGGCGATCTGAGGATGTGTTGCGACCGGTGTGAAGAACTGGTTGATGTCGATGTCCGCAAACGACTCAGCCAGGGAAATGTGGTCAGCTTCGCTGAGCTGCTGATCTCGGAAGAACAGCGCACCGTGCTCCGCCCAGGCGGCGTCGATCTGCTCGATGGCGGCAGCATCGAGTTCACGAAGATCTACATCGGACACGAATGCCCCCACGTGTGCGGAGGCGGCGGTGATCTGCATGTACCCGATAGTACTGACTTGGGTCGATCAGCCGGGACTGGGGCCGCTCACCGTCAATCGACGGCGTCCACCAGCCGCTCGCTCAACTCCCACAGCCGGTTCGCCGAGTCGACATCGGTGATGTACGACCGGAATCCGTTCTCACCCGGGTTGGCGCCTTGCACCCCTGGGCCACAGTCGGCGAGGTAGGCCCCATGGTGACCATCAAGTTCCGATGCGGTTGCTGCCCACACTTCCGTCGCAGCACCCTGCGCAACGGTCTTGAAGCGACGGCCCGTGGTGGCCTCCGGATGAGCTGCCGCACGCTGCTTTCCGCGCTCGATTGCCTGATTCATCAACTCGTCATCCAAGTGCCGACCCAGTGACGTACGGATCGCACCCGGGTGCACGGAGAAGGCAAGCAGTTCGGTTGCGACGTGTCGTTGTGCGAGCCCGACAGCGTGGAGCGCATTGGCCGACTTCGATTGCCCGTACGAGGTCCATGCGTCATAGGGCGCGTGCTCGAAGTTGGGGTCGTCGAGATCCACATCGCTGATGTCGTGCGCAGATGAAGTGAGACACACCACCCGAGGCTGTTCCGCCGCCAGCAGTGCAGGCATCATCGTTCGAGTCAACTCGAAGTGACCGAGGTGGTTCGTGCCGAACTGCATCTCGAATCCGTTTGCGGTCCGACCGAACGGGCAGGCCATGACGCCCGCATTGTTGATCAGCACATCGACCGCTGCACCGCTCTCGATGATTCGACGCCCACACGATCGGACGCTGTCGAGATCGGCCAAGTCCACCACGTCGGTGCTGATCTGAGCATCGGGAACCGACTCGCGCACTCGGGCTGCAGCCTCGACATTGGCAGTGGCGTCGCGTGCCAGCATCACGACCGAGGCCCCGTGTGCGGCGAGCGATCTGGTTGCCTCCTCACCCAAACCCGCCGACGTGCCGGTGATAACGAACCGCATGCCGGACAGGTCCATGCCGTCCAATACGTCGTCGGTGGTCGTCTCGTGATCGAAGCTCATCGAGCGACCTTAGAAAGGTCACCGACGCAACTCGCTGTCGAGGGCGACTCCGGTCGACCCACCAGGTGTGTCAAGCTCGCGGTTGGCGGGCGCCACGAGATCGCATCCTTGGAGGACCCGATGACCAATCTTTCCCGCTCCGGTTCGCTACGTCGGCCTCGTCGCACGATCGTTGGGCCGCTCCTGACCGCCGTTGCGGTCGGCGCAACGGTTGTTGCCACGGGAACCGCTCCGCCGAGTGTGTCGGCCGGCGTGCCCGGCCCCGAGACGATCCAGATTCTGTCGTTCAACGACTACCACGGCCATGTGAAGAGCGATGACGCCGGTTCGATCAACAACGAATTCGGTGGTCCTGCGGCCGGTGGCGGCGAGTACCTGTCGAGCAAGCTCACTGCACTGCGCGCCGAAGCAGCCGGCGACGGCATCCCCGCCTCAGGGTCGTTCACGGTCGCTGCTGGCGACCTGATCGGAGGCTCCCCCTTCTTCTCGGGGCTGTTCCATGACGAACCCTCCGTCGAGTCGCTCAATGCAATGGGGCTCGACTTCTCGGGTGTGGGCAACCACGAATTCGATGAAGGCGTCGAGGAACTCCTCCGTATGCAGCGCGGTGGCTGCCACCCCGAGGACGGCTGCTACTTCGAAGACGATCCGGCGACCCCGGACGTGGACGAGGCAGACCCATTCCGCGGCGCCGACTTCCGATGGCTCGCAGCGAACGTGATCGAGGATGCACCAGATGGCACCGACGACTTTGCGGACATCATCTTGCCCTACGACATCTCCTTCACCGCCCAAGGCCACAAGGTGGCGTTCATCGGCATGACCCTCGAAGGCACCGACGAACTCGTTGCCGCATCCGGGATCGAAGGGTTCACCTTCCAGGACGAGGTCGAAGCAGGAGCGGCAACGGTCGCGGCGATCAAAGCGGACGACCCGACCGTGAACGCCATGGTGCTGATGCTGCATGAGGGCGGGCTGCCGACCCCGTTCGCGATCAATGGATGCGAGGGCATCTCCGGCCCGATCGTGGCCATTGCTGACGGCATGGACGAAGAGATCGACGCAATCGTCACCGGCCACACCCACCAGCCCTACACCTGCGCCATCGACGACCCGGACGACAACCCGCGACCTGTCGTGAGCGCGTTCTCCTTTGGACGTGTTGTCACCGAAGTGCGCCTCGACCTCGATGCGACCGGCGAAGTCGACCGGACCACCTTCTCGATGGAGAACCATCCGGTGGTCTCCGAGGAGTTCGAGGACTTTCCGATCCTGGATCCAGATCCGGCCATCACCGAGATCATTGCGAAGTACACGCCGCTGGCAACAGAGATCGGCGCCGAACAACTCGGCACCATCACCGGTGACATCCTGCGCGGCGGCGGCCCGACCGACGATCGCGGTATCGAGTCAAACGCCGGCAACCTGGTCGCCGACGCACAACTGTTTGCGGTTCGCGCTGCCGACATCGACGTCGACGTGGCGTTGATGAATGCAGGCGGACTCCGCTCGGACCTGCTGTTCGACAAGAGCGGCGACGAGACAGAAGATGGCATCGTCACCTTCGCCGAAGCCCTGACATTCCAGCCGTTCAACAACACCATGTTCGTCCTGGCAATGACCGGCGCTCAGCTGCAATCCGTACTCGAGGAGCAGTGTCAGCCAGCGGGCAGCAGCCGAGCGTTCCAGCACCTCGGGGTGTCGAACGGGCTCACCTATGACCTCGCAACCGAGTTCGCTGACAACGAGTCGGGCGACTGCATCGCAATCGAAGTCACCAAGCTGCAACTCGACGGCACCGACATCGACCCCAACGCGACGTATCGGGTCGCAGTGAACAATTTCCTCGCCGACGGCGGCGACAACTTCGACACGTTTACCAAAGTGGACCCCGCGGATCGCACACCGGGCCCACAGGACATCGATGCCCTCACTCGGTACCTCGAGGCCGAGTCACCAATCGATCCTCCGGGAACCGATCGAGTGAACGAGGTGAACCCCATCGAGTCGCTCGACCCGATCCGCCTTCTCGATAGCCGCATCGGCGACGAGTTCACCACGACCGACGGTCGGTTCGAGGGTGACGGCCCGCTACCCGCCAAAGTGGTGACGACGCTCGACATCGCAGGTCGCGGTGACGTGCCGGTTGCGGCTGACGCCGTGATCCTGAACATCGGCGCAATCGACCCCGTCGAGCGTGGATTCCTGACCGTATGGGATTGCGCTGAACCTCGACCGCTTGCATCGAGTGTGAACTTCCGCCCAGACGGCGTGGTGGCCACCGCAGCACTTTCGGAGCTGAACGTCGATGGTCAGGTGTGCATCTATCCCAGCCACGAGATCGATGTCATCGTCGACCTCACCGCGGTGGTTCCGGTTGGCGGGTCACCTCAGCCCACGGGCCCGGCGCGCATTCTCGAGACTCGTGTCGGCAACGAATTCACCACCATCGACGGCGAATTCGAGGGCACCGGACCGGTCACCGGCGGGTCACCGGTGGAACTGCAAGTGGCCGGGCGGGCGGGCGTTCCGCTTGATGCCGACGGTGTAATCCTCAACATCGCCGGCATCAACCCAGCACTTCCGGGCTTCATCGTGGCGTACCCGTGCGACGAGGAACGACCGAACTCGTCCAACCTCAATGCGACCCCGGGCACGACCAAGTCGAGCCTGGTGACGGCAAAGCTGAGCGCGACCGGGACCACATGCATCTACACGTCCGGGGACATCGACCTCATCGCGGACGTCACCGCGTACATCCCGAACGGCGCCAGCCCCGCCTCGATCTCGCCAACCCGCCTACTGGAGACCCGCGTTCGCGCCGACTTCACCACCGTCGATGGCGCACAGCAGGGCACGAATGCCCTCCTCGGTGGAACCTTCACCGCGGTGAAGGTGGCCGGGCGCGGTGACATCCCCGACGACATCACGTCGGTGGTGTTGAACATCGCCAGCGTGCGACCTGCAGCACGTGGTTTCATCAGCGTGTTGCCATCGTGTGGGACGGCATCGCCGACCTCGTCGACGCTCAACTTTCGTGCGGGCGAAGTGACGTCGAACTTGGCGATCTCGCAGATCGGACCCGATGGCAGTGTGTGCATCTACGTGTCGGAGACCACCGACATGATCGTCGACGTCACCGCCTCGGTGTCGCCTGTCACCGCTGTCTCGGAAATTCCGACTTGACCTGAAGTGCGCTCCAGGTTGTTGGATTGCCGACATGGCTCCTACATCCCACCCCACCTCCGACATCAACTCATCGGCGCTTGCGACCAACGAACTGGGTCGAGGCGGTCCCATCGTCTCGCGGTTCGCGTTGGGCACGATGACCTTCGGCGTCGAGACGCCCGAGTCCGACGCACATCAGCAACTCGATGCATTCGTGCAGGCGGGGGGAACCTTCATCGACACCGCTGATGTCTACGGGGCAGGCGAATCCGAACGCATCATCGGCCGATGGGCCGCCGCTCGGGGTGGGTTGGAGGACCTGGTGCTCGCAACGAAGGGGCGCTTCGACCCGCCCAAAGGGTCTCATGGAGCCTCGCGTCGCAGCATCCAACGCTCGGTCGATGCGAGCCTCGGGCGCCTCGGCATCGATGCAATCGACCTGTACTTCGTCCACGGTTGGGACGAGCACACCCCGGTCGACGAGACGCTGGACACGCTCAGCTCGCTCGTGCGAGCCGGCAAGATCCACAGCATCGGCTGGTCGAACGTGACCGGCTGGCAACTCCAGCAGATCCTCACGACTGCGACCCTCTCAGGGCACGTCATGCCCGTTGCGATCCAACCGCAGTACAACCTACTCGACCGCGGCATCGAACTCGAAGTGATGCCGTGCAGCCTCGCCGCCGGCGTCTCGATCACACCGTGGTCCCCACTCGGTGGAGGTTGGCTCACCGGAAAGTACGACCGGGACCGCACCCCCACCGGAGACACCCGGTTGGGCGATGATCCAACGCGAGGCGTCGAGGCATACGACGTGCGCAACACGGAACGCACCTGGCGGATCCTCGATGTGATGACCGAGGTGGCGAAGGCACACGGTCGCCCGCTCAACCACGTTGCGTTGGCATGGTTGCTCGCTCGCCCAGGCGTGGCATCGGTCATCCTCGGAGCGCGCACGCTCGCACAACTGGAGGACAACCTGGCGGGACACGATCTCGTTCTCGACGATGCCGAGCTCGAACGACTCACCGTCGTTTCCGCAATCGCGTTGCCGCCCTACCCATACGGGATGGTCGAGGACTTCTGTGATGTCGACGTCTGGCAACGCCTCGGCACAACAGCCGCCACCACCTGAGGATCGGACCTCGCTTCCAACCATCTCGATGGTCAAGTCGACACGCGATCCTGCCGATATTGGCGAAAGCGGTGACTCCACCGCAACGATGGGAGCGGCGACCAATGCGCGAAGATCAAGGGGAGTGGGAGGCCCTCATCAGTCGCGCTCAAGAAGCAGCATCCGCCGCACCCCACACGGATGGACCTTCGCCGATCGATGAAGCAATCGCTGCGGAAACCGATGACGGCGCTCGCGGCTCGCTGCTCTTGGCCCGAGCCATTGCTCGCCAAGGCGACGCCGACGTCACGCTTGCCTCCGCCGACAGTGCGTTGGCGTTCGAACTGTTGGCAGCGAACGGGCGGGTCGGCGAAGCAGCCATGGCAGCCGCAGCTGCTGGGGCGCTGCGCCACCGGATGGGCGATGTGGAAACGGCGGTCGACTACGCGGTGGAGGCAATGGTCCTCATCGATCTTGCTGAGCGCAGCTCTCTGGTCGGGCGTGCAGCGAACACCCTTGCGGTGCTGTTCGCTCAGTTCTCCGCATTTGAACAAGCGATGACCTACTCGCTCCTCGCATCTGAGATCTTCGGCGACGACGGCTGTGTCACGACGTTCGCCGTGCCGTACACACACTGCTACGTGGCCGTCGAAGCTCGTCATGCGGGTGTCGAGGTGTCGCTAGCACAAGCTCAGCGGGCCGTAACCCAGCTCATCAACAGCCCCAATGAGCTCGCACGTCGGATGCTTGGTCCGGGGATGGCCGTCGAGCTCGCACTCCTGGAGGGCACCACTCCCAGTTCGGACCTACAGCTCGATGCCGCGGCATTGTCCGGCGCAGCGCCACGTTTGCAGGCGTGGTACCGCCTGGTGCTCTCCGAGATCGCTCACGGCAACGGCCACAATGAAAACGCTGAGCGCCTGCTCGATGCAGCACTCCCAGTTCTTGCCTCGGTCGGTGACGACCACCGGGTTGTTCGATCGCTGCGGCTGCGGAGCAAGGTTCGCGAACACCGCGGCAACCTCAGCGGCGCCCTGTCCGACTCGACAGCGCTCGGTGACTCGGTTCACACATGGCACATCAACCACGTCGGCCGCCTCGCAGCACAGATCTCACGACGTGCCGAACTGGAAAAGCAACGCACCTCACTCGAACGAAAGGCAGCGCGCCTTGCAGAACAGATCGACGTCGATGCGCTCACTCGCGTTGGGTCGCGGCACCTGCTCGAGAAGCGGATGAACGAGTTGACGCTGCAGCACGGCGCCGTTGCGATTGCCGTGTTCGACGTCGACGAGTTCAAAACCGTCAACGACGAACACGGACACGCCGCAGGCGATGCGGTGCTCCAGCGACTTGGAGCGGTTCTGCATTCCACCGGAACGTCAGCCACCGTTGTGGCCCGTCATGGCGGAGACGAGTTCATTGCAGTGTTCGCTCAGTGCGGCGCCGACGTTGCCGACGCCTTTGCTACCGCCGTGCGCTCGCGGCTGGCCGAGCACGATTGGAGTGCGATCTCGAGCGGACTCCAGGTGAGCGTCAGCGTGGGGGTCGCCGACGGTCGACTCGACGACGTCCGATCGGTGATCGAGCAGGCCGATGCTGCGCTGTACTCGGCAAAGCGGCTCGGCCGTGACCGTTGCATCACGGCCTGATCGCCATCACTCGGTCGCAACGTACGGGCAATGACCTGGCGTCTCGCCCAGTCAGCTGACCAGATCCGCGAACAGCGGTTCCGGTTCGGGAGGCGGCTCGGAGACGAGAAACGGCTCTCGAATGCCTGCGGACAGACCGAAGTTGCGGAATCTGATGAGCATCGCAGCGGAGATGACCGTTCCGGGCCTCGCCAACACGACGCCGCCCTTGGTCTCCACATCTGAGCGCAGCGTCATTCCCACATGAAGATCATCAAGCCCCGCCTCCTGCGTCGCCGTTGGATCGTCGATCGGCCTCGACTCGAAGGTGGCCAGCAGTTCATTGTCGCTCGAACCCTTCCACAGCAGTTCGGCAACGACGTCGTCGCAACTCGCGCCACGCAGCATTCCGTGCGCGATCTTGACCGCAATGTCGAGCGCTGCCACGTGTCGAGCGAGGAGCGGTGGCGTCCGCTCAGCGCCCGCCTGCGCACGGATAATCGAGGTCACGCCCTCGAGTCGCGGGATCCGACCCAAGAGCTGCGACACCACCTCGGTGTGTCGCGCGATCATGATCCGTTCCTCGTCGTTCAGCTCCTTCCCGCGAGCCGCACGCTCCAGGATGTCCGACGGCACACTCGCGTACCCGACGCCACTCAACATTGCGGCGAGCTTCAATGGCCACGCCGGCGCGATGTCCACGTGAGAAGTCATCCGCTCAACCGCTGCCACAACCAGTGTGGTGCGTTGGCTGATCGAAGGAACGATCATCTCGAGGACGTCGGTCAATGCTCCAATCGCCCCGGCGAGCGTCTGTTCGAGCAGATGGCGTTCGCTGTGAATCAGGTCGTATTGGCGAAGCGCCTGATCAATGGTCAACCGCATTGCCTCGGGAGATGCTGGCTTCATCAGGAAGCGAAAGATCTGACCACGATTCACGGCTTCGATCGTCGCCTCGAGACTCGCCTGACCACTCAAGATCACCTGCACCGCAGCGGGTTGAACTTGATGCGTCTGAGCAAGAAACTCCTCGCCACTCATGTGCGGCATCCGCATGTCTGACACCACGGCTGCGTACTCGTGCTGCCGGAGCAGTTCGAGCCCCGCAGCGCCGCTCTCGGCCATGTCGAAGGTGTAGTGCCGACGCAGTACCCGCCGGATGCCACTCAGCACCAAAGGTTCATCATCAACGAAGAGAATCCGATTCGTCATGCGTTACTCCTCACGGCACCCGACGGTGTCCTGTTGTCCAGCAGTTCTGCTTCGACCTGTTCCAGCGTCGCAGCGAGCTCGCTGACGGTCGACGCCATTGCTTCCTCGTTCGACACCGCTCCTGAGGTCAGTGCCTCGTGCGCAACTCGAACGATCCAGCCAACACCGTCGCGCGGTGCCAGCTCCAATGGATGCGCCATTTCGATCACTGCGTCCACCACCACATCCGAAAATCCCCAGAGCATGAGCAGGTGCTGTCCGATCGAGAATCGGTCCACGCCGAACTCGAGCCGCTCGGTCAGCACATCGTCAAAGTCCAACGTCTGCAAGAAGCGAGGGCCGTGCAGGTGGGTCGCTCCGGCGAGGGCGAGCACTCCGACATCGTGGAGCAGTCCGGCAGCGAACGCTTCGGCTCGAGCGGACTTCGCTGCACCACTGCATTCGGCAAATTTTGCTGCCAGATTCGCCGTCGACCGAGAGTGCTTGTTCACACCAGCCACATCGACAGGACCGTCGGCCACGTCGACAAAGACCGACCGCGACGCAACGATTGCGGTCAGCACGTCCGAGCCGAGGAACCCGACTGCTTCGTCAACGGAGACCAGCGAACGAACCAGGCCGAAAAACGGTGTGTTGACGAGTCGAAGAATCTCCGCAGTCAGCGCAATGTCGCCGGAAACAATCGCACCGAGTGTTGCGATGTCATAGTCACCCTGCATCGCTGTGGCGAGTTCCTCGTAGGTCTTGCCGGGAGTCGGGAGCACCTCCAACGCTCCCAGCAGGTCCCGGATCGCCGAGGGGGCGACGGCAGCCCGGCACCGCGCGATTCGCTCGACCGACGCCTTGATCACCTCGGTGTCGCACGGCTTGTCGAGGAACTGGTGAGCGACTTGCGAAGACCGGACGAGGCTCGCGAACTCGGCATAGCCGGACAACACGATGCGAGCCGACGAAGGACTCAGCCTGCGAACCTCGGCCAGAAACTCCGCGCCATCCATGCCAGGCATTCGCATGTCACTGACCACCACATCGAACGACTGGTTCGACATGGCTGCAAGCGCAGCCTCACCGCTTTCGCAGAACTCCATCCGCCAGGCATCACGCTCGGTTCGCAGTGCGCGCCGCAGTCCATCGAGCACACTGCGATCGTCGTCGACGAACAAGATGCTGAGCATCTCGGCCTCGGATGCCTCAGACATATGACGCCTGCTTCGGATCGACGGGCGACTCCGAACCGCTTGCGGCAATCGGCAGCGTGACGATGAATGACGTGCCGACTCCCACGGTTGACTCGATGCTGATCGAGCCACCGTGTGCAGCCACGACGTCATGCACGATCGACAGCCCCTGCCCCGTTCCCTTCCCGACCGGCTTGGTCGTGAAGAACTGCTCGAAGACCCGCTCGCGCACCTCGTCGGGCATGCCCGCTCCGTCGTCGGTCACCTTGACGCACACGGCGTCCGTTCCAGCGCGGTTTGCCGACACGACGATCGACCCATGCCCCACGCCGTTCCGTTCTCCGATCGCCTGCGCTGCGTTCACCACCAGGTTCAAGAAGACCTGCTTGAGTTCGCCCTCCCGTGCCCAGATGACCGGAAGGTCCGCGTCGACATCGAGGCTGACGTCAGCAACATGCTTCCATTCGCCAGCGGAGACATCGATTGTCGACCGGAGCGCCTCTGCCAAGTCCACGTACGTCGCATCGGTTCCCGGGTGCGAGAACGTCTTCATCGCACGAACGATGTCCTGCACGCGTTCGAGACCACTCCTGGACTGCTCGAGCGCCTGCGGAAGCTCGTCGACGAGGAAGTCGATGTCGATGTCGGTGAGAATCTCGTCGACTCGCTCTCCATTCACAGTGCTTGCCAACGCAGCAAGCTCGCGTACAGCGTCGAGGAGCTCATCGGTCGAGGTCTTCAAGAAGTCGTTGTTGTTGGCCACGAACTGAATTGGCGTATTGATCTCGTGCGCCACGCCGGCAGCGAGTTGACCAATGGATGCAAGCCGCGACGTACTCGCCATGGATCTACTCTCCCGGCGGCCGTCCGTGATGTCGAGCGAGATCAACACACCACCGACCACCTCGCCGGCTTCGCGGTCCTGGCGCAGCGGTGAACAGGTCACCCGAAACTCTCGCAACTCGTCGTCTGCGATGAAACTGACGATGCCCGAGTTCGCCTCACCGGACTCGATTGCTTGGGCAAGCAGTGCTTCGGAGTCGTGCCACGACGCGGCTTCATCTTCTGGACAGCAGTCGGAGAGCCGCTCGCCGAGCACATCGGTGCGCGTCCAATCCTCATCGATGATCGATCCGAACCCGTGATTCATGCCGGCTACCCGATGCTCGACGTCCATCCAGACGATGTTGAGCGCCAACGAGTCGAGCACCGCCTGGGCGCGAGCATCATCGACTGCGTTGGTGTTGGTCGAACAGTGCACACTGGCTGTATCGGTTCACGAGTGCAGCTCATGAGCGGAGAATGTGGCGCCCCAGCCGGCATCAGTTTGTCAAGTTGTTGGACTCTGGAAAACCAGCAGAGCCACCCTCCCAAAATCGAAAGAGTGGCTCTGACCTGGTACTGCGTTGGCATCCCGTACGGGATTCGAACCCGTGCTGCCACCTTGAGAGGGTGGAGTCCTAGGCCTCTAGACGAACGGGACCTGTGATGGCGCACCGACCGGGGCCGGTGCGGTGAGAAACGATAGCGGGCACCACTGTCGTTCCCACAGCGTTCGTCGCGCATCGCACATCTACCGAGTCGATGGCATCGGAGCGCGATAGCCTGTGAGCCGCACACGTTCTCTGGGGTGTGGTGTAATTGGCAACACGACAGTTTCTGGTTCTGTTATTAGGGGTTCGATTCCCTTCACCCCAACCACGTTGATGACCGGCCTTCGGGCCGGTCATCATCGTTTTCGGCTCACGTAGTTTTCGGGTGACGTCGTTTTCGGGTGACGGCGTTTTCGGGTCACGTAGCGACTCAGCCGATGATGTCGGTCAATCGCTCGAATCCGATGATCCGGCCGACCGCAACCCCGCCAGCCTCTCGCACGTGTCGAGTGAATGACTCGACACCGGTGACGACCGACGTGTCGGTGGAGGACACACCGGCGGCGAGGCCCACCTCGGCGGCGATCAGGCGGCTTCTCAATGCGTGATACGGATCGGTCACGATCAGCACCTCATCGAGCCCACGCGCATCCAGAATCTCCGCCACCGACTGCAACGACTCATACGAGTTCGAGCCTGCGTTCTCCATCACGATTGCCTCGGCGGGGACCCCACGCTCCTCCAAGTACTCAGCCGACGCCTCGGCTTCGGTGAATCGGTCGCCCGGGATGTTCCCACCGGTCACCACGACCAGCGGCGCCACCCCCGTATCCCACACGTTCAACACGTGGTCGAGTCGAGCCGCGAGCTGCGGTGAGGGTCGACCGTCGTATTGCGCAGCGCCCATCACGACGATGGCGTCGACGGGAGCGGAGTCGTCAGTCCGGCCCGTGTCCCACACCTGGAACAGCGAGGCACCGAAGTACAGCACGCCCATGGCGCCGACAACCAACACCGCCAGTGCGAGCCGACGTCGGATGCGGTACCAGGGGCTGCCGACGCGGCCGAGAGGAACCGCCGCCGACAGCGGGGTCTCGTCGGGCTGACGAGCAATCAGGTCGTCATCGACCTCGCGGGCCGCCGGAAGCAACGGCAGCTCACTGTCGGGAGCGGTCGAGTCACCACCGGAAGCATCGGTGCGGCGCGGCGCAACGAGCGGTCGGCTGGGCTGGCGCGTACCGAACGACGGCTCGAACTCAGATCGCCGGCCGTTGGTCATCTGCTCAGTTTGGCGCACCAGCGCTGCTGAGCAGCGTCAACGCATGACGGAAACGCCGGACCGTCTCGGCCTGGCCGAGCACTTCCATAGCTTCGAACAGCGGCGGCCCGACCGACCGTCCGGTGACGGCAACCCGAGGGAGCGCCTGCGCCTTTCCGAGTTTGATCTCGTGGGACAGCATGAGCGCTTCGAGTGTGGCCTTGAGTGTCTCGGTCGTCCAGTCCGCCGTCTCGAACGCAGCGTAGGCGTCAGCCAGTTGCGCCAGGAGCGGTGCTGCGTACGTTGCCTTGGTGGCCTTGTCCCACGCTGCTTCGTCGATCGGTGGGTTCTCGCCGGGCGCGAGGAACAAGAAGTCCACCGCCCCGGGGGCATCAGCGAGACGCTCCAGACGCTCCATGATGTGCGGTGCAATCGCTGCGAATCGACGTCGATCCCAATCGTCGGGTAGCTCGGCGTCGACGACTGCGAGGAACTCCTCCAGCGGCAACGACTTGATGTACTGCTTGTTGAACGCCACGAGCTTCTTGACGTCGAAGAATGCCGGCGACAGCGTGACGGCATCGAGGCGGAACGCCGCTTCGAGCTGCTCCCATCCGAAGATCTCGCTTCCGGCTTCCTCGGCACCGGGCGGGGTCCAACCCAGCGTCATCAGGTAGTTGACCATCGCGTCGGCCAAGATGCCCTCGTCTCGATACGACTCCAGGGCCACCTTGTCTCGGCGCTTCGAGAGCTTCTTGCGCTGTTCGTTCACCAGGACCGGGACGTGTGCCCATCGCGGCGGTTCAGCGCCGAGTGCCTCCCACAGCATCTGCTGTTTGGGTGTGTTCGGAAGATGCTCTTCGGCGCGCACCACATCGGTGATCGCCATCTCCTTGTCGTCCACCACGTTGGCGAGCAGGAACATCGGCGACCCGTTGCCACGCAGTAACACGAAATCTTCGATCGTGGAGTTGTCAAAAGTGACGTCGCCTCGCACGGCATCGCGCACCACCGTGGTCCCTTCGGGAACTCGGAAGCGCAGCACTCTGCCCGGGGCGGAATCGAGACCTCGATCACGGGAGTAGCCGTCGTACCCGGTGATTCCGAGCTCTTTGGCTCGATCCTGCACCTCTTGGCCCGTGAGGTCGCAGTAGTACGCCGCCCCGGACTCGAAGAGCTGTTGAGCAGCGGTGATGTGGGCCGCTGCGTTCGCGCTCTGGAAGTGCGGACCTTCGAAGTGCTCGTCGTCAGCGGAGATACCAATCCACGCCAGCGCATCGATGATGCCTTGGGTCCACTCCGGGCGGTTGCGCGCCTCGTCGGTGTCCTCGATACGCAGCACGAAGGTGCCACCCAAACGACGAGCGAGCGCCCAATTGTGCAGTGCCGTTCGGGCACCGCCCACGTGGAACGAGCCAGTCGGTGACGGTGCGAAGCGGAAACGAGGACCGGAGGAAGTCATGGCCGTATGCACGCTACCGATCGAGTTGCTCGGTCTCGTCAAGTTCTCGTTCGCAACACGTCTGGGCTCTCAAGGGGCCCACCACCACTACCGAACCTCCCAACATGGAGGCACGATTCACGACACAATCTGTGTTGGGCGCTCGGATCAGCAGCGCCGTCACCCCGTCGCGCCTGAGCTTCATGACGGCCGTGCTCATCGCCGTGGCCATCCCGATGGCCATCGACGGTGGTGGGGCTGGCAACGCCGATGCGTCGGCGCAACCGGTTGCTGATTCCGTAACCGAGCTCACTCCAGATGAACTCGATGCGCTTCTCGAAGACCCGAGTGTCGACGTCGTCGGCGGTCTCATCCGGATCAGCGAGCCGGTCCCGTTCGGACCGCCGACGCCGATCGCAGGCGATCAAGGAGCCTCCGGCGGGCCGTCCCAGCAAGCCCTCACCCAGTCCGAGGTGTTCCAACTCAACTCCCGACCGGGCGCCGAACGGACGATCCTGCTCGACTTCGACGGCCAGGTCGTGACATCGCCGCACTGGAACTCTGGAGCACCGATCGATGCCGCTGCGTTCTCCAACGGCGACCAGAACAACGAGTCCTTCTCAGAACAGGACCGCATCGCGATCGTCGAAATCTGGGAACGGGTGGCCGAAGACTTTGCCGCGTGGGATGTCAATGTCACCACACAAGACCCGGGCGAAGCCGACCTCTCGAAGAACTGGAGCGTCGTTGGTGACCCGCACGGTGTTCGAGTCGTCATCACACCCTCGTACACCTGGTACGACACACGGCGTTTCGGTGGCGTTGCCTACGTGGGCTCGTTCGACGCCAACTACGACCTTCCGGCCTGGGTCTTTTCATCCAACCTCTCGAACGGCAACGCGAAGTCGGTTGCCGAGGCCGCCTCACACGAGGTCGGCCACGCCCTCGGGCTCTACCACGACGGTGTCGACCGGGTCGACGACCAGGGCAACCGCACCAACCTCGGCTACTACTCCGGCCACGGCGACTGGGCCCCGATCATGGGAATCGGCTACTACCGCCCCGTCACACAGTGGTCCCGCGGCGAATACAACGGCGCCACCAACACCGAAGACGACCTGGCGATCATCGACACCTACCTCGACCGTATTGGCCCCACCGCCGGGTCGAATGCCACGCAGGCGCTGGGCCCGGGGACCTCCTCGACCGAACACGTCATCACCAACGGAGGAGAAATCGCCACACACATCGTGGATGTGGGCGTCACGCCGATGACCATCACCGTGGACAAGCTGAATCCGGAGGGCAATCTGCTCGCTGAGTTGCAGGTGCACAATCAAGCTGGCCAGACCATTGCATCTGCTACCCCGAGCGACCCATCGTCGTGGACGCTCGAGGTGACACTCCCGGCTGGCACTCCACCCGGCCCGTACGTCGTCGACGTCATCAGCAGAGGGTGGATTCCTGGGGTGAACGCGCCGGCATCGTCGAGTACCACCGACGAAGGCTTCTCGGACTATTCCTCGATCGGCGGTTACCGCCTCACCATCGACGTCGATGACAACGATTCGGGCAGCTCGACCACCACGACCACGACTCCGGGTTCAGCAACCACGACGACCACGACAGTTCCCGGCACGACACCCACGACCACCACGCCGACGAACACCACCACCACGACCACCACCACCACGACCCCCACCACGACCGTCCCGCCACCGGAGCCACCCGCGCCGCTCGGAGAGCGTCTCACCGCCATCAGTCCGCAGCGGCTACTCGACACCCGCCAGCCGACCTCTCCGGTGCGCGGCCCACTGCGGCCTGATCAAGAGGTCCGCCTCAGCGTCCAGGGGGTCCCGGACGGCACCACAGCAGTCGTGCTCAACGTCACCGCCGCAGGACCGACCGGTGACGGCTTCATCAGCCTCACGCCATGTGCCCAGGGCGAGGAACGCACCTCATCGCTCAACTACCGGACGGGACGCAACGTTGCGAACTCGGTCATCGTGCCGCTCTCCCCAACAGGGGAGATCTGCGTCATGAGCTCACAGTCGACACAACTGGTGCTGGACGTGACGGGCTTCGTGAGCCCCGAAGGCGGCTTGGAACTCGAACGACTGGTGTCCAAACGTGTTGTCGACACACGCATCGGCGTCGGTCTCCCCGAACGCCTTGCAGCAGGGAGTCGGACGGTCATCCCGCTGCTGTCCGAGATCGACGACTCATCAATCCGGGCCGTGTCGCTCAATGTCACCGCGGTCCGCCCTGCGTCCAACGGGTTTCTCACCATCGACGATTGCTCCGGCGGCGCCGATGCAACGTCGTCGCTCAACTTCACTGCCGGCGACGTTCGCGGCAACAACGGCGTCTTCGCACTCGGCCGCGACCAGCGTCTGTGCATCTTCACGACCGCCACAACGGAGGTCACCATCGATGTCACCGGCGAGTTCGGCACCGACGATGGCCTCACCTTCGTCGCCGCAACGTCACCCGACCGGCTGATCGACACACGATCGATGGGGCGCCTCGACGCACGGACCACGATCTCGTTCGATGTCGCAAACAGCGAGGAAGCTGCCGCCCTCGAACGAACCCCGGTCGCCGCCAGCCTGAACCTCACCGCCGCCGGTCACGAGGGTGGCGGGTTCGTCACGTCGTGGAACTGTGCCGAACGGCCCACCACCTCGGCACTCAACCCCTCCCCCGGCGTCGCCACAGCAAACGGCGCGCTGGCCGAACTCACCAGCACCGGGCGCACCTGCCTGTTCCACGCCACCGGCGGCCACCTCATCGTCGACCTGGCCGGCTGGTGGATCTGATTCTCCGAGCGCCACACTGGTGGCATGGAGCAAGCCCCCGGCCAGATCAACGTGCTCGGCACCCCTTTGATGCCCTGCTCATATGACCCGATGACCGGGTACTACCGCACCGGATGCTGCGAGAACCGCGGTGACGACCCCGGCATGCACACCGTGTGTTCTCGGGTGACGGCAGCGTTTCTCGAGTTTTCAGCCGCACAGGGCAACGATCTGTCGACCCCGATGCCACAGTACGGCTTTGCAGGCCTCAAGCCCGGCGACCAGTGGTGCGTGTGCGCGATGCGTTGGAAGGACGCATTCGACGCTGGGATGGCGTGCGACGTGGTGTTGGAGTCAACGCATGTCTCGACGCTGGAGTACGTCGACCTCGCAGACCTGCAGGCCCACGCAATCACCGCCGAGTAAGGAATGTAGAACTTTGGGTCTGACCCCAACCTCTACATTCAGCGGTTGTAGAACTTTGGGTCTGACCCCAACCTCTACATTCAGCGGCTGTAGTCGTAGAAACCGCGACCGGCTTTGCGTCCGAGCAGGCCAGCTTCGACCATCCGCGACAGCATTGCAGGCGAGGCGTACATCGGCTCTTTGAACTCTGAGTACATGGACTCGGCCACTGCAGCCGTGGTGTCCAGACCGATCAGATCTGCAAGCGCCAACGGGCCCATCGGGTGGTTACACCCCTCGACCATGCCGTTGTCGATGTCCTCGGCAGTGGCGAACCCAGACTCCATCATCCGGATCGCGGACAGGATGTACGGGATCAGCAGCGCGTTCACCACGAAGCCCGCACGGTCCTGGCTGCGAATCACGATCTTCGACAGCGACTGATCGGCAAACGCTTCGGAGCGAGCAATGGTCTCCTTCGACGTCATCAGGCTGGTGACGAGTTCCACGAGCTTCAGCACGGGCACCGGGTTGAAGAAGTGGATGCCGACCACGTTCTCGGGCCGTTTCGTGGCCATGCCGAGCTTCATGATCGGAATCGAGCTGGTGTTGCTCGCCAGGATGGCGTCGTCTGCAGTGACGACCTCGTCGAGCGTGCGGAATACCTCGGTCTTGAGCGCCTCGTCCTCGATGACGGCTTCGATCACCATTCGGCGATCCGCCATGTCAGCCAGATCCGTGGTGAAGCTGAGACGACCGATGTTCGCATCGCGCTCCTCTTCGGTCATCTTGTTACGCGCAACCGCCTTGTCGAACGAGCCGAGCAACCGCAAGCGGCCACGCTCAGCTGAGTCCGCATTGATCTCGTGGACCACCACGTTCATGCCGGCGCGAGCACAGACTTCGGCAATACCTGCTCCCATCTGGCCGCACCCGACCACGCCGACTCGTTCAATGGGAGGATTCGCAGTGTCTGTCACGCTGCGGGACGGTATCGGAGCCCGCCCACTCACGCCAGCACCCTGCTCGCCGAGCCGTTGTGTGACACTGCATCGGTGCAGCTCTCTCGACGACGATTCCTCGCACTCTCGGCAACCGTGACCCTCGCCGCCTGTGGTGGCAGCGACGACTCCCCCGAGCCGACCGACACGGCCGACACGACTCCACCTCCCACCGAGCCGCCAGGCACCGACCCCACCACCACGACCACCGTCGAGGCCACCACCACCACAACGACCACGACGACGACGGTGTCTGAGTCGGCATTCGAATTCGCGAGCAACCCGTTCGTGTACGGGGTGGCGTCGGGCGATCCCGATGCGTCGTCGGTGGTCCTGTGGACTCGACTGGGCGGCGAGCTTCCACCATCCAGTGCGGAACCGGTACTGATTCCCATGGAGTGGACCTACACGACCGACAGCGGTGACGAGATCGGAGGCACCACCGCCACCAGCAGCGTCGATGGCTACACCGTCCGCATCGAAGCCGACACCACCGAGCCGGGCACCTTCTTCTTCACCGCCGGGGACTTCGTCTCGCCGCTCGGCCGCACCGCTCCGATCGATCCGAGCACCACCGAGTACCGGATGGCTGCGGCGAGTTGCCAGCACTACGAAACCGGTCACTACGCCGCGCACCGTGACATCGCCGAGTGGCAGCCCGACCTCGTCGTGTTCCTGGGTGACTTCATCTACGAGGGCGACCCGTCGATCGATGATGGTTCGGGGACGGTCGTTCGCAATCACGAAGGCCCAGAACCGATTGACGTCGATGGCTACCGCGCGCGGTACGCGACCTACCTGTCCGACCCACATCTGCAAGCAGCTCGTGCCGCCGCACCCTGGCTTGTGATCTGGGACGATCACGAGGTCGAGAACAACTACGCCGGGTCCTCATCGCAACCAGACGACGAGCCGGATCAGGATCCTGTGGTGTTCGATGCGCGCCGCGCCGCTGCGTTCCAAGCTTGGTGGGAGAACACGCCGACTCGCCTGCCCCGGCCCAACGACACCGACCCGTTCGAGATCAACCGTGGACTCGACGTCGGCGAATTGTTGACCCTGTCCGCAGTCGATGGCCGCCAGTTCAGAGATGATCAGCTCAGCGAGGTCATCCTCGACCCGGGGCCTCCCGTCGACGGTTGGGACGATCCGGATCGAACCATGCTCGGCAGTGATCAAGAAGCGTGGCTCGCCGATCGATTCATGTCGTCAACGACAACGTGGAACTGCCTGGCCCAACAGACGATTCTCAGCGACACCCGCCTTCCCGGCGGAGGAATCTTGAACTATGACCAGTGGGACGGATACCACGCCGCCCGCGAGCGGCTGCTCGCCACAGTTCCCGACAACTTCATCACCCTCACCGGCGACATCCATCTCGCTGGCGTCGGCGAGATCGGCCCGATCGGCACGCCGGTGGGCATCGAGTTCGTCACCACCGCCATTTCTTCGGTCGCCAACGTCGACCCGGCGCTCGCCGACGTGGTCCTCAGCATCCCGTCGATCGTCGACGCCAACCTGGTGTCACGCGGCTACACCCGCCACACCGTCACCGCCGGAGCTTGGGTCGCCGAGTACCGCGCTGTCAGCGACGTTCGCGATGCCGACTCAGACGTGACCACGTGGAAGACCTTCCGGGTCGCCTCTGGAACTCCCGCCGTCGACGAGGCCTGAGCACCCTGTTGCGGATCAGCGGGCGCGTTGCGGCCGGCCGACGGCAGCGAAGGTCACGGCTGCTGCATGGCCGACGTTCAGCGAATCGACATTCGACGAAATGGGGATCCGCACTCGGTGCGTCGCTGCGTGCAGGGTCGCCGCCTCGAGCCCATGACCTTCGGCGCCCAACACGATGGCGACCCGTTCGGGAACCTCGACGTCCCAGAGGTCGACCGCTTCGGGGTCGGGCGTCATCGCCCACGTGTGAAAGCCGTGCTCGCTCAACGTGTCGAGCGCGCTGGGCCAGCCATCTGCTGACGCTCGGGCGACCGGCAGGTGCAGGATCTCTCCCATGCTCACCCGCACCGTGCGTCGCTGGTACGGGTCGTTGCAGGTGGGGCTGATCACCATCGCGTCGATCCCGAAGGCACGCGCCGCACGTGCGATCGCGCCGACGTTCTGGTCATCGTTCAATGCTTCGAGTACGACGATGCGACGAGCCGAGCTGGCCACATCGGCAACCGTCGGCATCGGCGCACGAAACCCCGACGCCAAACAGCTCCGGTACATGTTGAATCCAACGACCTCGGCAATCACGTCCTGCTCGGCCACATACACGGGCACACCGTGCATCTCTGGGCGAGACATCGTGGGGATGAAACGCTTCAACCGCTTCGGGTGCAAGAGCACCGAGCGCATGCGGTGACCGGAGTCGAGCATCCGGTCGATCGGCACGTACCCCTCACCCATGAAGAACTCGTGGCCTTCCATCTCAGCCCGGATGGCAATGGCGTTCAGCTCTCGGTAGTCGTCCAGACGCGGATCGGCCGGGTCGCCGATGTACGAGACACCTTCGACCCGGCCGCCGCTCCCCGAGGGGTCGATCAACGCTGCATCGACTTCGTCTGCAGGAACTCCTCGATGCCGTACGGGCCATTCTCGCGGCCGTAACCCGACTGCTTGTAACCACCGAACGGCGCCGCGATGTTGAAGCTGCCACCGTTCACATCGACCGCACCGGTACGCATCCGGCGAGCGACCGACATGGCTCGGTCCTGGTCACCGGACCACACGCCACCCGACAGGCCGTACAGGCTGTCGTTGGCAATGCGCACCGCGTCGTCATCATCGTCGTAGCCGATGATCGACAGCACCGGGCCGAAGATCTCCTCTTGGGCCACGGTCATGTCATTGGTGACGTTCGCGAGCAGCGTCGGCTTCACGAAGTAGCCGGTCTCCTTGCCCTCTGGCTTACCGAGCCCTCCCGCAGCCACGACGGCACCTTCGTCGATGCCGGTCTGGATGTAGGCCTGCACGCGATCCCACTGGGCCTGGCTGATGAGCGGTCCGAGGTGCATGCCCTCTTCGGTCGGGTCGCCAACCTGGGTGCCGGCGACCGCAGCAGCGGCGATCTCGACCGCCTCGTCGTAGCGACTGTTCGGCACGAGCATGCGCGTGTGAGCAGTGCAGGTCTGGCCCGAGTTCAAGAAGCATGCGAACACACCCTTGGGAATGACTGCGGCGAAGTCTGCGTCGTCGAGGATGATGTTGGCGGACTTGCCGCCGAGTTCAAGGGCAACACGCTTGATGGTGTCAGCAGCCGATGCCGCAACGGCCTTACCGGCGCGGGTGGAACCGGTGAAGCTCACCATGTCGATACCGGGGTGCGCCGAGATGGCTGCTCCGACCTCGGTGCCGTTGCCGCTGACCAGGTTGAACACACCGCTCGGCAGGCCGACTTCGTGGATGATCTCCGCGAGCAGGAACGCGTTGAGTGGTGCAACTTCGCTGGGCTTCAACACGATCGTGCAACCGGCGGCGAGCGCTCCACCAACCTTGCAGATGATCTGGTGCAACGGGTAGTTCCAGGGCGTGATCGCGCCGACCACGCCCACTGGCTCCTTCACCACGAGGCTGTTGCCGATCTCTTCTTCGAACTCGAACGAGTCGAGCAGCGTGGCGAAGGTCTGCATGTTCCCGGCGGGAAGCCCGGCCTGAATCATGGTCGACCAAGTGATCGGCATGCCGACCTCACCGGCAATGGTCTCGGCGATCTCGGCCGAGCGAGCCTGCAGTGCTTCGTTCAGGCGCACCAGGTACTTCTGGCGTTCTTCGACCGGGGTTTGAGACCAGGTGTCGAAGGCGGCGCGGGCAGCGGCAACCGCCTTGTCGACGTCACTCGCTGCGCCGTCGGGAATCGAACCCATCACCTGTTCGGTGCCGGCGTTGATGACCTCGATCGTGCCGGAGCCGTCAGATGGCACCCAGGCGCCGTCGATGTAGATATTGGTGTAGTCACGCATGCCCGCAGCCTGGCAGAACCGGGCGGGCAGCGCCGAACTCAGGGGGCGAGTCCAGAAAACGGCGAGTACGGGAGGTTGCGCAACACTGCGAACGCCACCAGCACCACGATCGACCCGTACAGCACGGGGACGGGCGGCCGCAGTTGCGGCACGCGCGAGTGGCCGAGTCTGCGGTCGAACCAAGCCACCCAGGCCCACGCCAACAGCACCAATCCAACGGGCACCAAGATGTTGCGCGACAGCACGCCGGCGATGTCTGCGTGTGCGAACTCGTGCATGGCGCGCATCGATCCGCAACCCGGACAATGCACCCCGAACAGCGCGATCGACGGACAGCTCGGATAGTTCCCTGCGGCGTGCGGATCGCGGACGCCAACGGTCACCACCGCGGCAGTGGCGAGCGCAGCCACCGCCACCGGTTTGGAGGCAGCACGCCAAAACGATCGGCGCACCGTCAAGCCGTCTCCACGCACTTCGGTCGTGGAGACGGCGTCGAGCGACGTCATCGAATCAGCTCGAGCCCGCTGCGATCAACACGATGAACACCACGTAGATCACGATCAGCACGAGTGAGGCAATCACCGAGTACTTGGCGAACTTCTTTGCTTTCTCGGACGATTCGAGCGCACCGGCGTAGTCACCGGAGTTGTACTTCCCGTCGACCTGTGCGGCAAACACGATGCTGGCAACGCCGAGGGGCAGGCAGCAGAACAGCGTGGAGAGGATTGCCCACACGAGGTAGTTGTCGGGCTTGGGACCGGATGGCCCGGGAGCACCGTAGGACTGGTATCCGGGCGGGGGCGGCATGTTGGACATGTGAACTCCTTGTCGATGTGCTGGCGAGCCATGTCTCGCCAGCGAGTCGAGACAGAACCTAAACGACGAGCGTCAACGGGACGTGCACAATCGACGGGGACCAGTCCCCAGCGACCGCCGTCAACCAGCGAGGTGGGCTTGGGCCAACTCGATGCTCTGCACGATCCGGTCGAACAACCCGTCCATGTCCACGCCATCGGTCGACTTCATCCCCAGTCGGTATCTCGCGTACACGCCGTGCAAAATGCATGCGGTCTTGAACGAGTTGAACGCCCGATAGAAGCCAAGGTCCGACAGATCGGCGCCAGTCCGTTCTGCATAGGCCGCGATCAAGTCGTCGCGTGACGAAAAGCCTGGGAGTGCTGTGGGCGACACCTCTGCGGCGCCTGGGTTGTCCTCTGGTTCGATCCAAGCATTGAGGGCGTAGGCGAAGTCGGCGAGCGGGTCGCCGAGCGTGCCGATTTCCCAATCGAGCACTGCGGCGATCTCACCCGTTCCGTCGACCATCACGTTGTGGACGCCGTAGTCGCCGTGCACGACGCGAGCCGGTCCCTGCACCGGAATGTTCGACGACAACTGTTCGTGGAGGGCATGAATCCGGTCGTCGTCGTAGTCGGCGTGCTCGGCAGACATCGTCCACGATCCGTACCAGGTCTTCAACTGGCGAGCGATGTAGCCGTCATGACGCCCCAACTCCCCCAGCCCGACCTCGGCGGGGTCGATCGAGTGCAGATGGGCCAACACCGACATGAACGATGCTCCGACGCGACCGCGTGCGGTCTCATCGAGGCGAGGCGCGGTCTGCTCTGCGGTGTACAGCGCATCACCGCCAACCTTGCCCATCACGTAGAAATGCTTGTCACAGATGCCGGCGTCGTCGCAGTACCCGATTGGTTCGGGCACGGGCACACCGACCGGATACAGCGCGTCGATGATCCTGAACTCGCGCCACATGTCGTGAGCCTTGGGCAACAGCTCCCCCTCGGGCGGGCGACGGATCACGAACGACTCGCCCTGTGCGTCGGTCAGTTCGTAGGTGAGGTTGGAGTGGCCACCTTCGAGGCGCACCCACACGCATGGCGGCGCCACACGAGTGTTCGCTTCCATCCACTCCTCCACCACCGCGACATCGAACCCGACAACCTGCGCACCGTCTCCGCTCATCACGTCATCATCGCGCCCGCTGGTGTCTCACACCAACGTGCACTCAACGGTGGGAGCGATACCAGCTGATGAGGGCGTTTGTCGCGCTGTCGTGTCGCTCGGGGCTGGGGTCGCCCGTGAGTTCCGGCGTGATCTGATTTGCGAGTTCCTTGCCCAGTTCCACGCCCCATTGGTCGTAGCTGTTCACACCCCAGATCGTGCCCTGTACGTGGACGATGTGTTCGTACAGCGCAATGAGCTGACCGAGGACTGACGGGGTGAGTTGCTCGGCGAGGATGACCGTGTTGGGCCTGTTACCTTCGAAGTTGCGATGCGGTTCAGCGTCGTTTGAGCGGCCGAAGGCCAACGCCTCGGACTGCGCAATCAGATTCGACATCAACAGATCGTGATGATCCTGGTACGGGTGGTTGCCCTTCGCGAATCCAATGAAATCGCAAGGAACGACGCGCGTGCCTTGATGCAGCAATTGATAGAACGCGTGTTGGCCGTTCGTGCCCGGTTCGCCCCAGATGATCGGTCCGGTGTCATGGGTCAGCCGCTCACCTGACACGCCGACCGATTTTCCGTTCGACTCCATGTCGAGCTGCTGCAGGTAGGCGGGGAAACGAGCCAGGTCGTTGGCGTAGGGCAGGATCGCCTTGCTGGCGTAGCCCAGCGCATTGGCATAGAGCACACCGATCAACGCCATGATGATCGGCCCGTTCTCCTCGGCCGGCGCCGTTCGGAAGTGCTCGTCCATCGTGTGGAAACCACCGAGGAACTCATCGAAGGCATCGGGTCCGATGGCGATCATCAAGGACAGCCCGATGGCGGAGTCGACCGAGTAGCGACCCCCGACCCAGTCCCAGAATCCGAACATGTTGGCGGTGTCGATCCCGAAATCAGCAACACGCTCCGCGTTGGTGGACACCGCAACGAAGTGATCCGCAACTGCTTCATCGCCAAGCGCGTCGACGAGCCATCGGCGTGCCGTACGTGCGTTGGTGAGGGTTTCGATGGTCCCGAAGGTCTTGGAGGCAACGACGAACAGCGTCGACGCGGGGTCGCTCCCGGCGAGCACCGACGCAATGTCTGCGCCGCCGATATTCGACACGAACGAGCATCGAATTCGCTCGTGTCGGGCGGCACGGAGCGACTCGTACGCCATGGCGGGGCCCAGGTCCGATCCGCCGATCCCGATGTTCACGACATGCGTGATGGTCTCGTCCGACCGCACTCGCCGCGAGAACTCGCGCATGGAATCGAGCACCTCGTGGACCTGCGGGACCACGTTGTGGCCGTCGATCATCATCGACGAGCCCTTCGGCATCCGAAGCGCCACGTGCCCGACCGCACGATCCTCGGTGACGTTGATCCGTTCGCCGGCAAACATTGCGTCGCGCCGCTCGCTCACACCAGCGGTTGTGGCCAACTCGAACAGCGCCTCGATCGTGTTGTCGTCGACGAGTGCTTTGGACCAGTCGATGCGCAGGTCGCCTGCGGTTGTCACGTAGCGTTGTGATCGGCCCGGGTCGGCGTCGAACATCTCGGCCAGGGTTGCGGTGGGTGATGCAAGCGCTGCTGCGTCGAATCGGCTCGCCGTTGGCGAGATCGGGCTCGGTTCGGAATCATTGGATTCGATCATCGATGTGGGAACGAGGCGGGCTGCGGCCGCATCGAGGAAGACCACCGTGTTCTCGGTACTGACGGACGCGATCGGAAGCGACGGATCGGTCCGCTGAACTCGGCCCTCGTGGCCCTGCAGCCAACGACTGATCGGCTCGGCCTTGCCATCGCCTGTGGCCAACACCACCCGCCACTTCGCACCGTTGATGATGCTCGGCCCCAAGGTCATGCGCCGACGACCGTTGAACTCGTCGATCACCGTCACGGCCTCGTCGGTGCTGAGCACCCGTGCCGTATCCGGGTGTGGCGTCGGCGCCCACGAAGCGGTGTGGCCGTCATCGCCGACGCCGAGGTGTACCACGTCGAGCGGGAGCACGAGCGATGCGCCATAGCGGTCGGCGGCTGCGACGAGATCCTCGTCGTTCACCGGCATGAGGCGCACTGTTGCGGGGAGCTCAGCGAGCTGGCGAGCGTTTCGATCGCTGTCGCCGTTGGGAGCAATGCGCTCGTCGACCTGCCACACCGTTGTCCGCGACCACGGTACGAGCCCTGCGCCGAGGTCCAGCGTGGAGCCGTCGAGCATGGCATCGAACATGGGCGGAGCCGAGCTGCCACCGCTGACCGCAAACATTGCGGCCCCACGTTCGGCGACGCCGACATTGAGACAGCCGGTGATGAACGCCGCAGCTGCGGCAGACGGATCGTTGGTTACATGCACGCGCACGACTGCGACCGTACTGTCTCGGCCCGAGTCCGATGTCGAATCCCGGCGCGGTGCCTCAGCTGCGGATGCTGCGCCCGGTGATCATCCTGAAGAACGAGCGGATCGCAAAGATCGCGACCAGCACGAGCAGCGTCACGAACAGCCCCACGACAAAGGGTTCGAACGCGCTCGAGCCCTCGTCCGAGACGTCGCCTGCATCACCGTCGTCGCTGCTGGGCTCTTCCGCCAGCTCGGCTCCATCGGCGCCGGACTCGATGACGACCACAGCCGTTGCGGTCGGCTCCTCGCTACTCGCCACGACATCTGGGCTGACGGGTGGTTCGTCGGCGTCCTCGGTCGATGGCACGTCGGTTGATGGCACGTCGACATCGAATGGTGCGGCGGCGTCGACGACCGTGCGCGCCCCGCCCGAGTCGAAGCCCACGATTCGACCGAGCAATGCGGCCCAACCGCTGCTGTGGACGCCGCGCAACAACTCGAACGTGGCACCTGGTACATCGCTCAAGGTCACGGCCAGCACGTCGGAGTCCAGTGCGACGATCGCACTGAGCCCCGGGGCGAACTCATCGTCGGCACCCGGGGTATCCGCCGCTCGCAACGCAGCGATCACCGCCTCGTTCGGACCCGACACCACGAGTGCCGGTCGGGCCGCGGACACGGTGGACTCGACGTCTCCAGCCGACGTCTGCATCACGAACGGACTCGCTGTCTGCAGCGCTGCGACGATCGTTGCTGCCACTTGCTGTTCCAGCGCCGTTGGTCCGACCGCAACCAGCAGTCCCTCGTCGACAATCGCGACCTGGGGGAATCGGTCGAGCGACGGCGCCAAGCTCTGGCCGGGCGCCGCGTCAACGGTCGATGCGGTCGAGACCACCAGACGATGCGCGCCGACACCGGCGTCGCAGGGCGCCAACTCGGAGCGCAGCACGACGACGTTGTCTCGGCGCATCTCCCGCGGCGAGATCTCGACATCGACCGCAAAGGTTCCGTTCGCTTCCACCTCGACGAGGTCCACGAGTCGGTCGTTGACGGTCAGTGACACGACCGAAGCGTCGTCCACACCGCTCGATGCAATCCCGGTGAGGGACAGCCTCAACCGAGCAATCGGCTCACCGAACGCCGACTGTGGCAACGGGATGACCACCTCCAATGTTGCAGCTCCACTCTGTTCCGTGTCGTCGACGCCGAGGTCGAGCAGATCGCGACGACCGGTCAACTCGTCGATGTCGGTCTCGGCGGGAACCGGGGGGTCATCGGAGACCGCACTCGTCAAGAGCACCAGTTCGTTGCTGGCAGGAGCGGCCGCGGTCGCAGCCAGGCGCTGCGCCGTGCCCGTGATCTCGAGCACGCTGGCGCCACCCGATGGGGTCACCGCAAGCATCTCGGAGTCCGATTCAGAGATGGAGAAGACGCGCTCGAACGGATCCGGCCGTGTCGGTTCGAAGACCGAGTCTCGGATGATCGAGATCGATGGCGTCACCGCGTACCGGCGGGCGAGCGCTGCGGCAAGCGAGTAGGTCGCTTCTCGCTCCGCATCCGTCGGGACGCTCGGCTCGATGATCACCGCCGACGTCATGACAGCCGGCATGAACTCGGCAATCGTCGTCGGCACGTCCGGTACGCCGGCGAACGTAAACCCGATGTTCGACAGCAACACGTTGCTGCTCCCGACATCGGTTCCGCAGCCGTCGTCCAGCAGCGAGAACGTCACGACGGCTTCGGCACCGGTTGCTGCACTCACCGGGATCCTGAGTGCCGACGTGGTGTCGGGAAGTGTGATTCGAGCGGTCTCGGCGCCGTCGATGACGACGACGATCGTGGCACCTGACCCGCCGGCCGGAATCGTGGCATCGGCACGGATCTCGCCGAGCAACAACCCTGCCGGCACCGGCACCGTGACCGAGCGCGCTGCGTCGCCTCGGTCGAGTTCGATGCCATTCGTCCCGAGGAGCGCGTCGAGTGCGAGCACTACACCGTCGCTGGTGAGTCCGGTCAGTGGCTCACCGACCGTGCCCCCGATCTCGACGATCTGATCTGGAACTGGCACCGGAGCAACGGCATCAACACCGGCCGATACCCCGACGAGGAGCAGCGTGGCGATCAGCCCGACGAGCACGGGCATGCGGTGTGCCCCGCTCATGTCGCGCTCTTGGTCTTGAATCCGGCTCGGGGCATCTCGCCCCAACCGGTGGCCCCGGGGAGCATCGACCTGATTCGCCACACCAGGGTGAGTTGGCGATATCCCCAGTTGATCGCTACCGCCCACATCAACATGCGGCGGATGTCGCGGGCCGAGTTGAAGACCTTCAGATGCCGGGTCATGAGCACCACCCCGATCATCGTCATCGCAGTACCGAAGATCTGGACGGTCAAGAACACCGCAATGGTCGCTTCGAGGGTGATCCAACCGGCCCAGAGCATCCCGGCGATCACGAACCATCCGATTGCTTCGAGGATCGGGCCAATCCACTCGAACACGTAGAGCTGCCCCACACCGACCGTTCCAACCGCTCCATAGCGACGTCGGAACATCATCGAGCCGTGGTCGTCCATGATCATCTTGAGGCCGCGATGCCACCGGATGCGTTGACGGCGCAGCACATCCTTCACGGGCGGAAACTCGGTCCAGCACAACGATTCCGGAACCTGCACCACCGAGCATGGCTCGCCGCGGTCGGCGAGGTAGCGCTGCACTCGCAGACACATGTCCATGTCCTCGCCGAGGTGGCCGTGCTGGTAGCCGCCGGCTCCCACGATTGCGTCACGGCGATAGAGCCCGAACCCACCGGACACGATCGGCATCGCACCGATCCGGGCCAGGCCCGGGCGAGCGACGAGGAACGCAGTCAGGTACTCGATGAGCTGACAGCCGACCCAGTAGTTCGACGGGGCGTGACGCTCCATGATGTTCGGGCCGTCGATCACGATGTCGTTTGCGGGCAGAAGGGTTCCGCCCACCGCGGCGACGCGATCGGGGTCCACGACCACCTCGACCATGCAACGAGCGATCGTGTCGCGCTCCATGAACTCATCCGCGTCCATGACCACGACCCATGGATGGCTTGCGATGTTCAAGCCGACATTCGAGTTGTCGGCCTTTGCCCCCGAACCCTCCTTGTCGACCACGACGATCCGCGGTTCGCGCTTGGAGCGGTAGATCGCATGTAGCTGCTTGGTCTCGATGGCGCCCTGGGCTGGGTTCGAATCGTACGCAACCATGTCGAAGTGGTCGATCATCACCTGCAGCGTGTTGTCCTTCGATCCGTCATTGACGATGATCACTTCGATCAGCGGGTACTCCTGCGCCAACGCACTCACCGCCGTGTGCGTGATGACGTTCTCCTCGTTGTACGCCGGCATGATGATCGTGACGCCGGGCATCGACTCGTCCACCGCAGCTTTGGCCAATGCCACGGGCCGTCGGCCAGCGCGGTTTCGGGCGAGCATGCGGGCTGACATCTGCCCGTACGCCACCAGCAAGGTCACCTGCAGCACCGTGAAGCTGAAGCACACGAACCCAAAGACGACCGCGGCGGTGCGAAACACGTCGCCAACATAGAGCGACGTGGCGGCTCAGACGGCGACCGTGTGCAACCGGGAACCGGTTTCGTCGTCGCCTGACCACAGGATCTCTGCTGCCATGGCAACCGCATCGGAATGGTCGCTGCCGGCGGCCACTCGCCGGAGGATGGCGTGGCCATCAACGGAGTCACTCAGCGCAGCCGCTGCGGCGAAACGCGTGATTCGGTCAGCGCTGCCGAGGGCAGCCGCCAACACGAGCTGCGCACCCGGGTGGGCGGCGCTGGCAGCCAACGCCTTCACCGAGGCGAGACGCATCGCCGACGATTCGTTGTCGAGCGCCGTGGCGAGCGCGGAGAGCGCACACGCCGAAGTTTGGGAGTCGAACATCGCGCTGTCTTCGAGCGCGCGGCGTGCCAGCATCGGCGCTGCTGCCCACTGGTCTTGTGCAAGCGGAAGCGACAACTGGGAGTCGACACTGATGCGGCTCGATGCGCGACCGAGGGCATCGAGCACCCAGGTCTTCGATCCGTCGACCATGCCCAGCAGGATGCCGATACCGATCGACGCATCGTTGGCAACGACTGCGTCACACGCTGCTCGGGCAATGGCCTGATCTGGCGACTGCGCCAGAATTGCAACGTCGCCGATCAGCTCGGCGATCCGCAACACTTCAATGATCTCGAGTGCTTCGAGGCACACCGTGGTGTCGCTCGAACCCAGGTTGCGGCGCAGCGCTGGGGTCAACTCGGTCTGCTCGATGGTGCGGTACAGCACATCGTCGATCTGGTGAGGGTGCTGGCGAGCAGCAACGGCAACCGCTGATGCGAGCATGACGTGGTAGTCGTTCGTGTCGAAGAGCTCGAGCAGTCCGTCCGCATTGCGCTCGGCGTTTCGTCCTGCCGCCAATTCGGCTCCGAGGTGGTACGCCCGTTTCCATGCCGTGCCATCGAGCTCGTCCTCCGTCCCCGGGCGCCCCCGGAGACGAAAGGCAGTGAATGCCATTGCCAGGATCACGGCGGTGACCGATCCGGCGGTCATCCAGATGAGTTCGAGTGCGGTCATCGAGCGATCCATTTCAGGGGAATCATCGGTCATGCACCACGACAACTTGAGGAATTCCTTCAGATTTTCTGTGAACCAGCCGAGAGAAGAGCAAAACGCCTGCTCATCGACAACATTCGACATGGAACTACGCACATCATCAGCCGTTGGTTGCCGTACAGTCGGGCGCCGTGAGCGCCGAAACTGATGCCGTAGCCCGCGGCGTCCGCGTCGGACTGGCGGCCTACACGCTGTGGGGGCTGCTGACGATCTACTGGAAGCAACTGTCCGCGTTCGACGCGCTCGAACTCATTGCCTGGCGGATGGTGTGCGCCGGAGTGGTCATGGGCGCCGTGGTGACCGCTCGAAGCCATTGGCCACCGCTTCGCAGAGCTCTTGCGGACCAACGCACCGTGGGTCGCCTCGTGCTCGCTGCCGGACTCCTCACGGTGAACTGGGGCAGCTACGTGTGGGCCGTCGTGAACGACCGAGTGATCGAGACTGCCCTCGGCTACTTCATGGCACCGCTGGCAACCATGGCGATCGGCGTCTTGGTCTTGCGCGAGCAACCGTCGTCGGCGCAGCGCGTTGCGTTCGGCCTTGCCTCCGTTGCCGTGGTGATCCTCACGATCTCGTACGGACGCCCGCCGTGGATTGCACTGCTGCTCGCCGGCACCTGGAGCCTCTACGGCCTCGCGAAACGTCAGATCAGCCTCGATGCCGTCGACAGCCTGGCGGGTGAGACCTTCGTCTTGATCGTGCCAGCAGCGGTGTTACTCGCGGTCGTCAGCACTCGACCCGGGAGCGCCGCAGATATCGCCGAGAGCGCCGACTGGCTGTTCCTCCTCGGCACCGGAGCCATCACCGCAATCCCGCTGATGCTGTTTGCATCCGCTGCCAAGAGCATCCCCTTCACGCTGTTGGGCCCGCTCAACCTGATCGTCCCCGTGATCAACTTTGCGTTGGGGGCGCTGCTGTATGACGAGCCCATGCCGCTCGATCGGGTGATCGGCTTCGGATTCGTCTGGCTGGCCTTGGCAGCGGTCATCATCGACCGATTCCGCGTTGCGCACCCGACTCCCGCATCGGTCGCCGAGAGAACCTCCACACGCTGACCGAGCCGACTATCCTCGCCACATGCGCAAGATCCTGATCGCCACACCCGTGCTCGCTCTCACAGCGGTCGCCTGCTCGCAGACGACGAACTTCAAGAACCAGACCGAAGACTTCATCAACGACAACGCCCAGGTCGAAGCAGCCGTCGGCGGCGACGTCAGCGATGCAAGCTGCGAAGAGCCCGAGTCCACCGATGTCGGCACGGACTACAGCTGCACCGCACAGGTCGCAGGCATCGGCGAGGTGTCGTTCTCGTCGAACATCAACGCCGAAGACAGCTTCATCGTCACGCCCCAGCCCTGATCGTCCAGCGCTGAACCGGGCTTGGGGAGAGCTCCCCGTCCCCCGCCAAACACGGCGATGTCATGATGAGCAGCGTGAAGCTGCCAGCGACCATCACCGCCATTTCCGCCGTCACGCTTGCGAGCTGTGGCACCTCGGCCACGCTTCAAGAACGTGCCGGTGACGCAGTTGCGAGCCACGTCACGTCTGATCGAGACCTCTCTGACGTCGAGTTCGACGAAGGTTGTCTGCAGCGCACGGCACTGGGCTTGACCGATGAGATCGCCCAAGACGTGGTGCAGCGAGACGGCGACGTCGACCTCGATGTGGATGACAACGACCGTGATGACGTCTACGACTTCTACAACTGTGCTGACGAGCGCGACCTCGCTCGCCTGATCCAACGAGAGTCACGCGTCGACATCGACGCTCGCTGTCTCGAGGAACTCTTCGAGAACACCGATGCCGGGGCCTACCTCGATGAGGCCGATGGGAGTCGAGCCGGCCGGTTTGGTGATTTCGATCAGGTCGTCTCGTGTTCGCTCGCTTCGCCCGAAGTCACCGCACCGCCAGCCACCGCCGCGCCTGCCACCCCACCACCAGCGACTGCACCTCCCACGACGCCACCACCGACCACGACGCCACCACCGACCACCACACCGCCCACCACCACACCGCCCACCACTGCACCGCCGGCCACCGCACCTCCTACGACCGCACCCCCCACCACGGTGGCAATTCCCGACACGCCACGCCCGATGTCGGACACCAACACCGGCGCAGAAGGATTCGGTGAGGATGCCGCAACCTTCCTGAACGACGACGCTGCCGTGCAAGATGCGGTTGGTGGCGACGTGACATCGACGTTCTGCTTCACTCCGAGCAACACCGATATCGGCACTCGCTTCTTGTGTTTTGGCGCAGCCACGAACTTCGGCTCGATCGAATTCGAGGTGGAGATCACCGGCAGCGCCGAGTATCTGGTGCAGGACTTCCGAGTGTCGCTGTCGGCCGATCGGCTGCTCGTGTTCATTGTCCTCGATGCCGCCTTCGAGACCGAAGACCTCGGCTACGACCAGCGCTGCGTTCGCGATTTCCTCGCTGTGCTTCCTGACGATCAGGTGACCACCATCTTCGATGACACCGCCGACATGAACTCGATTGCGGGCCTCGCTCCCTGCATCGTGCTGTGATCTTCACCCGGAACGCGAACGGGCCCGCCATCTCCAAAGAGATGACGGGCCCGGTAGTTCACATCAACTCCCGAAGGAGTCGATTGGTTGATCAGCTGACGATGCCGAGCGAACCGTTGAAGTCGACTGCGTCGCCCTGGGCAACGAAGCCACCCTCGGCGTCCGACCAGATACGGAGCTGCGTGCCCTCGGCGAGGTAGCCGTCTTCGGCGCTCATCGAGTAGGTGAGGCCGTCGAGCAGGAGCTGCGACGAGTAGTTCACGTTACGAGCAGCTTCGATGATGCTCACACGAGTGAGGTCACCAGCATCAGCGGCTTCCTGGATGGCGTGCACGGCAACTTCCATGGACTCCCAGCCAGCAGCTGCGATACCCGACGGGTCAGCTTCGGAGCCGGTGGCTGCGAACGCCTCGAGGTACGCAATGACACCCTCGTCGGTCGTGGCCACTTCTTCGTTACTGATGTCCTTCAGGTTGTTCGAGGTGAACACGCCGTCCGCACCACCGTTGGCAACCGCACCGAAGAAGATCGGGTTGGCGCACGTGGCGGTCTGGTAGATCGACGCACCGAAGTCTGCGTTGGCAGCCTTGGCGTTACCGATCTCGGTCATGAACGCAATGCACTGAGCGCCGAGCGGCACAGCCAGCACCGTGTCGGGGTTGGCCGCCACGAGGTTGGTCACCTGGCCGGACGGTGCGCCCGAGTCGGTTGCTTCGATGGTCTCGGACACGATGATCTCGATACCGTTCGCTTCAGCAGCGACTTCGAAGGCGTCAGCGTAGGACTGACCGAACTCGTTGTTCACGTAGAACAGGCCAGCGGTGGTTGCACCGTCAGCTGCTGCCTGCGCAGCCCAGACCTGAGACTCGATGGCGTACGGCACCAGCAGACCCGTGGTCCACGGCAGGTTGTCCACGTCGCCCCAGTTCGCAGCACCGGTCGAAGCGGTGAGCTGCGGGATGCAGAGTGCGTTGAGTTCTTCCTGAATTGCCAGGTTGTTCGGCGAGCCGATGACGCCGGCGATGACGTCGACTTCGTCGTCGAAGACGAGCTCTTCGATGTTCGCAACCGTGAGGTCGGCGGTGTACTGGTCGTCCTTCACCACGAGCTCGAGCTCTTGGCCGTTCACGCCACCGAACTCGGAGTTGTAGTAGTCGATGTAGGCCTGCTGGCCGTCAGCGAACGGGGCGAACAGCACTGCCGGGCCACCCGAGAGCGGAATGGAAGTACCGATGGAGATGGAGTCCTCGATGACCGATGTTGCTGCATCGGGATCTTCACAGCCGCTGGTGTCGGCCACGAATGCCGAACCCGACGGCTCTTCTTCCATGGCTTCTTCTTCCATGGCTTCTTCTTCCATGGCTTCTTCTTCCATGGCTTCTTCTTCCATGGCTTCGTCGTCGTTGTGGTCTTCTTCTTCCATCGCCTCTTCTTCCATGGCTTCTTCTTCCATGGCTTCTTCTTCAGGCGCTTCTTCTTCAGCTTCGGCGTCGGCCTCAACGGCGTCAGTCGTCTCGCTGCCTTCATCGTCGCTTCCGCCACAGGCCGCGAGCACGAGTGCTCCGGTCGCTGCAACAGCGATCATCTTCTTGCTTCGAACCATTTTCAGGTCTCCCCCGGTAGGTGTGTTTGGTCTTCGGTATGTGGTCACGCTGCGAGCGTGGGCGTCAAAGGACGGTCCACGAACCGCACGGGTGACCGTAGCTGCTGGCTTGTTGCCAGAGGGTGTCAGCCGCTGAGATCGCTCAGCTGGCGGATTCTGAATCCGGGCTCTTGGGTGGGTTGGGAACCACTTGGACCACCCGGTTTCGCGAGAGGCGGAACGTGCCGACGGCACCGAACGGTGCAAATCGTGCGAACAAGATGAGCAGCACGCCGAACACGACGCCGCCGAGTCCGTCGAGCTTGCGGCCGTCGCCGATGCCGAGCAACACGCTCTGGAGTACGAAGATGCCCACGATGGAACCAACGACGATGCCCGCTGCTCGGTAGCCCTCGTTTTGAACGTTGCCCTTGATCCGGTCCATGTTGTTCGACAGGTAGCGGCCAACGACCACGACGATCACTGCGACCACGATGATCAACACGATCACGAAGTCCCGCGTGAAGTCCGAAGGTGCCTCACCCACGCTGCGAGCACGCTCGTTCACGAAGACGTAGAACAGTGCGCCGACAACTGGACCCCACACCTGCGCTGCACCGCCGACCACCATGGCCACGAGGAACGTCACTGCGCCGAAGAGGCCGAAGATCGGCACGTCACCATCCACCAGGCCGAGCTTCAGTCCGAACAGCGCACCGCCGACACCGGTGATGGCTCCCGACAGCCCGAACACGACCGACTTCACCACGGACAGGTTCACACCCATCACTTCTGCCGCGAGTTCGTTGTCGCGCGTGGCGATCATCGAGCGGCCGATCCGACTGCGGAGCAAACCAGCAACCATCAACATGATCAGCGCAAGCAAGCCCAGCGAGAGGTAGATCAGCCATTCGTTGAGATCAGCTCGTCCTTCGAGCCCAATCGCCGAGGCCCACTCCGGCGGCGTGTACTTGTTCCCCTTGATGCCGGTTGCCCCGCCCGTGACCCCTTCGAACTTCTCGTACTTCAGCACCGAACGTGTTGCCTCGACGAACACCAGCGTGGTGAGCGCGAGATAGATGCCCTTGAGTCGCAGCGCCGGGAGGCCGACCGCACAGCCGACCAAGAAGCACAGCAGCGCCGCCACAGGAATGGTCCAACCGGGTGACCAGATGTTGTCCGAACCGAAGAACGGTGTGGTGACGCGACCCTCGGTCATCACCAGCCCGACATAGGCGCCGAGCGCAAAGAACGCTGCGTGCCCGATCGAGAGTTGCCCGGTGAAACCGGTGATCAGGTTCACGCCCATCACCGCAATGGCGATGATGAATCCGTCAGCCAGGAGCCCGAGCCCCGAGTTCGTCCAGCCATCACCGACGATGCCGGTCTTGCCGAGGACACGCAGGAACAAAAATGCCAGCGGCAGCGCAAACACGAGCACGCGCCCCAACCAGTGCAAGCCGCTGTTCTGCGGTGTGCGAATTGGCCACTTCTTGGCCGCTGGCGCCGCAGCGGGCTCAGATGTCACCGCTTGATCGTCGATTGCATCGCTCATCAGACTCGCACCACTTTCTCGGTACCGAACAGGCCAGCAGGTCGCAGGAGCAGGACTCCGAGCAGCACCACCAGCATCACCGGGAACAACATGTCGGACAAGAAGTCGACGTAGCCGATCAAGAACGCCTTCAACAGCCCGATGATCAGGCCGCCGACGACGGCACCCACCGGCGAGTCGAGACCGCCGAGCACGGCCGCCACCGACGCCAGCAGGAACGGACCCAACATGAGCGTGCCGCTGAGTGCTGCGGACGGCGCCAGCATCACTGCCGCAAGCGCACCGATGGCGCCAGCGAGGCCCCAGCCGAGGATCAAGATGTTGCCGACTCGGATGCCGACGAGGTTCGACGATTCCTGGTTGTTCGCAACGGCTCGCATGGCGAGGCCGATCTTGGTCTTGTTGAACAACAGGTAGAGCAGGATCAGCATCACGATCAGCACACCGATGATGCCGACTCGCTCGTAGCGGATTGCAGCATCGGTGCCGGGGAACCGGAAGAACGCATTGGCATCGGTCGGGAAGAGGCTCGGCAGCGCACGAGCATCAACGCCCCAGAACATGGCGCTGAGTTGGTTCACTGCCAGGAACACGCCGATCAGCGCCACGATGACAGCGCCCGGGTTGCGGTCCTCGATCGGCCTCACCACCACACGCTCCACCACTGCTGCGATGGCGAAGCCGATGACCATCACGATCAGAATCGACAGCCACACGGGAACACCAGACAGTGTGAGCGTGGAGGCAAAGAAGGCACAGAGCGTGCCGATCTCGCCCTGCGCGAAGTTCAGCTGCCCCGTGGAGCGGAAGATCACCACGAGCGCCAGGGCGAGCAGTGCGTAGATCGAGCCCTCTGCGAGCCCGTCGAACATTCGTTGAATGAAGAGCGACATCAGCCGACACCTCCGAGGTAGGCCTGTTTGATGGTGTCATCGGCAAGCAGTTCGTCGCCGGTTCCGGTGGCGACGATGTCGCCGGTTTCGAGCACATACGCCCGGTCTGCCAACTTCAAGGAGAGCCCGGCGTTCTGTTCGACCACGAGCAACGCCATGCCCATCTCGTCACGGAGTTCACCGAGGATCTTGAACAGGTTCTGCGTGATGATCGGTGCCAGGCCGAGGCTTGGCTCGTCACACAGCAGCAGCTTCGGCTGATTCATCATCGCCCGAGCAATCGCCAGCATCTGCTGCTCGCCACCCGACAGCGAACCAGCCCGTTGGTCTCGACGCTCGAGCAGACGCGGGAACACTTCGTACCAGCGATCGAGGTCACCAGCCGTCGAGTTCTTGACGGTGTACGCACCTGCCAGCAGGTTGTCCTCGACCGACAGGTCGGTGAAGGTGCCGCGGCCCTGTGGCACTTGAGAGATGCCCGCACGCAGCACGGCGTCCGGTCGTGCGGTTCCGATCTCGTTGCCGAGGAACGTGACGCTCCCGGTGCGGCCGATGAGACCGGAGATGGCTCGCATCGTGGTGGTCTTGCCAGCACCGTTGGCTCCGAGGATCACGACGATCTCGCCGTTGGCCACGTGGAAATCCAGCCCGTGCAGCACTTCGATCGGTCCGTAGCCAGCGTTCAGGCCCTTGACTTCCAAGATGTTGTCGGTCATGCGCTGGTTCCCAGGTAGGCCTCGATGACTTGCGGGTTGCTCTGCACTTCTCGGGGCAGCCCTTCGGCGATCTTGCGACCGAACTCCATGGCGACCACGCGGTCCGAGATGGACATGACCATGCCCATGTGGTGCTCCACGAGCAAGACGGTGACGCCGTACTCGTCGCGAACGCGCTTGATGGTGGCGCCCAGTTCATCGACCTCGGCATGGGTGAGGCCGGCCGCAGGCTCGTCGAGCAGCAGCAGGCGCGGGTGTGATGCGAGCGCACGAGCGAGCTCGAGTCGTTTGAGTGTGCCGAACGGCAGCCCTGCAGCGGGACGGAACGCGAACTGTTCGAGACCGAGCGACTTCAGGATCTGATACGCCTCGGCCGCGAGGCGCTTTTCCTCAGCAGCAGCACCGATCCGCAGCATCGAGCGGACGAAACCGATCTTGCCGTGATGGTGGGCGCCGGTCATGGTGTTTTGCAACAGCGTCATCGTGGGGAACAACGCCAAGTTCTGGAATGAACGCGCGATTCCCCGACTGGCGATGCCATGGGCCTTGACACCCAACAAGTTCTCACCGTCGAACGTCAACGAGCCGCTGGTCGGTTCGTAGATCCGACTCAACACGTTGAACATCGTGGTCTTCCCGGCGCCGTTGGGGCCGATGAGTCCAAGAATCTCGCCTTCGTTGATATCGAACGTCAGCTCGTCGAGCGCGACGATCCCGCCGAACTGCACCGTGATCTGATTTGCCTCGAGTAATGCCACTCTGTCTCAACCCCCTCGGTCGTAACGCTCCAGCAACCTGGCGGACCGTAGCCCAACTTGGGACACCCGTCACAAACCCAACTCGACCTGAACTACCTCGTGCGTATGAGGCGGTGGGGACTGCTCCCCTCGGCCCGCGACGCTGCGTTGCCGGTGACGACGTAGAGTCGAATCCGTGGACGCCACCAGTTCCTCCGATGCCGCCGCCTCGAGCGTCAGCCCCGCCATCACAAGAGCGCAGCGTTCGCATCGTTTGTCCGCACTGTTGCTCGGCGCGACGCTGCTCACCGCAGCGTGCGCAGCAACCGACACCTTGGTGATTGCAGACCGTTCTGACCAGATCCGAGATGCCGCGGTCATCCCCGAACCCCCGGACTCGGTCGAGTCCACCGACCCGCCAGTCGACCCGGAAACGCCGACCACCGCTGGTGAACCAAGCCGCAACGAGCCGATCAACCCGGTTGATCCGATGTTGGAACCCGGGTCGGCGCCAGAAGCCCCCGAGATCGACCCGGCGATGATCGATCGTGATGCGGTCGACTTCGGCGATGACAAGCCGCCGCAGCCGTGGGACGAGTTCGTCCTGGTGGCGCTTGCCGATGTGGAGGGTTGGCTGATCGAAGAATTCCCTGCGGCGTTCGGCATGGAGTTCGAGCCACTGCAGGGCGGCGTGTTCGCTGCGTTCCCCGAGCGCACCGCGCCCATTCCAGGCTGCGGCACACCGTCGTCGTCGTTCGAGGACATTCAACGCGGCGGTGCCATCTACTGCTTCCTCGGCGACTTCATTGCCTACGACGACACGCCACAGGGAGTGGTCGGCAACCTGGCCAGCCAGTTCGGTCCGGTCACCTTCGGTATCGTCATGGCCCACGAATACGGCCACGCGATCCAAGACCGGACCGACGTGCTACGCCGCTCCGACCTCCTCACGGTCGATCTCGAACAGCAGGCCGACTGTGTCGCTGGCGCCTGGGCAGGCCGAGCCGCAGCAGGTCAGGCCCCCGGGGTCCCGTTCGACGACGCCGACGTGCGGGCCGGGCTGATCTCGATGATCTCCATCCAGGATCCGGTGGGCACGGTGCCGACGGTGGCCGGCGGCCACGGATCCGGGTTCGACCGCGTCGGAGCATTCCAGGTCGGCTTCAACGACGGACTCGCCCGTTGCCAACAGCTGATCGACGACCCGCTGCCGCTCACACCGATCGCACTCACACCCCAAGACGCTCAGACCGGCGGCGACGCGCCGTTCGGTTTCGACGCCGAGAACGACCTGTTCGCATTCCTCACACCGGACCTCAACTTGTTCTACGGCAGCGATCTGAGTGCGCAGTTCCCCCGCTTCACCGACCTCACGCTCGTCCCCGTGCAGAGCGAGGCCGAAGTCGTGTGCAACTCGCCGACGGGCTTCTTCGACATCGGTATGGAGCTCTGTACGGAATCGAACACGGTCTTTTTGAACGAACCCGTTGCACGCCAGTTGTACGACGACTTCGGCGACTTCGGCCCCGCCTACCTCCTTGGGTTGGCCTGGGCAGAGCACGCACAGAACACGAACAACAGCGTGCTCAGCGGCGAACCCCGCCAGCTGCAGAACGACTGCCTGTCGGGCGCATGGGTCAGCACGGTCATCCCGGATATCAACACCGGCCAACTGCCCGAGCCGCGAGACGTCGGCCGGACCGCGGTGGTGTCGGCGAACGATCTGACCGAGGCCGTCCTGACCGCCATCGTCGTCGGTGACCCGTCGTTCGATACGAACGTGCTGGGCAGCGCCTTCGAAAAGATCGATCAGTTCCGTCGGGGCACCCTCGGCGGCATCGACGCCTGCGGCTGATCAGAGCCGAGTCGAGATGATGTCGGCGAGTTCCACCGGCCGGTCACCCTGCACGCTGTGCCCAGCGCCGTCCACCACCACGACCTCGACGCCGGGCTGACGACGCGTTGCTTCAGCGATGTCGTCGTCGTCGACCACTGGCGACACCGAGCCGCGCACGATCGTCAGCGGCGCAGCGACCGAGCTGAAGTCATTCCACAACGCTTCGTTGCCAGCAATCGCTCCGGTCTCGGAGTCTGGGTCGACCGACACGGGCCGGGTGTGTCCCGTGCGGTCGTAACGCCATTGCCACGATCCGTCGGGCTGTTGGGCGGCGTTGTGCAGGATCCCACGCCGCAACGACGACTCGGTCCGGGTCGGGTTGAACTCGATGGTACGAGCGAGCAGGTCATCGAAGCTCGCGAACTCTTGGGGCCCGTCGACGAAGTCGATCACCGCCTTTGCCTTCTGCTGGTTCACCCCAGGCGTGATGTCGACCATCATCAGCTTGCGCACGAGCGAAGGGTGGCGAACCGCCAACTCCATCGAGGTGAGCCCGCCGAGTGACATCCCCACGATGAGTGCAGCGTCCGGCGCATGTTCGCCGATCATCACCGCCACGTCGTCGGCGAGCAGCGGCGGGGTGTAATCGTGGTCGGTCTTCCAGTCCGAGTGCCCGTGGCCCGGCAGGTCGACAGCGAGCGCGGCACGCCCGAGACCCAACGCCACGGTGTCCCAGGTGTGGGCGTTCTGGGCGCCACCGTGAACGAACACCACCTCGACAGGGCCGCTCCCCCATCGCAGCGCGCTCATGTGGCGACCCGGATCGTGGGGCATCTCGACCGAGATCCGCTCGACCGGCGGAATGGAAGCGTCGAGTTGGAACTCGTCGATGTTCTCAGCGAACAGGGCGAATTCGTCGTAGTGGATCGATTCGGTCACGACGAGATCGTAGAACCCGCCGTATTCAGCGCCGAATCGGACGCGCTAGCCGCCCGTGCCACCCAGACCCACGAGGGTCGTCGTGGTGGTCGTGGTCGTCGTGGTGGTCGACGTGGTGGTCGGCGCGATCGTCGTGGTGGTGGTCGACGACGTCGTGGGGGTGGGCGTGGTGGTGGTCGTTGACGACGGCGGCGTGGTGGTGGTCGGCGCGGCGACCGAAGAATCGATCGTGGTGTCCGGGCTCGTGGCGGTCGTTGGCGGCGTCGTGGTGTCCGGCACCGTGGTCTCCGGCACCGTCGTGGTGGACTCCGGCACCGTGGTGGTGGACTCCGGAATCGTGGTCGTGGTCTCGTAGTTCGGGTCGAGCCAGTTGAAGGTCGGCGGCGGCGAGCCGTACTCCTCTGGCTCCTTGATGCCGTCCCACACGAAGATCTGGTCACCCATACTCGCCAATGACTGCAGGTCTTCGGAGATGTTCAGCGGGATCCGGATGCAACCGTGCGATGCCGGCTGCAGGGGCACGTTCAATGCCCCATGGATGGCAATCCCGTAGTTGAAGTACATCGGGTTCCACATGCTGCCCAAGGCGCTGTCGCGGATGCCTTCGACCTGTCGGTAGAACTCGAAGACGCCGCCGGGTGTATTCGAGCGACCGCACTCACCACGGACCAGCGGCTCCTCACCATCACGGTTGCCGTACTCACCCGGGCTGATGGTGACTTCTTCACACCACTCTTCGTTGTCACCACTCGACATGTGGGTGATCATCACCGGGCTGTCGTCGTGGAAGACAGCGAGCACCTGTTCGGGCAGGTACACCTCGGTGTGGTTCGGCGTGGCGTTCGGGCGCCGGGGCTGGATCACGAACGGATCCTGCATTGCATCCCACATGTCCGGCGTGACCTGACCGGTCGGCCGGTTGCTCTCGACGCCGAGGACGAGCTTCTCGTACGCCCACACGGCCTTGATGGTCTCACTTCCGTAGATGCCGTCCGCTGGGCCCGGCACGAAACCGAGGTCGGTCAAGCGCTGTTGCACCGCCTGCACGTCGGCGCCGGCAACACCTTTGCTCAGTGTGCGCTCCAGCGGCGTCTTGGTGACGGGGGCTGCTGCTTCGTCGGTTGCGATGACATCTGGCACCGAGTCGGGCACCGTGAGCGGCACGGCGGCCGGTGCCACGGCCTGCACCGGGGCGTCCGGTTGGGTCTCGGCTTCGCCCCCGCCGCCGCCCAATGCCACACCGGCAACGATCACGGTGGCCAGCACGCCGATGGCAGCCGCAGCAGGGAGCCATTGCGCCACAGGCGGGCGAGGAGTCGGGGCTGGAGAGTTCACGGCAGTGGCGGTTCGTTCATGTGGCAGCGGTTCGCCACGTTGCATCGAAATCTACCCGCGCGTCTGGCGCCCTGTTCGTCGCGGGCACCCTGTTTCGCGCCCATTTCGTTGTCCGACAGATTCAGGAACGGCGAACGGGCTCGATGCCATCCAAATCGCTGCGCAACTCGCGCATCTCGCGCAGGATCGTCAGGATGATCCCCGGCGAACTCAGCGTCGACTCCCCGCGAGTCCTCGGGAAATAGTCCACACCGAACTGCAGCATCTCGAATCCCAGACGTGTCGAGCGGATCACGAGTTCGGCATCGATGAACGACCCTTCGCTCTTGAGCGTGACGTGATCGAACAATCGGGACCGGCAGAGTTTGAACGCGAAGTTGATGTCACGCGCCTTCACTCCGAAGATCGACCGGATGATCAGGTTGTACACGAACGTGTACACGAGTCGGAGGTACCCCTCACCCGTGCGGTCGAATCGATAGGCACTCACGAGGTCCACGTCGTAGTCGGTCAGTAAGCGGACCGCCCGAGGAAGCTCAGCCATGTCGAACGGCAGGTCCGCATCGGTGTAGAGCAC
>JBGCEY010000090.1:0-27853 GCA_045106645.1 Ilumatobacter sp.
GGTATGTAAGCGTTTACATTCCGGATACATTTCGGAAACCAATACAACTTCAATGGGGGAGGACCCAATGAGAAGAAACAGCATCAAGCTGGCGGCTGTGCCCGTGGCACTGGCACTGGTTGCCGGCGCTTGCGGTAGCGACAGCGAAGACGGAGCGTCAGAAGACGCCGAGACCGAGACCACCGAGGCCGTGGAAGCAGAGGCCGAGGCAGACGCCGACGCCGGCGCCATGGACTTCGAAGGTGCATCGATCACGATCACCGGCCCGGAGCGCGACGACCCCTCGGTCGCTGCAATCCAGCAGACCCTCGACGGCTTCGCCGAGACGGTCAACCTGGAGATCACCTACACCGGTGACGCCGACTGGGAAGCCAACATCAACACCCAGGTCGAAGGCGGAAACCCGCCGGACATCTCGGTCTTCCCGCAGCCGGGCAAGCTCGCTGACTTCGCACGCGCCGGAAGCGTCGTGGCGCTCTCGGACAGCGTGAACGAAGCAATCGACGCTGCGTGGATCGAAGACTTCCAGCTCAACGGCAACGTTGACGGCACGCAGTACGGCGTTCCGGCCAAGACCGACCTCAAGTCGCTCGTCTGGTACAAGCCTGCATCGTTCGAAGCGGCCGGCTACGCCGTCCCCACCACCATCGATGAGTTCACCACTCTCATGGACACGATGGTCGCTGACGGCAACACGCCGCTCTGCGTGGGCATCGAGTCCGGCCAGGCAACCGGCTGGACCTTCACCGACTGGACCGAGGAAATGGTCCTGCGTCAGCACGGCGGCGACGTCTATGACCAGTGGGTCAGCAACGAGATCTCGGTCGATGACCCCCGCACCGTCGAGTCGATGCAGACCGTGGGCGACTTCCGGACCGAAGACAACGTCTTTGCTTCGGGCGGTTCGATCGCTGCCACCAACTTCGGTGACAACGCTCAGCCGCTCGTCGATGGCGACTGCATGATGCACCGTCAGGCCTCGTTCTTCGCTGGCTTCTTCCCCGAAGGCACCGCCTTCGCCGAAGAGGGCAACCCCGACGCAGTCGACGTGTTCTACTTCCCCGACATCAACGGCGACAGCCCAGCACTCACCGCTGGCACCTACGCCGCAGCCTTCAACGAGAACGAAGCCACCATGGCCGTCCTCGCATTCATGGCTGGCTCGGAGTACGCAGAAACCCGTCAGCGCATCCAGACCGCTGAGCTCGGTGGCGGCCTGTCCGGCTTCCTGTCCGCAGCTCAGGGCCAGGATCCATCGGTGTACCAGCCGCTGGAACAGGGTTTCCTCGAGATCCTGAACAACGCTGAACTGGCACGCTTCGACGCATCGGACCTCATGCCCGCTGACGTCGGCGCTGGTTCCTTCTGGTCGGAAGGCACCTCGCTGGTCAACGGCGACGTGACCGCCGAAGAAGCTGCAGCCAACATTCAGGCCACCTGGCCTTCTTGAGCCACGTGCTCTGATGTGACGGGCATCGTGCCCAACCACATCAGAAGAAGACGAAGACACCGCGAGGGGCGTCGACCCAACAGGGTCGACGCCCCTTCCGGGTTCTGGGGACAGGTTCGGATCGTGCAACAATGATCTGGGCCGAAGACATCGATGCGAGGGGACGAAGCGATGAGTATGGACACCGACCTGGCTGCTGACGAGGCAGCCGAGCCCGAGGCTGCGGCACGGAGCGCAACGCGCCCGACCGTGCCTGACGAAGAACGAGAGAACCGCACCGCCGGGTGGTACGTCGTGCGGGTGATCGGCGCCATCGCGTTCGTGATCTTCCTCGTCCTCTTCGCCACCGAGTCGAAGATGCGCTCGACGGTGTTCACCGTCGTGATCTCGGTCTCGGCGAGCGCAGCCCTCTGGGTCGGCGCCAACCTGCTCTTCAACGAAGTTCGCGAACGGTGGGCGCGCTTCTTGGCCATTGCGTTCGGCGTGCTCGGTGCGCTCCTCGGCATGCTGCTCCACGGCAACCGGCTCACCTTGGGATCCGGCACCGGCTTCTTCACCTGGGTCCTCGGCCCGCTCGTCGGCGCTGCCGTGTTCGTCGGCATCGGTGCCGCACTGGCTCGCACCAACGAAGCCTCACAGCGACTCGCCATCGGACTCGGCTCAGGCGCCGTGGTCGGCATCGGCATCGGCGCACTCATTCGTTCCGAGTACCACCCGTTCATCCGCGTGGTCCCCACCATTGTCTGCCTGGCAATCGGCATCGCCGTCGGCGCAGCGATTGCATTGCTCAGAGGACGCTCCCCGATCACCGGAGTCATCTACGGCGCAGCGCTCGGCTGGATCTTCGGGGCGTGGGGCGGCGCCGACCTCGGCGGCGGCACCATTGCCACCTCGATCATCGCAGCGCTCGTGCCCGCATTGCTCGTCGGCTTTGCCATCGGGCGCACCCAGAACCCGGACTACCGGGGCCGTGCCGACATCGATCTGTCCTCACGAGCGGTGATCTTCCTCGGCCCCGCATTGCTGTTCATCTTCATCATGCTGGTCGTGCCGACACTGCGAACGATCTTCTTGTCGCTCCTCGACCGGGATTCGGAAGACTTCGTCTGGTTCGAGAACTACGGATCGGTGTTCACCGACCGACAGAGTTGGGATGCCAGCGAGTGGACGAACCTGTTCACCAGCCAACTCACGTGGATCGGCGTGTTCCTGCTGGCCATCGCCGCAGTGCTCGGCGTGGTGATGTTCCAGCGCACCGGGCGAGCGGTCGAGATCGGCAACCCGACGATGGCGCCGCTCGTCACCGGCGGGCTCTTCTTGGCCTTCGGCATCTTCACCTCGATTCGAGGCACCATTGCCAACAACCTCTGGTGGGTCGTGTCGGTCACCTTCTTCTCCACCGCCATGGGCCTCGCAGTGGCAGTGCTCGCCGACAACAAGCGCGGCGAGAAGATCGCCAAGGCGTTGATCTTCTTGCCCATGGCAATCTCGCTGGTGGGTGCGTCGATCATCTGGCGCTTCGTGTATCAGGCCCGCGACACCAGCAAGCCCCAGACCGGCATCATCAACGCTGTGTGGACTCGCCTCGGCGACGCCTCGACCGGGAGCGGCCTCGGCAACATCATCGGCACGGTGCTGTTCGGTCTCGCACTGCTGGGTTCACTCGTGTTCCTGGTTCGCTCGCTCACCACACAGGAGTACGGCAAAGCAGCGGTGCCGGGTGTCCTCACGTTGATCACCGGCTGGCTGTTCCTCAAGTACATGGGCATCATCGGGCTCGGTCTCGGCGGATTCAAAGTCGAAGACGGTCAACTCGCCGGTGAATCCGACACGGTGCTGTTCGTTCAAGAAGGCCCGTTCAACAACTTCTTCTTGATGATCATCCTCATCTGGATCCAGACCGGCTTCGCCATGGTCATCTTGTCAGCCGCCATCAAGGCCGTGCCCGACGAATTGATCGAAGCCGCCAAGATGGACGGCGCCACCGAGAGCCAGGTGTTCTGGCGAGTCGTCCTTCCGCAGATCAGCACGACGATCGGCGTGGTGGTCACCACCATCATCGTGTTGGTCATGAAGGTGTTCGACATCGTGAAGGTCACCACCAACGGCCAGTTCGACACCAACGTGCTCGCCAACGACATGTTCGACGAAGCATTCAACATCGTCGACCGAGGCAAGGGAGCGGCGCTCGCCATCTTGATCTTCGTGTCGGTGCTGCCGGTCATGATCAGCAACATCCGCAGAATGCAGAAGGAGAACTGAGATGAGCAACACGACTCCCATTGCTTCCAACGAGCACACGTCGGGCGGACTCGACGGTTCGGACTCCGACGCAAACGCTGGCAAGGTCGACAAGGCCTATGGCTTCCTGCGGGCCATCCCCACCACTGCACTGTGGTTCATCGTGCTGCTGTGGTCGCTGCCCACCATGGGCATCTTGGTCAACGGCTTCCGCAACCGCGACGCACAGCGCAACTCCGGCTGGTGGAAGGGTCTGTGGCCGGGCAACTTCTTGCCCGAGTGGGCTGGTGGCGCAGGCCAGACGACCATCAGCAACTACGACCAGGTGATCAACGCTCGCCAGCCGATCGGACAGTCGCTGCTGAACTCGTTCGCCATCGCAATTCCGGCCACGATCATCCCCATCGCAATTGCGGCGTTTGCTGCCTATGCATTTGCATGGATCGACTTCAAGGGCCGCAAGCCGCTGTTCATCGCCACGGTGTCGTTGCTTGCTGTGCCGCTGCAGGTGGCGTTGATTCCACTCCTGCAGCTCGCAAGCAACGGTGCTCATCTGACGATCCCGTTCTTGGACAAGACCGTCACGTTGATCCCGAATCTCGGCTTCGGCGGCGAGACCACGATCGTGTGGCTGGTGCACACCGGCTTCGCCATGCCGTTCGCGATCTTCTTGCTCCACAACTACATCTCGGCATTGCCGAAAGATGTGTTCGAAGCGGCGCGCATCGATGGTGCTGCCCACTTCACCATCTTCTGGCGCCTCGTTCTACCGCTGTCGGTGCCAGTGCTTGCTGCGTTCGCGATCTTCCAGTTCCTGTGGACCTGGAACGACTTCCTGGTGGCCAACACGTTCGTGGGCTCGAACCCGGATGCGATTCCGACCACGATCCTCATCGCCAACCTCGCAGGCGACTTCGGGCGTAACGAGAACATCCTCCCGGCTGCGGCGTTCGTCCAGGCATTCGTGCCGCTCATCGTGTTCTTCTCACTGCAGAAGTACTTCGTGCGCGGCATGCTTGCCGGCTCCGTCAAGGGCTGACGCTCATCGAGCATGACGCAGCACGGCACCACAACGACTGACGGCCCATTGCGCCGACCGCGCGTGGTACTCGGAGCGCTGGCTGGTGCAGTCGGTGTGATCGTCGTGATGCCGTTCTTCTACCCGTTCGGCCGGATCTTCGACCCCACGGTCGGAGGCGACACACCGACCGGCCTGCTCACCGAGTTGACACTCGGGTTCATCGGCGGCGTCGTGCTCAGTCCGATTGCTGGCATCATCGGCGGCGTCGTTGCGTTCCTGCTCGGCGGTCGACGCATTGGACCGGTGACAGCTGTTGTACTGATCGTGCTCGCTGTCGCGTTTGCCATCGGTCTGTTCGCTGCGCTCAACGGTGGACTCGTCGACGACGACGACGGCTCGCTCGCCTCGCTGCGGTGGGCGGCCGCGCTGGGTTCGCTGGCAGGTTCGGTCGCAGTGGCGTTCTACGTGCTCGCTCAGCGGCCGCTTCGGGCGAGGCTCGCGAGCACCGCGGCTCGATGAGTGACCGCGTCGATGCATGACCACGTCGTCCGTCGTTTCCCGCAGCGGTCGGGTTGCAAGCGGTAGATTTAGCCCGTGAGTTCACTCGTTCAGTCGCAACAACGTTCGCTCGGCACACTGCCCCCGGTCGGCGCCATCGCCTACGGGCAGTGGCGCTTCACCGACGAGGACCTCGGTGCCGGCCAGGCGCTGCTCGAGGCAGCGCTCGACTCCGGCATGAACCTCATCGACACCGCCGATGTCTACGGCTTCGACTGGGGCGGCACGGGATTCGGCCAGGTCGAAGAGATCCTGGGCCGCATCCTCGCATCGTCGCCAGGGCTGCGGGACCGGATGGTGCTTGCCACCAAGGGAGGCATCGCTCCGCCTACGCCCTACGACTCGTCACCGAAATACCTCCGCTCCGCATGCGAGTCCTCGTTGCAACGCCTGCAGACCGACGTGATCGACCTGTACCAGATCCACCGTCCGGACATGTTCACGCACCCAGCCGATGTGGCGATCACACTCAATGCGTTGCGCGATGAAGGCAAGATTCGCGAAGTCGGGGTATCGAACCACACGCCTGCCCAGGTCGCTGCACTCCAGGCCCATCTCGAGTTCCCCATCGCGTCCAATCAACCCGAGTTCTCGGCGCTCACGCTCGACCCGATGCGTGACGGCACGCTCGACCAGTGCATGGAGCTGCGCATCACGCCAATGGCGTGGAGCCCGCTCGCTGGCGGCCGCCTCGCCAGCGGCACCGACATCCCCGCTGATCTGTTGGCCGTACTCGACCGCCTCGCCGAACGCGAAGGCGTGGACCGCTCCCAGCTCGCTCTCGCGTTCGTGCTCGCACATCCATCGGCACCGATTGCCATCATCGGATCCCAGAACGCGGATCGAATTCGTTCATCCAACGCTGCCCTCGCCGTCACCCTCGACCGCACCGATGTGTACGACATCGTCCAAGCCTCCGAAGGAGTGCCGCTGCCGTGAGCGCCATCAGCCAGCCGAACATTCCCGAGATTTCCTGGTTCGGGGCGTTATGCGATGACGACTACGAGTTTCTCGGTGTCCCAGAGTCGAACATTCCAGCGTCGTGGGAGCACTGCCGCGACATCGTGCAGGCCGCTGACCGCGGCGGCTTCGACAACGTGCTCCTGCCATCCGGATATCAACTCGGCATCGACTCCACGGCGTTCGCTGCTGCTATCGCGACCCACACCGAGCAGATCAATCTGCTGCTCGCGGTGCGGATGGGAGAGATGTGGCTGCCACAACTCGCTCGCCAGCTCGCCTCGATCGACCAGTTCTCGGGCGGCCGGCTGACGATCAACATCATCAGCTCAGACATTCCGGGCGAGGCACTCGACTCGGCGCCTCGCTACCAACGCACACGGGAATGGATGCAGGTGCTGCGCAAGTTGCTGAATCGCGAGTCGATCGACTTCCACGGCGAGTACGTGGACCTCGAACTCGACCCGCCGCGCATCGCCACGACAAACAGCGCGTGTCCGCCGTTCTACTTCGGCGGTTTCTCGCCTGCTGCCAAAGACGTGGCAGCCGCCGAAGCCGACGTGTTCCTCACCTGGCCAGACACCGTTGCATCCGTTGCGGGCACGGTCAGCGAGATGCAGACGCTCGCTCGCGAGAAGTACGACCGCTCGCTGCTGTGCGGATTGCGTGCCCACATGATCGTGCGAGAGACCGAAGCCGAGGCCCGAGCCGCTGCCGAGCGACTCATCTCCAAGCTCGATGCTGACACCGGTGAGGCCATTCGCAACAAGTCGCTCGACACCGCATCGGCGGGAGTCGCCCGCCAGAGCGAGCTCCGTGATTCAGCCGCCGATGACGGCTACGCCGAAGAGAACCTCTGGACCGGTGTAGGACGGGCTCGATCCGGAGCGGGAGCTGCCATCGTCGGCGACCCCGACCAGGTGATCGCAAAGCTCCGGGCGTACCAAGAGGCTGGCGTCGAGGCATTCATCCTCTCGGGCTACACCCATCAAGCGGAGTGCGATCTCGTGGCTGAGCATGTGCTTCCCAACATCGAACACGCCGCGATCCGTCCGCGATTCACCGCAGATCACTGACCTCAACGGGCCGCTGGCACGCAATGTTGCCGCACCGTTGACGCCAATGCGCAACACTGGTGACATGAGCGATCAACAAGACGGCTGGTGGGACAACGAGGGAGCGACACCAGGGTCGCCTCCTGCGACCCCTCCCAGCACTCCAGCCGCCGCGTTCGAGCCGGATCCTGATGCCACGGTGGTCGTGCCGGCGAGGCAACCCGCCGACGTCCAGACGCCACCCAACTACACAACACCGCCACCCCAGCAGCCGGCTCCGCAGGCGCCGTATCCGCCGGTACAGCAGCCACCTCAGGCGCAGCCACCGCAGTACGGCGCCCCACCCCAGCAGCAGCCACCGCAGTACGGCACACCACCCCAGCAGCAACCTCCCCAGTACGGCGCCCCGCCGCAGGCCTACCCACCCGGCCAGCAGCCGAATGCTGGGTACGGCGGTCCGCAGTTCGTCGACGCACAGGGCGCCCCGACCGGCAAGTACCGCGCTCCAGGCGGCGCGATCACCATGATCGCCGGTGCGGTACTCGCAATCATCGGCACGTTTCTGCCGTGGGTCAGCACGCCAGGCGGCGGCTTTTCGATCAACGGTTACGAGCAGTACCCGATCGGCGACAGCTTCGACGCCATCTTGTGGACCAACCCCGGCGCATGGGTTGCCGGGACGATGGCGCTCGTGATCCTGATGGCCGTGATCGTCTTGGCTGCGGGTCGCTCGATCGCCACATGGCTACTCAGCCTGCTGTCGGTCGGCCTTGCCGGGTTGGTCACGCTTGCAGCACTCGGCGCCGTCGGCAGCGTGATCGACAGCTTCTCGTTCGACATCGACTTCGGAATCGGATTGTGCTTCCTCGGCGCAGCGATCGCAGCCGTCGGCTCCCTGATCGTCGCCTTCAAGAAGAGCTGAGGTTCAGAGCAGTCGGCCCGGCGGCGTCACTCCCAGATGGCGAGATGTGTTGCGGGGTCGAAGAAGTGCATGTTCTCCGTATTCACCGACACCGTCATCTCGTCGCGCATCCGAACCTTCGAGCGAGGGTGGAATCGGCCGACGGCATTCGATGACGCATCCGACTCTTCGATCGCATCAGGGTCGCCGGAGTCGACGGTGCGGGCATCGATGTTGAAGTGCACCATGAGTTCTGAACCGAGCGCTTCGATGAGCGTTGCGGTCGAATTCAACCGCTTGCCGGTCGTGTCCGCATCGATCATCGAGGCGTCTTCGAAGTCTTCCGGGCGGATACCGACGATGACGCTGCCCGCATGGCCCTTCAACGCCGGACGCGCCGCGAGCACTTCCGGGCCGATGGCCAAGGTTTGGGACCCGAGCTGCACGACGCCGCCGGTGTCATTGAATTCGATGCTCGCCTCGTAGAGATTCATCGACGGTGAGCCGATGAAGGCTGCGACGAAGACGTTGTCAGGGCGGTCGTACAGGTTCTGGGGCGTATCGACCTGTTGCAGGTAGCCGGCCTTGAGCACCGCAACACGGTCGCCCATGGTCATGGCTTCGATCTGGTCGTGGGTGACGTAGACCGTGGTGACTGCGAGTTCACGCTGCAGCGCCGCGATCTCGGCGCGCATCTGCACTCGCAGCTTGGCGTCGAGGTTCGACAGCGGCTCATCCATCAAGAACGCAGCCGGCTGACGCACGATGGCACGCCCCATGGCCACACGCTGGCGCTGCCCGCCGGAGAGCTGTCCTGGCTTGCGATGCAGGTTCGCATCGAGTTCGAGGATCTTGGAGGCCTGACGGACACGCTTGTCGATCTCGTCCTTGGGCACCTTTGCCAGCTTGAGCGCGAACCCGATGTTGTCGTACACGCTCATGTGCGGGTACAGCGCGTAGTTCTGGAACACCATGGCGATGTCGCGGTCTTTGGGCTCGACGTCGTTGACGACCTTGTCGCCGATCAACATCTCGCCGCCACTGATGGTCTCGAGGCCCGCAATCATTCGCAGCGCCGTGGACTTGCCACAGCCAGACGGCCCAACGAGGACGAGGAACTCTTTGTCCTCGATCTCCAGGTCGAGATCATGAATCGCATGAAACCCGTTCTCGTAGACCTTATTGACCTTGTCCAGCGTGACTGTTGCCATCATTTTCCCCTTCGAACGATGTAAGCGCTTTCAGAGTAGCCGAATCTGGGGCGGGGCAAGCCAGGCGAGCTCGTCGGGATGAGGGTGTGACGACGGTAGCGTCGCACGCCATGGCCGTGAACCAAATGAAGAACCGGATGCAGGCGCTCGGGCTGCTCGATCGCTCGTTCAAGGCGGCCTCGGATGAGGACCTGTCCACCGCCATCGAGGCGCTCGGCGACGACCATCGCGAGGGGCTGGAGTCGTTCGTCGAGAGCGTGTCTGCCGAAGGCGTTCGCGCCGGAGTGAAGGTCGGTCGCATCGACGGCGGGATGGAAGCCATCGCGGCGATCGTCACCGATGCTGCACTCGCTGACTGCATCGAGCAGCTCGGCGACCATGCCGACAACCCGTCGTCGGATCAGCTGCGCGAGGTGCTCCCGGGCATCATCGAACGCCACAACCTCGGCATTGCCCGCATCATGCTCGCCTCGACCGTTGCGGGCGAAGCTCCCGCAGCAGCCATCATCCGCGATCTGTTGAAGAACGACGAAACGCTCGCGTTGCCGAAGGTCGAAGACGTCGAACTGGCGCCACTGCTCGACACGTCGAAGCGTTCGGCTGATGAGCAGGCCGAGGTGCGTGCACAACGCAAGGCTGCGAAGAAGGCCAAGCAGGAAGCTGAGCGGGCCCGCAAAGCACAGTCTGTTGCAGCCCGCCGAAAGTAGCGCTTCAGAGCAGGGTGTTGCCGGCGACTCGTTGCTCGTGAGCGAGTAGCCACTGCTTGGTGTCGATTCCGCCGGCGAATCCGGTCAGCGATCCGTTTGCGCCAACCACCCGATGACACGGCACGATGATCGAGATCGGGTTGCGTCCGTTCGCTGCACCGACTGCTCGGGCCTTGCGCTTGTCACCCATCCGGTCCGCCTGCTCTCCGTAACTCACGGTCCCGGCAAACGGAATCGTGCGCAATGCGGTCCAGGCGTCGCGCTGGAAATCGGTCCCGACCGGGTCCAAGTCGACGTCGAAGTCTTGACGCTCACCGTCGAAGTACTCGCAGAGTTGACTCGTCGCCGCAGCCAACACGGAGTTGCTGGAGCTGGACGCCGCCGCATCGATCGCACCAAGCGGCACCCGTTCGGGACCATCCGTCGGCCACAACACGGCGCGGAGCCCGGCAGGGCTGGCCACGAGCGTGAGCGGACCGACGGGACTCTCGATCGTGATCGATTCGAGGGGGTCGTGCGACTGGTTCATGACGAGGCCTGCTTTGGTCGGGCAGCAGCTTGTGCTGCGTTGTCGAGCGTGCCGAGGCTTGCCCAGAGATGATGAAGCGCGTAGCTGCGCCACGGTGCCCAGCGATGCGAAGCATCGCGGGTCAATCCAAGTGCATCGAGCGCATGGACCGCCACCAGGTCGGTTCCCAAAAAGATGTCGGGGTCCCCCAAACCGCGCATCGCGACGTAGTCCGCGGTCCACGGACCGATTCCCTTCAGGGAGAGGAGTTCGGTCCGCACCTCGTTGGGGTCGCCGCCGACGTCGAGTGTCACCGCTCCATCACCGATCGCAGCGGCCAGCCGGCGAACCGTGTCGCGTCGAGCGGTGGGCATGGCAAAGAGCGCATCGGGAGCATCAGCAAGTCGCTCGACGGTTGGAAACGCGTGCGTGAGGTCGGTGCCTTCGGCGAGTTCCGGATCAAGCGGCGCGCCGAGTGCGCTGACGAGTCTGCCGGTCACCGTTCTCGCTCCGGCCAGCGACACCTGCTGGCCAATCACCGCGCGTAGCGCGGTCTGCACGGGATCCGCACTCGCCGACGCACGACGGCCGGGAGATGCCGAGATCAGTGGGGCCAGACGTGGGTCGGCGCTGAGCGCGGCATCGACGGCGACCGGATCGGCGTCGAGGTCGAGCAGCCGACGCAGGCGTTGCACGGCGGCGGCCAAGTCCGACCAGTCGGCGAGTCGAACGACTGCTTCGACGTGGTCACTCCCGGCACGCAGGGATGCAACACCGTGACCGCGCGACAAGCTGAGCACCAGTCGGAAGGTCTCGCCGTTCCACGACTCCATCCCCGGGATCGCGTGAGCACCGAGAAACGCGAGCAACTCATCACCGGCGAACGGTTGGCGTGTCGGCAGCCGCAGCGTCACGTCACCGGCCCGAGCCGGGGTCGCTCCCCCACGTCGACGATTCGAGCGCAATCGGGTGGGCGTTGCGTCGAACACTTCGCGGACGGTGTCGTTGAATTGGCGCACACTTCCGAAACCGGCAGCGAAGGCAACATCGGTAAACGACATCTCGGTGGTCTCGATCAACAACCGGGCGGTATGTGCTCGGTGGGCACGAGCGATCGAGAGCGGACCGGCACCCAGTTCATCGGTCATCACTCGGTTGAGGTGCCGTTCGCTGTAGCCGAGTTGTTGCGCCAACCCCGAGACTCCAATCCGCTCGACGCTTCCGTCAGCAATGAGTCGCATGGCCCGCGCAACGACATCGTGACGCAGATTCCAGTCCGGCGACCCCGGAGACGCGTCGGGGAGGCATCGCTTGCACGCTCGAAAGCCGCGCTGCTGGGCCGCCGCCGCGGTGAGGTGAAACTCGACATTCGCGGCTTTCGGGGTCATCGCCGGACAGCTCGGGCGGCAGTAGATCCGTGTCGTGCGTACGGCCACGATGAAGCGACCATCGAAGCGAGCATCACGGCTGGAGGCAGCTGCATAGCAGCGGTCATGGTCGAGCACGACACCATCTTGCAGCACCCGCACCGTCAGAGAAAGCGGAAATCAGACACCAGAGCCGGGCTCACGACGACGTCCGATTTCCGCTCACGATGAGCTCAGGAAGATCGGGCGCCACCGGCGGTGGCCGCATCTCGACGCAACGTCGTGGGGCCTGCATCGGGCGATCCCGCCGGGACGACGAAGCGGCGCAGCACGAACAATCCGACGAACACCATCACGACGCCGCCGTAGAACGCAGATTGCTTTCCGACGATCTCACCGAGCGCTCCAATGGTGAGGCCACTGAACGCAGAACCGATCTCGAAGAACATCGTGAACGAACTGATCACCACTGCCCGATCGGCATCGCTGACCCGGTTCACCGTGAGCGCATTCAGCGACGGATAGTTGAATGCCGCGCCGATTCCGATCAGCACCGCCGCGAACCAGAGCGCCCACGTCGCTTCGACGATGGCGACCGCCAACAACCCGACAGCGAATGCAAGCAGCGCCACCGTCACCATGCGCCGCGGCCCGAGCCGCTCGGGCAGGGTCGCACCGAAGATGCGAATCAGCAGGGACATCAACGCATACACCAAGAACAGGCCACCAGAGGAGCCCATACCCAGATCTCGCGAGTAGTCGGGGATGAACAGAAAGAAGGTGGTCAACCCACCGACACCGAGCGCCAGCACCGAGCCGGGCAACACCGCGGCCGGGTGGACATGCTTGGCCAACCCGGTGCGTTGCGTTTCGTCACTCGGCTGCTGCGCTTCGTCGGTCTGCGTGTCCGGCGACACCACGAACGACGGCGCAAACGATGCGAGCACGGCAGCGCCGATGGCGAAGAGCGCACTTGCGATGAACGTGCGCTCGAACTGCGTGTCCTGCAGGAACCACTCGCCGAACACCGGGCCGATTCCGAGACCGGTGAATACGGCCACCGAGAAGTAGCTGGCCCCTTCAGCCCGACGGTGACGAGGAGAAAGGTCCGCAATCAGCGTGGCTGCGCCCACGAACATCGCCGCCTCACCAACACCGGTGAGCGCTCGAAATGCCAGCAGCGGTCCAAGCGAATCCATCTGACTCATCCCAGCGCCACCGAATGCTGCGATCAGCGCACCACCGACCATCACAGCACGACGGCCATAGCGATTGGCCAGACGTCCAATGAACGGACGCGCCAGCACTGCTGCTGCTGCGAAGGACGCAACACTGAGTCCGACACCGAACTCTCCACCTCCGAGGGGGCCTTCGATGTAGAGCGGAATCAGCGGCAGCAACGTCCCGATGTACATGAAGATCGAGAGCGCACTGACCGTCACGACGACGAAGGGCACGGTGATCAGACGATCGGTGGGCGCGACATACGCGCGTCGTCCCTGCTGCGTCATCACCACACGCCCATCCTGCCCAGTCGACGCGACACCACACGGCGCCTCATGTCACAGCAAGAACGGATGGTGCAACCGGGTTGCAGAATCCGGAGATGATCGTCAGTCGGCTTTGGGGGGCTTGGGCTCTTTGGGGAGCCCGAGCACGCGCTCGCCGACGATGTTGCGCTGGATCTGGCTCGTGCCACCCCAGATGGTCTCCGAACGCGAGAAGAAGAACGACGACATCATCGGGCTGACGGGATACCCGTCGCGTCGCTTGTCGCGTGTGGCTCCGGGCCAGCCACCAGATTCGGGGCCCGAGTCGATCAGCATGCCGTCAGCCCCGTGGATATCGAGCGCCAGTTCCATTGCCGACTTGTGCATCTCGGACCAGAACATCTTGTTCGTCGCGCCGAGCGCAATCGTGCCCATGTCCTTGGACTTGTTGAGCGTGGACGTGAGGTTGCGCAAGCCGTTGATCCGCAGGATCTGGACCTTGGTGTAGAACTCCATCAACCGCTGGCGGATGTTCGGGTCGTCGATCGCACCGTTCTCGGTGGCCACCTCGGTCATCAAACGATACTCCTCGGCGAAGCGACGCCAGCCGGTGGTTGCGGACAACCCACGTTCGAACGCAAGCGTGGAGTTGGCGACCTTCCATCCGTTGTTCACGCCGCCCACAACGGCGTCAGCGCGACAGCGGGCGTTCGTGAAGAAGACCTCGCAGAATTCGGCAGTGCCGTCGGGTTGCACGATGCCGCGCACCTCGATGCCGTCCTGCTTCATTGGAACGAGCATGTAGGAGATTCCCGCATGCTTCGCATCTGCGTCGGTTCGAGTGAGCAAGAAGCAGTAGTCGGCGTGGTGGCCCTGTGTGGTCCAGACCTTTTGGCCGTTGATGACCCACTCGTCGCCGTCGAGCTCTGCCGAGGTCTTGAGCGAGGCGAGGTCGGAACCCGAATCAGGCTCCGAGAAACCCTGACACCACCGGGTCTCTCCTTTCAAGATGCCGGGAAGGAACTCCTTCTTCTGTTCCTCGGTGCCCCACTGCAGGATCGTCGGCCCAACGAGCGTGTCGCCGAAGAAGTCGCCGCGCATCGGTGCCTTCGCTCGTGCGAATTCTTCGGAGAGCGCAACGCCCTGCATCGTCGTGAGACCCTTGCCGCCGTACTCCTCGGGCCACGTCGCGCAGATCCAACCGCCGGCAAAGAGCTTCTTCGGCCAGGCCGCATTGAACTCTTTGCGTTCCTCGTCCGTCATTTCGAAGTCGTCGTCGAACCAACCATCGGGCAGGTTCTCCTCGAGCCACCCGCGGATTTCGGTGCGGAACTCTTCGGCTTCGTTTGGGTACGTCAGATCCATGAGTCCATTGTGTCACCCGACCTCTGGTGGGGCCCAAGCCATCCGCTCCGGGGCTGGTGAGCCAACCGTCACGTTCTCATGCGTTCGGGTTCATCACTCGTTCACACGACGCACACATCTGCGAAAGACACCATCCGTAGCTTTGCTTCCAACGGCCGATCTGCTCCTGACGCAATCCCCCTTCATCCGACCTTCTTGTCCCCCCTCGAACACGTCGGATTCCCCTCAGGAGCAGATCGGCCGTTGAGGTTTTCGACCCGTTCATTCGGCCAACACCCTCCGAGACCCGCCACCACCGCTGTGAGCAGGCGCGACATCGGCACGAAACAAAGCGCACACACCCCAGAGACGAGCGTTCACCGACACGAAACGTGACGGCGACGATGAAGAAACTCCGGGCACCTACGTTGCGCTCCGTTCCCGGGCAGCGTGGCCAAGGACACCAACACTCAACCAAGCGCCGGACAGCTCGTCCGACGTGATCACCATTGGAGGACAACGTGTCACACACGACACTTGAGGCGGGCGCAACGCTCGAACTCGACACCGAGGATTCGAGCAATCACCTCGAATCTCGAACTGCCACCCCCGGCCTTGCCGGACGACTCGCTCGCAGCCGCAAGCTCCGGATCCTGTCCGGGCTCGGCGGCGTCGCTGCAGTCGTCACGCTCGTCGGCTCACCCGCTGCTGCGCAAGAAGCAGCTGACGTGCAAGCCGTACTGGACAACATCTGGATCTTCATCGCCGGCTGTCTCGTCTTCTTCATGCAGGCCGGTTTTGCGCTGGTCGAAGCAGGACTCACCCGGGCGAAGAACGTCGTCAACATCTTTGCCAAGAACATGGCTGATGCGATCATCGGAATCCTGGCGTTCTTCGCCACGGGTTACGCCTTTGCCTTCGGCAGCGGTGGAACCGACTTCTTTGCCACGCAAGGGTTCTTCCTGCAGGGCTTCGGCGACATCGAAGCCTTTGGAAGCAGCGGCGTCGGCAACCTGTCGGTGACGGCCTTCTTCTTCTTCCAGGCAGTGTTCGCCGCAACAGCGGTCACCATCACCTCCGGAGCCATGGCTGAACGAACGAAGTTCGTGTCGTACCTGATCTTCGGCGTGTTCATGTGTGCGGTCATCTACCCCGTCGTGGTCAAGATGACCTGGGGTGGCGGCTTCATCGCCGGGATCTCCATCGGCGATGCGGTGTACTCAGACTTTGCCGGCTCGGGCGTCGTGCACTTGACGGGCGGTGTTGCGGCCTTGGTCGGTGCCTTCCTGGTCGGAGCTCGAAAGGGCAAGTTCGGTGCCGACGGCAAGCCTCGGGCAATCCCTGGCCACTCGATCCCGTTCGCCATCCTCGGTGTGTTCATCCTGTGGCTCGGCTGGTTCGGCTTCAACCCCGGTTCGGAACTCGCTGCTGACAACCTGGTTGCCGGTATTGCGCTCAACACGATCGTGGCTGCTGCCGCAGGCGGCCTCGCCACGACAGCGGTCATCTGGTTGAAGACGGGCAAGCCCGACGTTGCCTTCATCGGTAACGGCGTACTCGCCGGCCTCGTTGCCATCACCGGCCCCTGTGGAGCGGTGACCCCGGTCATGTCGGTCATCATCGGTGCCATCGGCGGCGTGCTCGTCGTGTTCTCGGTGTTGATGTTCGACAAGCTCAAGATCGACGACCCGGTCGGCGCCATCTCGGTGCACGGCGTGGTCGGCATCTGGGGCGTGCTCTCCATCGGCTTGTTCGCCAGCAAGGACGACGCCTTCCTCGGACGTGCCGACGCCGGCCTGTTCTACGGCGGCGGCATCGAGCAGCTGCTCGTGCAGATCATCATGGTGGTCATCATCATCGTGTGGGTCGCCGTGGCCAGCTTCGTTGTCTTCGGCGTCATCAAGGCCACCATCGGCCTGCGAGTCGATGAAGAAGAAGAGGTCGCAGGCCTCGACATTCCAGAGCACGGCATGGCCGGCTACCCCACAGACGTGAACGTCTGAACGACTGACTGAACGAAAGAGAGAGCAACCACATGAAACTCATCACTGCAGTCATCAAGCCGTTCAAGCTGGATGACGTCAAAGACGCCCTCAAGGAGGCCGGCATCACCGGCATCACGGTGAGCGAAGTCCGCGGCTTCGGTCGCCAGGGCGGCCACACCGAGACCTACCGAGGCGCCGAGTACAAGATCGACTTCGTTCCCAAGGTCGGCATCGAAGTCGTCGTCGACGACGGCGCGGTCGACTCGGTCGTCGAAGCAATCAAGACAGGCGCCGCCACCGGCAAGATCGGTGACGGCAAGATCTGGGTCAGCGATGTCGATCGAATCGTGCGCATCCGGACCGGCGAAGAGGGCGCAGACGCCGTCTAGTCCAGTCACCGACCGACCGGCGGGGTCCGAGGACGACCACCCCCTTTCGCCGATCGAGTCATCCTTGGCGGTGCAGCGCTGCACCACCTACCAAGTCCCCGAGCTTCGCCGCTTGTCCTCTGGCGGAGTTCGGGGATGCGGGCGTTTTCGGGGCCCTTTCGCCAGGCCCGCCTCGTTTCTCAAGGTTTCGTCAATGTGAACGTCGCGTTTCGCCCTGTTCACAGCCCTCCGGCCACACCTAGGTTCCCTCGCCATGGACTCCGGAAACACCGCATGGGTGCTGATGTCAGCAGCGCTTGTTCTCTTCATGACCCCTGGCCTCGCGTTCTTCTACGGCGGCATGGTCCGCTCGAAGAACATGCTCGGCATGTTGATGCAGAACATCTTCGCAATGGGCATCATCTCGACGCTGTTCGCCATCGTCGGCTTCACGCTGATCTTTGGCGAAACCGACAGCGGATGGATCGGCAACTTCGACTTCTTCTTGCTGAACAACGTCGAGCGACTCGACGGCGACATCCCTGGCATGGCGCTCGTCGCGTTCCAGATGATGTTCGCGGTGATCACGCCGGCGTTGATCACTGGCGCCACCGCCGATCGCCTGAAGTTCGGTGCCTACGCACTGTTCATCGCGATCTGGTCGATCGTGGTCTACGTGCCTGCCGCGAAGTGGGTGTGGAACGGGTGGCTGCTCGAACGCGGAGCGCTCGACTTCGCAGGTGGCACCGCGATTCACATCAACGCAGGTGTGGCCGCACTCGCTGTGATCCTGGTCATCGGCAACCGAAAGGGCCACGGCCGTGAACCCATGGCGCCGCACAACCTGCCGCTGACCGTGCTGGGCACCGGCATCTTGTGGTTCGGTTGGATTGGATTCAACGCCGGTTCGGCCCTCGCCGCCAATGGTCAAGCCGCTCAGGCCGTGGTCAACACCCACCTCGCAGCTGCCACCGGCATGCTCGGCTGGCTGCTCATCGAACGAGTCAAGACCGGCCACGCCACCGCACTTGGCGCCTGCTCCGGCGCCGTTGCGGGCTTGGTTGCCATCACGCCGTGCGCTGGCTTCGTGGGAGGCGCATCACCGCTGATCATTGGGGCAATCGCTGGCGTGCTGTGCTACCTGGCACTCTCCATCAAGGCGAAGATGAACTGGGATGACAGCCTCGACGTGATCGCCGTGCACCTGGTGGGCGGCATCGTCGGCACCCTGCTGCTCGGCTTCTTCGCCGACGGCGCGATCTACGGGGCCGAGGATGGCGAAGCTGGCCTCTTCTACGGCGGTGGCATCGAGTTGTTCCTCGAGCAGTTGCTCGGTGCGGTCTTCGTCGGCGGCTTCTCGTTCATTGCGACATATATCATCGCGAAAGCAATCCACTCGACGATGGGTCTTCGTGTCGATGAGGACGACGAGAACAAGGGGCTCGACCAGAGCCAGCACGCCGAGTCCGCATACACGTCCTGACCAATTCGCTCACCGTCCACGTCGAAATCTGAGAGGCACCCCATGAAACTCATCACCGCTGTCATCAAACCCTTCAAGCTCGATGACGTGAAGGACGCTCTCAAGGCGAACGGCATCACCGGCATCACCGTCTCCGAGGTCCGGGGATTCGGTCGCCAGGGCGGCCACACCGAGACGTATCGAGGCGCGGAATACCAGATCGACTTCGTTCCGAAGGTGAGCGTGTCGATCGTGCTCGACGATGATCAAGTCGACTCGGCGGTGGACGCCATTGCCGCCGCGGCGCGCACCGAGAAGATCGGTGACGGCAAGATCTGGGTCACCAACGTGGACCGGGTGGTGCGGATTCGTACCGGTGAAGAGGGCGCTGACGCCGTCTGACGTCAGCCGATCGGCGGGAGCTTGCTGCGCCGACCCTCGTCGCGCTGCTTCTTGATCGCTTTCAGCCCGAACACGAGAATCGCCACCATCACGCCGATTCCGATCAACGGTGCGGCCGACCGGTCGCTTCGATTCTGATTGAGGTCGAACTCGTCGTCCACCTGTTCGACTCCTGCTTGCGCTGCATGCGTCGCGGCGCTCACCCACACCGAGCTCTGAACTCTGTCGGCCTGAGCCGGGCTCGCGCCGAGAACAACGCTGCACGAAACCAGCACAGCCATTGCCGCTGCTCTCACGAGCGTGCTGACGAGTTCAGACATGACTGACCTTCCAATCGTGATCGACGTGCTGACGGGCGCTGCGGTTCACTCTCCACATTCCCACGGCGAGCACTACCGAACCCGCAACGAGCGCGATCATCCACATCCACAAGGTGTCATCTGGAGCGCGCTGCACATCGTCGACGGCGACTTCGCGTTGGTCACATCTCGGGGTGATTCGTGACGGATTCGGCAACGGGATCCGCCGAGATGTGCGGCCCATGATGCTGACGCAGTTCGGCGAGCGTGCGGCCGGCGCCGGCATCGACGCCTTCGAGTGCGGTGAGGATCGCCACGAGGTTCCGGTCTCGTTCGACGAGGAGCTCGTTGATCGTCCTGTCGCCCGACTGCACGTCGGATTGCGATGCGATGGTCTCGACGAGTTCGTCGGTCCACTCGGGGGTGTCCATCAGCTTGGTCCACGGCCATTCGAGCGCCGGACCGAACTGGGAGAGGAAGTGGCGCATCCCGCCCGCTCCCCCGGCCGTGCGGTAGGTCTCGAAAAGGCCCATCTGTGCCCAACGCAGACCGAAGCCATAGCGGATGGCGTCGTCGATCTCCTCGGTGGTGGCCACGCCATCGTTCACGAGCCAGATCGCTTCTCGCCACACCGCTTCGAGCAGTCGGTCGGCAATGAAGGCATCGATCTCGACGCGGACGTGCAGCGGCTTCATTCCGAGCGACGTGTACAGCGCCATGGCCCGATCGATTGAGCCGAGCGAGGTCGCTTCGCCGCCCACGACCTCGACGAGTGGAAGCAGGTACACAGGGTTGAACGGGTGCGCCACAACGAGGCGTTCCGGGTGCGACAGGACCGATGCGAGATCGGTCGGCTTGAAGCCTGAGGTCGACGAGGCGATGAGCGCCGTGACCGGCGCTGTTGCCTCGATGGCCGCCAGGGTGTCGTGCTTGATGTCGAGGCGTTCGGGGACGCACTCCTGCACCACCTCGGCGCCTGCGACTGCGTCGGCGATCGATGCACAGATCGTGAGCGAACCGAGCTCGTCGGTGGCCAGACCGAGCCCCTGCCAGGCAGCGATTGCTTGCGCCATCACCTCGTCGAGTAGGACGGCCGCATTCGATGCCGGGTCGAACACCCGCACGCTCATGCCGCGCAGCCGCATTCGGGCCACCCACGCCGCACCGATGACACCGCAGCCGATCACGGCCGACCTGGTTGCTGGCCCGACTTCTGAGCCTGCTGTTGACCCGGGCTCAGCCATGCTTGGTCAGTTGCAGCTCGGCACGTACGTCAGCAGCGGATTTCAGGCCGATGTTCATCCCCCCGAGGATCTGGGCGGCACGCTCGACGAGCGAAGCATTGCTCGCCAACTCGCCGCGGTCGAGGTACAGGTTGTCCTCGAGCCCCACCCGCACGTTGCCGCCTGCAATGGCCGCGAGTGCCACGTACTGCAGTTGCATTCGGCCGATGGAGAACGCGCTGAAGGTCCAGGAATCGGGGACGTTGTTGACCATGGCCATGAACGTGTTGAGGTCCGGCGGCGCACCCCACGGAATCCCCATGCAGAGCTGGATCATCACCGGATCTTCGATCAGCCCCTGATCCACGAGTGACTTCGCCTGCCACAGGTGACCGGTGTCGAACGCCTCGATCTCGGGTCGCACACCCAACGCCGTGATTTGTCGGGCCATCTCCTGAAGCGTGGCGGGGGTGTTGGTCATGACGTAGTCACCCTCACCGAAGTTCATCGAACCGCAGTCGAGGGTCGTGATCTCTGGGCGGAGCTTCTGGATGTGTTCGAGACGTTCGGTGGCGCCGGCCATGTCGGTGCCCGCGTCACTCAGCGGCAACGGCGATTCCACCGAACCGAGGGTCAGGTCGCCGCCCATGCCCGAGGTGAGGTTCAACACCACGTCGGTGTTCGACGAGCGGACCCGGTCGACCACCTCGGTGTACAGATCGAGATCGCGTGACGGCGCACCCGTGATCGGGTCACGCACGTGTACGTGCGCGACCGCAGCACCGGCCTTGGCGGCTGCGATGCAGTCAGCAGCGATTGCTTCGGGGGTGAATGGCACCTTGTCGGACTTGGCGACCGTGTCACCGGAGCCGGTGACGGCACAGGTGATGAAGACCGAGCTCATGAGGTTGCTCCTCCGTGGGTTGCTGGAGTGGAGTTGACGACGCCACGGACGCTGCCAACCACCCCAGCGTCAGCCGTAGCGCCCAGGCTATGGGCTCAGCCGATGCAGCGAGCGACGAAGGCTTCTTCGTCGGCCTTCCAGCGCACCGACGTGGGGTGATCAGGCAGGAAGCCCACCGATGCGTGGAATGCGCCCGGGTACACGTGCAACTCGCACGAGGTGCCAGCTCGGTTCAGCGCACTGGCGTAGGCAATGTCTTCGTCGAGGAACATGTCGAAGGTGCCGACGTTGATGTGCGCCGGCGGCAACCCGGACAGGTCGTCAGCGATTGCGGGTGAGGAATAGGCCGTTGGCGCTTCGCCGCCGAGGTAGGCCTCCCAGGCAGCGATGTTGCCGGCGCGGTTCCACACGCGGAGGTCCTGGATCGCGTGGCTACTCGGAGTCTCGTTGCGATGGTCGAGCATCGGAAACACCAGCAGCTGGCCAGCGAGTGCGGGCCCCTGCTCATCGCGGGCACGCAGCACCGTGCCTGCGGCCAGCCCACCGCCTGCGCTGGCACCGCCGATCATGAGACGGTCCGGCGAGATACCGAGTTGCTCGGCGTTCGCTGCGGTCCAGACGAGTGCGGCGTAGCAGTCGTCGACGAGGCCGGGCGCTGGCGTCTCGGGCGCCAACCGGTAGTCGACCGACACCACGATGTAGCCACCTGCGACGGCGCGGAATGCGCTTTGCGCGTCGTCTTCGTCGGCGCCGAGCATGACCATGCCACCGCCGTGGATCCAGAGCAGCGCGCCCGCACCTGGCGCGAGCCCAGCAGGGGTGTACACCTTCACGCGGACGTCGGGTGCACCGTCGAGCGACGGAACGAACGCTTCGGTGACCGTCACCTCAGGAGGGAGTTCAGGCGACGGCATGGCCGCGAGCAAACCATTCAGTTGGGCTCGGGCCGCAGGGATGTCGCTCATGTCCATGAGCGTGGGAGGCAGCATCGACAGCACCGCTGCGTGCTGCTCGTCGAGAACGGCTTCCAGGTCGATTGCTTCGGTCATGTCGAGATCGTGCCAGAGCGAGCCTCGGTTGGCAGCGTCGGAGCGACTGCAGCAGCCGAATTCGGCCCCACGACGTTGCCGTCACATCGTGCAACCCGTCACACGCACGAAGTTCAAGTTGTCGCAGACCCTGCCGATTCATTGGTGAATGAGTCTGGACACGCGAATCGAGCTCGACGGCACCGCGCTCGCCCCGCCGCGCCCCGGTGACCCGGTCGAGACCGTGGTCTCGAACGCCACTGCTTCACCGCTCGACGTGGTGGCTGCAACGGCGACCGACCAGATGAGATTCGGCGGGGTTGCGCAGCGCCGCCAGAGTCGGGCGGTGCTCACCGCACTCAAGGCATCCGCAGAGGCGGTCGACTCCGATTACCTCGTCGTGCACGGCCCCGACGGCTTCGACGAGCAACGGGTTGACGAGATGGTTCGGGCGCTCGAAGCAACCAACCCGAACGGCGGTGCAGCCGACCTGGGTCTCGCCGATACCGATACCGACAGCACGGTCTCGCTGGCATGGCGCAGCCTGTCTCGATACGGCTTCGCAACAACCGTCGTGCACACGCACGAGGAGCATGCCGATCGAACGGCAAACGAGCACCCGGCATCGTCCGCTCCGCCGATGTTCGTCGTGCGCCGCAGCGCTGTGGCGGATCTGGAGTTGACCGAAGCCACGATCGCACTTCGGCGCCGCTCCTGGTGGGCAGCCGTGCTGGTTGCCACGACCTTCGCGATCGTCGAGTTCTCGCGGGTGCTGAGTCGCTCGGTGCCCGTGAATACCGGAGAACAGCGGTGGCTGGCAACGATCACCGGCTCGGCTGACGAGGTTCCGCTCGGCCTCGCCGGGTCAGCACTCTGGCCTGCGCTCCTGCGCTCCTCATTCGACACGCTCGGGGTCGGCGGCGTCCGCCTGACGTCGCTGGTGCTGGCCATGGTGGCCGTGTTCTGCTCGGCAACAGCATCGTCGCGGTTGTTCGGGCGATGGGCAGCGCGCCTCACGACGGTTGTGCTGGCTGTTGGTTTCATCAGTACCGATGCGGCGATTCGTGCCACCCCGACAGCGCTCGCAGTGGCAGCGCTGAGCGTTGCCCTCTTGGGATTCGCGCTCGCAGATGCGAACGACCGGCCCTCCTGGCTCCTGATGTCGGGGTTGGCGGCGACGATCGCCATCGCTGCCGATCATCGGGCACTCGTGTTCGTGACGCTCCTCGTTCCGTTTCTCGGCATCACCCGGGGCCGCAGCGGATGGTCGAACTCGCTGGTGTACATCGGTTCGCTCGCCGTGGGTCTCGTCACCTGGCTGACTGCTCGCACCGACGATGCCTACGCGATCGGGGTGAGCTACCGGCTCGGCACGTCGTTGTCCGACGTCGTGGTGCCGTTGGGAATCGTCACGGGAACCGCCGCGGTTGCGTCGCTCGTCGTTGCGGGATTCGTGACGTCGCCGACGGTTCGGCGGCGGCTGGCGGCGGTTGCGCTCATGGTTTGGGGCCTGCCCCTCAGCGCAGTGGTTGGCGGTGTGGCGGGAACATCCGGCGCCACGGCGATGGCGATGCTGCTCGTGGCGCCCGCTCTCGGGGGCGTCGTTGCTCACTGGCTCGCATCACGCCACACCGACGACGAGGTCGTTCCGGTGCAACGAACGACACCGGACCTGCTCAAGGTCGACCCGTCTGCCGGCCAGATCGACGGAAACCAGATCCGCTACACCAACCGCCAACTGGTGCTCGCCGGACTCCTCGTGACGCTGATGGCGGCATGGTTCTTCCCGTGGGCGATCGTCAACCTGGACCGCTCGACATTGTGGCTGTCGATTCCGTTCCTCGCCGCCAACCTGATGGTGCTGGCAACGGCGATGCTGCTTTCGTTCAACAACAGCCGCCGGTCGATCCCGTTGATGATGTCGGTCGCATACGGTCACGAACCACTGGTTGGCGTGATCGTGCCGACCGCTGGCGAACCCGTCGACATGGTGTCGGCCACCGTGCGCTCGATTCTCGATCAGGACTGGCCGCTCGAGCGTCTTCGCGTCATCGTCTCCGACGACGCCCACAGCAACGAGATGCGCGAACACTTCCATGAGCTGGCGGAGCGTCTCCCCACCGACGTGCTGACGTACTTTCGTCCGCCGCTGCGCGGAACTCCAGAGCGCATCGGGGATTCGAAAGCCGGCAACCTGAATGCCGCGGTGCTGTTGCTCCACGCAGCGGGTTGCGATTTCGTCGAGACCCGCGACGCTGACGACCTCGTTGCCACACCCGACTTTCTCCGGGTCACGGTGAGCCAGATGATGCTGGATCCGAAGCTCGCGTACGTCCAGACGATCAAAGAGTCTGCGACCAGCGATGGCGACCCGTTCAACAACAACGAGATCTTGTTCTACCGCGGAATGATGCTCGCCCGGAACGTGCAGCACTCGGCTCTGCCGTGTGGATCCGGGTTGGTGTGGCGACGCTCGGCACTGCGCGACATCGGCAACTTCCCGGTGTGGAACCTGGTGGAGGACATTCACAGCGGTGTGCTCGCCAACCGGCTCGGGTGGCGCGGCCTCTACGTGCCGATCGTCGGTTCGTTCGCCCAGCACGCTCCCGAAGACATCGCCAACTACTACAAGCAGCGCGGCACGTGGGCCATCGACTCGATCCGCCTCGTGATGTTCGACCGCTTCCGCGGCATCCCCTGGAAGGCGCGTCTCCAGTTGTTCGAGCAGACCGCGTTCTATCTGCTGAGCGTGCCCGTGATGGGATTGCTGCTCATTCCGATCATCGGCCTGCTGTTTGGCATCTATCCGATCGAGACGGGCGGATTCGAATACGCACTGCACTTCGCGGGGTTCGCAGCGAGTCTGGAGCTGAGCCTGTTCGCATTCGCCTCCAACCAGCCACTACGCGCCTACCTGCGCACCCGGTTGTTCATCGTCGGCATGGCGCCGCTGTATGCAGCCTCGGTGATGAGGGCGCTGTGGTTCGGGGCGAACCGCAAACCGATCTACGTCGTCACTCGCAAGTCCGACCAGCATCAGGTCTATGTGAGCATGCTCAAGGTGCACTGGGCTCTGGCCGGGTTGATGGTCGCCGCACTGGTGATTGCGTTCATGCGACGTGGGGAAGCGTCGCTCGACACCGGAGTGGTGTACTGGGCGCTCGCTGGGCTTGCAGGCCTCGGGTCGTTCCTTCGCCTGAGTTGGTACGGCGTGAACCTGCGCGAGCGGACAGCGGATCGCCTGCGAACGATCGTGACAAGGCGCCATTCCGAACCGGTGAGTTGATGGGTTGCAGGTCGCCTGACATACAGTCGGCGATATGACCACCATCGAGGCCGATCCACCGATTCCGGAGAACCTGGCCGCTGACAAAGAAGGCCGCTGGACCTCCCAGTGGAAAGAGCTGTACAACGAGGTCATCACCAATGACCTGTGCACCGGCTGCGCTGGATGCGTCGTCACGTGCCCCCACGACGTCATTGGCTACGAGCACGAGGAGGGCAAGTACATCCCCTTCCATCTCGAAGAAGAGGGCGGTCTGGATGACTGTGTCCACGGCTTCGGATCGGGCGGCGGGTGCACCACCTGCACGCGTGCCTGCCCGCGGTTCCGGGCGTGGGAGCCGGCTGCGGACATGCACCTCTTCGGTCGCGTTCGCGAACCCGACGAGATGGCTGGCATCTGGAAGCAGCTCTACCTCACTCGCGCCACCGACAAGACCGTGCACGACAATGGTCAGGACGGGGGCCTCGTCTCGGCGCTGCTGATCTGGCTGCGCGAGAACGACTACGTGGACGCAGCGTTGGTGTCGGGCGTGGAAGATGACGACAAGTGGAAGGCCAAGCCGGTCGTCGTCGAGACGAAGGAAGAGATCCTCGCAACTGCCGGCTCTCGCTACACCTACTGCGCAAACCCACTCGCACTGCCCGAGGCCAAAGAGCGCGGATTCGAGCGTCTTGCACTGGTTGGCATGGGGTGCCAGACCTCGTCGCCGCCGGTCATGTGGGATCGCAAAGCCGGCAAGGTGTCCAAGCCGTTCGTGGTGAACATCGGACTGCTGTGTTCCAAGACCTTTGATGACGCCATCTTCGAAGAGCTCTTCGAGGCCAAGTACGGCCTGAAGAAGCAGGACATGGTGAAGATGAACATCAAGGGCGCCTTCCAGATCTGGATGAAGGACGGCTCGTATCACGAGATCAACTTGAAGGAATGTCACGCCTGGACGCGTGAGGGCTGCAAGTCGTGTCCCGACTTCGCTGCCGAGCACTCCGACGTCGCCACCGGCGGCATTGGCGAAGACAACGACTGGACGCTCACGATCGTGCGCACCCCGCTCGGCGAGGAAGTCATCGAGCGGATGATCGCTGACGGCTCACTGATCGCCCGACCGGCTCAGACCGACGAAACAGCGATGCGGCTCCTCCGTCTGCTGTCGATCGTCAGCCGCCGGCGCTGGCCCAAGGGCGCAGACCCTGCCCCCGCCATCGGCGTACCGCCGCCCAAAAAGAAGAAGAAGGCCGCAGCCGCCGTCGCCCCCGATGCCGCCAAGCCGGCTGACGCCAGCTCAAGCGACGCCAAACCAGCGGACGAGAACCCAGCGGACGCGAAGCCAGCCGACGCAGATTCAAGCGACGCCAAGCCGAACGACGGCTGACGGCGCGACGTTGGTGGCGTCGGCACGAAGGCCAGGCGCCGCCGGTCACGCTCGCTGCTCGACGAGTTGCGGCACCGCATCGAGTTCGGGGTCGAAGATGTCTTCGATCTTCACGTCGAACAACGCTGCCAAGCTGAACGCCAACGGCAGGCTCGGGTCGTAACGGCCCGTTTCCAACGCATTCACAGTCTGGCGCGAGACGCCCAAGCGGTCGGCCAGCGCCGCCTGGCTGAGGCCGACCTCGCTGCGCAACACCTTCAATCGGTTCTTCATCGGTGTGCGTTGGTCCTGATGCCCACGGTGATGCCCCACGACGCCATACCGACGGAGAAAATGATCCACGGCGCGATCTGATTGAACCGGTTCGGGTCTGAGTGCATGCCGAGGAACCCGACCGTCATCGCACCGATCATCGCCGCGCCGAATCCGACCGCCATGGCTTCGAGTTGGATCATCCGTTCGAACTCGTCGGAGCGTTGCACCGACCGCATGATCGCCCGGGCCGACCACACTGCGGGCAGCAGTGGTATCAGCAGCAGCAGACGGCGTGGAATTGCCGGGTCGTCACCGACGAACGCTGCGGTGACGAACACCGCGATCGCGTAGACGACGATCCCCGGGATGAACTCGCGATGGTACGCACGGAGCCGCTCTCGGTCGCCGTCGCTCATCCGCGGCTCGTCGAGGGCCACCTGGTCGGATTGCTGGGGTGTC
>JBGCEY010000091.1:0-19032 GCA_045106645.1 Ilumatobacter sp.
ACTTCCACGCCGACTTCTTGTCGGGCCATCTCGAACTGGCTGAGGCCACCGGTGCGATGATCGCCTACTCCGACATCGCCGAGACCGAGTTCGAGTCGCGCAAGCTCGCCGACGGTGAGAAGATCGAACTCGGTGAGGTCGTCCTCGAGATCCGGCATACGCCGGGCCACACTCCCGAGTCGATCAGCATCGTCGTCTGGGAACGCCAGAGCGACGCCGAGCCCTACGGCGTCCTCACCGGCGACACGCTCTTCATCGGCGATGTCGGCCGACCCGACCTGTTGTCGTCGATCGGAGTCACCCGCGAAGAACTGGCCGATCAGCTCTACGACAGTCTGCATGATCAGCTCATGACGTTGCCCGACTCGACGCGCGTGTACCCAGCGCACGGAGCTGGAAGTGCGTGCGGGAAGAACCTCTCCAGCGACACCTGGTCGACGATCGGTGAGCAACGCCGCTCCAACTACGCACTGCTCGCTGAGGACAAGCAGGCGTTCTTCGATCTCGTGACCGAGGGTCAGCCGCCCGCGCCGAGCTACTTCATCTACGACGCCGTCCTGAACCGTCAGGACCGGCCACTGCTCGACGAGCATGCGTCGCCGGTTGCACTCGACCTCGCGACGTTTGGTCAGCTCGTTTCCGAGGGAGCGATGATCGTCGATGGCCGCGATCCCGAGGAGTTCGCTCGTGGCCACATCGCCGGATCGATCAACGTCGGACTGAACGGCCGGTATGCGGAATTCGCTGGATCGGTGATCCCGCCCGATGCTGACATCGTGCTGGTCGCACAAGACGGCTTCGAACGCGAAGCGAAGAACCGGCTCGCTCGGATCGGCTTCGACCGCGTCGTCGGCTACCTGCAGTCCCCGACCATGGTGATGGCCGAGCATCCCGGTCGGGCACAGCGCGCCTCGCGGCTCTCCGCCACGGACTTCGACGCTCGTCGCGACGAAATCGACGGGCTGCAACTCGTCGACATTCGCAACCCGGGCGAAGTCGAGCACGGCACCATCCCCGACGCGGCCACGATCCCCGTCGGGCAACTCCCCGACCGACTCGACGAACTCGACCGCGACGCACCGACAGTCGTGTACTGCGCTGGCGGTTACCGCTCATCGGTCGCGGCGAGTGTGCTGCGCCAGGCCGGCTTCGGCGACGTTTCCGACATCATCGGTGGCTACGGAGCCTGGCAAGAATCCCAGCCCTCCTAACGTCGACTGAAACAAGATGTGGATCCAGAGTCCGTCGGCGTTCGCTCACCCGGTGACGACTGGCAGACCCGCTGCTTGCCACCCGACGATCCCGCCGTCGACGTCTTCGACGTCGACGAAGCCGAGATCAGCCATGATCTCTCGGGTTCCACTACTGCGGTTTCCGGATCGGCAGTACAAGACGTACGGCACTTGCGGGTCGAGCTTGGTGAGTTCAGCTGCGAAGTCCTCGCGGTAGAAATCAAGGAGTACCGCACCCTCGATGTGGCCCTCGTCGAACTCTTCCTTCGTCCGCACGTCGAGGATCACCAGGCCGGCAGGTGGGTCGGCAATGGTCGCCGCGGCATCAGCCGCTGCAACCACCCGAATCCCAGCGGCGGCCGATGACTCTTCGGCCTGCGCTGGTGTGGAAGCGGTCGTGGTCGCCGAGTCGCTCCCACCGCACGCAGCCAAGGCGATCGAGGCGGCGATGACCGCACTGAGCAAGCGCTGTTTCGTCGTCATCACCCCGATTGTACGGTCCTTTCGTCAGATGGCGACTGCATGTACGTACAATCCGAAGCCCGGTCGAGGCAGCGAACGCCGCAGCGACATGACTGGCCACTCGCTCACATCAACCTCACCTGCGACGCACAGTCAATTCACAGGTTCGAGGAGTCGAATCAGATGACGCGACATCGGGCGGCCTCACCGGGTGACTCGACGTGGCGATCGACTCGACCGAGGGAGACCAACCGTGAACGAACCCATCCGCAGAGGACCGTCGACCGTCGAGCGGATCGCCTTGAAACCGCTCACCGCTTCGGTGTTGCTTGCGCTCGTTGTTGCATCGTGCGCCAACGTCGACCCGGCGCCCACGGCAACGGCAGACGACGAACTGCCCGCCGTTGGCGAACTGTCCCAGAATCCCACCGAGATCAACACGCTCGGCCAGGCTTCCGAGGTCGCCGAGCGAAACCCGGCTGGGTTGGCACCGTCGTCATGTGACGACATCGCAGCGTTGTTCGTTGCCGGAACCTCCGTGAACGCTGACCTCGCCGACCCGGAGTCGAGCGCCGTCTGCGCAGATGAATCGGTCATCATCTCCTCGAACGGGATCCCTGACTACACCTACATCGTCACGTCGCCAGGTGCGCCGAATGCGAACGACTACACGTTCACCATCCCAGCAACCCCGACGATGTCTGCCTCCACGACCGATGTTCCGGCTCTCGGCACGGCAGCGGTGACCTTGACCGGGATCCCGATCTATGGGCCGACCGAAGGCACCGGAGGCGACGTGCTGTCGCTCGGCAACCTCAGTGACTGCGGCAGCCACAACGGGCCAACCGGTTTCCACCTGCACCTGCTCGGCACCAGCACCACCACGGACTGCCTGTTCACCCCCGGCGAGGTCGCCGCGGCTCCGCAATTGTTGGGGTACGCCTTCGACGGCTATCCGATCTACAGCGGCAACGATCAGTACACGTCATCGTGGGAACTCACCGACGCGAGCCTCTTTGCCACCGATACGTGGAGTGCGCACAGCTACGTCGCTGGCTCGGGTGACCTGGACGAATGCAATGGACTGACCGACGCCAGCGGAAACTACGCGTACTACACCACCGACACGTTCCCGTACGTCGTCGGGTGCTACTCGGGTGAGGTCGATCTCGATGCCGCAGGCGCGGGTGGCGGCGGTGGTGAAGCGGGCGGCCCAGGGGGCGGTGGCGGCGGTGGCGGCGGCCAGGGTCCCCCTCAGGGCAACGGCTGACGTCGTGAATTCGAACTCACAGAAAGCACACAGGAAGCGGTCATGAAGCTCACAAATCGCCGTCGTACGTTGCGCCCATGATGAATCACAGCCCAACCCGCACCTCCGCGATGACACGTTTTGCCGCACTGTCCTGCGGAGCCCTGCTCTTCACGTCGGCCTGCGCATCAAGCGACTCCGCTGTCACCGAAGACCCCACGGAACCAGACGTCAGCGCGGCCTCGGACACCACTGTCGAACCGGACACCACGACGGCGGACACCACCGCAACGACCGACGTTGCTCCAGCGGACACAATCGCGAATACGACGACCGACACGGCGGCGGTGATCGAGACCGCCACGTCGGAGTCGGAAGCCGAGCCCGGGAGCGACACCGTGGAGGCAGCCTCGAGTTGCGACGACATCGCCGCACAGTTCGTCACCCGCGGCTCGGCGAACCCCGACCTCGACGATCCGGAGGTGGAGGCGACCTGTGATGGCGGCAACGTGATCGTCGACGGCAACGCGATCCCCGACTACACGTACATCGAGACCTCGCCGGGCCAGCCCAGAGATCGAGACCAGCTCTTCTCCTTCCCGTCATCGCCAACGGTGGCTGATGAGGTGACGGCAATTCCCTACATCGGCACCGCTGGCGTGACGCTCGGCGGCATTCCGATCTTCGGCCCGACCGAAGGCACCGGCGGCGACGTCGAATCGCTTCCGGGCATCTTGTCGGACTGCGGCAGCCACAACGGTCCGTCCGGCTTCCACATTCACCTGATCCTCACCTCGTCCGAAACCGATTGTCTCTTCACCCCCGAAGAGGTCGCCGCCGCGCCACAACTCGTCGGGTACGCATTCGACGGCTTTCCGATCTACACCGGGATCGACCAGTACACGTCCTCCTGGGAGCTGACCGACGAATCGCTGTTCGCGACCGACACGTGGGAGGCCCACAGCTACGTCGAAGGTTCCGGCGACCTCGACGAGTGCAACGGTCTCACTGACGAAGAGGGGAACTACGCCTACTACACCACGTCGACGTTCCCCTACATCCTCGGCTGCTACACCGGCGTCGTCGACCTCGATGCATCCGGTGGCGGCGGGGGTGGTGGCGACGAGGAAGGCGACGATGCCGATCGGCCCGAGCGTCCCGAAGGCGACGCTGCAGCCGAAGGTGATGCCGATCGCCCAGAGCGTCCCGAAGGCGACGCTGCAGCCGAGGGCGAAGATCGTCCTGAGCGTCTCGAAGGTGGCGCCGAACCGCCTGCGGACGGCGACGAATGATCGCCGGCATCTCTCGACGCGGTTTCCTGCTCGCGGGCGGGGCGGGAGTACTTGGCCTCGGGGGCGGCTACGCCGCGTCGACGGTGAGTGCATCGCCGGCAGCGCCCAACGACGCCGACGTCGGATTCTGCACCGACATGAGCACCCACCACATTCAAGCCATGGCCATGTGCCAGCGGGTGCTCGGCCGCGACACCGGGGATGCGGTGCAGGCAGCAGCCACCGAAGTGCTTCAGACACAGAGCATCGAGGTCGGCATGATGCGTGCGTGGCTCACCGACTGGGGCGAGTCGACGACCGCTCCCGACACGGTCATGGCCTGGATGGGCATGAACTGGGGGGAAGGAATCCCCGCCGAGGCAATGATGGGCCTCGCAAGCGAGGAGGACTTGAGAGAACTGTCCTTGGCAGAAGGCCTCGATCGCGGCCGGATGTGGCTCGAACTGATGCGAGCCCATCACGTCGGCGGGGTGCACATGGCTACCGCCGCCATCGACCTCGTCAAGGTCGAGAAGGTTCGCCGCCTCGCTGTCACCCAAGCCGAAGTGCAGACGTACGAGATCGGTCAATACGACCTCCTGCTCGCCGCCGAATACCGCTGACTGTCGCACCGCCACTCGGTGGCGCAGAAGTGGTCGCAAGTCCGGCGTACGGGCCGCCGAGTTCGCCTTGAGTTCGTTGTTCGACGTTGGTGGCAACGGCCTACGATCGACAGCGCATGTACGACCCGGTCAAGGATGGAGTGCCAAAGTCGGTGGAAGCGGTCGCATACACCGAGATCCCGCCGCCACCGGCGCTCGCAGAGCTCGTGCACTGCTTCTGGGAGATGCGCACGATCGCCGAACTGGATGAGGACTTCACGCTCCACGCCGTGCCCGACGCATGCGTGAACCTGTTGTTCGACCAGCAGGATCCGCGCATTGCTGGCGTGACGCAACTGCAGACCACTCCCACCGCGCTCGATCTCGGTCGGTCGTTCCACTTTGCAGGAATCCAGTTCTTTCCCGGAGTCTGGCGTGGCGACCCCGAGGCCTCGGTCGATCACTACGTCGGCGAGCCCTACGAGGGGGACTTGCCGCTCGTGGAAGTGAGCGAAGCAGCAGCTCTGCGAGATCTCGACGGCAAGGTGGCGGTGTTCTCCGAGTTCGTTGCGCGGCTCCTCGATGACGGCCTGGTGGCACCGAACCCGGTGACGGCGGCGATCTTGAAACACCTCGACGAGATCTACAGCGTTGCCGACATGGCCGAGGTGGCAGCGATGTCGCCGCGCCAACTCCAACGCGCTTTGAAGACCACCACGGGCTTCACTCCGCACAACCTGTGGAAGGTGCTGCGCGTTCAGCATTCGTTCCGCAACGACTACCTGCTGCTGTTCGCCGATCAATCGCACTTCACCCACTCGTTCCGCAACGTCACCGGCTACACCCCTGGACAGTTCAAGAAGACGTTCGATGTCTGATATCTACAATCTTTCCGCAGCGCATTCGACTTGAGTAGTTCGTACCGAGACACACGGTCTCGGTACTGATGAAGGAGGCGAAGCACATGCGCAAGGTTGGATTTTTTGACATCTATGTCGAGGACATGGAGCGGGCCCAGGCGTTCTACGAGAAGGTGCTGGACACCAAACTGTCGCCGATGGGCGACCCGAACGACCCGAGCGTGCAGATGCGGGCGTTCGACGACGACTTCGCCTCACACGGCGCGGGCGGTGCGTTGGTGAAGCTCGACTTCGCCAAGCCCGGACCGGGCGGTTCGATGGTCTATTTCACCTGTGACGACTGCTCGGTCGAAGAAGGGCGAGCGGTTGACGCAGGCGGCTCGGTCGTGCAGTCCAAGCATCCAATCGGCGAGCACGGGTTCGTGGCGATCATCACCGACACCGAAGGCAACATGGTCGGGCTCCACTCGGCTGCAGCCGAGTAGTGCAGCGGGGCGACGTCGCCCGTCGAGCCCGGCCGTGGAGAGCGGTACTCTTCACCCATGGGTTCTTCGATCGCTGACGACTTCTACTCCGCGCTCGCTCGCCGAGACAGCGCTGCAATGGTGGCTTGCTATGCCACCGACGTGGTGTTCGAGGACCCTGCCTTCGGCGAGCTTCGCGGACAGGACGCCGGCGACATGTGGGCAATGCTGTGCGAGGGCGGCACCGACATGACGCTGGAGTTCACGGTGCTGGAATCGACACCGACGTTGGTGCGAACGAATTGGATTGCTGAGTACACCTTCAGCGCAACGGGAAATTTCGTTCGTAACGACGTGCAAGCGACCATGAAGCTGAGCGATGGCAAGATCGTCGATCACCGCGACGAGTTCGACATGTGGAAGTGGTCGTCGCAGGCGTTGGGCTTGCCGGGTCGGTTGCTCGGCTGGTCACCGATGCTGCGCTCGAAGGTTCGCAGAACAGCACGTGGAGGCCTCGAGCAGTTCCAGGCACAGCAGAGCTGACCGTGCTGTCAGCTTGCGGTGTCGAAGCCAGCGGGTGACCCAACCTCCGAGCGGCCCTCGATGCTGGCGTCGTGTCGCCCACCGAAATCGTCGGTCGACGTCGCTGAGCTGTCCGGTCGGCTCTCGTCGGCTCTCGCAACGCGCCTAGCGTCGGGAGGTACCCGCAGATCGTCCGCTTTCTGCACGCTCGACCCTTGGAGTTCTCATGGCCCACGACATCGTCATCCGCAACGGCACCGTGCTCGACGGCACCGGAGGCGAACCCGTTTCTGCCGATGTCGGCATCACCGGGGACACCATCACCACCGTCGGCACGATCGAGGAGTCGGGCGCTCGGGAGATCGACGCCGCAGGCAAGACCGTCACGCCCGGATTCGTTGACATCCACAGTCACCTCGACGCTCAGATCGGCTGGGATCCATTGCTCACGCCATCCAGCAACCATGGAGTCACCACGGCTCTTCTCGGCAACTGCGGCGTGACCTTCGCACCGTGCAAGCCGGACGACCGCGAGATGCTCGCAAACATGATGGAGAGCGTCGAGGACATCCCGGCCAGCGCCATTCTCGGTGGCTTGCCGTGGACCTGGGAGAGCTACGGCGAATACCTCGATGCGCTCGACGCGCTCGACCCGGCGATCAACCTGACCGGCCTGGTCGGCCACTGCGCGATCCGCCCGTATGTGATGGGAGAACGCGCCGTTGGTGAAGCACCGACCGAGTCCGAACTCGGCCAGATTGCCGAACTCGCAGCAGATGCCGTGAGCCAGGGAGCGGTGGGATTCTCCACGTCGAGGATTCTGCTGCACTTCTTGCCGGACGGTCGCTACGTACCTGGGACCAATGCGCCGCATGAAGAGATGGTTGCGGTGGCCAAGGCGCTCGGGCCCGGGGGTCTCACCCAGAACGTGCCGAACTTCGCCGGGGATTTCTCCGGAGAGATCAACCTCATCCGCAAGCAGGCCGAGGCGGCCGGAGGTCGCGTGCTGTTCAGTACCGGAGTCAGCGAGCACCCTGATTCGGGCAAACGGATGGCCGAGATCGTCGACCAACTGAACAACGACGGCCTCGACGTCACAGCGCTGTGCATCCCGCGGCCGTCGGGCCTCGTGATGGGACTCGTGAACGAGTTCTATTTCCGGGGCGGGCCCTGGAAGCAGCTCCACGCCATGTCGTTCGAGGACCGGCTTGCAGCAATCCATGACAAGCGGTTCGTGACCGAACTCGTGGACCACGTGAAGGCCAAGGGAACCAAGACCCCGGCATCGGAGATCTTCCCGATGGGTAGTGGGGTGCCGCGGTACGCGGACGGGCCCGAGATGAGCCTGCAAGCCATGGCGGATGCTGCGGGTGAACATCCGGCTGAAACCTTCCTGCGAATCGAACGCGAGACCGACGGCACGGCGCTGTTCACCGTTCGCTACTTCAACCGCAACCTCGATGCGATCGAGTCACTGATCACCTCGAACAACGTGCTCCCCGGTCTGGGTGATGCCGGCGCTCACGTCGGCCAGGTGATGGATGCGGGCTGGACCACCTTCACACTGCGCTACTGGGCGCGCGAGCGCAAGGCGATGACCATGAGTGAAGCGGTGCGCCGAATGACCTCGGCACCCGCCCGCGTGATCGGCCTCGAGGATCGCGGCGTGATCGCTCCGGGTAAGCGTGCCGACCTGAACGTGATCGACATGGACAACTTGGTCGAGTCGTTGCCCTCGTACGTGCACGACTTCCCCGACGGTGGTGGGCGCCTCGTGCAAACAGCGACTGGTTACGCGGCGACCATCTGCAATGGCACCGTGATCCTCGAGAACGACGAGCACACCGGTGCGCGTCCCGGCTCCGTGCTGCGCTCGGCTGGCGCGTAAGGCCGTGTCCGATGCACGCGGCGTGGGCGCCGACGACGACGAGCGAACCAACCTCGCTGCTGCCGCTCGCGACCTGCGTGCCGAGCTGGTCGACAAGCTCACCGACTCGCTGCTCGCTCACTCCGATTCCGCTCGGGGGCTCTACCCGACGCCGGGATGAAGCCGCATTCCCGGTTGACGCGGCTCGATCAGTTGAAGCCGCGAGCGGATGCTGCGACGTGCCAGAAGCGTCGCACCTGCGGCCGGGGTAGTGCGATACGACGCAGCAGTCGACGGTCGCACGTGGGCACTGGCATCGGTTCGGGTCCGCGCTACGCGGCGCTGCGTTCGGGTGGCCCGGTAGCGAGCACGTTGCCATCCGCCAGGGTGATGGTCAGTTCCCGATTCGAACCGAGCTGAACGACCCACTGATCCTGGTGGAGTCGGGTGTGGTGATGCGTGCACACCGGCAACAGGTTGGCGAGGTCCGTGCGGCCACCATTGCGCCACCACACGACGTGGTGCAGCCGACAACGGTCGTAGTGCACTGCGCAACCAGGCACCGCGCAGCTGCTGTACAAGCCGCGTAGCGCCAGACGTTGCGCGCCGTTCGCCAGCCGCCGCGTGCGCCCGAGATCGAGCAGACCCGGAGCATGCAGCACGACACCGTTGGCCACGATCACCACATCCGGATTGGTGGTGTCGAACACCTCTCGCAGCACCGACCGCGGCAGCTCGACACCGATGCCCCAATCGAGCACCGGCGCAGCCGAGCCAGCTGCATCGACGGGCCGGGCGGTGGTCGCGTCGACCACGACGATCGGGTCGCCGGGCGTGGATCGTGCTGACCGGCCTGGGTGGTTCGCTGCGTCCGACGGGTCGCTCGAGGACCGCGTGACGAGTCGAGACAGTGCCAGCGCGTTCAGATGCTGTTGGCGTTCGAGCCGATCGGTCGGCGCGGTGCTCGGGGTCTTCTCAGCGAACAACTCCGTGACGGTGGCGTCAAGCGCTCGGGCGATTTCTCGGCCCGTACGGGGGTCGAAGCGTCCGGAGAGACACCACATGCCATCCGCTTGATCAACCCATGAACGCAAGCGGGTGGCCTTGCGTTGGCGTTCGAAGCGTTGCTCTGCATCCGCCTCACTCTGGAGCGCCCGTGCTGCTCGGGCGAGGTGTTGCTCGAACTCGCGTATCGACGACGACCCCGCAGCAGTTGCGAGTTGCTGCTCGTCGTCGAGGAGCTGTGCGGCCTGCTCGGTGGTGAGGTTCTTCGTGGTTCTGGTCAGCGCGTCGACGTGGCCCGGGCGGATGGCGCCAGTTTCGAGTGCATCAGCAAACGACGCCGCAGCGTCGAGCGTGCGAGCGCGGTCGGTCTCCTTGGTCGCGGCATTGAGCGTGCAGCCCGTGCTCTCGGCGATGTCGGCCTCGGGAAACGAACCCGGCACCTGCGCGAGTTGGCGAATCAGTTCCGCTCTGCGTGCGGCGGCCCACGATTCGATCTTTGCGAGATCTGCCATTGCGCCGGTGATCGACGTGCGTCGAGCAGGAGACTCAGCACAGGTGTGTGCCACGACCTGCACCCGCTCGATCACCTGTTCCAAGGACATGGTTCCAGTATGACGAAGGGGTACCTCAGAGTTCGGCGGGTCGACTGGTCGGTGGTGATCAGCCTCGATCACCGATGTCGTACTCGGCCATGAAGTACGGATGGTTCGCATCGAACTCGGTGAGCGGAGCCGGGTCATCCACCCGCCCGATCTCGCGCACGTCGCTGCCGACGCGCCCGAGGCGGCTATCGCCGAGGGTGGCTCGCGCTCGCTCGGCAAGCGCATCGAGGCGTTCGCCGATCTCAGGATGCTCGGCAAGCACATCGCTCGTCTCCGCAACGTCGGCGTCCAGGTCGTACAGCTCGCGTTGCTCGACGCCGCGTTTGGAGAAGTGCAGCTTCCAGTGCCCTGATCGCACCGCTTCGAGGTCGTTCATCCAGTAGTAAAAGAACGCCTCGTGCGGCGATGGTGCGTCGCCGAACCACAGCGCCGAGATGTCGCGGCCGTCGATGATCCGATCCGTCGGGACCTGAGCTCCGCAGACCGCAGCGAGCGTCGGATACAGGTCCATTGCGGTGACGATCTCGGTGCTGACCCGACCGGCGGAGATGCGGTTCGGCCATCGGATGATGCCTGGCACTCGTAGGCCGCCCTCCCACGTGCCACCCTTCGTCCCGCGCAACGGGTCGTTGCTGCCGCCGAGCGGCTCGGTCGAACCCCACGGCGGCGGGTTGTCACCCAGCGAGCCGTTGTCGCTCGTGAAGATCACGATGGTGTTGTCAGCAATGCCCTGTGCGTCGAGTTCATCGAGGATCACCGAGGTCGCCCAATCGATCGATTCCACAGCAGCGCCGTACGCACCGTTGTCCGACTGTTGGGCGAAGCGCTCTTGCACGTAGATCGGCAGGTGCACGTACATGTGCGCGAGGTACAAGAAGAACGGTTGCTCGCCGCTGCTCCGCATGAAGTCGAGCGCTTTGGCCACATATCGGTCGGTGAGGGAGGCCTGGTCCGGCTGCTGCTCGACCACCTCTCCATCCACGATCAACGGCAGTGGTGGAAGTTCGGGCAGGAACTCCGGGCGGTTTGTCTGACGGCCCATGTCGTTGCTGTAGGGCAGCCCGAAGTAGTGATCGAAGCCGTGGTTGGTCGGCTGAAAATGCGGCTGGTCTCCGCAGTGCCACTTGCCGATTGCCTGCGTTGCGTATCCGGCATCCGACAGCAACCGAGCGAGGCTGATCTCGGTTGGCGGGAGCCCGACCGCCTGGCCGGGAAACAGCACCGGCAACCCCTCGAAGGAACCGAACCCGATGCGCGGCGGGTAACAGCCGGTCAGTAGTGCGCCGCGTGCTGGCGAGCACACGGGAGACGCCGTGTAGAACGAGTCGAAGCGCACGCCGTCTGCTGCAAGGCGGTCGAGTGTCGGTGTCTTGTTCTTCGTCGATCCGTAGCAACCGAGGTCGCCGTAGCCGAGATCGTCACAATTGATCAGCACCACGTTCGGTCGAGTTCCCATCAACCAACACTAGGAAATCGAAAATGGAGCGCACCGATGCAAGGTCAACGATGCGCCCGACTCACCGGCTTCACGATGGCCTGAGCAAGCGCTACCGCATGCATCGCGATGGATCAGCAATGATGTGCTGATGCTGTTGACTCCGCGACATGGATCCAATCCCGTCCTTCACCTCGAAGGTGATCCTGCTGCGATCGGTGAGCTGTTCGTCCGGCAACGCCGGCGCCTCGTCACCCTGCTCACCGAGCTGTCGAGTGAGCAGTGGGCTCAGCCGAGCCGATGCGACGGATGGTCGGTGCAGGACGTCGCCGTTCACCTTTCATCGACCAACTGGTTTTGGGAAGCCTCGATCCGGGCGGGGCTGGCAGGTGAGCCAACCACGGTCATGGCAGGGTTCGACCCGGTTGCGTCGCCGGCCGAGATGGTCGAAGCCTCATCGATGAGTCCGGACGAGATCGTGCAGAATCTGACGGAAACAGGCGAATCGATTGCTGCTTGCTTCGCCGAGATGAAGCCAGCTGATTGGACGAAGCTGGCCGAGTCACCACCCGGTCATGTCACCGTGAGCGCGGTTGCTCACCACGGCTTCTGGGATGCGTGGATCCACGAGCGAGATGTGCTGTTGCCGCTCGGTGAAGTTCCCACCGAAGCGCCCGATGAAGTCATGGCCAGCCTGCGCTACGTCGCGAGCTTGAGCCCCGCAGTCGTGCTGAACTCGGGCGTCACCCAGGCGGGGTCCTTCGGGGTCGCTCCCACGGACATCGACGAGTCATTTCACGTCGAGATCGGTTCGGACGTCACCGTGCGAGACGGCCTCGGCGCATCGGAGTTCGTGCTGTCGGGAAATGCCGTCGAACTCGTGGAGACCCTCAGCTTCAGGGCCTCGCTCGACCTTGGAATTCCTGACGACCTCGCATGGGCATTCACCGGAATCAGTGACGTGTTCGATCGTTGACCTGGTCAGCGTTGCGGCACCGGTTGGCCGCGCTCGGCCACCCGTCTCCGCGACACCCGGAGGCGAGTTAGCGTCGGGCGATGGGAGCTGACCGACTCGACTGGATCTTCGATGGTGAGTCGTCGTCTTCGCTCGAAGATCGCTATGACGCGTGGGCGGCGAGTTACGACGCAGATCATGACGAGTGGGGGTGGCGCGGCCCGGGCCTGGTCGCTGCTGCGACGCTGCGTCACCTCGGTCGAAGTCGGCGTGACGACACGATCATCGATGCAGGGTGCGGCACTGGCAAGGCTGGCATCGCTCTTCGCAATGTCGGCTGGACGGGCAGGATCGTCGGGCTCGACTTCAGTCAAGGCATGCTCGACCAGGCAGCCACGTTCGGGGTCTACGACGAGCTGATCAAGTGTTCGCTCTATGACATCGAGCTCCCCGATGCCGTGGCATGCGCAGTGGTGTCGAGTGGGGTGTTCACCCATGGCCACGTCGGTGGCGAAGCGCTCGGCGAGTTGTGCCGTGTCACCAGCCCCGACGGCTTCGTGACGTTGACCCGTCGCGTCGACCTCGCCGACTTTGCCCAACACGTCGAAGCGCTGCGTGTTGACGGACGGTGGGAGGAGATCGAGCGAAGCGAGCCCGAGCGGCTCCATCCCGACCACAACGACACCGAGCAGTTCGTCGTGACCTGGCAGGTGCGTCGCCCAGAACGTTGACCCTCCATCTACGGAATTGGCGAAGTCGCAGACTCCGCCATTTGAAGTAGGCACGGGCACCATCGGGGCACTGGTCCTACATGTTCTGTGCGGAAAGACAACGGCTGACCACCGGGCGACCGCCGGGCACACCGCAGCGGTGTCCATCGGCGCTGACCAGTCCGGCTGAAATGGCTGCGGTCGCCCTGAAAGCAATCGTCGCTGAGTCCGTTGTCGTTGCGGAGTTCCCGACGCCGACCGCGCTCACTTCCTGACGAGCTGCATTGTCTTCGGACGGCGCTCCGCTCTTACGATCAGGCGATGAGCCCCCGACTGATCGAGCCGTCGTTCTGGAAGCAGCCGCTGAACGACCGGATGACCGAGATGATCGACATTCGAGCGGCCGGACCGTTCTCGCAGGTCGATTTCGTGAACGACATGACCGGCGAGCATGAGCGTTTCCAAGCAGTCACCCGGTACGAGGAGATCGTGGCGATCAGCAAGAACGCCAAGGCCTTCAGCTCTGCGCAGGGCGCGGTGTCGCTGGTCGACCTACCGCCCGAAGCGCTCGAGTTCTTCGGGTCGTTCATCAACATGGACAACCCGCGCCATCAGCGCCAGCGGGCGATCGTCGCCAAGACCTTCACGCCGACCGACTTGGCGAACGTGCTCGAGTCGGTCGAGAAGATCTCCACCGAGGTCATCGACGGGTTCTGTGAGCGTGGCGAAGCCGACCTCGTGGAGGTGCTGTCGCAGCCCTACCCGCTGCTGATCATCTGCGACATGATGGGCATTCCGCGCAGCGAGTTCACGACCGTGCTCGACGCGACGAACGTCATCCTGAGTGGCGGTGACCCCGAGTTCATCGGCGACGGCGACCCCATGACGGCCATGTTCGGTGCGGGCATTCAGCTCACCGAGCTGATGAACGAACTGGCCGAAGCTCGTCGCAAGAGCCCAACCGACGATCTCACCTCGAAGCTCGTCCACAACGACCTCGATGGCGAGATGCTGGCACCCGAGGAGGTCGCACCCTTCTTCATCCTGCTCGCCGTTGCCGGCAACGACACCACCCGCACCGCGATAAGTCACGGCATGAACCTGCTCTCGCAGTTCCCGGAGCAGCGCGCCATCTGGCAAGCCGACGTGGAGGGCGTCACCGCTACCGCAGTCGAAGAGATCGTTCGCTACTCGTCGCCGGTCACGTTCATGCGTCGCACGCTCAAAGAAGACCTCACGATGTCAGGCCATGACTTCGCCACCGGAGACAAGGTCGTGATGCTCTATGGCGCTGCCAACCGCGACCCCAGCGTGTTCGACGACCCCGAACGTTTCGACGTGCTGCGCAGCCCGAACCCGCACCTCGGTTTCGGTGGCCCCGGCCCACACTTCTGCCTCGGGGCCAACCTCGCTCGTCGCGAACTCGCAGTGGTGTTCCGCGACCTGTTTGCCCGCCTCCCGGACATCGAGGTCGCAGGCGACGCCGTTCCGCTCGACGTGGCCGGCATCCCGCTGGTGACCGGCATCAAGCATCTGCCGGTGAAATTCACGCCGACGGCTCCCATCGGCACCGCCTGAGGCGGCTTGCGCCAGACGGTCGGAAGAGCTCGACTGACAGGTCGTTCACGCCTGGTTCACGGCATGTGCTTACGTTCGCCGCATGTTCACACGCAGGGTCTTTGGGGTTCTCGCAGCACTTGTGGTGGCGTGCGGCGCCTTCTTCGTCGGCGCCACCAGCGCGCCCACCAGCACGCTGGCATTGCCGGGAGCAGCCGAAGCCACGGTGGTCACCGTGACGCCCACGCGGGTGCTGGATACGCGAGTAGGGGTCGGCCTCGAAGGATCGTTTGCAGCGACCGGAAGTCGCAAACTGCAGGTGACCGGGACAATCGCCACGTACGTAGAGGCGACTGCGACGAGACAGCAAGCGACGGTGGTTCCCGAAGGAGCAACCGGAGTGTTGCTCAATGTGACGGCGGTGAGAGCGTCGGCGAGCGGGTTCATCTCGGTGCGTCCGGGCGATGCAACGGGGGACCCGAGCACATCATCGCTCAACTTCGCGGCCGGTCAAGCGCTCCCGAATGCGGTGACGGTGCAGTTGCCGACCAGTGGCATCGGTGCTGGCCAGATCGATCTGTCGTTCCGTAGCAGCACGCAGAATGCGACGGTCGAGATCGTCGTCGACGTAGTGGGCTACACCCTGGCGAGCGGGCTGACCGACCTGACCGATCGCCTGGTCGCACTCGAGGCACTCGGCCCGGGCGACGCCGGCCCGAAAGGCGAGCAGGGCGACCCGGGAGAGCGTGGGGAAGTGGGTCCGCCAGGGTTGCCAGGAGTCGACCCTGCTCGCGTCGTGTGGGTTGCGGAGTCCGGCGGTGACTTCACTTCGCTCAGCGCTGCGTTGGCTGCCACGACGGGGCCTGCGGTGATCCGGATCGCTCCAGGCACGTACGTCGAGACCGAACCGGTCACCATGAAAGACGGCGTCGACATCGAGGGCTCGGGGCGCAACGTCACCACCTTGCGCTGTGCGTGCAGCACCACGAGTGGACCCGATGTAGAAACCGCCGCAGGGGCAGTGTTGTACAAGCCCTCAGGGGTGGACAGCGCGGTTTCCCACCTGAGCGTGGAGAACAACAATTCCGACGGTGACCTCAGCTACGGCATCAAGTTGTTCGGCACGAAGCACTTGCATGACGTCAGTGTCGACGTTCGCAGCTACGGGGCGTACGGGATCCTTGCGGTCGGGACTGCCGACCCAGGGTCCGCGATCGAGAACGTCCGAGTCCGAGCTACCGGAGGCGGGGTCGACATGACTCCTGCGTATGGCATCTACAACCGCAACTCCGACACCCCGATCGTCAACTCTTCGATCTTCGTCCAGAAGACATCGCTCCTCACCGGCTACGGCGTCTACAACGATGGCTCGGAAGTGTCGATGATCGGGCTCGATATCGAGGTCCGTGGGACCAGCAATGTGACTGCGTACGGCGTCTACAACAATGGCTCGGAAGTGTTGATGATCGGGCTCGATATCGAGGTCCGTGGGAACGGTGTTGACAGCGGCTACGGCGTCTACACGATCGACGGTGACACACGTCTTGAGGACAGCAGAGTCCGAGCGAGTGCGAATACCGTGACGGTGCGCGTCGCTGCTGTCTTGACGACGCGAACCGCTTTTGGCACTCCATCAACGACCATCGTCGATTCGGTCCTCGGCGGAGGTCAGTACGGCGTCTACAACACGGGCAATTCGGCGTACGCCATCATCATCGGCTCGGAGCTGTCAGGCTTCATCGCGAGCGTCCGAGGCGTGGCGTATCTCGAGTCGTCGACGGTGCGTCAATCGCTCGACCCAAGCATCCAGGAATGCTTCAACGTCCGACGCGACTTCGGCGGTTCTACGCCGAGCTACACGACGCTCGATGCAGCCTGCAACTGATCGCCGACGCAGATCACACCGGCATTTGGATGGCTTTGGTCTCGAGGAACTCGTCGAGGCCAGCGCGGCCGAGTTCTCGTCCGTTGCCCGAGGTCTTGTAGCCGCCGAATGGCGCGAGCGCGTTGAAGCGGCCGCCGTTCACCATCACCTGACCGGTCTGCAGTCGTCGCGCTGCGGCAACGGCGTTGTCGTTCGTTTCAGCCCACACTGCACCCGACAGTCCGTACGGTGAATCGTTGGCCACGGCAATGGCTTCGTCGTCGCTGTCGACGGGGATGATGCACAGCACCGGCCCGAAGATTTCCTCCTGCGCGATCCGCATCGAGTTGTCCACGTCGGCGAAAATCGTCGGCTGCACGTAGAACCCGACGTCGTAACCCTCGGGGTCATCCGCACCACCTGCGACCAGGCGGGCGCCTTCCTCGATGCCGAGACGGATGTAGTCCTGCACCGTGTCTTTCTGGCTCTTCGACACGACCGGTCCGAGGAAGTTGTCGTCACTGGTCGGGTCACCCATCGACAGCTTTGCGAGGGCGGCAACGGCGAGGTCGACCACTTCGTCCTGCTGGCTGCGCGGCACGATCATGCGCGTGAGCGCCGTGCAGGTCTGCCCGCAGTTCAGCATCATCCCGGTGATGCCCGCAGGCACGGCCGTGGCGATGTCGGCGCCGTCGAGGATCACGTTCGCGGACTTGCCGCCAAGTTCCTGGCAGATGCGTTTCACCGTCGGAGCGCCGAGCTCGGCGATACGTGCTCCGGCTTCGGTCGAGCCGGTGATCGAGATCATGTCGACATCGTCGTGCACGCACAACGCTTCACCGACGGTTCGGCCTGCGCCGGTGACCAGGTTGAACACGCCCGCCGGCAGGCCCACACCGTGTGCGATCTCTGCCAGTATGAACGCGTTCAGCGGGGTCTCGGAGCTGGGCTTCAGGATCATCGTGCAGCCGGCGACGAGAGCTGGGGCGACCTTGCCGATGATTTGATGCAGTGGGTAGTTCCACGGCGTGATGAACGTGCACACACCGATCGGTTCCTCCACCACGATCGAGTGACCGACCTGCTCGGGTTCTGCCTTCGCGAACTCACGGCCGATGTCGACGTAGCTCTTCATCACCGAGATGGGAAGGCCTGCCTGCACTCGCCGAGCGTTCGCCATCGGCATGCCCTGCTCTTCGGACACGATCGAGGCGATCTCCTCGGCCCGCTCGGCCATGCCTGCGGCGATCTTCTCGACGTAGTCGACACGCTCGTCGATGCTCAACGCCGACCAGCTCGCGAATGCGCCACGGGCTGCCGCGATCGCAGCGTTCGCGTCATCGGTCGATGCCGACGGAACCGAAGCGAACACCGCTTCGGTGGCCGGATTGGTGACCTCGATCACCGAGTCCGATGTGGCGGCAATCCACTCGCCACCGATGTAGAGATCGCTGTGTACCTGCATGTGATTCCCCTGACTCGCCGCCGGCGAGATCGACGTCCTGAATGGGAATTCACCATATTGATGACGCTGATCCCCAGCGTCACCGGAGCGCGCCGCTGTGACGGGTGCTACCGAGTTGTCGTCACTCGTCCATCGCGCATGTCGAGCACACGGTCGCATCGATCGAGCATGCGGCGATCGTGCGTGGCGACGAAGACACACGAGCCGGCCTTCGCGGCAGCGGCCAGTGCATTGGTGACCCGATCGGTGTTGGCTTCGTCCTGATGGCTCGTGGGCTCGTCGGCGACGATCAGGACCGGTGACGTGACCAGTGCCCGGGCTACCGCAGCCCGTTGCTGTTCCCCGAGGGATGTCTCCTCCGGCGGTCGATCATGGAGTTCGCCAACCCCGAGCAGATCCATTGCCGCGAGCGCATCGAGTGTGATCTGGCTCCCGAGCCGTCTTGGGAGCGCAACGTTCTCTCCCATCGTCAACTCAGGCAGCAAACCCAAGGCCTGTGGCACGATCGCCAGCTGCGTCCAGTCGGCGCGATCCGGGGTGTCGATCGTCCCCGAGTCGGGGTCGTCGCCGCCGACGATCAGGTTGATCAGCGTGGTCTTGCCCGAACCCGATGGTCCGATCAGCGCCACCACCTCACCTGCCGACAGCCGCAGGGTCACATCGTCGACGGCCGTCACCGTTTCGCTCCCGCGCCGGAACCGCTTGGTGACCCCGTCGAGGTTGACGACATGGTTCATGGTCGCTCCAACGTGTAGATCTCGCGGTCGGGATCCCACACCACCATCGCGCGCCGTTCGGCGAAGTGCTCGCGGGCCGCCGGTGGTAGCTGGATTCTGCCCGATCGATCGATCACGGCCAGCTCGGTGCCCGACTCGGTGACCGACGGAATCGAGCCATCTCGCAGCGTGAC
>JBGCEY010000092.1:0-18250 GCA_045106645.1 Ilumatobacter sp.
GAACACATCGTCGGGATTCAGCTGGACCGTCTGCGGCGACGCCTCGAGGTCAAGCGAATCAGCTTGGATATCGATCAGGCCGCCATGGCGCAGCTGGCTCGCGAGGGCTACGACCCGGCGTTTGGTGCGCGACCGCTGAAGCGCATCATCCAGCGCGAGATCGGGGATCCGGCATCCATCTTGATCCTCGATGGCTCGGTCGCTGACGGTGGGTCGATCGTCGTCACCGCTGGCGCCGACGGACTCGACGTCTCCGGTGTGGCCGCAGCGATTGCTGACTGAGCGACGCGGTATCTGTGTCTCGACGAGCGGTTTGCTGGTATCGGTTCGGCGCGTGACGCAGTTGAGGGGTACTGCTACTTCTTGACGGTCTCTTGACCCACCGAGGTCTTGAAGTCTGCTTGAATGAAATCACTTCCTTCCGCTGGAGCCCCGGGCGAAACCCCGGGGCTCTCGCATTTTTCACCCGACGGTGCGCGCGAGGAGTAGCTCGCATTCACGAGGAGTGAACCAGAACGTCAGGCAGCGGACTTGATGCAGCGCACGAAGCGCTGGTCGTCGATATCGACGAGGTACACCGAATCCATCACGGCGCGCGTGATGTTGAGGCCTCGACCGTCGGGCGTTTCGACGGGTTCGGAGGAGAGGCCGTGGCCACCGAGGCCGTGCGCCTCGGACACTTCCAGAATCCACTGGTTGCGTTCATGGCGGAAGATCACCATGACGGAGGTCGCGGTGGTGTGCTCGATCACGTTGGTGGTGAGTTCGCTTGCGACCAACTCGAAATCGGCGACGGTCTCGTCGTCGGCGCCACATTCTGTTGCAGCTCGAACGACCTGGTCTCGAATCGACTTGAGCCGTTCTGTGTTGGTGTCCGCGGTGAGGCTCAAGACGCCGCCGACCTCGATCACCCGAGTCCGTTCGTGCTGTGATCGCGCTCTGCGATGCGAATCGCACCGTCGAGTCCCGACACGTTGATGAGCCGGCGGACGCGTGAGCCCGGGTTGACCAGTTCGAATCGGAATCCGGCGTCGAGCGCCTTGACGTGCGCATCGACGATGACACGCAGGCCGCTTGAGTCCATGAATCCGATGTCGGCGAGGTCGAGTCCGATATCGCCCACCTCGAGGAGTGGTTCGAGCGCCGTCTTGAGTTGGTGACTGGTCAACGCATCGATCTCCCCGTGAGCGAACACGGTGGAGCCCTGAACGTCGACGGTCAATCGTGTCGGGGTGTGGTTCAGCATGCACTCGCTCCTTGTCGAACGACGCCAGCGGCTTGCGAGGTCTGCAAGTCGATGCCTGACGTCTCACCTGATCTTCGGTCGGCAACTGGCGAAACTTGAGCCACTATTTACGCGCGTTGGGCCCGGTCGTCGACGTGCTCGATGGGCTGTCGGCGAAGTGATCGACGGCGTGGTCGACGGGGTCGGCGACGAGGTCGGCGACGTGGGCAACGGGGTGTCAGCGATTGCGGCTCGAACAGGCGAGCGCAGCGTCCATGATGTCGTCTTCGCTCACCAGCACGAGGTTCGCTGCGGCTCCGAGCGGCACGAATGAATCACGGGCCGCTACCGCATCGATGGGCCCGGGGAAGCCTGCCGACACGAGCGCGGCCACGATCGACTCAGCAACGCCGCCGGTCTGTCGTGTTTCGTCGACGATCAGCACCCGCCCGGTTGCTCGTGCCGCGGTGAGCACATCGTCGAGTGGAAGTGGAGCGATCCAGCGCAGGTCGACCACGCGCGCTCGAACACCGTGATCTCGGTGCAATCGTCGTTGCGCCCGAAGCGACAGCCAAACCCCGTTGCCGAAGGTGATGATCGTCAGGTCGTCGGGCTCCGGTGGGGTGAAGTCCGCCGTGGCGACGTGGGGAGCGGCCGTTGCGAGCGGGTGGACGCGTGCCCGACCAGGCCGCACCAGCGCAGCGGGATCGAACGGGGCGCTCCACAGACGGTCACCCGATTCATGGAGGTCGCCGTCGTGGTAGCGGGCGATCGGTTCCACGAACACGCACACGTCGCCGGTCTCTCTGGCGTGAGCAACACAACCGCGCAGCATTGGCCCTGCGTCGCTCGGATGCGCCGGCGAGGCGATTACGACACCGGGAATGTCACGCAGGACAGCGATCGAATTGTCGTTGTGGAAGTGGCCACCAAAGCCCTTCTGGTAGCCGTAGCCGGCGATGCGCACGACCATTGGATTCGTGTATTGGCGCTTCGAGAAGAAGCCAAGCGTCGCAGCTTCTCCACGCAACTGGTCTTCAGCGTTGTGCAGGTACGCCAGATATTGGATTTCGGGTATCGGGAGTCGACCGTTGAGCGCCGAACCGAGCGCCAACCCGAGAATCGACTGCTCGTCGAGCAGTGTGTCGAACACGCGGCGATCGCCGAATCGCTTCCGTAGTCCGCGGGTCAGACCGTACGCCCCGCCTTTGCGACCCACGTCCTCACCGAAGATGATCACGTCGTCCGACGCGTCCAGCAGTGATGCGAGTGTGTGCGTGATCGTCTGCGCAAGCGTCAGCGGTTCGCCCGACGCGTCGGCTGATGTCGCCGCGTCGGGGTCGGACGGTTGTGCTCGTGGTCGACCAGCGAGCGGCTGCATGACCTCTGATGCAGACACCAATTCGGGTTCGTCGACCACCTCCATCGCTACCGCATCGATCGATGCGCGCATGTCCAGGTACCACTCCACCGTGGACCGAGGTGATGACACCCCCGTTGCTGCGGCGAGCTTGGCGACGCCGAGAATTGGATCGCGTGTCACGTCAGCGGCCATCTCCGCCGACGATCGATACGCCGACTCCACATCGGTGCCCGCATGGCCGAGGTAGCGGACCGTCGACACGTGCAAGATGCCCGGCCGGCCGCTCGAGCGGACCTCGTCCACGACGTACGTGGTGGCCTTCCACACCTCGAGCGGGTCGCTGCCATCCGCCGAGGCAGTGGCGAAGCCAGGTCGCCCCAGCAGCGACGACGCAACCCACCCCGGTGGGGTCGGCACGCTGAGCCCCAGCCCATTGTCCTCGCAGACGAACAGCACGGGGACGCGCTCGCCACGAGCGTCGCTGTGTGCCGCCCAGTTCAGTGCTCCCTGAGTGGTCGAGTGGTTGAGCGAACCGTCACCGAAGCTGCACACCACGACGGCGTCGGTCGGCCAGGTCGTCTCGGCGTCCGGTGCGTAGGATCCGCTCAACGCCAAGCCCACAGCACGCGGGAGGTGGGAGGCAATGGTGGAGGTCTGCGGGATGATCGACAGACCGTGGTTTCCGAACACCTTGTGGCGCCCACCGGCAATCTGGTCGGTCGACTTGGCCATCATCGCCCGCAGCACATCGCGAACGGGGTCGACGGGGTGGTCGGCCTGCAAAGCCCGAGCGACGTAGAACCCGCCGGAGCGATAGTGCAGCAGAGCGGGGTCGTGCGTTCGCAGTGCGGTGGCGACGATGGCGTTGCTCTCATGCCCCGCCGAGCCAATCGTGTAGTACCCGATGCCGTGATCGGCGCGCAGGCGTCGAGCGGCATGATCGAGCAGCCGGCTGGTGATCTGAGCTTCCAGCCAGGTGGCGACCAGCATCTCGTCGACGGATTCACCGAGCGCTGGAGCGGGGGAATTCGTCAGGATTGCGTCCAGCAGCGACGACTCGAGTGGATGCAAGTTGTTTGGCCAGGCCGACGTGGTCATGCGCTCTCCTCGAGCGTGATGCCGAAAGCTGCCTGAACTCCTTGGCGTCCGGACCGGGTGACGGTGAGCGCGCATTCGTCATGACCTCGGCGGATCCAGCCTCGATCGAGGGTCGTGGTGAGCATCGCCGCCCGGTTTCGATCGCCGAGCGCAAGTCCTACCCGGCTGAGTCGGTCGCCATCCACGGCGTCACCGTAGCTCCATCACATTTCGACCCCGATCGAAACCTTGGAGACGTACGGTCGAGACATGAGCGAAGCACTTGCCGACTATCGCGCCTCGTCGGGCCGACTCGAGCCCGTGTGGCTCGTGTCCGTTCAGACCGTTCCCGACGACGTCGATCAGATCCTCGATGCGGTCATGGAGGTGGACTCGCTGCGATACGGAAACTACGACCGCAACGCTTCGGTCTCCGCCGTCGGCCGAGAAACCGCTCGACCGCGACCTGGCTCGACCACGGACTCGCACGTGGAAGGGTTCGAACCCGGGGCGACCGAGACGTATCCCATCGTGGAAGTGGCGTTCGCCATCGCTCGCGAGGTGAAGCTCCTCGAACAGGTCATGGATGCAATCCTGCACGTGCATCACTACGAGGAACCCGTGGTGAGGGTGAGCGAAGTGTGGGAAAGCCGATCGAACTACGACCCGAACAACGACAACCCGAACCGTTGGTGGAACAACGGTCGGGGCCTTCCTGAACGGAGCACCTCATGGACCGATTGACCAGCGGACAGATGGACTTCATCCGTCGTCAACCGATGTACTTCGTTGCCACCGCCGCGGCCGATGGGCGAGTGAACGTGTCGCCCAAGGGAATGGACTCGCTGCGCGTGCTCGGACCGAACCGGATCGTGTGGCTCAATCTCACCGGCTCCGGAAACGAAACCGCTGCGCATGTGCGAGCGGTCCCGCGTATGACATTGATGTTCATGTCGATTGACGAGCAGCCGCTGATCCTGCGTGCATTCGGTACGGCGCAGATGCTGTATCCGCGTGATGACGAGTGGGATGAGCTGATCGGCCAGTTCCCGGTGTGGGGCGGCTCGCGCCAGATCTTCGACATGCAGGTCACGTCGGTTCGGTCGTCGTGTGGCACGGGGGTGCCGGTCATGCACGTGGAATCGGATCGGGGCGTGACCGAGCTCGAACCGTTCTACGCAGCCATGAGCGAAGCGGAACTCCAGGACTACTGGAGTCGAAAGAACACCGAAAGTCTCGACGGGCTCGCCACGGGAATTCACACCGACTGATCGAGTCGGCACGGCACGGTTCGATTCGCCACCGGCCGGATTCGGATCTGTGGCTCAGTCCTGAGCAGCGACGTAGCTGAGGCGGAATTGCGCTGGCCGCCGACGGAACAGTTCGAGGTGGCCGCCGTCGGATTCGGCGAGCCGTCGAGCGAGGGCGAGGCCGCGTCCGTGTGGGGCGTGGTGGTCGCGGGGGCGTTCGAACAGTCCCGGGACCTGCTCATCCGCGATGCCGTTGCCGTCGTCTTCCACCGTCACGCTGGTGCCTTCGACGAAGATCGACAGGGTGCCAGCCCCGTGACGCAGCGAGTTCTGCACGAGGACGTTGATGACCTGGCCGACCAACCCGCGGGTTGCCTGGACCATGACCGTCTCGCCGGTGCTGACGGTGATGACCCGACGCTGGCGATCGAAGCGTTCACGCCAATCGTCCATGTGGTCGTCGACGATCTCCACGAGGTCGACGAGCGATCGTTCGCCCGTGCTGCCGCGACGCGCCACGGAGAGCAGCTCGTCGAGTGTCACGTTCAATTCATGGGTCTGGTCGAGCACGGCGGTCGCGTCGGAGACCACGGCGGGATCTTCGTGACGTTCGAGGAGTTCGAGTCGCATCGCGATGCCCGTGAGACCGGTGCGAAGCTGATGGGTGGCATCGGCGGTGAAGCTGCGTTCTGCCTCGAGCATGCGGTCGACGCGTAGCGCACTGAGGCGCAACGAGCGGGCGATGTCGTCGATTTCTTCGATCCCCGAAGCAGCGGACGGAGCGGTGAAGTCGCCGTCACCGACGCGCCCGGCGCTTCGCGCCAGACGTTCGAGTGGCTGCGCGAGTTGGCGAGCTTGGACGGCTGCGAGCAGCGCGGCCGCTGCGAGTGCGAATGCGCCGATGATCGCAATTCGTCCATACAGCGAGTACTGATCTTCAGCGGCCGCCGATGCGTTGACGATGAGAAACACCGGAGCAAGGAGCACTGCCATCACCACGACCACCACGGCAATGGTGGACAGCACGAGCCGTCGACGCATGTCAGTCGTCGTGTTGTGTTGAGTGCGGTGCGGCGTCGAATCGAAAGCCGACGCCGCGGACGGTCACGATCTTGGACGGCGGATCCGTGCGGTCGAGGATCTTCTTGCGCAAGGTGGAGACGTGGGTGTCGAGGGTCCGGGTGGATCCCCACCAGTTCTCGTCCCACACGGCCGTCATGATGTCATCGCGTTTGAACGTGTGACCCGGCTGTTGCATCAACAGCTCCAGCAGGTCGAACTCCTTACTGGTCAACTCGATCTCGACCGATGCGTCGTCGTCGCAGGTGACGAAACAGCGGCGACTGGACGGATGGAGTTCGATGCCGGCGCCAGCGAGTGGTCCGCTTGCCGTAACGGGAGCAACGTGCTCGGCAACGCGCAGTCGGGCCTTGATTCTTGCGACGAGCTCGGCGAGGCGAAACGGCTTGGCAACGTAGTCGTCGGCTCCAGCGCTGAGGCCGACGATCACGTCCATCTCCTCCGCGCGAGCGGTGAGCATGATGATCGGGAGACTGGGATGGTCGGCGCGAAGGCGACGGCACACATCGAGCCCGTCGATGTCGGGCAGCGACAGGTCGAGCAGCACGAGGTCGGGGAGCGCATCGTGTACGGCGTCGAGCGCAGGTTGGCCGGCCGCAACATGATCGACGTCGAAGTCCTCGGTGCGCAGGACGCGGATCAGCGGTTCGCTGATGCGATCGTCGTCCTCGACGAGGAGTACTGCCGTGCTCATATTCAGGTGATCGGCACAAGTGCCCCCAGTCTTGACCAATTCCTGAGCGTTCGTTACGGGCCTGGCTTGTAACGAACGAATTGGTTCGGGCGGTGCAGGTTGGTTCGCGTTCGTTACAAGCCAGGCCCGTAACGAACGGGTGGGTCAGTGTTGGCGGCGGCGAAGAGCGGCGGCGTGGGCGGGAAAGCCCTCGTGCTCGGCGAGTGCGATCACCGACGGGGCCATCCGCTCGACAGCGCCTGCGTCGGCGCGGGCGACGGCGGTGCGCTTCAAGAACGTGTCGGCCGTGATTCCTGATGACACGTGGGCGAAGCCGCTGGTCGGCAGCGAGGCTGGGCATCCGATGATGAAGTTGCCGGCGCTGAACGGTGTGTGCTGGCCGATGAGGATTTCGCCAGCGTTCACCAAACCGGTGAGCACGCGGTCCATGTCGTCGTTGCTCACCACCACCTGGAGATGTTCCGCAGCGAACTCGTTGGCCACCGCGATGGCCACGTCGAGATCATCGACCACGACGCAGCCGCCATTGGGTCCGAGTGATGCCTTGACCGCCGTGGCGCGCACCTCGGGGAGTTCGGCGATCTGTGCATCGAGTTCGGCGTCGACCGCGTCGGCCAGTGTGGCCGAGGGCGTCAGCAGTACGACGGAGGAATCTGTTCCGTGCTCGGCTTCGATCATCAGGTCGGCAGCGAGCAGCGCTGGGTCCGCTGAATCATCCGCGATCACGAGCGATTCGGTCGGCCCGAGCAGCATCATCGTCGACAGTCCGTACCGCTGCATTTCGACCTGGGCGATGGTGACGGCTGGCGAGCCAGGCCCGACGACCTTGCGGACTTTGGGGATCGACTCGGTGCCGAAGCCAAGCGCAGCGATGCCGGCAGGGCCGTTCACACGAAACACGTTGCGGAGGCCGAGCTTTCGACACACCACCCGTACCGCCGGGTCGATATCGCCCGTGCCGCCCGGAATCGGCGGGACGATGAGTGCGAGTTCGGGTACGCCGGCAACGACTGCCGGTACAGCGAGTTGGTAGGCGACGCTGGGGTAGCTGGCCTTGCCCGACGGGGTGAACAGGCCAGCAGAGGAGATCGGAGTGATCTTCTCGCCGACCATCAGGCCGGGCTCGGATTCGAACTCCCAGTCCTGGGCGCGCTCCATCTGTGCTTCGTTGAAATCGCGTAGATGGGTGATGGCGTCGTCGATCGCTGCGTCGACATCGTCGGAGACGGCGGCGGAATCGAGTTCGTCATCGCAGACGCGCAACCCGTTGGGGGCAACGTCCATTCCGTCGAACTTGGCGAGCGCGTCACACACCGCTTCGTCGCCGCGCACGCGAACGTCCTCGATCAGCTCGCCGATCGATGTGCGCAACGATGGCTCGAAAATGTCGTCGAGGCCGCGATGCATGATCGACGCCCGCGCCTCAGCACTCATGTTCGACCACACCTGACGACGCATCACGCTCACGGACAAGACGCTACCGATCGTCGCCGATGTCGAGGTTGGGGTCAGACCCAAAGTCCGGCATCGGCGGGTTCGTTGTCTGCTCGACATGAGGGCGGCCACGAGTTTCCAGATGGGATGCTCTGCCGGCGCGTACTGTTCGCTCATGACCGATGAACAGCCGTCCCTCGAACCCGTTCCTGTTCCCGATGGGCCGCATGAGTGGCACCGGGTGCTCGAGACCGACGAACTGCCGGACGGGCGTGTCACCACCGTCACGGTGGGTCGTCGTTCGCTGGCGGTCTCACACTTTGTCGACAATGAGGGCAACGGTGGCTACGGCGCGATCGACAATCACTGCCCACATCAGGGCGGGCCCCTCGGTGAAGGCTCCATCGAGCATGGGTGGCTGCGCTGCCCGTGGCACGGGTACGACTTCTCGCCCTGCAACGGGCAGTCGCCTGGGTCGCACGATGATGGCGTGAACGCATTCGCCACCGATGAGCGCGATGACGGCATCTACGTCGCGCTGCCGCCCGACGACGAGCGGGTGCGAACGGTCAGCGACGTGATGGTCGAGACCATGGTCAACTGGGGAGTCACCTCGGTGTTCGGGATGGTCGGTCACTCCAATCTTGGGTTCGCAGACGCCATGCGGATCGCTGAACAACGCGGAGACCTGCGATTCTTCGGTATCCGTCACGAAGGCGCTGCAGCGTTTGCTGCCGCTGCCTACGGCAAGCTCACGAACGACCTCGCCGCATGCTTCGCCATTGCCGGGCCGGGCTCCACCAATCTGCTCACGGGTCTCTATGACGCCAAGGTCGACCGGGCCCCGGTGCTCGCACTTTCCGGGCAAGTGCCGTCGAAGGTCAAGGGGCGCGGTGCATTCCAAGACGTCGACCTCGAAGGCGCATTTGCTGATGTGGCCGAGTATTCCGAGACGGTGCATGCGGGGTCGAAGCATTCCGAGCTGATGAACATGGCCTGCAAGACCGCAGTGGTCGGCCGCAACGTGGCGCACCTCGTATTCCCCGACGAAGTGCAGGAACTGCCGAGTAACGCTGATGCCGGCGGTCCACTCGGACGGGTGGCCAGTCGTCAGATCGCGCCTCCGGCGGATGCGCTTGCGTCCGCCGTCGAGATGGTGAATCGTGCCAAGCGGCCGATGATCATCGTCGGACACGGAGCCCGAGAGGACATGGCGGAGATCAGTGCGCTCGCCGAGCAGATCGGGGCCCCTGTGGCCACCACGTTCAAGGGCAAGGGTGCGATCTCGGATCACCACGAATTGGGATGTGGTGTGCTCGGACGCTCCGGAACGCCGATCGCCAGCTGGTTCATGAACGAATCAGATCTGCTGATCGTGTTTGGCGCATCGTTCTCGAATCACACGGGCATTGCCGAGTACAAGCCGATCATCCAGGTTGATTTCGATCCAATGGCGCTCGGTCGTTTCCATTCGGTCGATGTGCCGCTGCTCGGACACGGAGCGGTCACCGCCCGCCTGATGGCTGAACAGATCAGCCTCGATCATGAGTGCATCGACCATCGCCCCGAGGTGGCCGAGCGCTGGGCGATCTGGAAGACCGAGAAGTCCAGTCGCCGCGACGACGATGCTGGACTGGGTATCAACGCTGCAACGGTGTTCGACTCGCTCAGTCGTTCCGCCGCCGAAGACGCCGTGGTCTGCGTCGACGTGGGCAACAACGCGTACAGCTTCGGGCGCTACTTCGAGGTGACGAACCAGAGCGTCTTGATGTCGGGGTATCTCGGCTCGATCGGCTTCGGGTTCCCCGCAGCGATGGGGGCGTGGGCCGCCGTCGGCGACCGTCGCCAGATCATCGGCGTGTCGGGCGACGCCGGCTTCGGTCAGTACGCCATGGAGATCACCACGGCCGTCAAGTACGACATGAACCTCACCCACGTGATTCTGAACAACTCCGAGCTGGGCAAGATCAGCAAAGAACAGCGAGCTGCCGAGCTCGACGTGTGGCAGACCAGCGTCCACAACCCATCATTCGGTGAGTTCGCGCAGCTGTGTGGTGCGTGGGGTGCCCGCGTGACGAAGGCCAGCGAACTCGATGCAGCCCTCAACGCTGCCCTCGCTCACGATGGTCCAGCCATCGTCGAAATCATCACCGACGCCCTGCTCGTGTAGAGGTTGGGGTCTGACCCAAAGTTCTACATGTGGGGTGTGTCGCCGACCTCTGCTTGCAGGCGGGCGAGTTCAGCCTGCAACTCGGCGGTGACGGCTTCGGTCCCCGGCTGACCCCACAGGTTGTCGACCTCCATTGGATCGGCGACGAGGTCGAACAGCTCCCACTCGATTGGGTTCGCAGGACCGTTCGCGCCCGGCTGATCCAGCGGGTCGTTGTAGTAGCAGATCAGCTTGTGGGTAAGGGTCCGCACGCCGTAGTGCGCGGGCACGGCGTGGGCGCCGTCGTTGTGCATCCAGTACCGGTAGTACATCGAGGTCGGCCAGTCGGCGGGGGTGTCGCCGCGCAGCAGCCGAGCGAACGATCGGCCCTGCACCCTGGCAGCGACCTCGGGCGTCAGCGACACGCCCATGATGTCGAGCAACGTCGGGCCGAAGTCCACGTTCACGACGATGTCGTCGCTGGTCGATCCGGCTGGGATCGAGGCCGGGTGGCGCACCAACATTGGCATCGCCAGCGACTCCTCGTACATCAGCCGCTTGTCGAACCAGCCATGGTCGCCGAGGAAGAAGCCCTGGTCGGAGGTGTACACGACAATCGTGTTCTCGGCCAGGTCGTGCTCGTCGAGGTAGTCCAGCATTCGACCGACGTTGTCGTCGATCGACGCCACGACCCGCAGATAGTCCTTGATGTAGCGCTGGTAGCGCCAGTCGATTTCCTCGTCCAATGTCAAGCCCTCGGGCACCGTTGCTTTGAGGTCCACGATCGGGTCCAGGTCGAGCATCCGCATCTTCACCGCTTGCACCACCTCGGCCCGACCTTCGAGTGTGTCCCGGAACGTGTCGGGATACGGGATCTCCACGTCGTCGTACATCGTGAAATGCTTGGCGTCGGGCTCCCACGTTCGGTGCGGGGCCTTGTGATGGCAGAACATCGCGAACGGACGATCGGGGTCGCGAGCATCGAGCCAGTCGAGGCAGTCATCGGTGATCAGGTCCGTGACGTAGCCGCCGCGCTCGTCGATGCCGCGCTCGGAATCGATGAAGACCGGATTGTGGTAGTGCCCCTGACCCGGAAGGATCCGCCAGTGATCGAAGCCGGTTGGGTCGTGGCCATCACCGTGCCCGAGGTGCCATTTGCCGAACATCGAGGTCTGCCAGCCGGCGTCCTGGAGCGCCTTCGGGAAGGTCCACAGTGAGTTGTCGAGGTGCGTATCGAGGGTAGTGACACCGTTGACGTGGTTGTACGTGCCAGTGAGGATCGACGCTCGACTCGGTGCACAGATCGAGTTGGTACAAAAGGCTGCGTCGAGGCGCATTCCGCCATGCGCGATCCGGTCCAGGTGTGGCGTCTGGTTGATTCGACTGCCGTATGCGGAAATGGCGTGAGCGGCGTGATCGTCGCTCATGATGAACAACAGGTTCGGCTGATTCGTGGCCATCAGCCTGTTCTATCTCAGAGCGCCAGCACCGTCATCACGCCGCCGATGTCGGACTCGCGGTCGGACTCGAACTCCGACATCAGCGGAACGGATCGGGCCAACCGTCGCTGCGGCGAGTACGCTCTCGTCACGTTCCGTTGCGGCCATCCAGCAGTCGCACATCCAGCCAACTCGCGGGGAGCGTCATGCCCGTTACCGTCGTCGTCGGAGCCCAGTGGGGCGATGAAGGCAAAGCCAAAGTCATCGACCTGCTCTCGAAGGAGCACACCTATGTGGTGCGCTACCAGGGAGGCCACAACGCTGGCCACACCGTGGTGGTGGACGGCGAGAAGTACGCCCTGCAACTCGTGCCGTCGGGCATCTTGTACGAGCACGTCATCCCCGTCATTGCCAACGGCGTGGTGGTCGACCTCCCCACGCTGTTCAGCGAGGTCGACATGCTCGAAGCCCGCGACAATTCCTGCTCCGACCTCAAGGTGTCGAGCCGCTGTCACCTTATCTTCCCCTGGCATCAAGCGCAGGACGCCATTGCCGAGGCAATGCGCGGTGACGACAAGATCGGCACCACCCTCAAGGGCATCGGCCCGGCGTATGCCGACAAGGCCCGGCGAGTCGGTATCCGTGCGGGCGACGTGGTCGACCCGGAACGTTTTGCTGACCTGATCCGTGAGCGTGCCACTGCGGAGAACAAGTTGATCGCCGAAGCCGGTGGTGAAGCTCTGGACGTGGACGACATGGTCGCGAGATATTCCGAGATGGGCGCCCGCTTGAAGCCGTACGTGTGCGACACGATCAGCATGCTGCACAACGCGCTCGCCGGTGGCTCGCACATCTTGCTCGAAGGTGCCCAGGCCACGTTCCTCGATCTGGATCACGGCACCTATCCGTACGTCACGTCCTCGAATCCCACGTCAGGTGGCGCCTGTGTCGGCACCGGGCTCGGCCCGCGCGATATCGATCGTGTGGTCGGCATCACCAAGGCGTACACCACTCGCGTTGGTGCCGGTCCGTTCGTCACCGAGCTGTTCGATGATGACGGCGAGACCCTTGGTCGCGTTGGCAAGGAGTTCGGCACCGTCACCGGCCGGGCACGTCGGTGCGGTTGGCTTGACCTCGTGATGTTGCGCCACGCGGTTCGGCTGAATTCACTCACCGAGCTGTCGCTCACCAAACTCGACATCCTCGATGGATTCGACACCGTGAAGATCTGCACCGGCTACTCCCACAACGGTGAGAACATCACCGACTATCCGGATCGCTACGACGTACTCGAAGCAATCGAGCCGGTGTACGAGGAACTTCCCGGCTGGAAGACGTCGCTCAGCGAAGCGCGTGAATCGGGCGACCTGCCTGCCGAGGCGAAAGCGTTCATCGAAGTCGTGGAACGTGAAGTCGGTGTGCCGGTTCGAGTTGTCGGTGTCGGTGCGGAGCGCGACGACTACCTCATGTGGGAGAGCTGAAATGATCCCTCGTTACTCCACGCCGAAAATGGACGCGGTGTGGTCGGACACGTCAAAGTTCGCACGCTGGCTCGAAGTCGAACTGCTCGCCACGGAAGGTCACGCCGCGATCGGCGTGGTCCCCGCTGAAGCTGCAGCGATTTGTCGCGCCAAGGCGCCGGTTGCCGATGACGAGTTCCTGCAGCGAATTCTCGATCGTGAGCAGATCACGGATCATGATGTGGCGGCGTTCGTCGACGTCACCCAGGAATCGATCGATGACCCGGCCGGGTCCTGGATCCACTACGGCCTCACGTCGTCTGATGTTGGCGACACGGCGCTGTGTTGGGCAATGCGCGACGCGGCTGAGCTGATGGTGCAGGCATCGACCGAGTTGCTGTCCACGCTGGTGTCGATGGCCAACGAGCACCGCGACACCGTGATGATCGGACGTACCCACGGCATCCACGCCGAGCCAACGACGTTCGGGACGAAGGTCGCGCTGTGGGCGCTGCAGGTGGAACGCGATCGCGAGCGACTGCGCGAGGCACTCGATGCGGTGTCTGTGATGAAGTTGTCGGGCGCCGTCGGTACCTACTCGAACATTCCGCCGTCGGTGGAGAAGTTCGTAGGCGACTCGCTCGGGCTGCGACCGATCGCAGCAACACAGGTGGTGGCCCGTGATCGTCACGCGCAGTTCCTGTACGCATGTGCGTCGGTCGGCGCCACGTGTGAATTGATGGCAGTCGAGCTGCGTCACTTGCAGCGCACCGAAGTGCGTGAGGTGCAAGAAGGATTCAAGCCGGGCCAGAAGGGTTCCTCGGCGATGCCACACAAGCGGAACCCGATCTCGGCAGAGACCATTTCCGGGCTGTCGCGCGTGTTGCGGGGCAACTTGTCTGCAGGAATGCAAGACATTGCGCTGTGGCACGAGCGCGACATCTCCCATAGCTCGGTCGAGCGTGTGATCCTGCCCGACTCCAGCCAGTTGGCGTACTACGTCATGGGTCGACTGCGTCGTTTGCTCGAAGGTCTCGTGGTGATGCCTGAGCGAATGCAGGCCAACTTGGATGCCAGCTATGGATTGGTGTTCAGCCAGCCGGTGCTGCTGTCTTTGGTGCAAAGCGGCAAGACTCGTGACGATGCCTACCGCATTGTGCAGCGCAACGCGATGCAGGCGTGGGACGAAGGAATGGACTTCCGAACCTTGCTCGAGGCCGATGACGAGGTCGACAATTCGGTGCTCGACGACGCATTCGATCTGCGCCGTAGCTTGTCCAACCTCGGTGTGGTGTTCGAACAGCTCGACGCGATCAACGTCTGACCGCAACGTCGATCAACGGGCGTGTTGGTCATCTGGTGTCAGACACCGGATGACCGGTTGGTTCGCTCGCTATGCGGCTCGGGAGATACCGGCACGCTTGAGCACGCTGGCGTCGACACCAACGTCACGCCAGCTGGCGTAGGCGATCTTCTTGCTGTCGCTGTAGCTCTTGGCCACTTCCACAAACGCAGCCTCGAGCGCCGTCATGTCGATGGTCTGGGACATGGCGACGAGTTCTTCTTCGAGATCGCGACGTTCCTGCACCAGCGACAACTCATCGAGCGGGGACGCGTCGGGGAGTTCAGTGTTGATCTTGTCGAGGCGTGCGGCGATGGTGTCGGGCGTGCGCTTGCGGCCCCGCTTGGGCTTGGTAGCCCGAAGTCCTTCGAGGTATTCACGAACGACGCGGCCCTCCGTTCGGCCCTTTGCGAGCGCCGCCTTGTGTTCATCTGACATGGGTCGCTTTGCAGCCATGGGGCGAGCTTATGCGACGGCCCATTTGATGCAATAGCGTTGCGTCTTGATGTTTCAATTGTCCAACCACGGACCGGATGTTCATGTCGGCACCGGCCCGCAGTATCCGTGGGGTGGTTTGTACGGCGGTCAGATCGTCGCGCAAGCTCTCCGAGCGGCCGCCTATTCCGCCGACCCCGGGGCGCTACCGCACTCGATCCGCGCCTATTTCATCCGTCGAGGCGATGCCACCGAGCCGGTCCGATACGAAGTGGACCGGATCCGCAATGGCCGGAGTTTCTCTACTCGCCGAGTGGTGGCGCGCCAAGCAATCGGCGCAATCCTGAATGCAGAGAGTTCGTTCCAGCAGCCGGAGCAATCCGTTGAAATCCAAACCGTGGAGATGGCGGATGTTCCTCCTGCTGATGTGCTGGAGAAGGAATCGTGGTCTCCGTCGTTCGAACGTGCCGACGTGCCCGCCGAGCGGCTCGCCGATTCTCGCCGTGACGGTGCCGGGCGTCGCGTGTCGTGGATGCGGGTGACCGATCCGATCGCATCGTCGAACGATCACGAAGGTCAGCTGCTGCATCGGTGCTGGCTTGCGTTCCTTTCCGACGACCTTCCCACCGACTCGGTGTTTCAAGCCCATCCCAACGCCGATGACCCGGAGTTTCAGGCGAACCGGTTCACGGCGAGCCTCGATCACACGGTGTGGTTCCACCGCCCGATCGAGGTCAACCAGTGGCACCTCCACGACTTCTCGTGCCTGCACCTCGTCGGTGGGCGTGGCTTGGCGCTCGGTCAGGTCTTCACCGTTGATGGGGTGCACGCGGCAACGGTTGCTCAAGAGGTGTTGGTGCGCGACCTGCGTGAGCGAGACTGATCGCCGCATGAACGAACACTCATCGAAGGATCGAACGCAGCGAGCAGGTGAGGTCGGGCCGGTGAGCGTGTTCGACATGTTGAAGATCGGTGTCGGTCCGTCGAGTTCACACACACTGGGTCCATGGCGGGCGGCGCTCTACTTCGTTGAACGGTTGCGTCACGACAACACGCTCGACACCACCGAGTCGGTGCGCGTCGAGTTCTTCGGGTCGCTTGCCAAGACAGGACGCGGGCACGGCACCGGCATTGCCGTGATGATGGGCCTGTCCGGCCATGACCCGGAAGTGTGCGACGTCGAGATCGTGCAGCAGTTGGGCCCGGCAACGCTGGAATGCGGTTCGTTGCTCCTCGGTGGGTCGCAGCCGATCCCGTTCGTTCGTGATCGTGACGTGGTGTTCGACACGGGAAAGACGCTCCCAGGCCATCCGAACGCAATGCGCTTCACCGCAGTCGACTCCAGTGGAGTTCGAACGGAGCAGACGTCGTACTCGATCGGTGGTGGTTTCGTCGACCATGAAGCAGAATCCACGTCATCAACCTCTCGCGCTGACGCGTCGTGCGACGAGCGAGTCCAGCAGCACTCGGCGAGCGTGGCAGGACCTGCGCTGGATCACCCGATTGTCCATGCTGCAGATCTCTTGCAATGGTGCGGTGAGTTCGAATCGGGCATCGCAGCCGTCGTGCGTGCCAACGAACGGCGTTGGCGCAGCGACGAACGGATCGATATCGACCTGTTGCGGATTCGCGATGTGATGCGCGACTGCATTTTCCGGGGGGTCTCCACGCGAGGAACGCTGCCGGGAGGTCTCGATGTAGCACGCCGCGCCGCGTCGCTCCATGACTCGTTGCTCGGCGACCCAGGAAGGTTCGCAAACTCGGCCGAGTGGTTCGAATCGGTACGACGCTCGCCGTTGAGTTTCGATGACACGGTGCAGCTCGTGAGTTGCCTGGCGCTCGCCGTCAACGAGGAGAACGCGGCATTCGGTCGGGTGGTCACAGCTCCCACCAATGGTGCTGCCGGTGTGCTCCCAGCGGTGCTCTTCCACCATCTGGCCAGCCTCGATCCAGACGTGTGGAGTGAGCGCGACATCGATGCGGAGTCCGTGCGATTCTTGCTCGTCGCAGCAGAGATCGGGTCGCTGTTCAAGAAGGGCGCCACCATCTCGGCAGCGATGGGTGGTTGCCAAGCCGAAATCGGCGTGTCATCCGCAATGGCTGCCGCCGCGCTGTCGGAGTGTCGGGGTGCGACCGCAGCGCAGTCGCTGATGGCCGCCGAGATCGCGATGGAGCACCACCTCGGTCTCACCTGTGACCCGATCGGCGGGCTGGTGCAGGTGCCGTGTATCGAGCGGAATGCAATGGGCGCGATGAAGGCCATCTCGGCCTCCCATCTCGCACGGGCGAGTGACCCGGCACTCGCCCGAGTGTCGCTCGATGACGTGATCGACACCATGTGGTCCACGGCGCAAGACATGAACGTGAAGTACAAGGAAACCGCCGAAGGTGGACTGGCAACGCGCATTCCGGTCTCTGTCGTCGAATGCTGAACCACAGATTCTCGAACCCGGTTGAAACATCCGTAGTTCGATGAGCATTGAGTTCGACATCGCTCTGGTGCGGCGTCGCCTCCACGAGCTGCGAGCGGATGCCCGGCGCCGGTCGGCCAGCTTGGAGAGCAGTTTCGATGGAATCGTCGAAGCGGCGACCGATGTGGCCACCGATGACGAACACGACCCGGAGGGTCACACGATTGCGTGGGAGCGTCAGCAGCTTGCGGGGCTTCGTGACGAAACAAGTGTGTTGCTTGCAGCGATCGATGCCGCCGAGCAGCGTCTCGACGACGGCACCTATGGCGTGTGCGAGATGTGTGACTCGACGGTTTCAGCCGCTCGTCTCGATGCGCTCCCGGCGATTGCCACCTGCATCAATTGCGCGCGCTGAACGGTTGGTCAGGCGCTCAACATCGATCAGGAGGTGTGCAACGAGCCGTCAGTGCGATCAGCCAGCAACGCCGCAAGATGGAGCGCGACCGCACCGCCACGTAGTGGATGCGGGGGCTGCGAGATCGGAAATGCGATCGATCGGCACGATGCCCGCGCATGGGACGTCACCCCGAAGGCGACGGAACAATTCATCAGCGAAGAGAACGTCTCCCGCCACTGCGTCGAAGCCAACGGTGAAGCTGGCCGAGTTCTGGTCACCCGAACAGATCGCAGGATGGCTGCGCCTCGAGCACCCCGGCGATGAATCGATGTGGGTGTCTCACGAGGCGGTCGACGCGGCGTTGTATGCCAAGCAACTCACCGCTCGACTGGGGCAGTGCCTGCGAACCAAGCGCCCGCTCCGTCGACGTCGGCATCGCGGCAAGAACCAGGGCGAGGGCATGATCCGCAACCCGGTGATGATCTCCGAACGAC
>JBGCEY010000093.1:0-3895 GCA_045106645.1 Ilumatobacter sp.
ATCCAACCCGCCGAACTACGGCCAGCAGCCGCCCGCCGGTGGTCAGCCGCCGCAGTACGGTGCGGCTCCTGGTGGCCAGGCACCACAGTACGGATCCCCACCCCCCGGTGCAGGCGCCCCTCCCGGATACGTTGCGTACGGGCAGCCCGGCTCCGCCGCCGCTGCGGGCAACTTGGCTGAAGGTTGGCAGCGACTGGTCGGTCGTCTGATCGACGGCATCATCGTGGGTGTCGTGAACGCTGTCATCGGCGTGATCATCGCGATTGGCCTGGACAACCTCCTCGGCGGTCTGATCGCTGGGTTGATCGGTGTGGCCATCAGCCTCGCCTACGAAATCTTGCTCACCACGAACATGGGCGCCACGCTCGGCAAGAAGATCTTCAACATGCGCATCGTCAATGAACACGATGGCTCCGCTGTTGATCAGCAGGTGATGTTCCGCCGGATGTTGCCGGTGGTCGTGATCGGAGTGATCGGTGCCGTTCCCATCTTGGGGCTGCTGTCGATCCCACTCGGCCTGGTCTTCGTGATCTTGTCGATCGTGTGGATCTTCACCGATGAAAAGCGTCGGTCGGTCTACGACAAGGTCGGCAAGACCATCGTCATCGTCGAGCCCTGATCAGTACGCCTTCGAACCGTTCGATCGGTTCGAATCGGGCGTGCTTCGAACGCACGCATTTACACGAACCTCTACATGGTCCGAATCGACTCCGGTCGGTTCGGACCAGTGCGTTCTGGGGTCGGCCGAGCGTCACCAATCGCGGACGATCACATGTTCGCAAAACCCGTGGGGTTGCCACTCGGGCGCGCGCCCCGCTGATAGGCTGTGAGCCAATGATGACATGGGTTTTCCGCACCGGCGTGACTCGTCCGGCCAGCGCCCCCGCCGTTGTCTGATCGTGCCGTGAACGGCATCGCTTTTCGACCATCCCACACCTCTCGCGAGGTCTTGACGCAAGAAGGTACGAGTGTCCACTGACACCAGCGCAAGCGCCGCCGCCGCGCCCGATGACGACGCCACCAAGCCCATCGATCGACCGGGCCACGAAGCTCCAGCACCCCGCAAGCCAATCTCGGGTGACGCCACCAAGACCAACGCCGCCTACGGCGCCGACGCCATCACCGTGCTCGAGGGACTCGACCCGGTTCGCAAGCGCCCGGGCATGTACATCGGCTCCACGGGGCTGCAGGGATTGCATCACCTGATCTGGGAAGTCGTCGACAACTCGGTCGACGAAGCCATGGCTGGCCACTGCGACAAGATCACGGTGTCACTCACCGCTGATGGCGGCTGTGCGGTGGCTGACAACGGTCGAGGAATCCCCATCGACCCATTCAAGGCAGGCGAACACAAGGGCAAGTCCGCAGCCGAAGTCGTGCTCACCGTGCTCCACGCCGGTGGCAAGTTCGGTGGCGGTGGCTACAAGGTGTCGGGCGGTCTGCACGGCGTGGGCGTGTCGGTCGTCAACGCGCTCTCCACCAAGCTGCTCATCCAGGTCGACCGCGACGGCAAGCGCCACGAGCAGACCTACGGCGACGGCGGCGCTCCGCAGGACACCATGACCGTTGTTGGCGACACTCCGTCTGACGGACGTGCAACCGGCACCACGATCACGTTCTACCCCGACCCGACCATCTTCCAGGCCGAGGGTGTGGAGTTCGTGGCGCGGACGGTGCTCGAGCGATTGCAGACGATGGCGTTCTTGAACAAGGGCATCATCATCGAGTTCCGCGATGAACGCGCCGAGCGCGAGCAGGAGATCACGTATCAGTACAAGGGTGGTCTGGTCGACTTCGTCAAGCACCTGAACGCGACCAAGGACCCGCTGTTCAGCGCCGTGTGTCAGTTCGAAGACGAAGACGACGAGGGCCAGATGCTCGACGTCGCGATGCAGTGGAACACCGGGTATCACGAAGGCATCCACGGCTACGCCAACAACATCTCCACGATCGAGGGTGGGATGCACGTGGAGGGGTTCCGCACGGCGCTCACCTCCACGATCAACAAGTACGCCAAAGAGAAGAACCTGCTCAAGGAAAAAGACGACAACCTCACCGGTGATGACGTGCGTGAAGGCCTCACCGCAATCATCTCGGTGAAGCTCCCCGAGCCGCAGTTCGAAGGCCAGACCAAGGCCAAGCTGGGCAACGTTCCCACTCGTTCCTTCGTACAGAAGGCCACCAACGAGCGGCTGGCTGAATGGCTCCAGGAGCACCCGAACGAAGCAGCCAAGTTGGTGAAAAAGGGTCTTGCTGCTGCGCAGGCTCGTGCAGCGGCCAAGAACGCTCGCAACGCCATCCGCCGCAAGACCGCGTTGTCGGGCGCAGGTATGCCCGACAAGTTGAAGGACTGCCAGTCGAAGAACGCCGAAGAGTCCGAGCTGTTCATCGTCGAAGGTGACTCCGCCGGCGGCACCGCAGTGGACGCTCGCCGTCCCTACAGCCAAGCCATCCTTCCCATCCGCGGCAAGATCCTCAACGTCGAGCGCGCGCGCATCGACAAGATGCTGAAGAACAACGAGATCCAAGCACTGATCACCGCCATCGGTGCGGGTGTCGGTGACGAGTTCGATGTGGAGAAGGCTCGCTACCACAAGGTGATCTGCCTGGCGGACGCCGATGTCGACGGCAGCCACATTCGCACCCTGCTGCTGACGTTCTTCTTCCGCCAGATGCGCGAGATGGTCGAAGCCGGCTACTGCTACATCGCCCAGCCACCGCTGTACTCCACCGAAGTCGGCAAAGAGAAGATCTACCTGAAAGACGATGTCGAGAAAGACGCGTTCTTGCGCGACAAGCCGAACCACAAGAAGCAGTTCGCACGCTTGAAGGGTCTTGGCGAGATGGACTGGGAAGAATTGCGCGCCACCACGATGGACCCGGCAACGCGTTCGTTGTTGCAGGTCAATGTCGATGAAGCCGCCCGCGCAGACGAGGTGATGTCGACCCTCATGGGTGATGACGTACCAAGCCGGCGAGCCTTCATCGAAGAGAACGCCCGTGACGTCCAGAATCTGGACTTCTAGTCCTCGTCACTCGGTCGGTCGCTCGTGCCTCGCTCCCTCGCTCCGTTCCTCGGAATTCATCGGACCGCCTACGGCGGACTCATCTCCATCGCCTCACAGCAAGCTGAGTCGGCTCGCTTGTCGGCACAAGGGCCGACGCTCGCTGCGCTCGCACCTTCATCACTCGATAGGACACATCACGCATGACTGATACGACTGATACTCCTCCTCCGGCTGACGGGGGCGATGGTGAGGGGCCTGGCGACGCTATTCAGCCGATCGCGCTGGGCGAGGAGATGGAGAGCTCGTTCCTCGAATACGCGATGTCGGTCATCATGTCGCGCGCACTGCCTGACGTGCGCGACGGCCTCAAGCCGGTGCATCGACGCATCATCTGGGACATGGAGGACCAGGGCTTCCGCCCCGATCGTCCGCACGTGAAGTGCGCCCGCGTCTCTGGTGACACCATGGCGCGCTTCCACCCCCACGGTGACTCGGCCATCTACGACGCCCTGGTGCGTATGGCCCAACCGTTCTCGCTGCGTCACCCGCTCATCGACTTCCACGGCAACTACGGCTCACCCGACTTCGGTGCCGCAGCCTCGCGTTACACCGAGTGTCGCCTCGACCCATTGGCGATGCAGCTGATTGCCGACATCGACGAAGACACCGTCGACATGTTCCCGAACTACGACGGGACCACCGAGGAGCCGCTCGTTCTTCCCGCCCGCTTCCCGAACCTGCTGGTCAACGGCAGCCAGGGCATCGCAGTCGGCATGGCCACCAACATCCCGCCGCACAATCTCGGCGAGGTCATCGATGCCGTGGTGCACCTCATCGACAACCCCGACGCGACCATCGAGAACCTGATGGAGTTGGTGAAGGGGCCA
>JBGCEY010000094.1:0-12644 GCA_045106645.1 Ilumatobacter sp.
GGTCCGTATGACGCGGGTGAGCAGCGGACGTTCCAGATCAGTGGGGTGTTCGATGCTGGGCAGGGTGGGGGGAATACCGATTGTGGTGTGCCGACCGGTGCGTCGGCGGTGATGATCAATCTTGTTGCGTTGAACTCGGCGCTGTCGGGTGATGTCGGGATCGGTGCGGGTGGTACCGATCCTGATGAGCCGGTGTTGTCGCATGCGCCGTTGTCGCCGCAGATGAACAATGCGAATGCGGTGATCGTGCCCTTGGACGCCAGCGGTCAGTTGGTGGTGGAGGCGCAGGGCGCCGCTGGGCTGACGGACATGGCGGAGATGCGTGGTGTGATCCTGGGCTATCTCACCGATCCGAACGCGGGTGCGGAGTACTTCCCGGTGACGCCGTGTGCTGCGTTCGATTCACGGGTGAATCAAGGGGCGACGGGTGGGTTTGCCGGCTCCCTGATCGACGAGGAGACGCGGACGTATGCGATCGGCGGGGTGTTCGATGCTGGGCAAGGTGGTGGGAACACCACGTGTGATGTCCCGGTGGGGGCGGATGCGGTGCTGATCAATCTGGTGGCGATCAATCCGTCGTTGGAGGGGAATCTGCGGGTGGCGGCGACGGGGACGGTGGCCACGGGTGGTGTGGTGAACTTCGCCTCGCTCACGCCGTCGATGAACAACTCGAACGCGATCATCGTGCCGTTGTCGGCGTTGGGCGAGATCGATGTGACCGCCAACCTCGGTGTGGTCGCCGGGGTGCCGGGGGTCGAAGTGAGAGGCGTGGTCCTCGGCTACCTCGACTGACCGATAGTGGGCCGAAACAACGGGCCTTGAGGACCTTTTGATTGCTCGGTGTACCTCACGTACGGTGAATACCTGGCCGTCGGGCTCCGGCCCATCCGTGTCGAGCTATCGGCGGCCAACTGGAGGGGTGGCGATGAGACTCGTGGCGTGTCTGGTCGGGGTTGTGGTCATGGCGGTCGGAGTCGTGGTCATGGCGGTGCTGCCCGATGCGGCCGTAGCGTCTGGTGCTGACGAGCAGTTCTTCGCTTCCGACGGCGCGGCATTCGACGGTTTCGGAGTGTCGGATGCGGGGACGGTGGTGGTTGGCGCTGCCGGCAATGACGACGCTGGCTCGGAGTCGGGTTCGGCGTACGCGAGATCTTCGGTGGTCCTGCAGGTTCCGACGGACCTTGTCTTCAATCTTCCTGACGGGTCGGCCGAGGCGACCCTTCGACCGATGGCCGGGAACCCGCTGCGGCTCGAGATCGCTGGCGCAGCATTCGAGAACACGAACTTCCAGATTCCCACGAACTCGCTCACGATCAATGGCGGATCGGGGGTCGATTCTGTGACGATCGTCGGTGTCGACTTGGGTGCGGCGTCGCTGTCGGTTTCGGCCGAACAGATCGTTGTCGATTCCGGCACGGAACTGTCGACGACTGGTGATGTGACCCTGGCTGCGACGGCCGCTGATGGCGGGGGCTATGTCGGGTCAGGTGTTGCCGTGCCTTCCTATGTGACTGCGCAACCGTTGAGTGTCGTGTCGTTTGCATCTGCTGCCGATGCCGCAGTGATCCTCGACAACGCTGCTGTCGAGGCGAACCAGATCTGGTTGACGGCGGCGGCGACGAGCGACGTTGCGGACACTGGGGAATCGTTCAGCCACGTCAGAAGCGAAGCGACGGCAACGGTGGCGGTATCTGACTCATCGCTGACGTCGTTTGGCGACATCGTCATCGAATCTGAGGTCAGCTCGACCGTGAGCAACCAGTCGCCAGGGCTTTCTGGCGAGAACGTCGGTGCCGACGGTGCCGTCGCGTCGATTGATGTGGTGGCCGTCTCGACATCGAGCGTCAGCGGGTCCACCGTGGTAAACGCAGGTGGAGCTTTGTCGGTGTCCTCGTCGTCCGATGTCGACGCCAATGGCTCGGGCGAAGCGCAGTTCGGCACTGTGGGCGGCGGGGTGGCCATCACCAAGGTCTCCCAGACGACGCAGGCGTTCATCGACACTGATTCTGTCGCTTGGACGGCGGAGTCGGTCTTCGTCGGGTCGACCGCCGACGACACGATCTCGACGTCGTCGTTTGGGAGCCCCGAGGGGTCCGACCTCGCGGACGCGCTCGCGGGACGGCCGACCCCCGATCAACGAACCGCAGGTAACGCCAATGCGATCCCGAATGCTGCAGCGCTGGCCTACACCGAACAGCTGGCAACGACCGAAGCGTACATACAGGGTGGAGTGACGATCACTACAACCGGCGCTCAGGTGGTCGAGGCTCGGTCGAATCACAACACGAGCGCCACAGCCGACGGCTCGACGGTGGCGGCGGCAGCGACAGGCACGGGAAACGCGATTGCCGTCAACGCGGTTGATGCCACGACCGACGCCTGGGTCGGGAGCAGCGCAGAGCTCGTCGCTCCCGGCGGCGTCACTGTTGCAGCCCCGGTTGCCGGGGTCTTCGATGCCTCCGCCATCCCGGGGCAAGGTGCGGGTGTCAACTACGACACCTTGCAGTCGAATCTGGTCAGCAACGCTCAACGTGCGACCCTCCGCCCGGGAGCCTCTCTTGTCGCCGGGGCCATCTCCATACTGGCGGACACGACGACCACCCTGGAACTCGTGGGTGACATCATCAACGACAGCGGGGGTACTGCCGGATCAGAGCAATGGTCGTTGTCAGCCGCCGGATCCGAAGGCGTGCCGGGCAGCTTCGGTTTGTCTCAGGTAGGCCCCGAGGGGTACGCGCTGACTTCACTCAGCTGTGACAACGCAGAGGGCGAAGTCACGTCAGTTGTCTTGGCGATCGGGGCTGACGTCGTCTGTACGTTCGTCAACGACGATCTCAACCCGTCGGTGTTCACGCCGGTTGGTTCGTGTGTGGTTGGCGATTCGTCCTCGTTCGGCCCGCTTGATGGGTTGTCGGTCACGGTGTTCCAGATCACAGGGACCCTCCCCCTTGGTCAGGGCGCCGAGGCCGGCAGCTGCGGGGTACCAGCCGGCGCCGATGCGGTGTTGGTGAACATCACGGCGATCGATCCGTTGATCGGCGGGAACTTGCGGGCCACAGCGCAGGGTGTTCCTGGGACCGGTGGTGTGGTCAACTTCGCTGCGTTGTCGCCGCCGTTGCAGAACTCGAATGCTGTGGTGGTGCCCTTGTCGGCTGCGGGTGCGCTGCAGATCGAGGTGAATTGCGGTGGACCGTGTGTGCTGCCGACTGCTGATGTCCGGCTGACGGTGCTTGGGTTCTATGACGAGCCGTCTGGTGGTGCTGATGAGTTCTCGTATGTGCCGGTCACGCCGTGTGCGGCGTTCGATTCACGGAGCAATCAGGGGGCGACGGGTGGGTTCGTCGGGCCGTACGACGCGGGTGAGCAGCGGACGTTCCAGATCAGTGGGGTGTTCGATGCTGATCAGGGTGGGGGGAATACCGATTGCGGTGTGCCGACCGGTGCGTCGGCGGTGATGATCAATCTTGTTGCGTTGAACTCGGCGCTGTCGGGTGATGTCAGGATCGGTGCGGGTGGTACCGATCCTGATGAGCCGGTGTTGTCGCATGCGCCGTTGTCGCCGCAGATGAACAACGCGAACGCAGTGATCATCCCGTTGGATGCCTCGGGCCAATTGGTGGTGGAGTCGCAGGGCGCCGCTGGGCTGACGGATATGGCGGAGATGCGTGGTGTGGTGTTGGGGTATCTGACGGCGCCGAACAGCGGGGCGGAGTATTTCCCGGTGACGCCGTGTGCTGCGTTCGATTCGCGAACGAATCAGGGGGCGACGGGTGGGTTCGCTGGAGCGTTCGTCGATGAAGAGACGCGGACGTATGCGATCGGTGGGGTGTTCGCTGCTGGTCAGGGCGGTGGGAACACCACGTGTGATGTCCCAGTGGGGGCGGACGCGGTGCTGATCAATCTGGTGGCGATCAATCCGTCGCTGGAGGGGAATCTGCGGGTGGCGGCAACGGGGACGGTGGCGACCGGTGGTGTGGTGAACTTCGCCTCGCTCGCGCCGGCGATGAACAACTCGAATGCGATCATCGTGCCGTTGTCGGCGTTGGGCGAGATCGATGTGACTGCGAACCTCGGTGTGGTCGCCGGGGTGCCAGGGGTCGAAGTGAGAGGCGTGGTCCTCGGCTACCTGGATTGATCTCGAGGGCGGGGTCCTCAATTTCCAGGCGCTCGACCCGTCGATGAACAACGCCAACGCGGTCGTCGTCCCACTCGACAGCGCTGGCCTTCAGCGAGTGCGTGTCCACGGCGGCCCGGTCGGTGTTGGCGTTCCGCTCACCCAGGTCCGGGGCGTCGTGTTTGGCTACTACGAGTGACGTCTGCCGTCGCCGAGTCTCTCGGTGGACGTGACCGGTGCCTTCTCGAGCGCACAAGGTGGCACGCCAGGGGGTTGTGGAATACCCGACGATGCGTCGGCAGTGCTCGTGAACCTGGTTGAGGTCAACAGCCAGGGGACCGGTGATATCACGGCGTGGTTCACCGGCTTCATTTTCGTTCCGGTGACGGTTTACGAGTTCGCAGATGTCGCGCCGCAAATGAACAACAGCAATGCGCTTCCGCTCCGGCTCTTCAACGGGCGGTTCAATGTGTCCGCACGCGGCGGCCCCGGCTCAACGAACCTACGAGCCGTTGCGCTCGGCTACTACCGGACGCCAACGACTTCGACGCTCAGATTCCGTCCGGTCCCTCCGTGCGTCATCTTCGACACTCGAGCAAATCAAGGCGCAACCGGGGTCCTCGCCGGTCCACGGAGCGACGGGCAGGAGACCGTCTACGACCTTCGGAATCCGGTTCCGGCCCAAGGGGCCGTGACGGGTTGCGCTATCCCGGCTTCTGCCGAAGCGGTGGAGCTCAACCTCGTTGCCCTGAACGCGATCAGGGAGGGAAACCTTCGTGCCTTTGCTTACGGTTCGCAGCCAACCGGCGGTGTCCTGAACTTCGGTCCGCTCGACCCAGCGATGAACAATGCGAATGCCATCACCGTTCCCGTGTCGTCGCAAGGATGGCTCTCGATTGAAACGAACGGCGGCCCAGCAGGTCAAGGTTTGCCCCTCGCCGACGTACGAGGCGTCTTGATGGGGTATTACGACTAGCCGACGACGCCTCGGACAGATGAGGGTGATCGTGAACGCTGGCTACGCGCCGGCCGGTCAGCCCTCTACCCACGTTCGAGGCGTGATTCTCGGCCATGACGACTCACCGTTCAGGGTCCGACATCTCACGCGGTGCTGTGTGTCGAGGGCCTCGGCTCAGGCCACGACGTAGTAGCCCGTGACGACGCCGCGAATCTCGGTGACGCTCAACCCGGACCCCGTGGGCCCGCCGTTGACCCCGACCACGATCTCGCCACTCGGAGCGACCGGCAACACGATGCCGTTTGAGTTGTTCATCGGGTTGGCGAGGTTCGCGAAGTTGAGGACGCCGCCGCTCGGTGTGGATCCCGATGCGAAGGCACGAAGATTGCCGGGGCGAAGTGGGTTGATGGCCACGAGATTCAGCTCGATGGCCACGGCCCCTTCAGGAACACCGCAGTCGCTGTTGCCGCCGCCCTGGTCTGGATCGAAGTCGCCGGTCACGTCGTACACGGTCTCTTGTCCGCCCAACCGGGCGCCGGCAAAGTCGTCTTCGGCGCCTTGGTTTGATCGTGTGTCGAAGGTGGCGCAGGGCGTCAGCGGCACGTAGGTGATGGCAAGTGAGTCGGAGTAGTAGCCGAGCACGACGCCGCGCACGTTCGTCGCCCCCGACGCCACGACGACATCGAGATCGACGGTGCCGTCGTCGTTGACTGGCAGCACGACCGCACTGGCATTGTTCATGAGTGGCGTGTGCTTGATGTTGTTGACGACCCGAGCCTGCGATGTCGGTGACACGACACTGACGTCCCCGGTGGAGTTGAGCAGGACGATGTTCACGAGGACGGCGTCAGCGCTGGTCGGCACGTCGCAGTTGGTGATGCCGTTCCCGGAGTCCTCGCCTCCTTGATCTTGGCTGAAGGAGCCGGTGATCACCGGCGAGAGGCTCGTGCTGGAGCCGAACGGCCCGAGGAAGACGCTCGCGGCTCCTTGGTTCTCTCGGCTGTCGAAGAACGTGCACGGCGTGGTTGGTTGGTAGCCCAGACCTGGGTTGGAGTTCGGACCCCACCAGCCGAGGATTTCGACTTCCGCCCCGGCTGCGAGGATCTGCCCGACGCCACTCGGACCACCGTTCACGCTCAGCGCCAGCTTCTGGTCTTGAGAGAGGGGGATGTTCTGGGCGTTGGAGTTGTCCAGTCCGTTGGCGGAGAAGTTGACGATGCCGCCGGTCGGCGTGGTCCCGGCGGCTGCCAGACGAAGATTTCCAGCGGCCGACGGGTCGTTGACGATCACGTTGGCGAAGACAGCGTCGGCGTCAGCGGGAATCGGGCAATTCGCGGTCGCGGCGTTCTGCACTGCGGGAATAGTTCCGGCGACCGAGAAGTCGATGCTGTCGCCGCCAGAGAGTGGTCCAGTAGCGAGGACTCGACAGGCCTGGTCGAGCAGGTGGAAGTCTCGGATGGGCTGCAGACTGGCGTCGATGCCGGTGGTCTCGGCTCCGGCGGCGACGGCAACCAGGTCGGCGGCATCGGCGGTGACCTGGTCCTCCCAGTACTCGAAGATCGTGGTGTTGCCGAGAACACTGAAGGTGACGAGGTAGTCGTCGGCGGCGGCCAGATTGGTCACCTCGTAAGAGCCGTCGGGTCCTGTTCGTTCACACTGGTTGATGTCGGCGTTGGTGCTCGTGGCGCAAGCGAACACACCGGGGAACGGAGCACCAGTTGCGTCGGTGACGGTTCCTGAGACGCTGCCGCCAGCGGCGAGGACTGCGTCGATTCCCGATGTCGGTCCGCCGCTGAGGATCGTGACCGGGGTTGCGCTGCCGAAGGAGTTGGCGTTCTCCCAGAACTGCGTGACGAAGCCATCGGTCTCGAACGACACGGTGAACTCGACACCGATCGGAAGCGTGGGGATCTCGTAGGTGCCGGCGCTCGAGGTCGTGGCACACACCAGTGTCTCACCCTCGCGGCCCGCGCACACCGAGACGCCGGCGCGGGGCCCTTGCGCCGTGGTCACGGTGCCGCTGATCGAACCAGCCCCGATCAGCACCGCGTCGATCCCCGAGGTGTCGACACCAGTCGCGACTGACACTGGCGTCGCATCGGCGAAAGCAGCTGTGCTGTCGTAGAACTGATCGTTGTAGACGCCCGCCGGGTCGTCGAAGCTGACGATGTAGTCGGCAGCGGGGACCAGACTCAGCACGGTGTAGGTGCCATCGTCGGCCGTCGATGCACACGAGAACCCGCTGGTGCTGTCGGAGGAAGCGCAGACGGTGATGTCCTCGATGGGCCCCGAAGCGTCGGTCACCGTCCCGGAGATCGTCCCGGCCAGACCGAGTTCGGCATCGATGTCGACCGTGGTCACTCCGTCGCTCACCGCAACCAGCTGGGCCCCTCCTTGCGTGAACGAGTCGTCGTAGTACTCGGGTGCGTAGACGTTGTCGAGATCGAAGAACCGCACGCGGTAGTCCGATTGCGGAGGCAGCGAACCAATGACATAGACGCCGTCGGCGCCGGTGGTGTCGCAGCCGAACCCAGCGTTGCCGACGCTGTTGGCGCAGACCCGCACGTTCGCCAGCGGCCCGGCTCCACCTGCTCCGGTCACCGTGCCGCTGATGCCGCCGTCGGCTGCACCGGCGGGAACCGCGGTCAGGATCGCCATCGCCATCATGGCGGCGACGACCGCGACGCAACGATTCACATGTGCTCTGCTCACAGAGATTCCTCCCGCTCCGGCCGACATCGTGGTGGCCGTGCGCCGCGAACGCAAACGGATGCCTGACCCGAAGCCGGGTGGGGCGACGAGGTTGGGCTACGAGTAGAAGCCCAGGAGGACACCTCGAACGTTGGTGAGTGGTGTCCCGTCGGCGACGTTGCTGTTCACGAACACGTCGAGTTCGCCGCCACTCGAGATGGGCACCGGTACCGCATTGCTGTTGTTCGTGGCTGGACTGAGATCGCGGAAGTTGAGGACACCGCCCGTCGCTTGGGTTTCCGACGCCGAGATTCTGAGGTTGCCGGCACCAACGGTGTTGACCCCGACCAGGTTGATCAGCACCGCCTCGGCGTCTGCAGGGATGCCGCAATCGGTGCCGGCGCCGGCACCGCCCTGCGCAGAGGGGATCACGACGGTCACGTCGTAGGTCGTGGTCGAAGCGGCGCTGCGGAGGCCAGCGAAGCCGCCGGTGGAACCTTGCCCAGATCGCGAATCGAACGCCGAGCAGGCCACGATCGGTGTGAAGGTCAGGCCGGCGCTGGCGTCCAGGTAACCGAGGACGACGACCCGCACATTGGTGGTCGGCGTCCCGGTCTTGGCGAAGATGTCCACGTTGATCGTGCCGTCGGCGGCCAGCGGGAGGTAGGCAACGGCGGCGTTGTTGCGATCGAGTGAGGCGAAGCTGGTCACGTACTCGGCTGGGCTGGCATCGCCGGGACCTGCAGCCAGGTGGCCGATCCCATCAGCGGAGTTGATCGCAACCAGGTTCACCACGACGCCTTCGGCCGAGGTCGGCACGCCGCAGTCGGTCCCGGCATCAGCGCCGCCCTGCGCCGACGGGATCACTCCGGTGACGTCGACCGGCGGCGGTCCCTGCCCGGCACCCCACGGCCCGACGAACGATCGGGTCGCACCCTGATTGCTTCGAGAGTCGGCAACGGTGCACGGCACCACCGGGTTGTAGCGCCAGCCGGCACCGGGGGCGTAGTAGCCCTGGACGACGAGGCGGACGTCGGCGGATGGCGCGCCCAGGCCAGCGGGACCACCATTGACCTCGAGTCGAATGCGGCCCTCGGCGTCTCCCTGACCGAGTGGCACGGTCACAGTGTTGGTGTTGTCGAGCCCGTTCGGTGCGAAGTTGACCACGCCACCAGTTGCCGCAGTGCCGGCAGGACTGAGGCGGAGATTGCCCTCGGCAACCGGGTCGACGGCGACCACCGTGAACACCGCAGCCGTTGCGTCGTCAGGTACGCAGTTCGAGGGGCCGATGCCCTGGCCGGCCGGCAGCGGGCCGGCCACCTGCAGTTCGACCGAGTCGCCCCCGTCCAACGGACTCGTGGTCAGCGCGCCGCTGGCTGCTCGCGAGTCGAAGACTGGACAGGCGACAGGGAGCACGGTGAGGTCCGCTCGAGCGATCATGAGATCGGCCTGACTGATCGAGAAGAACCGAACTCCTGGCCCCGTCTCGGAGCGGATCACCATGATGCGCGCCTCGTCGGTGGCGATGTCGGGGAGCGTCACGACGTGGGAGCCGTCGTTGCTCACTTCCGAGGCCAGGGTGATGGGGAAGGTGAGGCCGCCGTCGGTCGACAACAGGATGTCGACTGCGGTGGCCGCGATCGGCGGAGCAGTGGTGCCGGCGACGTCCCACGTCACGGTGAGGTCTCCGCTGCTGGCCGCCGTGGTGGGTGCGGCTTGACTGGTGACGGCGAAGGCAGCTCCTGTGTCGACGACCGTCACCGTCATCTCCTCGGTCGCGATCGCACCTGCTCCCAGCTGATTGTCCCGCACGGTGAGCTGCATCGTCATGGTCCTGGCCTGGTTCGGCAGGGACTCGGCCCAGCAGGCGGGATCGGGGTCACCACAGCCCACGTTCGGCTGGCTCGTGCCAGCGGCCAACATCTCCAGTCGAGGAACGAATCGCGTGGCCGACGTCGTTGGTTCGAAGCTGCGGATCAGCGGCCCGTCGACGAAATCCGGATCTTGCAGCTCCGCTCCGGTCCCGGTGTCGACCTGCTCCCAGCTGAAGGTGAGGGTGTCGCCGTCGTTGTCACTTCCGGCACCGACGAGTGCATACGGCGTGTCCGTCGGGATGGCGCCGTCTGGCCCGGCGTCGGCTGTTGGGAGGGCGTTGCCGGTCGGTTGCGGTGGCACGGCGTCGGGGCCATCGATGTGCGACAGCATCTGCTCGATGTTGAATGTGTGGAAGTAGCGGTCGGAGTTGAACTGCACGTCGTCGTCCCCGCAGATCCCGGTGTACGACATGATCGTGGTCCCGGAGCCTGGTTCGACGGCTGCCCGATCCCGCCGGTTGTTCGCGCAGAAACCGGCGGTGCCGTTGAAGGAATGGTCGGCGCCGAATTGGTGCCCCAACTCGTGGGCCACCAGTTCGATGGCGAGGTTCTCCAGATTACCGAACGGCGAGCCGCTCATGCCGCGGGCTTTGGACCCGGTGACCCCGGCGGAGAACAGTTGTGCCAATCCGGAAGGCGTCGTGGTCATGAGATGACCGACGTCGTAGTTGGCATCACCGATCACGGCATCGGTGTTGGCCTGGTTGACGTTCAGTTGTGCGCCAGATGTGGCGTTGTTGAACGGGTCGGTCGCGGCGTCGGTGTAGATGATGTCGGCCGACTCGGCGATGATCTCGAAACGCACGGCGAGATCCCGCTCGAAGACGGGGTTCACGAACGTGAAAAGGGCATTGATCGCTGCGAGCGAGCCTCCCACCGTTCCACCGCCGTAGAGCTGGGTGAACTCGCCGGTGGTGGCGACCGCCGTGCGATACACCCGGAGGTTCGTGCCGTTCGTCGGTTCGGTGAGCGATGCGACTCCGGCCCTGCGAGCGTCGGCGTCGGTGGGCGGGGCCAGCGGTGGCTCGGCGTCGATGATCTCGTGGAGCCGGGGCGACGGTGGCCCGCTTCGGTGCCGACCGTCGGACATCGGCAGGATCACGGTGTCGACACCGGTCGAGTCGGTGATGATCGCAGCGACACCAGCCGGCGTGACCGACGCCCGCACCCGGCTGGTGTCTTCGCCCTCGATCGTGCCGGCGTAGCTGCGGATCTCGGGGAACTGTTCGGTTAGTTCGGCGTCGAGAACCGGCGCTTCGTGGAGTCGTACCCGAAGTGGACCTCCTTCTCGATCGGGGAGAACGACGACGGCGCCGGTGGGCGGCGCGACACCGCGGGCCCGCTCGACCGGTGCTGTGGCGAGCTGTGAGCGAATGGCGTCGACATCCAGTTGCACCGACACCGACTGGCCATCGGGGGATGCCTGGGGATCAGACCACGTTGGGCCCTCGCCGGGGCGCTGAAACGCCTCGGCGCCCGGCCCGAACAACGCCGCCAGCGCTATCACAAGTGCGAAGCCGAGAAGCCGTCGTCGTGTCATCTGTCGTCCCCTGCCCGCTCCCCGTCGGCGTCGACGGGGAGCCCGAACCTAGTGAGACGCAAAGCGAATCGTGCAGTGCAGCCGACGACGTCCACCTTCGGTGAGGTCCGCGTCGGCGCCGCCTGGCAACACGGCCCACAACCTCTTGGGATCAGACCCCAACAGGTTGCGGTCAGCGGAAGTAGCCGAGCACGACGCCTCGCAAGCTGGTGCCTGCGAGGTTCGTTTGACCGGTGTTGACGGCAACGTCGACTGCGCCGAGCGCGCCGAGCGGGACGATGACCGCGTTGGCGTTGTTCATCGCAGGGCTGAGTGATGCGAAGTTCAAGACGCCACCTTTCTTTCCCTCCTTCGTCGCGCCCTGTCGGAGCGATCCGCTGTCGAGAGCGTAGGCATTTCATCGACGACCGTTCCAATGGCGACGAGTGGTTTGGTCAATTCTTCCCGTTCGTCGCTTCGAGCCGAGCCGACTACTCTTGACCAGATCTCGGAGGGAGTAGGCATGGCGGGTCGTTTTGCGGTTGGCGGAGGTGGCGCGGCGCGCCGACTCACAAGAGCGTTGCTTGCAGTGCTGATGGTGCCGGTGGTGGTGCTGGCGGTGTCGCCGTCGCCCGCCGGTGCGACTGACACGTATGTGGTCACGACCACGGGTGATGGGGCTGACACCGACATCGGCGATGGCGATTGCATCGCCACCACTGGTGGCTGCACCTTGCGTGCGGCGATCCAAGAAGCGAACGACGATGGCGACCACGACATCATCGAATTTGCGCTCGGTGGGCCGGCCGAAATCGTCGCAGGGTTTGGCCTGCCTGCGATCACCGAGTCGCTGACCATCGATGGTTCGACCAACCCGGGGGCCAACTGTGACTACCTCGGTGGCCCGGCAACGCCGGCAGTGCCGACCGTGGCGATCAACGGCTCGAACTTGACGATTCGGGACGACGCCGACGGCGCTGTCATTCGAAATCTTGCGATCCACTCGGCCACCAACGGGATCGTCTTGCGAGGCGTGGAAGATGTCGTGGTCGAGTGTTCGTGGATCGGTTTTCGTCTCGACAGAACCGTCGGTAGTGGACAGACGGGCACGGGCATCGGTGTCCAACTAGCCGGGGCGCCGAACGCCCGGATCGGGGGGAACACCGGTGACCCCGGCAACGTGATCGGCGGGTATGACGACTTCGGCATCGAGGTGAGCGGTGCGATCGTGTTCAACAATCGCATCGGTGTCTCTCCGAACGGTGGTCCCGCAGGAAACGGCGTTGGCGTCAGCCGAAGTGGTCAGCTGCGGTCCAACACGATTGCCAACTCGATTGGTATTGGGGTCGAAGAGCCCTCCGGAGAGGTCATCAACAATCTGATTCGTGACAACGGTGGCGCGGGTGTGTTCGCTCCGTTCATACTTGCGCCGCCCCCGAATAACGGGCAAGTCGTTACGTTCGATCCGGTGCTCATCCGTGGCGGCCG
>JBGCEY010000095.1:0-8911 GCA_045106645.1 Ilumatobacter sp.
CGAGTACTTCGAGGGCGGCACCGGTGCCGAAGCCATCAAGCAGCTCATCGACCGCATCGACTTTGACGAAGAAGAGATCAAGCTCCGCGAAGCCATCGACCCGGGCGACTCCGGTCGCAAGCCGCTCAGCGCCCAGCGCAAGCAGAAGGCGATCAAGCGCCTCAAGATCGTGGCGTCGTTCAACAACCGCGACGAACACGGCCGCCGCACCAATGATCCCAAGGCGATGATCCTCGACGCAGTCCCGGTGATCCCACCGGAGCTGCGGCCGATGGTCCAGCTCGACGGTGGCCGTTTCGCCACGTCCGACCTGAACGACTTGTACCGCCGTGTGATCAACCGCAACAACCGACTCGAGCGTCTGCTCAACCTCGGTGCGCCGGAGATCATCGTTAACAACGAAAAGCGCATGCTGCAGGAAGCCGTTGACGCACTGTTCGACAACGGTCGCCGTGGTCGCCCCGTGACCGGGCCGGGCAACCGTCCGCTCAAGTCGCTGTCCGACATGCTCAAGGGCAAGCAGGGCCGCTTCCGCCAGAACCTGCTCGGCAAGCGCGTCGACTACTCGGGCCGTTCGGTCATCGTGGTCGGCCCGACGCTGCGCCTGCACCAGTGCGGCCTCCCCAAGCTCATGGCCCTCGAACTGTTCAAGCCGTTCGTCATGAAGCGCCTTGTGGACCTCGAGCTGGCACAGAACATCAAGACCGCCAAGCGCATGGTCGAGCGTCGCCGCCCGCAGGTGTGGGACGTGCTGGAAGACGTCATCAAGGAGCATCCGGTGATGCTCAACCGTGCACCCACGCTGCACCGTCTCGGCATCCAGGCCTTCGAGCCCGTGCTCGTCGAAGGCAAGGCGCTCCAGATCCACCCGCTCGTGTGTACGGCATTCAACGCCGACTTCGACGGCGACCAGATGGCTATCCACGTGCCGCTGTCCGCTGAAGCACAGGCCGAGGCCCGCGTGCTCATGCTGTCGGCGAACAACATCTTGTCGCCCGCTTCGGGTCGTCCGATCACGGTTCCGTCACAGGACATGATCATCGGTGGCTACTACCTCACCGAAGGCATCGACGACGCAAAGGGTTCAGGCCGCACGTTCCGCCACCTGTGGGAAGTGCTGCGTGCGTACGACGAAAAGACGCTCGATCTCCACGCCACCATCGAGGTGCGCAAGGGACCGGGCGACAAGTTCGAGACCACGCCCGGACGCGCACTCTTCGAAGAGGCGCTGCCTCCGGCCTACACCGACCTGTTCGGCCATATCGACCACCTCATCACCAAGAAGGAGATGGGTGTCATCGTCGAGCGACTGTCGGACAACTTCGACAAGGCCACCGTTGCTCGCACACTCGACAACATCAAGAACCTTTGCTACCGGTTCGCCTCGCAGTCCGGCATCACCGTGTCGATCGACGATGTGCGCACCCCGGCTGCAAAGAAGGGGATGATGGAGGAGTACGAGCGTCAGGCCGAAAAGGTCGAGAACCAGTTCAAGCGCGGCATCATCACCGACGGCGAACGTCGTCAGCAAGAGGTCCGTATCTGGACCGACGCCACCGCAGAAGTCCAGGCCGAGATGGAGCTGGAGTTCAAGAAGGTCCAGTTCAACCCGATCGACATGATGGTCGGCTCGGGTGCTCGAGGAAACATGACGCAGATGCGTCAGATCGCTGGTATGCGTGGCTTGGTGGCCAACCCTCGTGGTGACATGATCCCTCGCCCGATCAAGTCGAACTTCCGTGAAGGACTCGAAACCCTCGAGTACTTCATCGCAACGCCCGGCGCCCGTAAGGGTCTGGTGGACACCGCACTGCGTACCGCTGACTCCGGGTACCTGACCCGTCGCCTCGTCGACGTGGCTCAGGAACTGATCGTCCGTGAAATCGACTGTGGCTCCACGCTCGGCGTGTGGATCGAGAACGTTGGTGAGGACACCGCCAACCGCCGCTCGTACCTCGAGACCAAGTTGTACGGCCGTGCGCTGCTCAACGACACACCGCTCGCCAACCCGATGGAGAAGGAGGGCGAGTCGTACTCGATGCTGCCCCGCAACACCATCGTCGGTGACGAGGAGATGGAAGCACTGCGCGACGATCCCGAGATCAGTCGCTTGCGTGTGCGTTCGGTGCTCACGTGTGACGCCGAGCTCGGCGTTTGCGCCATGTGCCACGGCCGCTCGCTCGCAACCGGCCAGATGATCGAACTCGGCGAGGCCGTCGGCGTCATCGCGGCACAGTCCATTGGTGAGCCCGGTACCCAGCTCACGATGCGTACCTTCCACACCGGTGGTGTGGCTGGTAAGGACATCGCTGGTGGTCTTCCCCGAGTCGTCGAGCTCTTCGAAGCTCGTACGCCCAAGGGCTCGGCCCGTCTGGCCAAGGCAACCGGTGTGCTGCACCTGCGTGAAGACGAAGGCAAGGGCATCCCGGTCGTGGTCATCGACGACGCCGGCGAAGAGCACGAGACCTTGCTGCCGTTGGGCGCTCGTCCGATCGTCACGGACGGCCAGGACGTCAAGGCCGGCGATCCGCTGGTGGATGGTCCCTTCGACCCGAAGGAGATCATGGAGATCAAGGGCATCCGCGAAACGCAGCTGTACTTGGTCGAAGAGGTTCAGCGGGTCTACCGCGACCAGGGCGTGTCGATCCACGACAAGCACATCGAGCTGATCGTGCGTCAGATGACGCGCCGTATCGGCGTGCAGGAGCCCGGTGACACCGGCTTCTTGCCCGGTGAGCGCGTCGATTCGAAGCGCTTCCGTGACACCAACCGTCGCATGGTCGAAGAGTCCACCCGTCCGGCCGAAGGCCGTCCGGAACTCATGGGCATCACCAAGGCCTCGCTGGCCACCGAGTCGTGGCTGTCGGCTGCATCGTTCCAGGAGACCACGCGTGTCCTGACCGAAGCGGCCATCGACGGACGCGGCGACGACCTGATCGGCCTGAAGGAGAACATCATCCTCGGCAAGCTGATCCCGGCCGGTACCGGCATGAGCAAGTACCGCGAGTTCGGTATCGAAGCACCCGACTACGAGCCCATGACGTACTACACGTCGGACGGCATGGACGAAGAAGACCCCGCTGCCTTCCTCGCCGGCCTCCATGGCACGTACTCGAGCGATGCCGCGACGGTGCAGAACGAGCCGATCGGCTGACTCACACCCCGCTTCGATGAGATGTGGGTGCGGGGTTCGCGCTCACCTCTCATCGATCATTTGAAGGTTTGAAACAGCGGCCCGGGGATCACACTCTGTGGGGTACCCGGGCCGTTGCGCGTCCAGACACAAACAAGATTCAAGAATCCGGACAATGCGTCGAATAAATTTGCATGGCCGCAAGCGTCCCGAACAACTCAACGACGCCCGAGACCGACTGGCTCGCGTCCATGTGCAGCGACCGGGCCTTGGCCGTCGTCGAACAGGCCATTGCCGATGCCGCGGAGATCGACGAAGCCACCGCACAACAACTGCGGCGTGCGGTGAGCATCGGGCTCGCTCCGGCGCTCGGCGAGGTCATCGACAAGATGGCAAGCCCCGACATCGCATTGCAGCCGATCGTGCACATGGAAGGCCGAACGGTGATCGGTTACGAAGCGCTCGCTCGATTCGGCGCCGGCACTGCAACTGCTGATGCGTTCGAGCGTGCTGCTGCGCGCGGACTCCAGGTCGACGTCGAAGTCGTTGCGCTGGGTGCTGCCCTCGGACGTCTCACCGATCTTCCGGAGCACCTCTTCTTAGGCGTCAACGTCTCGGCCGAAGCGCTGCTCGATGAGCGGATCATGCGCACGCTCGTCGGTGCAGACGCTCGCCGGCTGGTGATCGAGCTGACGCAACAGGCAGATCTGGACGACGTTGCGCGCCTCAAGGGGTGCTTCCGAAGCCTCCAGACCGATGGTGCAGTCATCTGCGTCGATGGAGCGGGCATCGGATTCTTCACGCCGCAGCGCGTCGTGGAACTGGAACCCGAGATGATCAAGATCTCGCGGAACCTCATCAGTGGTTGCGACGAAGACAGCGACAAGCAGTCCGCCATCCGCGAAATGGTTGCAGTTGCACGTCGTATCGGTGCGCTGTCGGTCGGTATCGGAGTCGAGCGCCTCGCCGAACGTGACCTGCTCCAGGGCCTCGGGGTCGACGCCGTACAGGGCCATCTGTTCGGTGCGCCGTCGCTGGATCTCGTGGACGCGGCACTTCCCGCCGAACCACTCGTGTTCGCCTGACCGACCCGACCTCACTGTCGAGGCATCGTCAGCTGCGAGCGCGTTGCGCGACCGAATGTGGTTCCGTAGCATTACCCGGTCCTCTCAGCGGGGAATCCCTTCGTGGGTCGCTGTATGGCGGGTGCACAACCAGTGCACCCAACACACCACATGTCGATGAGTGCCTGCTGCACTCGCCGATCCTGAACGAACGAGGTTTCGTACATGCCAACCATTCAGCAGCTCGTCCGTCAGGGGCGCAGCTCGAAAGTCACCAAGTCGAAGACGCCGGCGCTCAAGGGCAGCCCGCAGCGTCGTGGAGTGTGCACTCGCGTGTACACCACCACCCCGAAGAAGCCGAACTCGGCACTTCGTAAGGTCGCACGTGTCCGCTTGAACTCGGGCATCGAAGTCACTGCCTACATTCCGGGTGAAGGCCACAACTTGCAGGAGCACTCCATCGTGCTCGTGCGCGGTGGTCGTGTGCGTGACCTTCCGGGTGTGCGCTACAAGATCATCCGCGGCGCGCTCGACGCCGTTGGCGTGAAGAACCGCAAGCAGGCCCGCAGCCGTTACGGCGCCAAGAAGGAGAAGTGATCAGAGATGCCTCGTAAAGGTCCCGCTCCCCGCCGTGATCTGGTCGCCGACCCGATCTACAAGTCCGTTGTCATCACCCAGCTGATCAACAAGGTCATGCTGCACGGCAAGCGCACCGTCGCCGAAAAGATCGTGTACGACGCAATGGAGATCATCCAGAGCAAGCTCGAAGGTGAAGATCTCGCGATCGACACCGTCAAGCGTGCGGTCGACAACGTCAAGCCGCCGCTCGAAGTGCGCAGCCGTCGCGTCGGTGGTGCCACCTACCAGGTGCCCGTCGAAGTGCGCCCGCGCCGTGCGACCACGCTGTCCATTCGCTGGCTCGTCGACTTCTCTCGCAACCGTCGTGAGAAGTCCATGGCGCTGTGTCTCGCCAACGAACTGCTGGATGCGTCCAACGGTCTCGGTGCGGCCATGAAGCGTCGCGACGACATGCAGAAGATGGCCGAATCCAACAAGGCATTCGCTCACTATCGCTGGTGAGATCCAGACGCTGGTGAAAGCCAGACGCTGGTGGACATCCAGCCGCTGGCGATGCTGAGCGCCCTCGGGCGCACTCACCGAATTCGAACGAAGCCCGGGCCCCGTGCCCGGGCTTCGATCGTTTTCAGGAGTAGCCGAGCAGCACCTGATCGACAGGGTTTCACGAGTGCACTAGGTTGGGACTCCGACGAGAGGAGCCCACCATGAACGTCCAGTCCATCCTGTCCGTGAAGGGAACGGAGGTGGTGACGATCGCGCCGTCCGCCACGCTCGCCGAAGCCACTGCACTGTTGCGCGAACGGGGCTTCGGTGCCTTGATCGCGAGCGTCGATGGAGCCAGCCTCGACGGCATTGTCTCAGAGCGCGACATCGTGCGTGCGCTTGCCGACCAGGGTGCTGACGCCCTGGGTTGCGATGTGGACAGCGTCATGTCGAGTGAGGTGTTCACATGCGCGCCCGGTGATTCGATCGGTGACCTGATGTCGCTGATGACGCAACGGCGGATTCGCCACCTGCCGGTCTTGGATGGGGGAGCGCTGGGCGGCATGGTTTCGATTGGTGACGTCGTGAAGTTCCGCCTCGGTGAGCTCGAGCGGGAAAACAACCAACTGCACGAGTACATCCAGGGCAACGTCGGCTGACGAGGCCTCGGCGGTGCGTTGGGTAGTTTCCCGTGATGGGTCGACTCCGCCGCATCATCGATGTGCTGGCCGAGCGCGATGGGGCCGATACTCGCCCTGCTGCTCTGGAACCGCTCACTGGTCGAGTGGTCGGCCCGGATGCGATCACCGTTGCGGTGCTGGTGTACCGAGGTGTGTCGAGCGGCGAGGTCGACGAGCCGGTGCGTCGACTGGCCGAGCGGTTGGACGCCAACGTGGTGTTCGTCGGGCCCATCCGGGGGCTTGTGCATGCCGTGGAGCCGTCTCGATCGATCGACGTCACGTGCCTGCCCGCGGACGCACCACCCGTCGACGTGCTCGTGGTTCCGGGCGGGCTTGGTTGGAAGCAGGTGATCGACGATCCCGACACCCGTGCCTGGTTGCAGGTGGCAGCGGAGTCGGCGAAGGGCATCCTCGCCATGTCGACCGGGTCGTTGCTTCTGGCCTCCGTCGGCCGCCTTGATGGACGATCGGCGACCGGGCACTGGCTTGCCGAAGACGACCTCGCTGCCATGGGCGCCTCGGTGAGCTCGACACGCACTGCCTCGGACGATTCGGGCCGCGTGGTCACCACGTCCGGTGCGCTTGCGGCAATCGCCGTGGTGGACGAACTCGCCGATCAGTCGTGCTGGGCGCAATGGATGCCTGGCATCAACTGACTCCCGGCACCTTGGTCTCGCGACGTCGCAAGATCGAACCGATCACCGGTGCAGAGGCAATCAGGAATGCGTCGCCGGCGGTCAACCCGAGGCGTTGGAAGAAGCCGGTCTGGGACACGAGCACGCTCGTGGGCAGCGCCACCGCCGAAACAGCTGCCACCGCAGTGCCGAACGCTGCGAGCTTGCGGTGTCCCATGGTGCGGAGCGGGCGGCGAGCAAGCAGTGGCACCGCAGTGAGTGTGATGTAGCCGGCGGCGGCACAGATCTCATGGAGTCGGTCGACCAGCTCGGAGTGGTGCAGCGGAGTTGCTGCAACCCCGAGCGTCGCAACGCCCGAAGCGGTAGCTGCCAACCAGGCCCGGCCCGGCAACGTCTGCTTGAGCGCGACCGCATACACCGGAAGTGCCAGTCCGAACACGATCATGCCCGTGGTCATCAGGGGCCGTGTGTTGGCCCCGACTGCGGCGAGTTGGCTGATGGTGTCGTGTACCGGCGAGTAGTCGTCGCGATCGGTGGCTGCGGCACTGATCGACCATGCCGCCACGAACGCAGCCGGACCGATCGCGCCACCCCATGCCAGTCGAGCACTCACGACGAGACGATAGAGCACGGGCCTCACGTCGTCGGGGTCACGAGCCGACGTGCAGTTCGTTGCGTTGGATTGACGGTCGACCCGTAGAGTCCTCCCCAATCGGTGGAGCGCTGCAACGAGGCGCTTCGACAACTCCGGAGAAGCTCACATGAATTCGAAGATCTCGTCGCACCTTGGCGCGCTTTGTGCTGCTGCCCTCATTGCTCTCGCCGCCTGCGGAGGAACCCCATCCGACGCCGACGCGATCGAGCAGCTCAGTCGATCATTTCAGGGCGGTGCGGATTCTCCGGATCTGGCTGACGACGAGGCCAACTGCGTGTCGACCGAGATCGTGGCGAGCCTCGGGGCTGAACGCTCGCTGGAGATCGACAGCACCGACCTCGACGGCAGCCTCCCACTCGCCGAGGCCGAGACCGTCACCGACGCATTCCTTGGTTGCATCGACACCAAAGCGTTCTTCACCGACATCATCAACGAAGACCCCGGAGCAGCAGCGATTCCGCAGGCGTTCGTCGACTGCCTCATCGACCAGCTCGATGGCGATGTCATCCGTTCGGTGTTCGTTGCCGAGTTCAGCGGCCAAGGCGACTCCAATGCGCTCGGTGAGGCATTCGGCGCCGAGGCCGGTGCTGCATGCATCGAGGTGTTGACCCCCGAAGAAATCGAACAGCTCGCAGGCAGCTGACAGCAGGTCTGGGAACATCTCGTATGGCCGCAATCGATCACCTCGTCTACGCCGTTGCTGATCTCGCTGACGCGATGGACTGGTTCGAAGACGCAACGGGAGTGCGGCCAGCCATCGGTGGCTCGCACGACGGGATGGGCACGCACAACGCGCTTGTGTCGTTGGGGGACAGCTACCTCGAGTTGATCGCTCCGGACCCGGGCCAACCCGACCCGCCGTCGTCAGGGCTCCCGAGGCCGTTCGGACTCGACGAGGTGCTCGCCACCGGTGGCGAAGGGTCGGCGCTGGTCGGCTTCGCGGTGAGGCCGGGCGGGGGCGAGACGATTGATGATCTGGCCGATCGGTTGGCCGACGCTGGCAAGGATCCAGGTCAGGTCGTCGACATGAGCCGCCGCACACCGGATGGCGATCGCTTGGCATGGCGTTTGACCTTTCCGACCGACCGCACCGTTCCGTTCCTCATCGATTGGGGTGACACACCTCGGCCCAACACGACGCAGCCAGGAGGTGTGGGGCTCGATGATTTCGCCATCGTGCACCCGCGTCCGTTCGATGTGCTCGGCGTCGTGACCGCGCTCGGACTCGACATCACCGTCACCGCCACCGAGCCGAACGAGCATCGTCCGAGCCTGCGTGCCACCGTCAGCGGAGACGCTGGCGACCTCGACCTCTGAGGCGGCAGCGCGCGTCAGCCGAAAGTCGTCGCACAACGACTGCTGGATCGTGGCTGCAGCGATCGCCGTGAGGTGAACGCGTGTCACACGCGCCCAGCGGGGTTGCGCGTGGGAAACGGGCGAATACACTCTGACGCCGTGCTTGCGCGCTGCGCGCAGCCCGACCGTGCTCCGGATCGTCCGGATTGCGTAGCCCTTTGAGATGTAGAAGAAGAGTTCGGAGTAGGACCCATCATGGCCAAACGAGAGTTCCCCCTGGAGCGCACCCGCAACATCGGGATCATGGCGCACATCGACGCCGGTAAGACCACCACGACCGAGCGCATCCTCTACTACACCGGCAAGAGCTACAAGATCGGCGAAGT
>JBGCEY010000096.1:0-44946 GCA_045106645.1 Ilumatobacter sp.
CAGATCATCACCTTCACGTATCCCCACATCGGGAACTACGGGATCAACGAAACCGACTTCGAATCGGTGGGCACCTTCTGTCGCGGCGTGATCGTGCGTGACCTCGCACGTCGCCACAGCAACTTCCGAGCACAGTCCGACCTGGGCGCAATGCTCTTCCAGCAGGGTGTTCCCGGCATTGCCGGCATCGACACCCGACGCCTCACCCGGATCATCCGCAACACGGGCGCCATGCCCGGAGCGTTCGGCTCGGCGTCGCATGCGGAGCTCCTCGCCGCAGCGAAGGGCGAGCCCGGCACCGACGGTGTGGACCTGGTTCGCCGGGTCACCACGCCGGTCGGCTACACGGTGCCAGCAGCTGACCCTGACAGTCGCCGACGCATCGTCGCCGTCGACTTCGGAATGAAGCGAAACATTGCGCTCAGCCTCGCCCAGTACGGCCACGTCGACGTCGTCCGTGCCGACACCACTGCGGCGGACATCCTCGCGATGGAGCCCGATGGTGTGTTCCTCTCGAACGGCCCCGGCGACCCGGCTATGTCGCCCTATGCGGTCGAAGCCATCCAGGGCCTGCTCGGCAAGCTCCCGATCTTCGGGATCTGCCTCGGCCACCAACTGCTCGGACGAGCCATCGGAGCCGACACCGTGAAGCTGCCGTTCGGTCACCACGGCGGCAACCACCCGGTGATGAACCTCGATACCCAGAAGGTCGAGATCACCAGCCAGAACCACAACTTCGCCGTCGACGCGAGCACGCTCCCGTCGAACGCAGCGATGACCCACATCAACCTCAACGACGACGTGTGCGAGGGGCTCAAGGTCGAGTCCGAACGCGCCTTCAGCGTACAGCACCACCCCGAGGCCAACCCGGGCCCGCATGACGCCAACTACCTGTTCGGACAGTTCGCAGAGTTGATGGACGCCGACCGAAAGGTGCAGAACTGATGCCCAAGCGCACTGACATCCACTCGATCCTGATCATCGGCTCCGGCCCGATCGTCATCGGTCAAGCCTGCGAATTCGACTACTCCGGCACGCAGGCCTGCCGCGTGCTGAAAGACGAGGGGTTCCGCGTCATCCTCGCCAACTCGAATCCGGCCACGATCATGACCGATCCCGACTTCGCCGATGCGACCTACATCGAGCCGCTCACCTGGGAAGTGGTCTCCGCGATCATCGACAAGGAAAAGCCCGACGCCGTGCTGCCCACGCTCGGCGGCCAGACCGGGCTGAACATCGCCATGGAGCTGTTCGAGCGTGGCCTCATCGGCGTGCCCGGCACCCCCGAGATGATCGGCGCCAACGCCGAGGCGATCGAAACCGCCGAAGACCGCGAGAAGTTCAAGGTCGCCATGACCGAGATCGGCCTCGAATCGTGCCGCTCGCGTATCGCCCACTCGATGGACGAAGCGCGCGTGGCGATGCAAGAAATCGGTCTCCCGACCATGATTCGCCCTGCCTACATCCTCGGTGGCCGAGGTACCGGAATTGCGTACACCGTCGAAGAGTTCGAGCGGATGGCCAAGAACGGCATCGACGCCAGCCCGATCAACGAGATCCTCGTCGAAGAGTCGATCGTTGGTTGGAAGGAATACGAACTCGAAGTCGTGCGCGACACCGCCGACAACTGCGTGATCATCTGCGGCATCGAGAACGTCGACCCGATGGGCGTGCACACCGGCGACTCGATCACCGTGGCGCCGATCCAGACCCTCACCGACGTCGAATACCAGAAGATGCGCGACGCAGCGATTGCATGCATCCGACGCGTTGGCGTGGAAACCGGCGGATCGAACGTGCAGTTCGCCGTCAACCCGGCAGACGGACGCCAAGTCGTGATCGAGATGAACCCGCGTGTGTCGCGTTCGAGTGCGCTTGCGTCGAAGGCCACTGGATTCCCGATCGCCAAGATCGCAGCCAAGCTGGCCCTCGGCTACACCCTCGACGAGATCGACAACGACATCACCAAGACCGCCACATCGAGTACGCCTGCAGCCTTCGAGCCCGTGATCGACTACGTGGTCACGAAGATTCCGCGTTGGGCGTTCGAGAAGCTGCCCGGAACCTCGGGTGTGCTCGGCACACAGATGCAAGCCGTCGGTGAGGTCATGGCCATCGGCCGCACCTTCCCGGAGAGCCTGCAGAAGGCGCTGCGTTCGTTGGAGCAAGGGCGCCTGGGATTGAACTGTGACCCCGGTGAAGAGGAGTACGCCACCGCGTTCCCCACGCAAGCGGAGTTGCTCACCCAGGCGTGCATTCCGACGCCGGACCGCATCCTGCAGGTCGGTGAACTGCTGCGTCGCGGTATGACGGTCGACGAGATCCATGACGCCACGAAGATCGACGTGTGGTTCCTCGACCAGATGTCGATCATCGTCGAAGAGCGCCAGGCTCTCGCAGAGGTCGGCATCGGCGCCATGACCGCTCGCGGTTGGAAACGCGCAAAGCAGATCGGGTTCGCCGACGCTCAGCTCGCCTATCTCTGGGGAAGCACCGAATCCGACGTGCGCGCGGCGCGCATCGCGGCCGGGGTGATCCCGACCTACAAGACCGTGGATACGTGCGCAGCTGAGTTCGATGCCGAGACCCCTTACCACTACTCGACCTACGAGGACGAGAACGAGGTCCGCCCGTCAACAGGAACCAAGGTGATGATCCTGGGGTCCGGACCGAACCGGATCGGGCAGGGCATCGAGTTCGACTACTGCTGCGTGCACGCGTCGTTCGCACTGCGCGACGCAGGCTTCGAGACCATCATGGTGAACTGCAACCCCGAAACGGTTTCCACCGACTACGACACGTCCGATCGGCTGTACTTCGAACCGTTGACCAAAGAGGACGTGCTCAACATCATCGATGCCGAACAGCCCGACAAGGTGATCGTGTCGCTCGGCGGACAGACGCCGCTGAAGCTGTCGGGCGACATTCCCGAGGGGTTGGTGGCAGGCACGTCATCGGACTCCATCGACGCAGCCGAAGACCGTGAACGCTGGAACGTCATGTGCGACGAGCTGAACATTCCGCAGCCGCCCGGAGGCACTGCCGCAACGCTCGATCAGGCGCTCGCCATCACCGCCGAGATCGGGTTCCCGGTGTTGGTGCGCCCGAGCTATGTGCTCGGTGGGCGTGCCATGCAGATCGTTCACGATGCTGATCATCTCGCGGCTGCGATGGAGGAGTTGGCTGGGTTTGGATCCCTTGGACGCGAAGGCGGGCTGTCCGCAGAACGTCCGGTGTTGGTCGACCGCTTCCTGGCCGACGCGACCGAGGTCGACGTGGATGCCATCCGAGATCACACCGGTGACGTGCTGATCGGCGGCGTGATGGAACACGTGGAAGAAGCTGGCGTTCACTCGGGCGATTCGGCGTGCGCCATTCCGCCGCAAACACTGCCGGCGTGGGTGGTTGCAGTGCTCGAGTCCTATGCGGCTGCGATCGCAAAGCGGCTCGACGTGATCGGCTTGATCAACGTGCAGTTCGCAGTCGCCGGAACAACCGTGTACGTCATCGAAGCAAACCCCCGCGCCAGCCGCACGGTGCCGTTCGTTGCGAAGGCAACCGGTGTGCCGCTGGCAAAGGTGGCCACACGGGTCATGCTGGGTGCGTCGCTCGCCGAATTGCGTGAAGAGGGGTTGCTGCGGCCACCGGTCGGCGGCGGTCACCGTGGTCCGGGCGAGGGCTCCGACGGTCCTCCTGCGCACGTTGCGGTGAAAGAAGCGGTGTTGCCGTTCACTCGTTTCCCCGAGGTGGACCCGGCGTTGGGTCCAGAAATGCGCTCGACTGGTGAGGTGATGGGCATCGATTCGTCGTTCGGGCGAGCGTTCTACAAAGCCGAGTTGGCCGCTGGAACCGTGCTGCCGCTCAGTGCAGATGACGGCATGGTGTTCCTGTCGCTTGCGGACCGAGACAAGCCAGCCGGACTCGTGGTCGCCAAGCGACTGCGGGCGTTGGGGCTGGGCGTCGCGGCGACCTCGGGCACGGCGGCGTACCTCTCCAAGTTCGATGAACCCGTCGACCAGATCGTGGCCAAGGTCGGCAACGACGGCAGCCGCTCGGACGAGGATGCGTCGCTGCCGACGGCGCCCGAGTTGATCGCCGACGGCAAGGTCGGCTTCGTCGTCAACACCCCGAGTGGCAAAGAAGCGCGAACCGACGGCGAGACCATCCGTAAGGCTGCGAGCTTGCATCGGGTCAGCTGTGTCACCACGGTTGCCGCAGCTCTTGCTGCGGCGCAGGGGCTGGCAGAACGCGACGGCTCGATCAGCGTGCGCTCGCTGCAGGAATATCACGCGGTCTGATGCACACCCAGATCGGCTCGGTGACCCTGCCGGGACCAGTGATGACGGCGTCGGGTACCGCTGGATACGGCGCGGAATTCGCGCCGTTCATGGACCTGTCCGAATTGGGTGCGGTGGTCACCAAATCACTCGCACCGTACGAGTGGGCAGGCAACCCTGCGCCACGGGTGCACCCCACTGCGCAGGGGATGATGAACGCAGTCGGTCTCCAAGGGCCGGGCATCGAGTATTGGCTTGCAAAGGTTCTGCCAGATCTGCTGGCCACCGGGGCAACGGTGATCTGTTCCATTTGGGGTCGATCGGTCGAGGACTACCGGCTTGCGGCCGAGCAGTTGGCTGACGCTCCTGATGGCGTCGTGGCGGTCGAGGTCAACCTGTCGTGCCCGAACTTGGCTGGCCACGGGATCTTTGCCCACGATGTCGATTTGTCGACCGAGGTGATTGCGGCAACAGCTGCGTGTGGTCGCCCGCGTTGGGCGAAGTTGAGTGCGAACACGGATCGCACGATCGAAGTCGCTCGTGCTGTGCATGAAGCCGGAGCGGAAGCGGTGACCTGCATCAACACGCTCCTCGGGCTCGGCTATGACCCCGACACGCTCCAGCCGGTGTTGGGCGCCGGCGGTGGTGGGCTCTCGGGGCGTGCGATTCATCCGGTGGCGGTGCGCACGGTGCACGATGTGCACGCTGCGCTTCCGGATGTCCCGATCATCGGTGTCGGGGGAGTGGCATCGGGATGGGATGCAGCAGAGCTGCTGCTGGCAGGGGCAACCGCCGTGCAGGTCGGCACGGCGTCATTCGCCGACCCGTCAGCGCCGCTCTCGGTGCAGCGTGGATTGCTCGACTGGATGAAGGAACGCGGGATCGCGCGCACGACAGATGTCACTGCACTAACGTGAATCCATGGCAACACCACCACAGTTGACCCCCGAACAGCGGGCGGCAGCGCTGCAGAAGGCAGCTGAGGCTCGAACAGCCCGCGCGGAGATCAAAGCTCGTCTCAAGATGGGCACGATGTCGTTGCAGGAGGCACTGGACTCCGACGACGTCAACGTCGGAAAACTCAAGTGCGTCTCGATGCTCGAATCGCTTCCCGGTGTCGGCAAGGTCAAGGCCCGCCGGCTCATGGAAGAGATCGGCATCGCTGACAACCGTCGAGTGCAGGGCTTGGGTGCCCAGCAGCGCAAAGCGCTGCTCGACGAACTGCATTGAAACGATCGAGACCTCAGGCGTCGGAACCCACGATGAGCGGTGCGGGTAGGTTGACTCGATGATCATCGTCGTATCTGGCCCGGGCGGCGTCGGTAAGGGAACGATCGTCGATGCGTTGGTCAAACAGGACTCCAACCTGTGGTTGAGTCGGTCGTGGACCACTCGCGAGCAACGTCCGTCTGAGACCGACGAGGCCTACGTGTTCACCACGTCTGAGGCCTTCGAGGAGCGGATTTCTTCCGGTGGATTCTTGGAGTGGACGGAGTTTCTGGGGAATTACTACGGCACTCCTACTCCCGACGCTGGCGACGACCGAGATCTCGTGTTGGAGATCGAGGTGGACGGCGCTCAGCAGGTGAAGCGAATTGCGCCGGAGGCGATGCTCATCTTTGTGATGCCGCCGTCCCGCGAGGAGCAGGAGCGCCGGTTGCGCGGTCGCGGTGATGTGGACCACAAAGTGCTCGCTCGGTTGAAGAAGGCCGAGCAGGAAGAGCCGATCGGGCGCGAACTCGCCGACCATGTGGTCGTCAACGATGACCTCGATGACACGATCGTGGAGATGCTCGAGATCATCCAGGCCGCTCGACGATCCCACTGATTCACGTGCTCCCCACCGAGGTCGGGGCCGAGTCGAAGACGATCAGGGCTTGGGATGAGCGAGCAAAAAGTCGATGACGCCGGCGCTGAATTCTTCGGTGACAGGCGGAACGTGTCGTCCGCCGTCGATGGTCCACAGGTTGACCTCGGTCCCTTGGCTGCATCCGGCGAATGCATCGATGTCGCTCTCGGCGCCGTCGATGCCGCTGTCGAGATCCAGGACATCAGCGGTGCTCGTGGGGGTGGCGTCGCACCCGTTGTAGTCCGACCAGTACCCGACCGTTTCTGCTGCGCTCGGGTACTCGGAGCCGATGATGGCTCCTCCGGTGAAGGCAATGGTCTCGTCATCGGTTCCGTGAACCTGCAGCACACTGACGGGCTCCGATGGCGTGCAATCGGCGATGTCAGCAAAGGACGCTCCCGCAAGGCTGGCGATGCCAGCGATGGTGTCGGCGTGATCACAGGCCATGCGGTACGACATGAAGCCACCATTGGAGTGGCCAGCGAGGAACACTGCCTTCGGGTCGACGTTGTACTCGGTTGACACTTGCTCGATGATCGCCATGAGATACGCCGCATCGTCGGGTGGGTTGGGCCCGAACGCGCAGCACGCATCGGTGGCATTCCAGAACTGTTCACCACGCGGATCGACGGTGCCATCGGGATGGACGTACAGAAAGCCTCGTGATTCTGCCAGTGGTTCGAACTGGAAGTACGCCTCCTGGATGTCGCCGCTTGCGGTGTACCCGTGGAGGAGAAGCACGAGTGGAGTTGGAGTCGTTTCGTCGTACGCAGATGGCACGAAGACGTCGTAGGGGCGATCGGCGGTCAGGTCGGCACCGGTGGCGCCCGATTCGGCGGTCGTTGTCGGCTCACTGTCGGACTCGTCGGCCGCTTGGGCAGGCTCGGTTACGGGAGCCGCCTCGGAGGTGGCCGGCTCGGACTCGGTGGTGTCGGTGGTCGCTGGTTCGTCGCTCGCCGTGGTGGGTGCCGCGGTGTCGGCAACGATGTCGGCAACGGTGTCGTCGGGCGCAGCTTCGTCGGGCGAAGTGTCGTCGGGAGCGGCGGCATCGGAGGTCGGCGTGGCGGGCGCGGTCGACGCGCCGGTGGTGTCCGCGGTGTCGGTGTCCGACGCAGCGCACGCGGCGAACCCGATGGTTGCGATCACTCCAATCGCCAAAGAACGCACTGCGTCTCGATGATTCGCTGCAAACATGTTGATTCCGATCTGGCTCGATGTCTCACCGACGAGCGCACCCTATGCCTGGATCAGGCGGATCCGGATCGCAGGAGCGCGGGTGTCGAGCGGCCCAGGTCAATCACACGGTAGGGTTGGAGCACTATGGGTATGGACCACGACACGATGATCAACCCGCCGATCGAGAACTTGCTCGACAAGGTGGATTCGAAGTTCACGCTGGTCACGCTGGCTGCACGCCGCGCCCGCAACATCAACTCGTACTTCAACCAGCTCGGTGACGGCCTCGGCGGCATGATTCCTCCGCAGGTTTCCTCCACAGCACGCAAGCCGCTGTCGATCAGCTTCCAGGAAATCTCGGAGCAGAAGATCGTCTGGACCGAAGCGCCTGACGAGCCCGAGCTCCCCGAGATCGAAGAAGATCCCGAGGCCGAAGCACAGGCCGCAGCCGATGCTGCTGCCGAGAGCGACGCCTGAGCGTTTCGTGAGCCCGCTGCAGGGCAAGCGAGTCGTCCTCGGTGTCACCGGCGGAATTGCTGCCTACAAGGCGATCGAGATCTGTCGTCGTCTCGTCGATGCCGGTGCGCACGTCGTGCCGATCATGACCGATGCTGCGCAGCACTTCGTTGGAACCACCACGCTCTCTGCGCTCGCCTCCGAGCCCGTCCAGACCGAGCTGTGGCACAACGCGTCCACGCCGATCCCACACACCAAGGTCGGCCAAGGCGCAGATCTGATCATCGTGGCCCCGGCCACCGCGAAGTCGATCGCTGCGTATCGCATGGGATACAGCCATGATCTGCTGCAGAACACGTTGATCGCGACGCGGGCTCCCGTCATCGTGTGCCCCGCAATGCACACCGAGATGTGGGAACACCCCAGCGTGGTGGACAACATCGACACGCTTCGCAATCGCGGGGTCAGCATCGTGGAGCCCGAGTCGGGCCGGCTCGCAGGGGGAGACATCGGAGCCGGACGCCTTGCGGCGCCCGAGGCAATCGTGGCCGCTGCCGAGCGAATGCTCGGGCCACAGGACATGGCTGGCGTGTCGATGATCGTGTCGGCTGGTGGCACCCGTGAGCCGATCGATTCGGTGCGGGTCATTGCCAACCGCAGCTCCGGCAAGCAGGGGTATGCGGTTGCTGCCGAGGCCGCTGAGCGCGGTGCCGAGGTCATCCTGGTATCGACCGTGTCGCTGCCCGTGCCTGCTGGCGTGTCGGTGGTTTCGGTCGAGACCGCCGCCCAGATGCAGGCGGCGATCGAAGAACGTTCAGCCGATGCTGATGTCATCGTCATGGCAGCAGCAGTGGCGGACTTCCGTCCGGTTGCAGCAGCCGATCACAAACTCAAGAAGCACGAGGGCACGCCCGAGGTGGTGCTCGAGCCGACTCCGGACATTCTCGCACGCCTCGGTGAGCGCAAGCCCGCTGGGCAGGTGCTTGTTGGCTTCGCTGCCGAAACCAACGACCTCGTTGCGAATGCGCAGTCGAAGCTGGAACGCAAACGCCTCGACCTGATCGTCGCCAACGACGTCGGCGCCCCACAGGTTGGCTTCGCTCACGATACGAATGCGGTTACGCTGCTACGGCCCGACGCGGAGCCTGTCGAGATCGACCTCGCATCCAAGCGAGATGTCGCCCGGGCTGTTATCGACACGATCGCTGAATTACAGACAGGAAAGAACTGAACTCATGGCTCACTACACTTTTACGTCCGAGAGCGTCACGGAAGGCCATCCGGACAAGATGGCAGACCAGATCTCTGACGCGGTGCTCGATGCGATCCTCGCCGAAGACCCGGACGCACGCGTTGCCTGCGAGACCATGGTCACCACCGGGTTGTGTGTCGTCGCCGGCGAGATCAGCACGAACGCGTACGTGGAGATCCCGAAGATCGCTCGCGACACCATCAACGGCATCGGGTACGACAACGCACTGTACGGATTCGACGGCAACACCTGCGGCGTCATGGTCACCCTCGATGAGCAGAGCCCCGACATCGCACAGGGCGTCGATACGTCAGAAGAGGTTCGCGCCGGCAAGTCCGGCGAGGATCAGCTCAACGAGCAGGGTGCTGGTGACCAAGGAATGATGTTCGGCTACGCCTGTACCGAGACCGACGCACTCATGCCGCTCCCGATTCATACGGCCCATCGCCTCGCTGAGCGCCTCGCTGACGTTCGTAAGTCCGGTCAGGTGCCGTACCTGCGTCCTGACGGCAAGACCCAGGTCACCTTCGAGTACGACGAGGCTGGCAAGCCGGTGGCACTCAAGGCGGTGCTGATCTCGACACAGCACCAGGACGGCATCGATCGCGACACGGTCATCCGCCCCGATCTCATTGACACGGTCATTCGCCCGACGATCCCCGAGCAGTTCGCAGACGACGACTTCGAGGTGTACATCAACCCCACGGGCAACTTCGTGATCGGCGGTCCCGTCGGCGACTGTGGCCTCACCGGTCGAAAGATCATCGTCGACACCTACGGCGGCATGGGTCGCCACGGCGGCGGTGCGTTCTCGGGGAAGGATCCGTCCAAGGTCGACCGTTCGGCCGCGTACGCCGGCCGCTGGGTCGCCAAGCACGTGGTGGCCTCTGGGGCAGCGGATCGCTGCGAGATCCAGTTGGCCTATGCCATCGGCATGGCGCAACCCATGAGCATTCTCGTGGAGACCTTCGGCACTGCCAAGCAGGACCCGGCTGCCATCGAGGCGGCCGTGCGCGCCACGTTCGACCTGCGCCCCGGTGCGATCGTTCGTGACCTCGACCTCAAGCGCCCGATCTACAAGAAGTCAGCTGCGTATGGTCACTTCGGTCGCGACGAGTTCCCGTGGGAGCAGCTTGATCGGCTCGATGATCTGAAGTCGGCGCTCGGCGCCTGATACCTGCTGCTGACCTGCCTGCGTTGACGTGATGGGGAGCCGGGTTGCTCGGGTACTGCCCGACGTGACCGGGCTCGACAAATCGTTCGACTATTCGATTCCGGACGATCTCGTCGACCACGTTCAGGTCGGCACGATCGTGCGGGTCGACCTTCACGGTCGCCGAATCGGTGGCTGGGTCACCGAGTTGCTCGAGGAATCAGCGGTCGGAGACCTCAAGGCGATTGCGAAAGTCACGGGTCACGGTCCGTCAGCCGATCTCATCGCGCTCGCCGAGTGGGCGCACGTGCGTTGGGCCGCGCGGCGGGTTCGTCCGTTCCTCGTGGCGGGGTCCCCGAAGCGAGCGGTTCGCTCACTTCCGCCGCCTCGCCGGCGCGCCAACAATCCAGCGCCGTCATCGCCAGCGACCTCACAGTTGCTCGCTCGAGGTGGCGGTGTGCTGCGCCTTCCGCCGCGCAGCGATGTGCTCCCGTCGGTTCTGTCAGCAATCGCAGTGGGACCCACACTCGTCATCGTTCCCACCCAGGCCGACGCGATGCTCATGGCCTCACGACTTCGACGCGCTGGAGCAACGGTTGCGCTCGTGCCAGATGATTGGGCTGCAGCGGCAGGAGGCGTCGACGTAGTGCTGGGGACTCGAAGTGCAGCATGGATGCCCTGTCGAGACATGGCGGCGGCGATTGTCATCGACGAGCACGATGAATCGCTCCAGGAGGAACGGTCTCCCACATGGCATGCGCGTGATGTGGTCGCCGAACGGTGTCGTCGAGCTGGGGTTCCCGCCGTGTTCGTGTCCCCGATCCCCACGCTCGTGGCCGTCGAAGAACTCGCAGGCGCGGAGGGGCCGGTGCATCCCACCCCAGAACGCGAGCGAGCGCACTGGCCAGCGGTGCACGTCGTCGACCGCACGGATGAGGACCCGTGGAAGAAGTCGCTCGTCACCTCCGAGCTCATCGAGCGCATCCGCGATCCACATCAACGCGTCTTGTGTCTTTCGAACACGACAGGTCGAGCCAGGGTGTTGGCGTGTCGGAGTTGCAAGGCGCTGATCAGGTGCGAGACATGCGACGCTGCTGTCGGCCTCGCCGATGACGGTCGACTGTCATGCCGTCGGTGTCTCACCGTGCGTCCCGCCGTCTGCCAGGAGTGCAGCGCCGGCACGTTTGCCAACCTCCGCCCCGGCGTCACTCGGATCGGCGAGGAACTCGAGGCAGCTGCCAACCGACGTGTGGTGGTGGTGACCGCGAAGGACACCGAACCGCCGCCGCGCTCCGACCTGTACGTCGGGACGGAGGCCGCGCTGTATCGAGTGGGGCCGGTGGACGTGGTCGCGTTTCTGGAGTTCGATTCCGAGATGCTGGCACCGCGCTTTCGAGCTTCGGAGCAAGCGCTTGCGTTGCTCGTTCGTGCGGGCAGGTTGGCTCCCACGGTGATGGTCCAGACGTTCAACCCTGATCATGAGGTGCTGCGTGCCGCTGTGGGCGCTGCTCCCCAGATCGTCGTCGACGGCGAACGGGAGCGCCGCACCATGCTCGGCTTGCCGCCCTTTGGGGCGTTGGCGTCGGTCACCGGCGCGTTCAGTGCTGAAGTGGTCGATCAGCTCGATCGCGAACAGGTCCAGGTCGGTGGTGACGGCGATGACCGCTTCTTGCTGCGCGCGCCGGACTGGCAGACGCTCGGCACGGCAGTGAACGCCACGCAACGGCCGCCGGGGTCGCGGGTCCGCGTCTCGGTCGATCCGCCCCGGGTCTAGGGGTCGAGCACTGCCGTTGGCGTTGGGGTATCAGTCGAACGTTGCGATGAAGTCGGCGATTCGCTGGGTCCACTGCGCTACGTCGATGGCGTGGGAAGCAATGTCGACGACGGCGTGTGGAATCAGCCGAGCGAGTTCTTCGGCGGTGCCGACTGGGTGCACCGGATCGCCCGACCAGGCGAGGATCAGGGTGGGGCATGAAATCGTGGCGATGGCGTCACGTGTCGGCAACTGAGCTCGAACGGCGCCCCGCATGGCATGCGCCAACCGGGTCGTGTCCCAACCTCTCAGCGCTTCAGCGCGGCGGGCGTGGTATTCGGCGTCATCGACGAACGGATCGGGCGGTGCGACCAAGGCGCCGGCTTTGATCAGTGGCTCCACGCCGTGGGCTTCGACGATCTTCGCACCCTGTTCGTATGCGTCGGTCTGGGCCGAGCGCTGCTCCCACCCGGTCGGCGGAATCATGAGAATCAGCCCTGACACGCGACTGGGGGCGAGCACGGCGGCGTGAAGTGCCGTTGCTGACCCCATCGACGCACCGCCCGCCACGTAGGCCTCGACACCGGCCGCCGTTGCCAACGCCAACTGGTCGTGTGCGAGTGCTTCCCAGCTGTATCCATCCAGGTCAGCGGTGCTGTCCGATTCGCCATGGCCGCGAGCGTCGTAGCGCAGCACTCGGGCTGCAATGTTTGACCAATCGAGTACTCCGAAAGCGTCTTCGAGCGTCCGACTCTGCGTGAGCCCGTGTCCCCAGATGAGGTCGACCGTTGGAGCCGGTTCATCTCGGCCAGCCCACTCGTGAGCGATTGTGCAACCTCGAACCATGGAACTCATCACGTGCTGATCATGGCGGATCGCTACCCTCGATTCCCCTGTGAACACCGAACTCTTCCCCGAACTGGATGCCGAACGCTCCCAACTGGCGTTCTCGCGCTCGGCTCGGGACAAGATGATTGCTCGATTGGAGGCCGTGGATCCGAACGGTGCGGCCGACGAGATCACCAAGGAGTACATCGAAGTGACCGTTGCCGAAGCGCTGGAGGATCTTCGTGGGCCTGGAGCTGGCGAGTTCTTCGGGCGCATCGATCAAGATGGTGACGAGTGGTACGTCGGCAGGCGCCATATCGAAGACGACGCCCATGATCCGGTCGTTGTCGACTGGCGGGCTCCGATAGCTGCGCCGTTCTACCGCGCGACGGCAATCGATCCGCTGGGCGTCGACTTTCGGCGTCGCTTCACGCTCGACGATGGCGAGATGGTTGCGTACCTCGACGAGGATCTGAGCGATCCGGAGGCCGGGGGAGGAGCTGCTGGCATTCCCGACCCGGTGCTCGCCGAGATCGGTGCGGAACGCAGCGGCGAGATGCGCGAGATCGTTGCGACGATTCAGGGCGAGCAGGACGTGGTCATTCGCTCCGACATCGACCAGGTGCTGATTGTTCAGGGTGGTCCGGGAACGGGCAAGACAGCAGTCGCGCTCCACCGCGCTGCATATCTGCTGTTCGAGCATCGGGGACGACTTGCTCGCGACGGGGTGCTCGTCGTCGGCCCGAATCAAGCGTTTCTCGACTACATCGGCAACGTGCTCCCGTCGCTCGGTGAACGAACCGTTCGTCAGTCGACGGCACAGGAGTTGTGTATCCCGAGAGTGGAGGTCAGCGGCGTCGACGATGACGAGACCGCCCGTTGGAAAGGTTCAGCGGATCGCCTGGTCGATCTGGAACAGGCCGCTCTGCTGGCGATCCAAGCTCCCGACGAAGACATCGTGGTGCCGATTGGTGTCCGCAATCATGTGATTTCAGCGGCGGAGTTTGCTGAGTGGGTCGACACCGCAAAGAGTGGCAAGGTGCCGCTCAACGAGCGCCGCCAGCGGCTCACGGCGATCGCCAAACGTGAGATGCTCCGGCGGTCGGGCAAGGACGATGCGTGGGCGAACAGTGCACCTCTGAAATCAGCGATCACGAAGGCGTGGCCGACCCAAAAGCCGATCAAGCTCGTCGATGCGCTCCTTCCCGGACCGAGCGGCAAGAAGCGCGCCTGGACCGCAGCCGATCAGCTACTGATCGACGAAGCGAACTCGCTGTTGAACGGTTCGCCGTTCGCGTACGGCCACGTAGTGGTCGACGAGGCACAGGACCACTCTGATGTAGCGCTCCGCGTGATCGGCCGCCGAAGCCCTGGCGGATCGATGACCCTGGTGGGAGATGTGGCCCAGTCGACAACGCCGGCGGGCCAAGAACGGTGGTCGGACGTGTTTGCCCATCTCAGCGCTTCGGGGACCAGCGGCACGGTTGCGGACCTGACGATCGGATATCGAGTGCCGGAGCCGGTGCTGAGCGTTGCCAACCGATTGCTGCCGTTGACGGGCGTGGACGCAACGGAGAGCCGGAGTGTTCGTACCGCCGGCGCAGCGCCGAAGTGGCACCACACACCCGTCGGCCCGGTGGTGGCGGAGATGAAGCGCATCCACAAACTCACCGGTGTCGTCGCTGCGCCGCATCTCCACGAACAGATCACCGTTGATCTTGCCGCGCTGGGGCTGACAGCGGTGAGCCACGTCCACGAACTGGCTGCTGGTGAGGTGCCGCTGTTCAGCGCCCACGAAGTGAAGGGTCTCGAATTCGATGGGGTGGTGGTGGTGAACCCCCATGAGATTCTCGACGGGACACCCCGAGGCGCCCGGCTGCTCTACGTCGCCATGACGCGAGCGGTCCAGCGACTCGACTTCGTGACCAACGCGCCAGCGCCCATCGTCATTGCCTGACCCACTCACCCCCCAGTGAAGAAGTGCCAGGCACTTCTTCACTGGGGTTCAGATCGCGAGCAGGCGGAAACCGGACTTCGACGCGACGCGTTCGGTCGTGTGGCCCTCGAAGGTGAGCCAGTTCTGGAGCGAATCTGCGCCGAGGTGCTTTTGCACGACGAGGCATGCGGTTCCGTCGTCGGTCATTCGTCCAAGCCACTGCAACAGGAGTTCGCGTAGTGCGGGCTTGCCGATACGGATCGGAGGATTCGACCAGATCGTCGCGAACCGCAGATCGGCCGGCACTTCATCGGGGCTCGCTACCCGGATGTTCGTGAGGTTGTTGCGCCGAGCATTGCGTTCGCACAGGGCGCGGGCGCGCACGTTCACGTCGACGGCCCACACGGTTGCAGCGGGCGACCGGCGGGCCATGGTCAACGCGATCACACCCGAACCGGCTCCGAGATCCAAGAGGTTGCCGCTTGCAGCGATCGGTGCGTCATGGCGTAACAGCAGCGAGGTGCCCGCATCGACGTGACCACGGCTGAACACCCCCGTATCGGTCTCCATGGTGAACGCGGTGTCCGCCAGCGTGACGTCGATGACCACTGGGTCGGACGGAACCGTCGGGTCCTCGAAGTAGTGCGAGTCGCCACTCATGAGCCGTAGCCTGGCACCAATGTCGTACAAGATCAGGACATACGGCGATCCCGTACTCAAGAGCAAGGCATCCAAGATCGACAATGTCGATGGCAAGGTCATCCGCCTCGTCGACGACATGTTCGACACGCTGGTCGATTCCGGGAACGGTCTCGCGCTCGCTGCGCCCCAGATCGGGGTGCAGAAGCAGGTGGTGGTGTGGGATCTCGGCGACGAGCCGCTTGCGATCATCAACCCCGAGATCGTCGAGGATGACGGTGAGTGGGTCTTCGACGAGGGCTGTCTGTCGATTCCTGGTCTGTACGTCGAGATGTTGCGCCCCAAGCAGGTGCTCGTTCGCGGCGTGAGCATCGATGGTGAGATCATCGAGATCGAGGCCGACGAGCTCGAAGCCCGGATGTTCCAGCACGAGATCGATCACCTCAACGGTGTGTTGATGTTCGACCGCCTCGAAGGCGATCAGCGCAAGGACGCGCTCTCCGAGTACCGCAAGATCGAAGATCAGGCAGCTGCAGAGCAGGCAGCAGCGCAGCGGGGTGGCTTGTTCAAGCGGCTCCGCGCCGAATAGATGAGGATCATTTTCTTCGGCACGCCGGACATGGCGGTCGCACCGTTGCAGGCAGTGGTGGCCGCTGGCCATGAGGTGGTCCACGTGATCACGCGAGTGGACAAGAAGCGTGGACGAGGAAACTCTCTGTCTCCGAGTCCGGTCAAGGTCGCAGCGCTCGAGCTCGGGCTGACGGTCTCCCACGATCCTGATGATCTGCTGAGCATCGAGGCCGACCTGGGCGTCGTGGTGGCATTTGGGCGGATTCTCAAGGCGCACCTCCTCGACGCACTTCCGATGATCAACTTGCACTACTCGCTGCTGCCTCGTTGGCGTGGTGCTGCGCCGGTGGAGCGTGCGATCTTGGCAGGCGATACGGAGACCGGCGTCGACGTGATGCGTCTCGAAGAGGGCCTCGATACGGGTGGCATCTATGCCGAAGAGCGCGTCACGATCGGTGATGTCATGACCGCAGACGAGCTTCGAGTCGACCTTTCCGAGGTCGGTTGCCGGTTGCTGGTGGACGTGTTGTCGAGACCCGTTGACGAGTGGATCGATGATGCCCGTCCGCAAGTCGGTGATGCGCTGTACGCATCGAAGCTGGACAAAGCCGAGTTCGAGATCGATTGGACGGTGCCTGAGCGAGACGTGCATCGCCGCATCCGAGTGGGTGGCGCATGGACGACCTTTCGAGGCAAGCGCCTGAAGATCCACACCGCCGACCTGATCGATGGGCGGATCGTTCCCACCATCGTGCAACCCGAAGGCAAGGGTCCCATGGACTTCACCGCATGGCGCAACGGAGCGCAACCCGCATCGAGCGAACTGTTCGGCCGGCTATGAGCGACGAGTCGACGAAGGTGGATGCAGCGTTCCCGCCGCCCACTGGCAAGCCACTCAACCGCAAGCAGCGCCGCGCCGCCCTGCAGACTGGACAAAAGACCGACGCTGGCGTCACCGACCCGAAGCCGACGTCGCGCAGTGCTGCGCGAAAGAAGGCTCGCGGTGTTGCGCTCGACGTGCTTCGCCGAATCGAGAACGACGGGGCGTACGCCAACTTGGTGTTGGGTCCTGCCCTCGATGCATCGGAGCTGTCCGCACAGGACCGCAAGTTCACGACCGAGCTGGTGTACGGCTCCACCCGCATGCGCCGTGCGTGCGATGCCGTTGTCGATCGATTCGTCAGCCAACCGCCCGACGAACAGACCCGTTCGATCCTTCGCTTGGGTGCGTACCAGTTGGTGTTCGCCGGCGTGCCGGCACACGCTGCCGTCAGCGCCACGGTCGACCTGGCCCCCACGAAGACACGTGGCTTCATCAACGCGGTGCTGCGGCGGATTGCCGACTTCGACGTCGACGACATGGTGTGGCCATCAGCGGCGGCACAACTCAGCTATCCCGAATGGATCATGGATGCGCTGCAGGCTGACCTCGGGAGCGAGGCCAAGGATGCACTCGAGAAGATGAACGAGGCACCGGGTGTCAGCGCTCGTGAAGATGGCTACGTGCAGGACTTCTCGTCGCTGTGGGTGGCGTACGCGGTGCAGGCAGCAGCGGGGGAACGGGTGCTCGATATGTGCTCGGCTCCCGGTGGAAAAGCAACAGCCATGGCAGGGTCGGGTGCGTCGGTTTTCGCCGCCGACCGCCAGGCCCACCGAGCGGTCCTCGTGCAGGACAACGCAGCACGTCTCGACTTGGACATCCCGGTCGTGGTCGCGGACGGCAACCGCCCGCCGTTCCCAAGTGGTTCCTTCGACGCCGTGTTGCTCGACGCCCCGTGCTCGGGGCTCGGGGCGCTGCGGCGCCGCGCCGATGCTCGCTGGCGCATCGAGCCGAACGACGTCCGCGAGCTCGCGCGTCTGCAGGCGCAACTGCTCACGTCAGCAGCCTCGATGGTGCGGCCAGGCGGTCGCTTGGTCTATTCGGTCTGCACACTGCTCGATGTCGAATCCGTCGACCATGCGACGCCTGATGGATTCGAGGTGGACCACACCGAGCCACCGTCGGGTCGCTGGCGACGACACCGTCAGGGCTGGCGAGTGCTGCCCCAAGATGCCGACACCGACGGCATGGTGATGATTCGATACCGTCGCACGTCATGAGCGATAGCGCTGCGAACACTCAACCCGCCAAGGTGCTCACGTGCTCTGATGGCGTGATCCACGGTACTCGCGAGGACATGAGCGGAGCCGCGCTCGCTGACTTCTTGGCCGCGAACGGGTTCGACGTGGTGGAGCGCCGCGTGACTGCAGACGGCACCGAGAACGTTACGACAGCGTTGACGGAGATGAGCAACGACTTTGCTGGATTGATCGTCTCCACCGGCGGAACGGGCTTCGCTCCTCGCGATCAAACTCCCGAGGGGACCCGAGCGGTCATCGAACGCGAAGCTCCTGGGCTGGCCGAAGCAATGCGACTCTGCAACCCGCTGGGTCGGCTGTCACGCGGCGTGGCCGGCATCCGTGGCAACGCGATCATCGTCAATACCCCCGGCAGTACCAAGGGGTGTGTCGAGCAACTCGAAGCCGTGATCGACGTCTTGCCTCATGCCTTGCGACTGCTCTGGGACGCCGACAACTCTCACTGAGACCCGATTGCGAGGCTTCGCTACCGGGTGGCGAAATCGATGTTGCTCGTAGCGACAGTCGAACAGACGCGTCCAGGGGCGCTCGAGAAATTCCAGTACATGTTCGTGTAGGCAATGGCCTGCTCAGGTGAGAGCGGCGAGCCCCATTGGCGCATGTCCTCGGTTGTGTGGGCGTCGCCGATCAACGTGGTGTCGTATCCGCGTGCGAGCGCCCCGTGCAACGTCGAGCGGATGCACGCATCGGTCTGTGCCCCGGTAATAGCCAGATGTGCAGCAGCGCGCTCGGTCAGAGTGTCGTCATGGATCCTCGTGGTTGGGTCGAGCGGTGTTCTTGCGCAGTTTCACACCCGAGCAGCCCACCCACCGGTCACCCAAATCCTCGCCAGGGTCGCAGCGTCTGCCCGCTAGCCTCGCTCGGGTGCTGAGAATGGTCCTCCCGAAGGGCTCGCTGGAGCGAGCCACCCTCGAACTCTTCGAAGCGGCGGACCTTCCGGTCCAACGCAGTTCGTCGGTCGACTACCAGGCGAACATCGACGATCCCCGGATCGAGTCGGTGCGCATCTTGCGTCCACAGGAGATCCCCACCTATGTGTCCGAAGGCCTCTTCGACATCGGGATCACTGGTCGTGACTGGGTGGAGGAGACCGGCAGCGTCGTCGAGAGCCTGGGTGAACTGAAGTACTCGAAGAACACGTCGAAGCCCATCCGCATGGTGGTGGCCGTCGCTGGTGACTCCACTGCCGAGTCGGTCAAGGACCTGCCGAATGGTGTGCGCGTTCAGACCGAGTACATGGAATCGACCCGCCGGTTTTTCGAAGCAAACGGTGTCGACGCCGACATTCGGCTGTCCTACGGCGCCACAGAAGCCAAGATTCCAGACATTGCTGACTGTGTCGTCGAGATCACCGAGACCGGCCGGGCATTGCGCGCAGCAGGCCTCAAAGTCATCGACACGATCCTCACCAGCTACACCGAGGTCGTTGCCAACCCCGTTGCCTACGCGGACCCGAACAAGCGCAAGGCAATGGATCAGGTGATGACCTTGCTGAACGGCGTGCTCGATGCTCGTGGCAAGGTGCTGTTGAAGCTGAACGTCGACGAGGAACACAAAGACGGGGTGCTCGAAGTGCTGCCGTCGATGAAGTCACCGACCGTGTCACCGCTTTCCGGTGGCGGGTATGCCGTCGAGTCGGTCATCGAGAAGTCGACCGTCAACCTGGTGATTCCCGATCTGCGTGAGGCTGGAGCGACCGATCTGTTGGAGATGCCGATCTCCAAGATCGTTCCGTGAGTTCAGGATCGTGACCGAACTCGCACGAGGGAACAGGTTGCGTGGCACGGTTGTGTCGTTTGATGCTGCTGTTGGACTCGGCGAGATCGAATCGATCTCGGGGGAGCGGCACCTGTTTCATTGCATCGAGATCGCCGACGGCTCGCGATCGATCGACGTCGGAACCGAGGTTCGCTTCGACCTGCTGCGCAAGTTCGGCAGCCATGAAGCCGGCAACGTCGGCGACTGAGCTGGTGCAGGAGCTCCGCAGCGTGAGTGCGCAGTGTCGATGAGGGACGAGCGTGCGGTGCGCGAGCGCCGGATCATCGACGTGCTGATGTCGCTGGGCGACGGCGAAGTGACCACGTACGGAGACGTCGCCGACGTTGCTGGCTATCCGAAGCAGTCTCGTCTGGTCGGGAGGATTCTTCGTGAGACCACCGAGGACGTGCCGTGGTGGCGTGTGGTGAACGCTCAAGGTCGAATTCGCACGGGCAACCCCGCCCGCCAAGCCGAACTCCTCGCCGAAGAAGACGTATTGGTGTCAGGCGGGCGCGTGCTCGACGCACCGATCGGCCGATTTCGCCGAGACGACCGGTGACTGCGGCGTTCGTTACAAGCCAGGCCCGAAACGAACGGATCAGCCGCGTTCGTTACGAGCCAGGCCCGAAACGAACGGATCAGCACCGTGGGCTCCGGTGTGGCTTGCACGGCAGGCGGGTGCTGGGGTCACCCTTCGGGCGTGGCCGCTTGGGCTTTGATCTGAACGAAGGCGAGGCGGATGTTCTGGAGTGCATCGATCATCGTCGGAGCTTCGGGGCCGAGGCGTTCGCCCAATCCGTCGACCAGACAGGCAAGCGCATCGATTGCCAATGCAGCCTGAGCCAGGTCGGGCTGCTCGGCCGAGAGATGGATCGCTGCGAGTTCATAGAGACCCATGACGTGATTGGTGACCACGACCTCGGCGGGTACGGACGCGAGGCGCGCTCGGGACTCCTCCATTGCTTGCTGAGCCTCGGCGATCTGCTGCTGCTCTTCGGGGCTCATCTGCTCGAACTGGGCTTGGAAATCATCCAGGCCGGGGATGTCGAAGTTGCCGTCGGTGGGTTGCTCGTCGCTCACCCACAGGACGCTACCGAGGTTTCGGGGTGTGCAACGGGTACCCTCGACACGCACAACTGATACGAAGTGGGAGCAATCCCCACCCATCCGCAACTGGCTTCGGCCGACAGCGTCCGGGTACCAAGGCTGAGACAGCCATGAGGGCGGCGCTTGCGCTGTTCTGATGATCGTCGCTCCGCGGGCTTCGCGTCGAGCACCATCATCCGAACATGGGGAGGCCCATTTGCACAGGAGCGCAGACTCATAGCACCGCGACGACCAGAACCGCGTGCCGAACAGCATCGCATCAACGACCGCATCCGAAGCCGCGAAGTCCGACTCATTGGACCCAGTGGCGATCAACTCGGAATCAAAGCGGTCCCCGAAGCTCTTCGCATGGCCCGAGGTCTTGACCCCGACCTCGTTGAACTGGCACCACAGGCCAAACCGCCTGTCTGTCGCATCATGGACTACGGAAAGTTCAAGTACGAGGAAGACCAGAAGGCCAAAGAGGCGCGCAAGAACTCGACCAACGTGTCGGTCAAAGAGGTCAAATACCGACCCAAGATCGGCAAGGGCGACTTCGATACCAAGACCCGCAACGTCGTTCGTTTCATCGACGAAGGGCACAAGGTCAAGGTCACGCTGCAGTTCCGAGGGCGAGAAATGGCCCACCCGGAACTCGGTGCGAAGATCCTCGACAACGTGATCGAAGCAGTGGGCCCGGCAGCAAAACTCGACAGCAGATCCCGGCTCGAGGGCCGATCGATGTCGATGGTGCTGTCACCCGACAAACAGGCGCAAGAAGCCATGAAGAAGGCAGCTGCAGAGGCCGAAAAAGAAGCCGCCGCTGCAGCAGATGCCCCCGAGGCATCATCAGAAGGAGAATGACATGCCGAAGATGAAGACATCGAAGACCGCGGCAAAGCGGTTCAAGAAGACCGGAACGGGCAAGCTCCGTCACGAACAGCAGAACAACCAGCACAAGTTCGAGTCGAAGTCGTCCAGCCGCAAGCACCGCCTCGACCGTGATGCCGATGTGCACCCCGGCGACGTCAAGCGGATCAAGCGGCTCCTGGCCGAGCGCTGATCGCGTCGAGTAGAGCAGTAAAGGACTAGAGCAATGGCAAGAGTGAAGCGTGGCGTCACCAAGACGAATCGCCACAAGAAGGTTCTCAAGCAAGCAAAGGGCTACTACGGCAACAAAAGCCGTTCGTTCCGCGCTGCAAACGAGCAGGTCATGCGGTCGGGCAACTACGCCTTCCGTGACCGTCGAGCCCGCAAGGGTGAGATGCGGCGTCTGTGGATTCAGCGCATCAACGCTGCATGTCGCATCAATGACATGAGCTACAGCCGGTTCATTGCCGGGTTGAACGCAGCTGGCGTCGAAGTGGATCGCAAGATCCTCGCCGACCTCGCCGTGACCGACGCAGCGGCATTCGCAACGTTGGTCGAGAAGGCAAAAGCAGCGCTGTAGCGCCCAACGATTCGATCGAAGGCCCGTGCCGTGTGCACGGGCCTTTTGTCGTTTTCACGACCTCGTTTTCAAGACGTCGCCACGACGGGCTACCGGTCATCGACGCCACGTCGGCAACGACGGGTCACGGAATCCACACCACGCTGGACACGTCGGTGACCGAATCGTCCTCGCGTTCGATCAATTGGGTGTAGCTGCGAGACGATCCCGACTGCGTTTGCCCGTGGACGCAGGTTGAGGTGCTACGAGACACGGGCGGGCACGATCAGTAGCGTGGCGGCCGTGGCAGGGTTGGAGTTCAAGAACACGAACGTGCAAGCGCTCCGGCGTCTGCTCGCGGACCGGTCCGAACGCAAGGAGACCGGCTACTTCGTGATCGAGGGTCCGACTTCGACGGCTGAAGCGGTGCGGGCAGGCATGCGCTGCCTGACGCAGTTCGTTCCGGTCGGTTCGGATGCGGCGGTCGCCGGTGCCGGAGCTGTGGTCGAGTTGGCGCCGGGCGTGATCGAGCGTGTGGGTTCGACGAAACACCCGCAGCCGCCGCTCACCGTTGCGGAGCTTCCTCGCCACGAGGTGGCGACGGTGCTGCAGTCAGCGAGCTTGGTGGTGATGCTCGATCGGTTGAGCGATCCGGGAAACCTGGGCACGATCATCCGCTCGGCCGAGGCCGCGGGGGCCGATGCCGTGGTGCTGTCGGCGGGGTCGGTCGATCCGTACAACCCCAAGGTCGTGCGCTCGTCTGCGAGCGCGATCTTCCACATCCCGGTGATCGAAGCAACGTTCGAGCAAGTCGCAGCGGCCGGACTCGCCCTGGTCGGGACAAGCAGTCACGAGTTCTCCGAACGAACGATCGAGGCGTACACCACGGCGGACCTCACCGGGCGGCTTGCCTTGGTGATGGGGAACGAAGCCTCGGGTCTCGACGACGCATGGAACGATTCCGTCGGCCCGGTTCGACGATGGGTCACGATTCCGCATCGCGGACGCAGCGAATCGCTCAACGTTGCGATGGCTGCGACCATCTTGGTCTTCGAGGCTGCTCGACAACGCAGTGCCTGAGGCAGCGGTGGCCGCGCTCAGCGCCGTTGCGAGATCCACTTGACATCCTCCTGAACGAGACCTGCCTGAGCGGTCTACGGTTGAGTCGTGCCAGACCTGCTGATCGAACAATTGGACGCCACTGGAGTGGACTACGAGCTGGTCGAGTGCGACCCGGCGCTGGCCGACACCGCAGAGTTCTGCGAGGCGTACGGCTTCGCTCCGAAGGACTCCGCCAACACCATCGTGGTGGTGGGCAAGTCAGACCCGAGGGTGTACGCCGCCTGTGTCGTGTTGGCCACGACACGACTCGACGTGAACAAGGTGGTCCGCAAGCGTTTCGGCACCAAGAAGGCGTCGTTCGCATCGGGTGACGAAACCGTGGAGATCACCGGAATGCAAATCGGCGGGGTCACGCCGTTCGGGCTTCCGGCAGATCTGCCAGTGTGGGTCGACGAGCAGGTCATGGAGCGCAGCCGAATCATCCTCGGTGGGGGGAGTCGAGATCGAAAGGTGCTCGCATCGCCGACCGTGCTGACCGCCGTCGGGGCCGAAGTGGTTTGCGACCTCGCGAAAGAAATCGAATCTTGAGTACCACGGTCGTGCCGATTCTGCGAGTCGCAGATGCTGCAACGGCGGTGTCGTGGTACCGCAAGATCGGGTTCGAACAGGTCTTCGAGCATCGATTCGCCGAGGGCATGCCGGCCTACGTCGGCATCGAGCGCGAAGGCGCGGTAATCCACTTGTCCGAGCACACGGGGGATGCTCCAGGCCCCGGCTTGGTCTACGTGTGGGTCGACGCGATCGATCCACTGGCCGAGTTGTTCGACATCGTGCCCGACGAGATGCCGTGGGCACGCGACATCGAGGTGGCCGACCCGGACGGCAATCGAATTCGCCTTGCCGAATCTCGACCGGCAACCTGACCAGCGAACACCGTTGGAATGTCGAACTTTGGGCGTGACCCCAACCTCGACATCTCTGACACGATCCCCTAGATCCACCACGCGAGAGCGGACTTCGTGCCCGCTGGGATCTCGGTGAAGCCACCGTCATGGATGTGTACCGGCGCACTCGGAACCAACGAGTCCCACAGCCTTCGTGTGGGATGGACGATGGTGATCGGGCGTGCCAGTTCGTTCCAACGAGCGACGATCGACGGATCCGATCGCATCCAGGCCCACTGGCCAGCGTGGGCGCACTGTGCGGCTTGTTTTCCCCACGACATGTCGAACTCCGGCGTCACTGCGATGCACAGCGTCATGCCCTCAGCTGAGGCGGCTGGCGCAGCATCGGTGCGTTGGATCTCGTCGAGATCGGTGGATTGGATCTGCAGCTTTGCGAGCGCTGCGGGCGCTGCATCGAGTCGGCCGGGGACGAACGCCCGAACCTCTGCGCCGTCTCTCGAAATCGTGACGCCATCGGGCTCTTGGGCGCGTTGCCAAGCCGAGGCGCGTCCGCGCCGCATGATCTTGCGGATCCGGTCGCCGTTCCATGCCGCGACCGACTCGTGCCAATCCCCACCCGGCTGGCTTCGTTCGTGCTCCAGCAGCGCAATGGTGGCCAAGGCTGCCGCGGCACAAATTGCCGATGTGGTCGGCGGATCGATCTTCTCCACCCTCGCCGCCAGCTGAAGGGCCAACGGCGACTCGGCGTGCGTTGCAGCCTGCTCCAGCATGTGATCAAGCTAGACGCCGGACCAAGTGCATTCCATCCGGCCACCCCGCCGCCGGCGGCGCTACCATCGGGCGGGTGACGACGCAGTTGCAGCGATTTCTGTGCCCCGGCTGACCCGGGGACCGCAACGCTCCTGCGCCACGTCCTGAGTCAGACCGGGGTCGCTCCGACATCACTGCTCATCACCCCTTTTCGAAAGGACACACCTTGATTGCCGATATCACCGCCGCCCGTGACGCGGCCCTCGCCGACATCGCCGGCGCAGCTTCGCCCGCAGACGTTGCGAAGCTGACCACCCGCTATGCGGGCAAGAAGGGCGAACTCGCTGGCTTGAAAAAGCAGCTCGGGACGCTGGATTCGATCGACGACAAGAAGGCCGCCGGCGCCGCGATCAACGAAGCGATGTCGTCGGTTGATGCTGCGCTCGACGATCGCCGCACCGTGCTGGCCGCCGCCGCAATGGAGGCGCAGGTCGAATCAGAACGCCTCGACCTCACCGAGCACGTGGGTACGCCCTCACGCGGCACTGCTCACCTCGTGACGCAAGCTTGGGAACGTCTCGAGGACGTGTTCGTCGGCATGGGCTTCCGCGTGGCCGAAGGGCCCGAAGTCGAAACAGACTGGCACAACTTCGAAGCACTCAACATGGGGGAGGGGCATCCGGCACGAGGCGAGTTCGACACGCTCTTCGTTGACCATGTGCCACCTGGAGGTACCGAGGGCTCCACGGTCCTGCGCACCCATACCTCTCCCGTGCAGATCCGTACGATGCTCGACCAGGAGCCACCGATCTACATCGTTGCTCCCGGCCGTGTGTTCCGGCGCGACACCCCTGACGCAACGCATATGCCGGTGTTCCATCAGATCGAGGGGCTCGTCGTGGATCGCGACATCTCGATGGCCGACCTTGCGGGAACGATCGATGCATTCACCAAGGCATTCTTCGGTCAGAGCTGGAACTCGCGACTGCGGCCCGACTACTTCCCCTTCACCGAACCGTCGGCGGAGTTCGATATCCAGCGCCCTGATGGATCGTGGATTGAACTCGGTGGGTGCGGAATGGTGCACCCTCACGTGTTGCGGGCGGGTGGGATCGACCCAGAAGAATTCAGTGGCTTCGCGTTCGGCTTTGGCATCGACCGTATGGCGCTCATGCGCCACGGCGTCGGCGACCTGCGCGAAATGTATGCCGATGACTTGCGATTCACGGAGCAGTTCTCATGAAGATTCTCTTGTCTTGGCTCAACGACTACGGAGACTTCGGCGACCCCGCCGATGCCGATGCCGTCGAACGCGTTGCTGATGCGTTGACCGGACTCGGCCTCGAAGTGGAATCCACCGAGCAGGTCGGCGACACCGTCGAGGGTGTCGTCACCGCTCGTATTCTTCGCCTCGAGGCTCACCCGGACGCGGCCAAAGTGCAGCGCGTCTACGTCGACGCCGGCGATGGTGAGCAACGTCATGTGTGGTGCGGGGCCGACAACATCGCGCAGAACGACATCGTTCCGCTTGCGACGCTCGGTACGACGATGCCGAACGGCATGACGATCGAACGCCGGGGCATTCTTGGCATCGACTCCGAAGGCATGCTCTGCTCCGCCCAGGAACTCGGGCTCGGTGAAGACCATTCAGGAATCAGAATCCTCCCGAGCAATACCCCGCTCGGTGTGCCCTACGGCGAAGCGCTCAACATTGCGCCGGACGTACTGATCGACGCCAACGTGACCCGCAATCGACCCGACTGCTGGGGATACGTGGGCATCGCACGCGACCTTGCTGCGAAGCTCGGCGTGGAGTTTCGACCCCCGGCACCGACAATCGAGGCGAGCGGTCCGGCACGCTCAGCCCCCGTCGACATCGTGGATGGCGACCGGTGCGCACGTTTCACCGCAACGGTCATCTCAGGCGTGAAGGTCGGCGAATCTGCCGACTGGATGCAACGGCGTCTCACGGCGGCTGGAATGCGCCCGATCAACAACGTCGTCGACGTCAGCAACTATGTGATGCTCGAGCTGAACCAGCCGAACCACGCGTACGACCTCGATACGTTGGGTGGCGGTGGATTCCGCGTCCGGCTGGCAGCCGACGGCGAGCACCTCGTCACGCTGGATGAGGTCGATCGAACGTTCAGCGCACAGGATCTCCTGATCTGTGATGCCAACGACACGCCGATCGGGGTCGGCGGTGTCATGGGCGGGCTCGACTCGGAGATCGCCGAGTCGACGACCACCGTGGCGCTGGAGATGGCCTGGTTCGAACAGGTCGGCATTGGCCGCACCGTGACTCGAACCGGGCTCCGCTCGGAAGCAGCGCAACGTTTCGAGCGGGGTGTGGACCCCTACGGCATGCCCGGAGCAATTGCCCGCTTTGGCGAACTGTTGAGCGAGACATGCCCAGAACTCGTCGTGCACGCCGGAATGATCGACGCACGTTCCGAACACTTGATGGAGCAGCATCGCTCGGTCGAGGTTCGGATTGGAAACGTCAACCGAATCCTGGGCACCGAGTTCGTCGCTGATGATCTCGCCGCGCTGCTCGACCCGATCGGCTACACGGTGTCCGGGACTGGTGATACCCGGACGGTGCAGCTCCCGAGTTGGCGCCTCGACTCCACGGCCGAGATCGATGTGATCGAAGAGGTGGCTCGACATCACGGCTACGACCGGTTGGGCTCGCGTGTTCCCAAGCCCGTCGAGAGCGGCGGCCTCACCGTTCGCCAACAGCGCCGGCGGGCACTGCGCCAGGTGCTGCTCGGGCTCGGTATCTCCGAAGCCATGCCCAACCCGTTCTTGGCGCACGACACGCTTGCCAAAGCGGGGCTGGCGAGCGAGGCAATCACCATCACGAATCCGTTGGTTGCCGACGAGAGTGTGCTGCGAACTTCGCTGCGTCCAGGGCTGCTTCGTGCGCTGGCATTCAACGAGTCGCATCGACGCCTCGGTGCGTCGTTCTTCGAGATCGGGCACGTCTACCCACCTGGTGACGGCGAACTGCCCGCTGAGTTCGAGCAGCTCACCGTCGTACTTGCTGGCGCTGAGGCACCAGCGGCGATGGCGGTGTGGCGAGAGATCACCGCTGCGTTGGGCGGGGGTGCGCGCGTGGACCAGAACAAGGTTCCCGCCGGCCTTCACGCCACGCGCAGCGCGACGCTGCAAGCGGGCAAGGAGCCGCTCGGAGCCGTCGGTGAAGTCGCGCCGAAGGTGCTTGCCGACTTCGGCGTGGTGGAGCGGGTCGCGATTCTGGAAGTCGATCTCGATCAGTTTCTTGCTCGTGAACCCAAGCCAACGCAGTGGAAGCCGACCAGCCGCTACCCCTCGAGCGACCTCGACCTGTCGTTCGTGGTGCCCGACGACATCACAGCGGAGAAGGTCGAGAAGGCTGTACGCCAGGGCGCTGGCAAGTTCGTGGCGGGCGTCGAACTGTTCGACAACTACCGAAACCCGGAACAGCCCGGGTCGAGAGCGCTCGGATATCGCGTCCGACTGCAGGCGCACGATCGGAGCTTGACCGAGGCCGACACCGCGGAGATCCGTCGCGCGGTGCGGGCCGCGGCGACAAAACTCGGCGCCGAGCTGCGAAGCTGACCCCATGGCCGCGCCGGGAGAAATGGACCTCCAGAAGATGCTTGCGTCGCTCGACGTGGAGCGACGTCCTGGGGTGTTCACCTTCGTGGCGGTCGAGGTTCCAACTCCAGGCCTGCTTGGCGCAGCGCATGCCATGGTCGATGAGGGCGAGCTCAAGACCCTCGTGTTGCCCGTGGAATCAGCGCAACGAGCCGGCCTTCCTGTCGTCGTGGAGATGGCGTGGCTGTCGCTCACGGTCCAGTCGAGTTTGGAAGCCGTGGGTCTCACCGCAGCGTTTGCGAAGATCCTGGGTGATGCGGGCATCTCGTGCAACGTGCTCGCTGGCTATCAACACGACCACATTCTCGTGCCGGTCAGTCGAGCCGACGACGCCGTTGCTGCACTCACCGCGTCCTGACCGACGCGAAAGACCGTGCGGTCGGTGTTGGCTCGCGTCAGTTGAGCGACAGGTCGTCGGGGGCGAGAGCGAGCCAGCTCAGTCGTCCCGGTTGGCGTCGAAGCACCGAGTGCCAGAGTTCTTCGGGGCGGTCGGAGAACACGTCGCCGAGCTCGGCGTCGAGCACGAGCCACGCCCCTTCGTCGATCTCGATGTCGAGTTGGCCAGGGCCCCAGCCGGCGTAGCCCCGAAAAACTCGTACGCCGTCGACATCAGCGGCCACCAGCGCTGGGTCGGCCGACAGGTCTGTCGATGCAATCAGGCCGCTGATCGGGGTGAGGTGCTCGGTTGACTCCTCCAGGACCACCTTGGTGGTGGCCATGGCGATCATCGCGTTCTCTTCGACCGGCCCGCCCGTGAAGACCATCGATGGTGCGCACTGCAGATCGATCCAACGATCGAGCGGTTCGTCGAGTGCCTCGTCGGTCGGGCGGTTCAGCACGAGGCCGATGGCGCCGTCCTCGTGGTGTTCGAGTACGAACACCACCGATCGATCGAAGTTCGGGTCCTCGAGTGGCGGTGTGGCCACCAGCAGCCGGCCCTTGGTCTGTGGCGACGTCAAGAACACCACCCCAGTCTGGCGTGATGATCGCCGCAACGCTCGCCAATCGATCTGAATCCAGACATCACCATGCCGCGTTCGGGCGGTGAGTACCGTGGAGCGGTCATGTTCGACTCGATCAAATCCGGCGGCAAGCTGCTCGTCTTCGGTGCTGGCGCAATGCTCACGGTGATCGTCGTGGTGTTCCTCGTCGGTCCCGGCCTGTTCGACATCGGTTCGCCCTTCTCGACCGAGGAGGTGGATCGGACCCCGCCGGTGGTGCTGACCGAACTCAGCGACCTGGCCGAGTTCCGTGCGGCGACGGCCGAATTCGAGGTGATTCTCGACGAAGAAGATGACATTGCCTGGATCCCGGACTTCATCGCCGGTGAGCGCGTGCAGTACGTGGCGGTTGGGTCGATCGATGCGCTCGTGGATTTCTCTCAGCTGAACGACGACAACATCGTGTTCGACGAATCGAGTGGCAAGGCCGTGATCTTCTTGCCGTCCCCCACCTTGGCGCAACCGGTGATCGATTTCGACAGCTCGGGTGTGATGAACCGCGACCGCGGCGTGCTGGACCGCGTCGGGGGAGCGTTCGTCGACAGCCCGACCGGCGAACAGGATCTGATCGTGGCGGCAGGCGAGAAGATGACCGAGGCGGTTCCCGCTACAGATCTCCTCGAGCGTGCCGAAATGAACACAGAGCAGATGTTGCGAACCTTGCTCGAAGGAGTCGGCGTCGAACAGGTCGACGTCGTCTTCGACGATCCATCCGCAGCGTGAAGCGGGCAAGCTCCGACGAGTCTTGCATGATCATTCACTCGCGTGTATGATCATCCAACTATGGACTCGACCACTCGCCGCGTCGGCATCATTGGAGCGTCCGGCTACACCGGTGCCGAACTCCTCCGGTTGATCGCTGGCCACCCCGATCTCGAACTCGTGGTCGCCACCGGAGACTCCATGGCTGGGCGTCAAGCCGGCGATCTGTATCCCTCCCTCGCCGTTGCCTATCCGGATCTGGTGTTCTCCGAGTTCGACCCGAAGGTCGTTGCCGGGCTCGATCTGGTCTTTCTCGGTTTGCCGCACGAGGCATCCATGGAGCTCGCCCCACAATTGGTGGGCAACGTGGGTTGTGTGGTGGATCTGTCGGCAGCGTTCCGGTTGAAGGACGCTGCGCACTACCCGACGTACTACGGGTTCGAACATCGCCAGCGTGACCTGCTGGACGAAGCGGTGTTCGGGTTGCCAGAACTCCATCGATCGGAACTGGCTGGCGCTCGGCTGATCGCAACCCCTGGGTGCCATGTCACCGCCGCGACGCTCGCCCTCCAACCGTTGGTCGCCGCGGGACTCATCGAGGACGCGGGAATCATCGTCAACAACGTCACGGGAATCACCGGTGCCGGGCGCAACCCCACCGAAACGAACGTGTTCACGAACATCGACTCCAACGTCGTCGCGTACGGCGTCGGCCATCACCGCCACACCCCCGAGATGGAGCAGGAGATCGGTGCAACCGTCACGTTCACCCCGCACCTGGTGCCCATGAGTCGCGGCATTCTCGCCACCTGCTATGCCCGTCCAATGCCCAACTGCTCGCAGGAACAGTTGAACCAAGTACTGGCCACTGCCTATGCCAACGAACCGTTCACGGCGGTGATCGACACGCCACCGGCAACCAAATCGGTGCTCGGATCGAATGCGGCGCTGGTTTGCGCACGCTTGGACGAACGAACCAACACGGTCATCACGATGTGTGCCATCGACAACCTCACCAAGGGGGCGTCTGGCGGTGCACTGCAGGCAGCGAACGTGGCGCTCGGACTCGACGAGTGCGCCGGGTTGTCGATGATCGGACTGGCACCGTGAACACTCCGCTCGCGCCCAACGCGCTGCGCGCAGAGACCCTCGTCGAGGCGTTGCCCTACATTCGCCGGTTTTCTGGCAAGACCGTAGTGGTGAAGTACGGCGGGAATGCGCTTGCCGGTACCTCCGAGCACGATGCGCTGGCGTTGTTTGCCGAGGACATCGTGATGATGCGACTCGTGGGCATGCGACCTGTCGTGGTGCACGGTGGCGGCCCGCAGATTTCTGCGCTGATGCAACGGCTGGGCAAAGAGTCCGAGTTCGTCGACGGGCTCCGGGTGACGGATGCCGAAACGGTCGACATTGCTCGGATGGTGCTCAAGGGCCAGGTCAACCCGCAGGTGGTGTCGGCAATCAACGTTCACGGCAATTATGCGGTGGGCGTGTCCGGTGTCGACGGCGGGCTGATTCGCGCCACCGCTCGCAATCCTGAGCTGGGATTCGTTGGTGACGTCACCGAGATCAATCCTGGCGTCCTGACCGGGTTGATGGACGACGAGTTCATCCCGGTCATCGCCACCATCGGCTCCGACGAGTCGGGCCAGGCGTACAACATCAACGCGGACACCGTTGCGGGTCGGATCGCCGAGGCGCTCGATGCGGAAAAGCTGGTGTACCTCACCGATATCGAAGGGCTTCGCTCCGACGTCGACGATGCCGCAAGCCTGATCAGTCGGACCACGGCGGACCACCTTGACGAATTGATCGCCGACGGCACGATCGCCGGCGGAATGATCCCGAAGGTCGCAAGCTGTCAGCAGGCAGTTCGCGGCGGCGTCAAAGGCGCACACATCCTGGACGGGCGCATTGCTCACGTCTTGTTGCTCGAATTGTTCACTGACGACGGAATCGGAACCATGGTGACCCCCTCATGACACAGTCCCACGCATTCACACACGCCCCGATCGACGCGTGCCCCTTCATGCCGGTCTTTGGACCGCCGGCGATCATGTTCGACCGCGGTCGCGGCAGCGAACTGTGGGACTCGAACGGCAAGCGATATCTCGACTTCCTCGCCGGGCTCGCAGTGGCGTCACTCGGACACTCGAATCCAACCGTTGCCGAGGCCATTGGGGACCAGGCCGAAACACTGCTGCACGTGTCCAACTTCTTCGCGAACCCGGTGGCGACCGAAGCAGCGGTGAAGGTCAACGGACTCCTCAAAGACGCCACCGGCCACGCTGGACAGGTGTTCTTCACGAACTCGGGAGCGGAGTCCAACGAGTGCGCGATCAAGCTCGCCCGCAAACACGGAGGCCGCGGCCGCCACGCCGTGGTGTCCGCGCTCGGCAGCTTCCACGGCCGCACACTCGCCACGCTCGCAGCCACTGGCCAGCCGACGAAGCACGAACCATTCCAGCCGATGCCCGAGGGTTTTCGCCACGTTGCTTGGGGCGACATCGACGCGATGCGAGCAGCGGTCGACGGGTCCGTTGCAGCGGTGCTCATCGAGCCGATCCAAGGCGAAGGCGGAGTGAACCCGGCTGCAGCTGAGTACTTGCAGGTCATCAGGGCACTGTGTGACGACGTCGGTGCGCTGATGATCGTCGATGAGATCCAGACCGGGTTCTGTCGCACGGGCAAATGGTTCGGCTTCGAGCACGCTGGTGTGCAGCCCGATGTGGTGACCATCGCAAAGGCCATGGGCAACGGCATGCCGGTGGGTGCATGCTGGGCGCGAGCCGACGTTGCAGCAGCGTTCGAACCCGGCGATCACGGCAGCACCTACTCCGGCACGGCCATCGCTTGCGCAGCGGTGAATGCGGTGATCGATGTGATGCACGAGATCGATGCGCCGGCGCTTGCAGTCAGTCGTGGTGCACAGCTCGTTTCGGCGCTGTCCGAGGTTGCCGGGGTCGAGGGGGTGCGTGGGCACGGACTCATGCTCGGCGTCGAGTTGGCCGAGGGCCTCGATGCACGCCAGGCGTATATCGATCTGCTCGAAGCGGGCTTGATCGTCAATGCGGTGAACCCCTCGACGATCCGGCTGCTTCCGCCGTTGACGATCACGTCTGACGAAGTGGACGAAGCGGTGGCGATGATCGCCGACGCGCTCAACACCCAGCTGCACGCAGCGGCGCAGGCCGGAGGAGAACAGTGACCCGACATCTACTCGACGTCACCGACTTCACTGTCGATGAAGTCGCTGCGATTCTCGATATGGCCGAGGCGCCGATTGAATCGTTGGGCGCACCGCTGACCGGGCTCGGCGCATCGTTGATCTTCGAAAAGCCGTCGAATCGCACGCGACACTCCATGGAGATGGCCGTTGTTCAGCTCGGCGGTCACCCGGTGTATACCAGAGGCGAGGAAGTGGGCCTCGATACTCGTGAGCCGGTCGAGGACGTGGCCGCGATCATGGCGGGGTACCACGCAGTCATTGCGGCTCGCGTGTTCGAACACTCGACGGTGGAGCGAATGGCAGCGGCCGTGAGCGCCCACGGCAGTGATGTTCCGATCGTGAACATGCTGTCGGACTGGTCGCACCCGTTGCAGGCGTTTGCTGATGCGCTCACCATGCAACAGCGGCTCGGTTCGCTCGTGGGGCGCACCGTGGCGTACGTCGGCGACTACGCCAACGTGGCCCGTTCACTCGCAGAGATCTCACTACTCCTCGGGATGCGAGTGCGTTTGGCGTGTCCGACCGGCTTCGATGCCGACGACGTCGAGCTCGAACGGCTTTCACTCATCGGCGACGGCGACATCGCGCAGACCACGCGCCCCGAAGACGCGGTCGCTGGTGCACATGCCGTCCACACCGACACCTGGGTCTCGATGGGCCAGGAGCAGGACAAAGCAGCGCGTCGTCGAGCCTTCGAGGGCTACGGAGTCGATTCGGCGATGATGCAGGCCGCGGCAGATGACGCGATCTTCATGCACTGTCTGCCCGCATACCGCGGTTTCGAGGTGCAGGCGGATGTGATCGACGGTCCGCAGTCAGCCGTGTTTCAGCAAGGTCACAACCGAATGCACGCAGCGCGGGCCGCGCTCGCTTTCATCCTGGGGGCAGGCTCATGACCACGAAGGTGCAGCGCCAGAGCGCGATCTCGCGGCTCGTCAGCGAGCGCGAAGTGACCAGCCAGCCCGGTCTCATCGAACTCCTTGCGGCCGAGGGCATCGACGCCACACAGGCCACCGTGTCTCGGGACCTCGACGACATCGGAGCGGTGAAAGTTCGCGTTGCCAGTGGCAACACGGTGTACGCCATCCCAGAGTTCGAGCCTGATCGGCTTGCGCCACTCGATCAACTCCGCAGGGTGATGGGGGAGTGGGTTGCCGAAGTCGCGCTGTCCGGCAACATCGTCGTACTGCGCACACCCCCGGGATGCGCTCACGTGGTGGCCTCCGCCCTCGATCGAAGCCGAGTCGACGGCATGATCGGCACGGTTGCCGGCGACGACACGCTCATGTGCGTGTCGGCATCGGCCGACGGCACCGCACTCGCAGACAACCTCAAACAACTCGCCGGAATCGACTGACAGGATTTCCATGGACCTCGATGATCAACACGAATTCGCGCGTGACGGCGAACTTCCGGCACAAGCAAAGACCCTTTGGCACGGCCGTTTCACCGGTGGTCCGAGTGAATCGCTGCTTGCCTACACGGTGAGCTTGCCGTACGACCAGCGAATGTGGCGCGACGACATCGTCGGGTCCAAAGCACACGTGCGTGGCCTGGCACGCGTCGGACTTTTGAGCGAAGTCGAACGTGATGCGGTGTTGGCAGCGCTCGACCGGGTCGCTGTCGAGATGGACACCGGTTCGTTCGAATTCGCAGAGACCGACGAAGACATCCATACCGCAATCGAACGCCGAGTGACCGAGATCGCTCCCGCTGGCGGCAAGCTCCACACGGCTCGTTCGCGAAACGACCAGGTCGCCACCGACCTGCGTCTGTGGTGCCGTCGAGAGTTGCGCGACGTGGCGCTGCGTCTGATCGAGATGCAAGAGGCACTGCTCGAACAAGCCCTCGAAGCTGGAGACACGTATCTCCCCGGTTACACGCACCTCCAACGAGCCCAACCAGTTCTGCTTTCGCATCACCTGATGGCCCATGGGTGGGCGCTGGGCCGTGACGTGAGTCGGTTGCTCGACACGATCAAGCGACTCGATGTGTCACCACTCGGGGCGGGCGCGCTGGCGGGATCGTCGTTGCCGATCGATCCGGCTGGCAACGCCGCTGATCTCGGCTTCGCAAAAGCGTTCGACAACAGCCTCGACGCAGTGAGCGACCGAGACTTCGTGGCCGAAGCGGTTTTCGATCTTGCGCTCATCGGTATTCACCTGTCGCGCATCGGTGAGGAGTGGGTGTTGTGGACGTCAGGTGAGTTCGGCTTCGTCCGCCTCGATGACGGGTACGCCACCGGGTCGTCGATGCTGCCGCAAAAGAAGAACCCCGACATTGCCGAGTTGGCGCGCGGCAAGAGTGGTCGCCTGATCGGCAATCTGACCGGTCTGCTCGCGACGCTGAAGGGGCTGCCGATGGCGTACAACCGCGATCTACAGGAGGACAAAGAGCCGTTGTTCGACTCGGTGGAACAAGTGACACTCGCGGTGGCAGCGCTGACGGGCATGATCGCCACCGCAACGTTCAACGTGGACGTGATGCAGGCAGCGGCGGATGAAGAGACCATGGCAGCCACCGACCTCGCCGAGTATCTGGTCCGCAACGGGATGCCGTTCCGAGAGGCGCACGCGGTGGTCGGCGCCCATGTTCAATCCTGCCTCGCCGGTGAAGGATCGCTGGCGGACCTCGTGTTGGCCGATCCGCTCCTCGGTGCCGAAGGTGCTGCGTTGGTGGCGCCCGGCGTGGGTGTGAAGATGCGCACGTCACCCGGTGCTGCTGGCCCCGATGCCCGTGCTGCACAGGTCGAGGCGTATCGGTCGATGGTCACGTCCGAGCTCAGCTCGATCCGTGATCTCGCGTCGTTCGGCTGAGTGCGATGGGTGCGCTCGGCCGACCGTGGTTCGAGCGCGATGCTCCGGTTGTCGCACCTGAGCTGTTGAACAAGTTGCTCGTGGCGAAGGTTGGGGGAGTCGTGTGCTCAGGTCGAATCGTGGAGACCGAGGCGTACACCGAAGATGACCCCGCCAGCCACACGTTCACCGGTCGGACCGATCGAAACGCCGTGATGTTCGGCTCGGCCGGACACCTCTACGTCTACCTGAGCTACGGAATCCACCATTGTCTGAACGTCGTGACCGGGCGGCAAGGCGACGGTCAGGCCGTGCTCCTTCGTGCGCTTCGACCCGTGACAGGCCTGGAAACGATGAGAATTCGACGCAACGGTCGACCTGACGCGGAACTCGCGAATGGACCGGGGAAGCTGGCGCAAGCGCTCGGTGTCAGCCTCACTCAGAACGGTGCAGACCTGCTCGGACCGACGGCGAGCGGCGTTGCAATCATCGACGACGGGGTCGCTGCACCGCTGGAGCCAGCGATCGGTCCGCGCATCGGAATCAGCAAAGCCACCGCCACACCATGGCGTTTTCGCGTACCGTTGACGACGTGAAGCCGCCGATCTGCGAGGTCTGCAACGACCGCTTCGATTCGACCCCAGACCATCTGGTGAGTTTCTCGACGACGAAGCGGGGCGCCGAGTTCAGTGACCGCCAACGCAACGAACGCATTGTTGGTCACCAGCCCGACGACGGCTGGTTCTGCGATATTCACCTCGAGCAAGCCATATCGCTGTCGAGCGAGATGACGCTCGCCCAGGCCGTTGCGGAGATGAAGGGAGTTCGCTACTTCCCGCCGGCACCGGTCGAGGCGGAACCGGTCGTGAAGCTCGATGACCTCGGTAGCGGGTTCCGAATCGCCGACGTCGACGGCAGCGGGGGGATCGAGTGGCCGATCGACTGGTTGACCGCCGTCGACATTCGTGAGCGTTTCGCGACGCTGGGGCCAGCGGTTGCACGAGCATTCGACGGCTCGCAGAACGTCGAGTTCGTCGAAGCTCGACAACGCACCCCTGGGGTCGTGAGTGGATCGGGACCCGACGACGATCCATGGGTCGACACCGTGACGCTCTCGGGTGAGTCATCGACGATCGGTGGCCTCACGCGAATTGAAGTGCGCCATCGGCAATTGCACTTGAACGCCGACACGATCATCGAGGTGCAGGTCGACCTCGACGTCGCGGTGACCTTGGCGAACGGGCGGCGCCGACGCGCCCACCTCGTGGCGTGGGGATATGTGAGCGATGATCTGTGCAATCTGCTGCGTCTCACACGGGTCGACACGGGGCCGGTGGTGAAGCTGATTCGTTCGGCCTTCGAACTCGGTACGGATCGTTGGAAACAGCGCTATCACGGAGACGGTCGCCCGCTGTGTCTGTCGTGCGGGTCGGCCTTCGTGAAAGACACTGGCGGCCGGACGTTCTTCAAGGTCGATGCCGCCGGACACGACTGGAACGCACGCATGCGGCGTGGTGAGGTCGACGGTGATCGGCCATACGCGGGATGGTTCTGCACCCGTCACATCGGCCCGGCTTCGCTCGTGTCGGACAGCTTGACCCTCCCGCAGGCAATGCCGTTGCTCGTGCCGGCTCATCGCTCGCCGCTCGAGTACCGAGAACACCCCGACGGCGTCGAGGTGAGCGCCGATGAGCACGGCGAACCCAGCCGCGCCCCGTTCGTGCCCGTGAGCCTCGACTTCGAGCCTGCGGTGGTTCGCGAGGTGGCGATCGCGCCGCGGATTGCTCGTGAGGCCCGCACGCTCTTGGCCCGGTGGCTCGAGCGGATCGGTGCCGTGTTCGGAGCGGACCACTTCCGGGGCTTCGGCACGAACTCGATGTTCTCGTCGTACCAGAGCAACGACATGTCGGCGTTCTTCCTCGGCGACAGCACAAGCCGTCTGATCCTCCAACGCCGTGAGCAGACCATCTTCGAGGCCAGCGTCACAGCCGCTCAGTCGAAACGTCGCGCCGCTGATGGCGAACTATTGTTGGAGCGGTTGGTGATCCGAGCCGCGACCGACGAGATCGCAGTGTTGGCCGAGCCCGCGGTCGATGAGCTCCTGGACGAACTCATCGAACCTCGGCCAGATCCCTTCGACCTGGTCCCCGACCTGGTCGAAGTAGATCTTTGCGGTGGAGAGCTCCGGAGAGGATGGGGTGGCCGGACGAGCTACCTGCGCTGGGAAGCTCCACCGATCGACATCGGCGATGCCGTCGAGCGAGTGTCGGGTCTGGTGGAGCCGCTCCTCGCGCTGTTCGGTCTCGACGTCGATGTCGTGCTCGAGGGTGAAACGGTCAGGACGTACAACCCGATGGACGGAGCGGGTCCACCGGATTGTCCCTTCACCGATCGGCTCCGGAGGACTGATGTGGTGGACACGATCGCTGGTGAGTTGGCAGTCGAGATCGATGTCGAACGAGTCCACTGGTCCATCGACGTGCTCGCAAACGTTCGTGTCGCGCTGAGCATCACGCTTGGTGATCAGGCCGTTCGGATATCGGCGTCAGGCGACGGACCAACGTGTACCTCGTTGACGATGAGTCGGCCGGTGGTGGCTGGCAGTCTTGCGGTCGTTGCGGCAGCGTTCGGGTTGGTCGCCGACTGAACGCGCCTCGTTCAGGCTGCGGTGGTCGGCGCACTGCTCGGCGACGCCGATCGGGAGGCTGTCAACGTCGGGATGCCCAGGGCGAACACGATGACGACGACGAGCACGGTCACCCCGGCTCCGTGCACGTCGATGAGCCTGCCGACGACGAACGGGACCCCGATCGCTCCGACGTTCGCCGAGAGCAGTTGCCACCCCGACACCTGTTGTGCGTGTTCTTGGCCAACCCGATCGGCGGTGTGCGCCGACAACGTCGGCACGATTCCGGCGATCGACAGCCCGACGGTGGTACAGGTGGCGATCACTGTTGGTCCCGGAACGATCGTCGTGAGCAGGGTGGCGAACATGCCGACGACGGCGAGTGCGGGCATGCCAGCGCGATCGGCCAGTGATCGGAAACGCTCGGAGATCAGCAGCAGCCTGCCGACCATGGTGCCGCCCCAAAAGCCTGACACGCCCACTGCTGCAGCGGTGTCGCCGATCGAGCGGCTCTCGGTGAGGTAGACGAACAGCCAACTTCCGAACGTCACCTCGAGAGAGACGAACGCGAAGAACATCATGAGCGACACCACGGTGCCGCGCCGCGGCGGACGGCCGGTGTGCACGCGTTTGGTTGTCATCTGCGCAGTCGGCCACGCCTCCCTGGCGCGGACCGCGACAGCCAGCGCCGCGAGGGCAACGACTGCAGCGATCACCAGCGAGAGCCTCCAATCAGGCACGATCGCAACCACCAGCGGGCCAATGGTGGCGCCCACTCCGTACGAGCCGTGGATGGTTCCAGCGCTCGCCACGTCCCCCAACGTGGCGATCACTCCTGCGCCGACGGAATCGAGCAGTCCGGTCACTACGCCGATCGCCGCAACGCCACAGAGAAACATCGGCCACGTTGTCGACCCCGACGTGAGCAATGCTGCGAGCGCAAGCAACACGATGCCGACGATGAAGCACGACCCGATACTGAAGCGCTGTGCTGCACGTCGTCCGAGCCCGGATGTGGACATTCTTGCGATCCCGTACACGAGCGACACGGTGCCGAGGGTGCCGAGCGACTGATCAAATCGATCACGCACATCGGGCCACATCACCCCGAACATCGAGATCGGCATGGCGAATGCCAGGAACGTGAGCGCCGATGAGCGCACGGACAACGGCATGCAGCGACGGTACCGGTGTCTTCGGCTTCGGTGCTGCACCACTCAGGCATCTACGGTCGGCATCATGCAAGACTTCGCTGGCAAGATCGCCGTCGTCACCGGTGGGGGAACCGGTATGGGACGAGAGCTGGTGGTACAGCTTGCGGCCGCGGGCGCTCACGTGTCGATGTGTGACGTCTCGGAGCCGAACATGGCCGCGACTGCAGCACTTGCCCGTGCTGCGGCGCCGGCGTCGGACATTCGGATTTCATCGCATACGGCAGACGTTGCTGACGAGGCGGCGATGCAGGTATTTCGCGACGGTGTGCTCACGGCGCACGATGCCGACCACGTGAATCTGTTGTTCAACAACGCAGGGCTCAGCGGCGGCGGATCGCTGTTTACCGACAGCAGGGAGTCGTGGGAGCGGTGCTTCGACGTGTGCTTTCACGGCGTTCGCTACGGCACGCTTGCCTTCCTCGACGCCTTGGTCGCCTCTGACGAAGGCCACATCATCAACACGTCGAGCGTGAATGGATTCTGGGCATCGATCGGCAATGATCGCCCGCACACTGCGTACTCGGCTGCAAAGTTCGCGGTGAAGGGATTCACCGAGGCGTTGATGACCGACCTCGCCGTGAACGCCCCGCACGTCAAGGCGTCGGTGGTGATGCCGGGCCACATCGGCACGTCGATCGTGCAGAACTCGATGGAGTTCGGCTCGCGCGACATGACCGAGGAAGAACGTGAGCTGGGCAAAATCGCTGACCAGCTGTTCCACGACATGGCACCGATGACAGCGGGCGTTGCCGCTGGTGTCATCCTCGATGGCGTGCGCGCCGACAAGTGGCGCATCCTCGTTGGTGACGACGCACACGCGCTGGACGCCGCAGTGCGTGCCGACCCCGAAGGCGCGTACGACGCCAACTTCGGAGACGTGTTGTTCGCAGAGTTGCGCGAAGCAACCGACCAGCTCCTGACGCCTGACGCCTGACTCGCGCAAGCGCGGCCGGTTTACAAGCCGGACCAGTTCGGCGCTCGCTTCTCGGCGAACGCCGCCCGTGCTTCGGCAACGTCGCCGTTGCTGCTGCACATGATCTGGGTGCGGTTCTCGATGTCGAGTGCGTGACGTAGCGACGGCGCATCGACGGTTTGCCACATGGTCTCCTTGGTCATCCACGTTGCAAAGGGAGCGTTTGCTCTGATCAGTCGAGCGGTCTCGAGCGCCCGTGCAATCGGGTCATCGGCAGTTGCGGTGAGGAGGCCGATATCACTGGCTTCGTCGGCGCCAAAGATCCGTGCGGTCAACAAGAGCTCTGCCGATCGCGACGCGCCGACAAGGCGGGGAAGGAAGTAGCTGGTTCCCATGTCGCAGTTCGACACGCCGATCTTCATGAACACTGCGCCGAACGTCGCAGCGGGTGAGGCGGTTCGAATATCGCATGCCAGGGCCATTGCGAACCCGCCACCGACGCAGGCTCCGTTCACTGCGGCGATCCACGGCTTGCGGGATCGGTGAATACGTTCGTGGAGGGTTGCGAGGTGGTCCTGCCACATGAATCCGGCAACGGTTGGGCGCACTCCATCGGCTCCAGGTGCCTGCCCCTGTTCCATCAGGTCGAGGCCTGCGCAGAATCCACGTCCGGCGCCCGTGAGGATCACGGCTCGGAGTGCAGGGTCGAGGTCGACGGCTGCGACGACCCGGTCGAGTTCTTCGATCATCTCCGAGGTGATGGCGTTCAGTCGATCGGGACGGTTGAGCGTGACCAGGGCAATGGCATCATCGATCTCTGCGACCTCGATGGTGGACAGATCGGTGAGGGTGTCGAAGGAGCGCATGACGCTCGAAGGTAGCGAGGCCTCGACGACTCATTGCCAGTGGAGCCAGTACCCGTGCGGGTGGCAGACGCCCAGGTGGTCGATCGATCGCCGCCCCTGCCTCCAACGCACGAGCGCAAGGGCAGTGGTGTGCTCGTCAGCAACCGATCGATGGTGACCCAGTTCTGGAGTCAACGCCGGAGACTCCGCAAACACCCAGCTGAGGTCGAGTTCGTGGCCGACAGCATCGAGTTCGGTCATGAAGGCGTTTCGCTCGTGGGGGCTCAGATAGTTCAGTACCCACGAGGTCGTCACGATGGGATGGCCCGACTGGGCGAGGTCGAGCAGGTGGGCGCGGACGTCATCGACCGCGTTGGCCACCCTGACGTCCGGAGGTGTCGAGCATGCGATCCTCACCGCCTGGGAGAGCCGCTCGAACCGATCTGCTTGGTCAGGCCAACAGCACGCTCGCAACCACGTTGCGTCGTCGTCGGTGGTGACGTCGAGCGGATTCGGATCGAGGCCGCGGCTCGTGGTGACTCGTGGCATCTGTCGCGGGACCGGACCGGTACCGCGTGTCGAACAGCTGAGTACCGGGCCCCCGTCGCCGAGACGCGGGCCGTCGTCGTAGCGATAGCTGAACGAGGTGAGCAGCGTGTTCAACCCTGCGCTCGCGCCCACATCCAGGTGAGCGAGCGGGCCGAGTTCGGCGTCGACCAGCGCGAGGGCGGGGAGCAACAGCGAACAGCGACCGATCTCGTTCGTTTGAACGGTGCGCCGTTCTACAAGGGTTTTGACCTCTGCCTCACGGACGCTCACGAAGCTGGCCAGGGTGTTGCACAGTGCGGGATCGTCGGGCCGACGTGGCGCGGCGCTGATGTTCGGGTACCACTCGGCGAGCGCCGCTGTCGGTTCGCGCAGGACGAGCGAGTGGATCGCAGCGAGCAGCAGTACCGGAAGTTGTTGCTCGTTGGGAGCGTGCGCGAGCAGCGAGTACAACGAGGCATCGCGAGCGATACATGCGGCCAGGGCGGCATTCAGTGGAGCGCGTGAGAATGCGGTGTCCGCGTGGGTGCTGAATTGCCGCTGGATCTCGGAAAGGTTCGAGGGGTCGGACACCGCGCGGACACTACTGTCATCGTGATATGACGCTCGACGTGCAATTGGTGGATGACGACTTGATCGCAGACCTCGAGGCGCGTGGCCTGATCCACGACTCGACGGACCTCGAGCACTTGCGCGCACAGGTGGCTGACGGCCAGGTCGGCGTTTACTACGGATGTGATCCGACTGCGGACAGCTTGCACGTTGGCAACCTGATTGGACTGGTGATGTTGCGCCGCTTCCAGGATGCAGGGCACAAGGTGATTGCGCTCGCTGGTGGGGCGACCGGCATGATCGGCGACCCGAGTGGCAAGTCGGAGGAACGCAACCTGATCGACGACGCTGCGTTGAACCACAACGTGGCCAGCATCAAGGCGCAACTCGGGCGCATCGTGGACCTCACCGACGCCGACCGAGGGGTGCTCGTCGACAATCGGGACTGGACGCAGCCGATCTCGATCCTCGAGTTCCTTCGCGATGTCGGCAAGCACGTCACCGTCAATCAAATGCTGGCTCGTGACAGCGTGAAGGTCCGGATCAGCTCCGAACACGGCATCAGCTTCACCGAGTTCAGCTACATGTTGCTGCAGGCCAACGATTACCTCTGGCTGCACGACCACGAGCGCTGCTCGATCCAGATCGGAGGTTCCGATCAATGGGGGAACATGATCTCGGGCGTCGATCTCATTCGCCGCAAGCGTCGGTCGACGGTGCATGCCATCTCGTGGCCGCTGCTCACCGCTGCCGATGGGTCCAAGCTCGGCAAGACGGCGGGAGCGCGAGTGTGGCTCGATGCTGGCAAGACCAGCCCGTATGCGCTGCGCCAACACCTGATGCAAACAGCCGATGCCGATGTGCGCCAACAGCTGTTGACGTTCTCATTGCGACCGGTCGACGAGATCGAACGGATTGCAGCAGAGCATCTCGCAGAACCGTTCAAGCGGTTTGGACAGCGGACGCTTGCCGACGACGTCGTCTCGCTCGTTCACGGCGCCGACGCTGCTGTCAGTGCAAACGAAGCGGCCGACCTGCTGTTTGCCAAGGATCCGACCGGCGCTTCGAAGTCGGCATTCGAGGTGCTCTCGGCGGAGTTGCCATACACGGAGCTGCGGGCAGACGAACTCGCCGACACGCTCGATGTGCTGGTGTCCACGGAACTTGCGAGTTCCAAGGGTGACGCCCGTCGCAGCTTGGGCGAGAATGCCTACTCGGTGAACGGGGTCAAGATCGACGCAAATGCCCAGCTCAGCGAGCATTTGCGGCTCCACGGAGAGTACCTTCTGCTGCGGCGGGGAAAGAAGCTCCACCACCTCCTCCGGATCTTTTCCTGAAGCGAGGTTGTGGCGCTCGCCCGCTCCGGTTAGCTTAGCTACTCGCTTCACGGAGGCAGTAGCCACCGGAAAAGCAACGGAATCAACACCCCGCTCGGGCAAAACCCCAGCGTAAGGTGCATTCCACTCGGTTCCTTGAAAACAGAAGAGAAGACAGAACGCAAACGCGGGCAGTCCAGTCAGAACCCTTCGGGGGTCTGCGAGAGACTGTCTTGTCAATTCTGCTGTCGGCATCCCTGCCGGCAGCAACACGGATACCGGCCGCTCGTCACGATCCCCACTTCGGTGTGGGTCAACACGAACGGCCAAATCAGCCACGTGCTGTGAGATCACGAGAAATTCCATCTCGCTCGCAGCGCTCGCTGACATTTCGTTGCTCCTTCGGGAGCCACGTTTTTGTTGGAGAGTTTGATCCTGGCTCAGGATGAACGCTGGCGGCGTGCTTAACACATGCAAGTCGAACGAAGTCCATGGAGCTTGCTCCGGAAGACTTAGTGGCGAACGGGTGCGTAACACGTGAGAAACC
>JBGCEY010000097.1:0-4592 GCA_045106645.1 Ilumatobacter sp.
CCGCTGGCGCTGCCCGAGGCCAGGGAGCGCGGTTTCGAACGCTTGGCACTGGTCGGTATGGGTTGCCAGACCTCGTCGCCGCCCGTCATGTGGGATCGCAAGGCCGGCAAGGTGTCCAAACCGTTCCTGTTCAACATCGGGCTGCTGTGTTCGAAGACGTTCGACGACGCGATTTTCGAGGAGCTCTTCGAGGCGAAGTACGGCCTGAAGAAGCAGGACATGGTCAAGATGAACATCAAGGGCGTTTTCCAGATCTGGATGAAGGACGGCTCGTACCACGAGATCAACTTGAAGGAATGCCACGCCTGGACGCGTCAAGGCTGCACCACCTGCCCAGACTTCGCAGCCGAGCACTCCGACATCGCCACCGGCGGCATCGGCGAGAGCAACGACTGGACGCTCACGATTGCACGCACCGAGTTGGGTGAAGAGATCATCGAGCGGATGATCAAAGACGGTGTGATCGAAGCCCGCCCGGCGCAAGAAGACGAAACGGCGATGCGCCTGCTGCGGTTGCTGTCGATCGTCAGTCGGCGTCGCTGGCCCAAGACCGTGGACCCGGCCCCCGCAATCGGCGTGCCGCCACCCAAGAAGAAGAAGGCTGCGGCCGCAACGGCGAAGCCACCAGCCGAAGGCGAGGCGCCGAAGCCAGAGGAAAAAGAGCCGGCGAAGCCATCCGACTCGTAGCAGCAGAGTCTCGTAGCAGCAGAGTGAGGTCAGATTCGGGGGATCAGGAGCCGACGTCGTCTCGAGCAACGAGGGCGAGTCGGCGAAGGAATCGCCGGATCTGACCGAACGGACTCAGTTGCAGGCAGCGAGTGCTGCTTCGAACGCATCGAGAGCCACTTGGCCTTCGCCGCGGGTGTCTTCGTTGCTGCTGTTCAAGTCGTCGGTGATCGCAGCGAGGTCGTCGTCGCTGAAGTCTTCCTCGAGCACGTTGAGCATGCACTCTTCGTCGAAGTCCTCGCCTGCCTCTTCGGCGGCGATTGCCTGAGCTTCGACGATGTCCTTGGCAACACGGTTTGCACCGGGGTCAGACGTGCACGCTGCGAGGCCGAACAGCGCGGCCACGCCGATTGCCGCCACACGACGGCGGCTGCGGGCAGGTGACTCCTGCTCGGTTGCAGGTGCTGGCGATGCAGCGTCGATGGTCGTTGCTTCGTTCGCTTTCACAGGGTCGAAAGGCTACTGCCAGGATGCGGGGATGCCGCTGAACGCCGAGGCCCAGCTCGTGATCGATGCAATGGCGCAGGCCGGAGCGCCGCCGCTCGATGGGCTCGACCCCGTCGAGGCGCGCAGTGCTCGAACCGCAATGGCACCGCCGGTGGTGGATCCGTGTTTCGAGACGTTCGATGTGGACGCTGGCGGGGTGCCAGCCCGGCTCTACCGGCCCCGACCGCTCGACCCTGATCAGCCGACCGGCCTGCTCGTGTTCTTCCACGGTGGCGGGTTCGTACTGTGCGACCTGGAGACCCACGATGCGGTGTGCCAATCGCTGTGCGCACGGTCCGGTCACTCGGTGCTCAGCGTCGACTACCTGCTCGCGCCAGAACATCCCTTCCCCTCGGGCCTCGACGATTGTGCGGCTGCGACGAACTGGGCTCACGCCAACGCTGCTGCGTTGGGCATCGATCCCGGACGAATTGCCGTGGGTGGCGACTCGGCTGGCGCCAACTTCGCTGCGGTGGTCGCATTCGAAACCGACGTGGCGTTGCGGTTGCAGCTGTTGATCTATCCCGTGGCCGATGCTCGGATGGGTAGCGATTCATATGTGGAGAACGCCGAGGGCTACTTCCTCACCCGCTCGTCGATGCAGTGGTTCGTCGATCACTACTTGGCAGGAGACGCCGGCACACCGCAGGACCCACGGGTGTCACCGATCCTGGCCGACGACGCCACGCTGTCGACGGGACCTCCAGCATTCGTCATCACCGCCGGGTTCGATCCGCTTCGCGACGAGGGCATCGCATATGCGGCCAGGCTCGCTGAAGCTGGCGTGGTCACCAGCCACCAGCACTTTCCCGGCCAGATCCACGGATTCTTCTCGATGCCCCACGTGATGAGTGAAGCCCGAGCAGCTCATGCGAGCGCCGCGCAGGCACTGTCCGATGCGCTGGGCTGATCAGCCGGCGAGTTGGAGAGCGCGGGTGAACACGTCGTCGAGCATCTGCTCGGTGAGACGACCGGTGAACGTGTTCTGCTGGCTGACATGATAGCAGCCCAGCAAGGTCGGTCCGTTCTCCAGCACCACTTCGACGCCGTGTCCGAACTTTGGTTTGGGCCGTACGCCGAAGTGCCGCAGCGCCGCATCGAAGCCGAAGGTTCCGAGACACAGGATCACCTTGCGGTGCTCCAACGCTTCGAGTTCGCGTTGCAGAAATGGGCTACAGGCGTCGCGCTCGGCGGGAGCTGGCTTGTTGTCGGGCGGGGCACATTTCACTGCTGACGTGACCCACGCATCGGTGAGTTCGAGGCCGTCATCGGCAGTGACCGACTCGGGCTGGTTCGCAAGGCCAGCGCGGTGCATGGCGCGGAAGAGCCAGTCGCCCGATCGGTCGCCGGTGAACATGCGTCCGGTGCGGTTCGCGCCGTGAGCGGCGGGCGCCAGGCCGAGCACGACGATGCGCGCCTCCGGGTCACCGAAGCCCGTGATCGGGCGTCCCCAGTAGTCGTCGTCGCGATACGACGCACGCTTCTCGACCGCAACCCGTTCGCGCCATTCGACGAGACGCGGACAGGCGCGGCAGTCGATGATCTCGCGATGCAAATCCGAACCTGGCCCGACGAGCGCCTCCACGCTTCCCGACAGTAGATTCGATGACGGACATGACCAAGACGACCCCCGCCTCCAAGAAGAAGACCGCACGCAAGCAAGCTGCGGCCAAGAAGCCCACCGGGCCGAAGCCGACCACGATCCTGCTGGTGCGCCACGGCCAAACGCCGACCACCGGCAAGGTGCTGCCCGGCCGCGCCAAGGGGTTGCACTTGGCTGATGAAGGCCATCGCCAGGCTCAGACCGCGGCCGACCGAATTGCTGAACTGAGTGGCGTCGAGGCCGTGTATTCCTCCCCGCTCGAACGAGCCAAGGAGACCGCTGCGCCGATCTCGAAGGCGCTCGGGCTGAAGACCAAGATCGATCGCGGGTTGTTCGAGTGTGACTTCGGTGATTGGACCGGCAAGGAGCTCGTGAAACTCAACAAGCTGCCCGAATGGCAGACCGTGCAGCGGGCGCCGTCCACGTTCCGCTTCCCGAACGGCGAGAGCTTCACCGAGATGCAGACCCGGATGGTGTCAGCGCTCGACCGCCTCCGCCTCGCCCACCCCGGCGGCACCATCGTGTGTGTGTCGCACGCCGACACGATCAAAGCAGCGGTGGCGCACGCACTCGGCACTCACATCGACCTGTTTCAGCGCATCGTCATCAGCCCTGCGTCGGTGAGTGCGATCACGTGGCACTCCGGCGGCCCGATCGTGCTGGCGGTCAACTCGACCGGCCGTCCGCTGACCGAACTCAAGCCTGCTTGAGGGTTCCATGACGGTCTTTCACGAGTTCGACGACGTCGACAAGTTCACGGTCGGCACGCAGGGCCGCCCCGGTGCGCGCACGTTCTTCTTGCAGATCAGGGCGAGCGGCACGCGTCTCGCGGTGAAGTGTGAGAAGCAGCAAGCAGCGGCCATCTCGCAATATTTGGAGAAGGTGCTGGCAGACCTTCCGCCGGCTCAAGACCGACCCATTCAGGGGGCGATGGAGCTGACCGAACCCGTCGATGCCGTGTTCGTGCTGGGCCCGATCGGGCTCGGTTATGACCGCTCGAACGACAAGGTGTTGCTGCAGCTCGAAGAGGTTGCCGACGTCGATGAGGATGGCGAAGTCGACGAGGACGCCGACCGCGGTCACATTCGCATCTACATCACACGCGGACAGGCAGCTGCGTTCGCGCAGCATGCGTCCTCGGTCATCGAGTCCGGGCGCGCCGAGTGCCAGTGGTGCTCGAACCCGATGGACCCTGATGGGCATGCGTGCCCGAGGATGAATTGACGTTCGTGTCGGATCTCACAGAAGAACCAAACGACGAAGCCGAAGCACCGGTCGACGAGTACGAGTACGAGTACGACGACGGCGAGCACGACGAGGGGGAAGACCTCCACGAGGAGCCCCAGGGCGTCGAACTGCGCGTCGATGACGTCGCCGACCCGATCGAGCATCTGTTGCAGGGCGACGTCGAGGTGGAAGGCCGGATGCCGTACAGCTCGAACGCCACGTTCCTCGTGCACGTGGTGCATGACGGCAAGTCGCACCCGGCGATCTACAAACCCATGCGTGGCGAGCGGCCCCTGTGGGACTTCGAGCCGGGTCTGCATCGACGCGAGGTGGCGGCCTACCTCTTGAGCGAGTTCCTCGGGCTCCACGTGGTGCCGCCGACGGTGTTGCGCGACGGCCCCGTCGGCGAAGGCTCGTTCCAATGGTTCGCAGTGGCTGACCACCGCGAGCATTTCTTCACGATGTACGAGTCGATGCCCGAACTGCACGACCGGTTGCGCGACATCGCAGCGCTTGACATCCTGGCCAACAACACCGACCGCAAGAGCGG